>WGUO01000042.1 GCA_014867205.1 Muribaculaceae bacterium | reverse complement strand
ACACCTAACACCTAACACCTAACACCTAAAATCCTCAGTCCCTCGAAAAAAGGTCGCGGGTGTAGACCTTGTCGGCTACGTCGACAAGGTCGGCCGAGGTCCGGTTGGCCAGGATGGCGCGCGCCTCGCGCTTGAACTCCGCGAGGTCGTTCACGACACGGCTGCCGAAGAATGTGCTGCCGTCCTCGAGCGTCGGCTCGTAGATGATCACCGTCGCCCCCTTGGCCTTGATGCGCTTCATCACGCCCTGGATCGACGACTGACGGAAATTGTCGGAGTTCGACTTCATCGTCAGGCGGTACACGCCGATCACGCAGGGCTCCTCAGTCGCTGTGCCGTAATGGTTGTTCTCGGTGTAGCCGTACCACCCCGCCATGCGGAGCACCTGGTCGGCGATGAAGTCCTTGCGCGTGCGGTTGCTCTCCACGATGGCCGTCATCATGTTCTGCGGCACGTCGGCATAGTTGGCAAGCAGCTGCTTCGTGTCCTTGGGGAGGCAGTAGCCCCCGTAGCCGAACGACGGGTTGTTATAGTGCGTGCCGATGCGTGGGTCGAGGCCGATGCCCTCTATGATGGCCCGGGCGTCGAGGCCTTTGACCTCGGCGTAGGTGTCCAGCTCGTTGAAGTACGACACGCGGAGCGCCAGGTAGGTGTTGGCGAAGAGTTTCACCGCCTCGGCCTCCTTCATGCCCATGTAGAGGATGTCGATGTCGGGCTTGAGTGCCCCGTCGGCCAATAGGGCGGCGAACGTATGCGCCGCCTCGTCGAGGCGCGAGACGTCAGTTACCTTGAGAATCGCCTCGTTCTCCTTGGTAAACTCAGGCTTGTCGATGATTTTGGGTATTCCCGCGATGATGCGCGAGGGGTAGAGGTTGTCATAGAGCGCCTTCGACTCGCGTAGGAACTCCGGGAAGAAAAGCAGGTTGAACTCCCGGACGCCCCGCTCCGCATACTTCATGTAGAGCGAGCGGCAGTAGCCCACCGGAATCGTCGACTTGATCACCATCACCGCGCGGGGGTTGACCTCGAGCACGAGGTCGATCACCTCCTCTACATGCGACGTGTCGAAATAGTTCTTGACCGGGTCATAATTGGTTGGGGCGGCGATCACCACGAAGTCGGCGTCGGCATACGCCGACTTGCCGTCGAGCGTCGCCGTCAGGTCCAGGTCCTTCTCGGCCAGATACTTCTCTATGTAGTCATCCTGGATCGGCGACTTGCGGTCGTTGATGAGGACGACCTTCTCCGGTATCACGTCGACCGCCGTCACATGGTTGTGCTGTGCGAGCAGCGTGGCGATCGAGAGGCCCACATAGCCAGTCCCGGCCACTGCGATATTATATTTCTTCATTTTTCCGAATTTTAATCGTTATTTTTCAGCCTCCTGCAGGTTCTTGAGGCACTTTCGGAGCGAGTCGGTCCAGTAGGGTATGCGCAGTCCGAAAGTCTCCTTGAACTTCGTCTTGTCGAGCACCGAGTAGCTCGGGCGTATCACCTTCGAGGGGAACTCGTCGGAATGGCAGGGCTGTATGTCGCAGCCGGTGTTGCCGGCCATCTCGGCGATCATCTTCGTGAAGTCATACCAGGAGCAGACACCCTCGTTCGTGTAATGGTACACACCCTCATTGCCCTCCATCTTGCGGTTCTCGATGATATCGAATATCGCGTCGGCGAGGTCCTGTGCGTAGGTCGGCGTGCCTGCCTGGTCGAAGACCACCTTCAGCTCGGGCCTGGTGGCGGTCAGGTTGAGCATCGTCTTGACGAAGTTCTTGCCGACCTCGCTGTAGAGCCACGCCGTGCGAATGATGAGAGCCTTGACGCCGCTCTCGGCGATCTGTTGCTCGCCGTGCAACTTGGTCACGCCGTAGACGCCCGTCGGGTTGGCCGGCTCGTTCTCGCCGCGCGGTGTGTTGCCGGTGTTGCCGCCGAACACATAGTCGGTCGAGATGTGGATCAGCGTGCCGTCGTTGGCCTTGACGGCATCGGCCAGGTTGCGCGCCGCCGTCGCGTTCAGCAGTTCGGCGAAGTCGGCGTCATCCTCTGCGCGGTCAACGTTGGTATAGGCCGCGCAGTTGACGACCACATCCACGTCATTGTCGCGTACCATGCGGGCCACAGCCTCGGCATCGGTGATGTCGAGCTCGGCCACATCGGTAAAGATATAATTGTCTTTTGAATGGCGCGAGGCGAGCCGCATGGCGTTGCCGAGCTGTCCGTTCGCGCCCGTTATCAGAATATTCATATAGAGTTTAAAGTTTAGTGTTTATCTCACGCAGAGAGGCAGAGAAGCAGAGATTTTATCCATTTGTGATTCGCATACCGTGCGCGAGTCTCTGCCTCTGCTCCTCTGCCTCTCTGCGTGATTTTTTGATGGAGTGAGGCAGAGGCCGCAATGTTATCGGCATCCGCGCTGCTTTTATCTCACGCAGAGAGGCAGAGAAGCAGAGATTTTATCCATTTGTGATTCACATACTGTGCCGAAATCCCCGCCTCTGCTCCTCTGCCTCTCTGCGTGAGGATCTACGAGGTCTGAGTTCTCTGGTTTTACTTTTCTCTGCGTGAGGATCAGAAACAGAAGGGCGAGTCGAAGTCGGCGAGCAGCGGGTGCTTCGTGTCCTTCTCGCTCAGCAGCGCCTCGCGCGGGTCAATCCGCCAGTCGATGCCTAATGAGTCATCGAGAATCGAGATGCCCCCGTCAGCCTCCGGATGATAATAGTTGTCGCACTTATACTGGAAGACAGCCCTCTCCGACAGCACCGCGAAACCGTGCGCGAACCCGCGCGGCACGAAGAACTGCAGGTGGTTCTCCGCAGTCAGTTCCACGGCCACATGCCTCCCATACGTCGGCGAGCCCTTGCGGATGTCGACAGCCACGTCGAGCACAGCGCCCTCCACGCAGCGTACAAGTTTCGCCTGTGTGTACGGCGGCCGCTGGAAATGCAGTCCGCGCATCACGCCCCGCGACGAGCAGGACTCATTGTCCTGCACGAAATCAACCGGGCCGACCAGCTCGTCGAAAACCCGCTTAGAGTAACTCTCGAAGAAATAGCCCCGGGCGTCAGTAAACACTCTCGGTTCCAATATCACGACACCCTCGATGTCAGTCTTGATTACAGTCATATCAGTGTAATTGCATTGATTGGAATAATTGGAATAATTGGAATAATTAGAGTGATTAGAATAATCAGAGTAATCAGTGTAATCAGTCAAATAACTCCAATACCTAAACTCTAATTACCTAACACCTAAAAACTAATCGCCTAACATCTCACCGCCTATCTCCTCTATCACCTTAAGCAGGTACTGGCCATACTGGTTCTTGAGCATCGGCTGCGCGAGCTCGCGCATCTTATCCTTCGAGATCCAGCCTTGGCGGTATGCGATGCCCTCGAGACACGCGATCTTCAGGCCCTGGCGTTTCTCGAGCACCTCGACATATATCGAGGCCTCGGCCAGCGAGTCATGCGTGCCTGTGTCGAGCCACGCGAAACCGCGCGGCAGCGTCTGCACCTTAAGCTCGCCATCCTTCAGGAACTCCTGGTTGACTGTGGTTATCTCCAGTTCGCCGCGGGCCGACGGCTTGATGCGGGCAGCTACGTCGACAACCTTGTTGGGATAGAAATAGAGGCCGACCACCGCGTAATTACTCTTCGGGTTCTTCGGTTTCTCCTCGATCGAGAGGCAGTTGCCCTCCTTGTCGAACTCGGCGACGCCGTAGCGCTCCGGGTCGTCGACCCAGTAGCCGAATACCGTCGCCTTGCCCTCCTTCTCCGCAGTCCTGACGCTGTCGCGCAGGATATGTGAGAAGCCCGCGCCGTGGAAGATATTGTCACCAAGCACGAGGCAGGCCGAGTCATCGCCGATAAACTCGCGGCCGATGATGAAGGCCTGCGCCAGCCCGTCGGGCGACGGCTGCTCGGCGTACGAGAAGCGCACGCCATAGTCCGAGCCGTCGCCGAGCAGCCGGCGGAAACCCGGCAGGTCGGTCGGCGTGGAGATGATGAGGATGTCGCGGATGCCCGCGAGCATCAGCGCCGAGATGGGGTAGTACACCATCGGTTTGTCATAGATGGGAAGCAGCTGCTTCGACACACCCTTGGTGATCGGGTACAACCGGGTGCCGGACCCTCCGGCAAGAACAATTCCTTTCATATATAGTTGAGTTTAGAGTATTTTTAGGTTGGATAGGAGGGAGAGAGGGGTTAGGGTGAGAGGAGACCCGGCCCCTTTTATCTCACGCGGAGGGGCAGAGAAGCAGAGGGGGAAATAAAGATAAGAGATTAAAGATTAATTTTCTGGTTTCTCCTGGTTCCCTCTCTGGTTCAACTCAGCGGCCTCGCGCATGTCACTGCGTAGCCAAATCAGCCGCCGTGCCGAAGACTCTGCCTCTGCACCTCTGCTTCTCTGCGTGATTTTTGAGGGAGTGAAGCAGAGGCCGCAATGTTATCGGCATCCGCGCTGCTTTTATCTCACGCAGAGGAGCAAAGAAGCAGAGGTTTTATCCATTTGTGATTCGCATACCGTGCGCGAGTCTCTGCCTCTGCTCCTCTGCCCCTCTGCGTGTTTTTTGAGGGAGTGAAGCAGAGGCCGCAATGTTATCGGCATCCGCGCTGCTTTTATCTCACGCAGAGGAGCAAAGAAGCAGAGGTTTTATCCATTTGTGATTCGCATACCGTGCGCGAGCCTCTGCCTCTGCACCTCTGCTTCTCTGCGTGAGGATCTAAGAGGTCTGGTATAAATCTCAGCGGCCTCGCGCATGCCACTGCGTAGCCTTACCAGCCGCCGCTGCCGAAGACCCTGCTCTGCTCCTCTGCTTCTCTGCGTGAGATCACTTCCGCGAGTATAGCCGGCAGTACTGAGCGGCGATGTGGCGCCACGTGTAGCGGCGCGCCGCTATCTCCGTCATCGGCGCGCCGTCGAGGCGCGCCCCGAGGTGGCACCGGATATCCTCCGCCGTGCGGAAATAATACGCCTTCCCCTCCGTCGTCTCCCGGTTATACACCACGTCATAAGCCAGGATCGGCATTCCGAAGAACATCGCCTCCACCAGTGACGGGTTAGTCCCCCCCGCACTGTGCCCGTGCACATAGATGCCCGCGTTGCTGCGCAGCGCATACAGTATGTCAAGGTCATATATCGCGTCGAGGATACGTATGTTCCCGACGCCCGAATACCGGTCCCTGAGCCCGCGCGAATACTCCGAATGATCCCAGTTGCCGATGAACACCAACGGCATGTCCGCCTTGGCGAACGCCTCTAAGATCAGGTGACTGTTGTTCTCCGGCTCGATGCGGCAGACAGATATGGCATAACCCCTGCGGCTCAGGCCATACCGCGTGAGAGTCTCGTCGACAAACGCCGGCGAGAGTTCGCGGCGCACATGGTCGCCGCCATAGGCGATCAGTTCCGACGGCTTGCCATAAGTCTCAGTGACATAATCCTGAATCCCCTTGTTGTCTGCGATGATCACGTCAGCCATACGTACAGCCATCGCCTCCGACGAGCGCAGTATCCGGCGGGCGAACCGCCCCCACTTGGCGCGGCGGTGCTCCAAGCCGTCGATGTTGACGATCAGCCGGCTGCGGTTGAACAGCCGGAACACCGGCAGGAAGAGACACCCCGACACGCCGAGCACCAATACCGCGTCATAGCCGCGGATAGCCCTGCACAGCGACACCACATCATACGGCACCGACTGCGCCCCGTTGGCACTGAAAGGGACATACTTAAGGGCAGCCCCCTTATACGACTTTGGATATTCTGATAAGTCCTTTGATGAGCAGAAAACCGTATACTCCACCCCCTCCGGGCAATTATCTCCAAGCAGATTCTCGACGAGACTCTCAAATCCGCCGTAACTTGCAGGAACGCCCTGCGTTCCGATAACAGCAACTTTCATATTATCCGCAACAGGATATGTATATAAGTGTTATATATTGTTTATATTATCACAGCCCTAAAATTCTTTTCAGAGCAATTTCCTCCGGCCCATTATATTTTTTGACACATTTTGAAATGAGCACCGGCAGGTATATACCCACGAGAATACACACAATCCACCATATAATGTATGAACCCTCAAACTGAAATTTCGAATATAGTACCTTCACAGCGATCTGTCCGAAGATTCCAATCAGAAATATCTGATAAGTATAATCCCTAAAAGTATGGAATATGTTATTACTCAATTTGGAGTTTATTATTACGGCCAGCCCCAAGAAAGCGATGCAGCCTGATATTGGAAGTAGGAGTGGGATTTCCGCATATAGCGAGATTATAAAAATTGCAGTGCTGCACCCTAAGAAATAGAGTTTGTTTATATATTTATCCCAATTCCATTTGGCAATGCAAAGGCCTAAGTAAAAGAAAACAAAGAAATGGGCCGCCCTATCTATAGATAGGAATCCTGTAATGTATTTAATTGGAATAAAGAACATTACGCCCCCCCACGAGTAATATCAAGGAATATGTTTTATTCTTTAATACAAATCTATAAACAGGATAGAGTAAGAAGTATAGGAATATGGCCGCGATAAACCACATCTCCTGCAGTGCTCCGTCAAACGGATGTGTAAAGTTCTTTATTATTCCTATAAAGGAAGTATCTAACGGTCGGCCGCTATGATAGAAAAATTTTATCAGAATTCCGAGAATGATAAATGAGATATAAGGAATTCCCAGACGAAGCCATTTTTCTTTTATCATAGGCAAGAAATTCCAGTTCCTCGCAACTCGGGTCTTATAGAATAAATAGCCGGATATCATTATGAAAAGGGGCATATGAAAGGCATATGCGAATTTATAACAGGCATATGCAATAGCTGCGCCAAATCCATCCAATGTGGATAAATCAAATATATCCGGTCTTGGTTTACTCAATGCTAATGGCGAGTGTCCAATCACCACCCAGAGCATCGCCCAGCCCTGTAGGAGGAGCAGCCAGGTCAGTTTCTTACTTTTATTTTCAGCCATAAGAAGTCGAATGTATTTGGAGAGAACTTATTTCTACTTATTAATTGATTTTACTCGCCTTTGATGTCTTGGGCTTTCATACCCTCTCGCAATTTCTTTGCGAGTCTGTGATCCTTGTAATCTGAGTCATAGTGCCAGACAAATGCTCCTGCCAACCCTTGCTCTCTGATAAAGTCACACTTGTACCCTATAGAGCGTTCGTCTTCGAACCCAAGTACAAGATTGCCTTCCTTATCTCTGTAATAAGGCACTTTGGCTTCATCATCCCAGCATAGATCTATGCTATTACTGTTTTTTTTCAAAGTATCGTCTAATGTAATGCACTCTTGATAACTTTTAAAAGGGAATCGCCCTCTCCCAAAGAATGGGATTCCTAATAGTATTTTATTTGCTGGAATGCCTAACTCAAGATGTTTTTTAATACTTTTGGAGACGCACCATGTTCCATATTGCCAACTGGGATATAGAGGACATTGATGGTATAGTTTTGTTTTATCTTTTGTAAGAGAGAGATTATATCCCGATACATTTACATAATCTACGTAAGGTAACATTTTGTCAAAATCTATGTATTTCCCGGAATTATTGGAATAAAAAGAAATCCATTTCCCCTTCCCGAGTGATTTACGAAGATTTTTGACAAGTAGCCCATAGTTATGGGCGTCTTGAGGACATGCAGTATGACCACCTGCTTCAGTACCGGGTAATTCCCAGTCTAAGTCTATACCGTCAAGATTGAATTTTGTGATTACATCCTTGCAACTTTTGACAAATGATGCTCTTTTCTTTTTATCACGACACATCTCGCTGAATCCTTCTCGTTTGTAACCGCCTATCCCGAGGATTACTTTTAGTTTAGGATTCTTTTCCTTTAGTTTGGACATGTAGCGTAGTTTGTCTGGTGTAGGTATAATTACTTTATCGTTATCATCATTAAATACCCCAAAGGCATATATAAGATGTGTAAATAAATAAGGGTCGGGCATATCAGATTTTTTAGAGTCAACATATGCCAGAGATATCTTCTGGGACAGATCTTTGGCATAGGAACTTCGTGGTGAGATCAGAATTATAACCAATACTGATAACACTATGCCAAGAGATGTGAATAGCAATCTTTTTTTAAGTGTAACAGAATCCATGTTTCAGATGTGTTTACTCGGAGAGAAGACTGCTTAATTCTGATGCTAATTTTGTGCCGACAGTCTCTGAATAGTATTTTTTACCGGTATTTATACAATTATTTGATAAGATTATCTTTTCTTTATTTGACAATGATTCATAATGGCAAATTTTATCTACTATTGAATTAACATCGTGTATGGGTGTCAACCACCCGTTCCATCCATCTTTTAAGTAAGAAGAGATTCCCCCTACGGTTGACCCTATCACGGGCGTCCCACATGCCATTGATTCAATGCCGGTAAGCCCCAGACTTTCACTGGATCTGCTGCTGCTGAAGATGAGTAAATCAAATGAACGGTAAAAATCCCCAAGTTTTTCTTGTGCAACTCCAGATATTAATGTTACAATATGAGAAAGGTTTTGCTCTTCAATATAAGATTTGGCCCATTCATACTTAGTCCCATATCCTATTGCTGTCGCCTTGAAGTTATGTCCTTTATCATTGAGAACATTGCAGGCATAAAGAAACTCAATAATTCCTTTATCTTCTTCCATGCGTCCTACATACCCAAGGTGTAACATTTTATTTGAGAACTCTTTTGAGACAGGGGGATAAAATATATTAGGATTTATACCGCCTGAAGAAGATACGATAATCCTTTTAGTATCTATAAGACTCCTCTCCTCTAATATATTTTTATAATAATTTGATGGAACAATGATTGCAGTTGCATGTTTTCGACACATCTTTTCCATCAAATGTCCAAGAAATCTGCCATACTTGGTATTTGCATAGAGCAAATCCTCTCCGTGGAAATTTACAACAAGTTTCTTTTTCTTTAAATTTAGAAGAGGTAATAGGACCGGAACTGCTTGATTAGGGAAGTGTATGTATATGAAGTCGTAATGCTTTAGATAGTTCCTAATTATACTCAAGTAAAATCCGAAATATTTCTTTATCTTTTCAAATTTTCCCGATGCCTTGCCAACTATAAGAGCATCACATGCCACATGAATTCCGGATTTATCAAGTTCGTCAGAAATATTCTTGACGAAACTGCCATATCCCGGATATTGGGCTGTAGGGTACATGTTTGAAATCAGGAAGAAATCCATATCATTTAATCCTATTTGGTATCCTCGATTGCTTTTCTTAGAGCATCTATATAGCCTCTTCCGTTTACTAAATCGGGTTCCATATAGTTACCTTCCCCCCATTCGTTCCATGATTTTAGGAATATCAGTTGCTCTTCCTCTGGTTTGTTTTCTACAGCCTGAATTGCCTCAACGGCATGTTTGTAGAATAAAGCAGGCGAGGAATTGTAATAGAATATTCCATTCCATCCTGAGCGCGGTGTGTGGTCGAAATTGGGTAACATAACGGGGACAACATCCTGTTCTTTTTCTCTTTCGGTTATAAAGGCAGGATATTCTCGAGAGTAATCAAGGGCATAGGGAGGTCTATGTGTCAACCATCCCTTAATTCTTTTGAATCCACGCTTAGCAATCTTATTAAGCAATGGATGTTTCTCTATTGCTTTAGGCATTGTTCTGCTGAAGCGTTGATAGAAAACTGCGCTGAATCCTTTCCTCAGATAGTGTGACTTGTCTTTAGATTCATTTATTAGATATCCGACAAAGTGTATTCCGGGAAAACCATTCTCTTTGGCGAATTCATCAAACCATTTCAGATATTGTTCGGGGAGATCGTCCGGAGCAAAAATGACAACTAATGGTTTCCCATTAACTTTAATGTACCTATTATCTTTAAAGGCCGGGAGCAGACTATTAAAATATAAACGAGCATCCTCTTCTCCAGGATAAGTTTGCTCCATGAGAAGTTTATTGGTTGAAGAACCATCAGGATTCCATGTTTTAGAATACCAACTATGGTTAGCCCATCCAATACAGAATGGAAAATCCGGATGTCCTGAGGCCACGACGTCATTAAAGATATCAGCCATTAGAGTTTTTCCATTCCCAAACCAATAGTGCCAGTACATGAAACCCTCAACTCCGGCTTCGCGTGCCATCTCAGCCTGTGCTTCTCTTACTTCAGGCATTTTTAAATTATAGTAGCCAAGTTCTGTGGGTACTTTGGGCTGGTCATGTCCTTTGAACAAAGGTTTGGCTTTGCCAACATTGGTCCATTCTGTGAATCCTTTACCCCACCATTTATCATTCTCTGGGAAAGAATGATATTGTGGCAGATAAAAAGCTATGATTCGTGGTTTTTTAGCCATATTTATTTTATATTCAAATGTGAATGTAATTTTTAAAGATGTCTTCATGCCCAAGATAGGCCATAATTTGTCCCATGGTTAGTGCTTTGTAATGGTTCAATCTTTATGACTTTACTTGGGTTTGCCATAATTGAGTTATCGCAAATTTTGCGCCAACTCAATTACAATTTTCAATTCGTCTTTTAGTTCTACCATCTGCGGCAGTCTATTCCAAAATGGAATGAACCGGAACCTAAATATTAAAGATAAGAGATTAAAGATTAATTGAAAGTGACCGCCGGGGGAAAATCCTCACGCAGAGAGGCAGAGGAGATGAGGGAAAATATCTTTTTGTACCGGCAGACGATAACATAGCGGCCTCCGCTCCACTCTTTTATCTTACGCGGAGTAACAGAGAGGCAGAGGTTTTATTCTTCTGTGATATACTTCCCTGTGCGCGTGTCCCTGCCTCTGCCCCTCTGCCTCTCCGCGAGAGGTCCTTTCGCGTGTGACTACTGCACGTTGCTTCCCCTTGGTCGCAAAACGGAACATGGGACAGTCTCCTGGTTTATTTTGGTTTAAACCTTGGTTCCCCTTGGTTTAACTTAATTATCTTTGACCTGGGAGTCGATGATGCGCTTCAACTCCTCGCGTGGGTCATCAGCCTTGATGAGCGACATCATCAGGGAATTGTCGATAAACACAACCTTATGCTGTCCCTCCGACGAACGCAACGCCTTCAGATATGCAGTGCGCTTGAAACTCGAAGTCGTGATCAGAAACCCTAATTCCGCAAGTCCGTTCGTCTCCTTCAGCTTGGTCATGAAGATAATAAAGTCATTCTTGTCGATAGTGTTCAGATGGTTCTTACACTCGATCAGGATGTACTTGCCGAACTTCGACAAAAACGAATCCTCAATCTCGTTCCTGACAATCAGATCCACCTCATTGAGCGACTTGTCACGAATACGCTTGTTCACCTCCGAGAATCCAATCCGCTGGAACAGCAGCGATATGAAATCCTCGAACCGTGAGCCTTTCAGTGTCGTATCCTCCTCATCCTTTAGGGCTGCATAGACATTCAGTAGTGCCGTCGAGGCGACCTGAGGATTCTCGTCAAGCGACTCGTAATAGGGGAGAATCTTGTCACGCAGTTCCTCGCCCCACTTGTCATAGTCGATCTTTTTCTCCGAGAAACCGAGGATATTGCCGTTCTGAAGCATAGGGGTCAGTTCATCCATGTATTCCGCCAGGAAGCGGGAGACGAACAGAATTTTGGCATACGGGTTAATCTCCATGATGCGTCGTGCCAGCTGTATGCCGTTGAACCCGTACGAATCCATGCGGATGTCGAGCACCGCCAGATTATAGAACTTGTTCTCAACGAGATTGGTGATATCATCCTTGGCCGAGGCACACATTACCTGAGACATCGGAATCACAGAAGCCAGTGTCTTGGCCAGCACCTTCGCCTGGTCAGCCTCGTCATCAATCACAAGTATCTTCCTCGTTTCCATCTATCGGAAATTTAATGGTGAATATGGTAGCGAATCCATCGGAATTACGCGTCAATGAAATTTTTCCCCCGATTTCGTCACAGACATTCTTGGCATGATACAGACCTATTCCTGAACCGGAGGTGGTGGTAAAGCCGAACTCAAAAATCTTCTCAGTGAGTTCATCGGGGATACCGCATCCCGTGTCTTTCACTGATATAACACACTCTTTGTCTATGATGTTTGCATCGATTACTATTCTTTTGCAAGTTGGATTCGGTAGTTTGTTAATCGCTTTCTTTGCATTGATGATCAGATTATGGATGAGTTGAAGCAAAGTCTGGAACGGCTGATGAATCAGGTTCTTGTCATTGACATCAAAATTTGCCTCAATGCTGATATTGTCGACTGCAAGCGATGAACGGACAAACACCTCAACGGCCCGCATCAGTTTGTTGAGCTGGAAGGCTTCATCGGGGTTTGAGTGTATGATGTCGCCGAGATTGGCCAGAGTTGTGTCAAGGTGCTCAACCGACGCTTTCAGCGATTCGAGGGCATCCGGGTCAATCTGATCCTCGATAAGTCTGATAGTTGCTGCGATGTTCTGAATTGCATTCCCGAGGTCATGTCTTGCAAAATTGGCAATATAGTCCATATGGACGTTATAGGATTTCACTACAGTCTCGACATGCTTTTCCAAAGAACCCACCTTTTTTTCCAGATCCTCTATCTGCCGGGCGAACACAAGCGGATTTAGTTTCTTTGGAGGCTGATATGAATGTGATTTCTTTGCCATGCTCAGGTGAGATTTGGTTCTTATCCGCAAATGTAGTGAAATTAACCGATAAAACCAACTTATTTTCATTAAACCAGGATAAACCAGTGGGATAAAGATTACCGATTAAAGATTAAAGATAAATAATCAACTGGCTAAAAATTAATCTCTAATCTCTAATCTTTAATAATTATTCTTGGTTCCTCTGGTTTAATCCCTGGTTCACCT
This sequence comes from Muribaculaceae bacterium, assembly GCA_014867205.1. GTDB lineage: Bacteria > Bacteroidota > Bacteroidia > Bacteroidales > Muribaculaceae > Lepagella. Next base: position 766 of record WGUO01000042.1, on the reverse strand, counting down.
TGGTTTAATTCTTTGTGGGGATTACCTCGCGGTCAATGATGTGGACGTCGAGCACACGCTCGAGCTCGACGAGAGTACGCAATTCAAAATTGCACTTGCCATTAAGATAGCGGGTGATGTTCGCCGGTGTGACATTAAGCGCCTCGGCGAGTTGCACGCGGGTCATACCCTTGACCCGGAGTTGCCTGAGCACCTTGGCGGCAATGGCAGAGGAGGCTACTCGCCAATACCGGTCGGCCTTTCGTGTCTGCATAGTCTCGCGAGCCTCAGCGCTCAGCGGCTCCGCTATCTCCTGCAGTCTCTTTTTATCAATCATAAATTTCAATTATCTCACGCGGAGGAGCAGAGAGGCAGAGATTTTATTCTTCTGTGACATACTTCCCTGTGCGCTGGTCCCTGCCTCTACTCCTCTGCTTCTCCGCGTGAGGAAAAACGAGGGCTGGTTACCTATGGTTTATCACGTGGCTTAGCGGAGTGTTACAAGGTTTGTATATCCTCGATGCTGAGGCCGGTTGCCTGAGCGACAATGGTGATTGCCCCATGGCAAGAAGGACCTTGGCGATAGTGTATTTCTCTTCGGCGCGGCCTTTTTGCAGGCCTTGTGCAATGCCTTCGGCACGACCTTCTGCGCGACCTTCTGCGCGGCCTTCTGCGCGGCCGTCGGCGAATGCGTCGGCGCGTGCTGTGTTCATCTCGGCGTGATAGTCGCGTGCGGCCTTCAGGTCCGCCTCGTAACTGCGTCTCTCCGCCTCGTTGAGCGAGGCGA
>WGUO01000041.1 GCA_014867205.1 Muribaculaceae bacterium | reverse complement strand
CGGACATCGGTCTTGCTGAATCAAAGTGGGGATACAGCAATGTATCCACGGGCGCGGGGGTCGTGGCAGCCCAGTCTTCATCCAGGTTTACGATAGATTTGAAGGAATTTCTGAAAACAACATTAAACAAAAACTAATATTATAAACACTGGAAACACATGGAGAGACGTTAACGCTATATGCTCGCCGAGGAGGAAATCCCCCGCAAATGGTACAATATACAGGTGGATTAGTTCTGCTCCATAACGGCAGCCGGGGCTGCATCCATATGATGCAGCCCCGACCCTTTTCATTGACTGACTGTATATTGCCGGGCACTTTACAAAGTTCCCGAATTATTTTACCAGACGCTTGCTTACGCGGCCATTAGATTTAACGACATACATCCCGGCAGGGAGACTGTTGATATCACCGTCGAATCTCACGCGCATACCGTCGAGGGTATAGATCTCCATGCTCTTGGCATCGCAGTCATCGTCAATGCCTTCCACTCCGGCAGTCTTATCCATGATTGTTACGTCATCGATCGCAGCCACGCCTGAGTTACGTGACGTGAAGGCCCAGCGCAGACGGAGCGGCATCCCCTCGACATAGCGGATATCAATCGAAACCTCGCCGTTCTCAATCAGAGCGAGATCCTCAAGGTCATACCAGTTCTCACCGTTGTCGGTCGTGTACTGCAGCAGGAATTTGGCTGCTCCCATCGGGCCGGGCTCATCGTCCTTATAGTATTTCGAGAATGATACAGTGACATACTCGGTTGACTCATCGACATAGAACAGGGGGCTGCAGAGATATGCATCAAGCTTGTTCATGCCTGCAGCGACGCCGCTGATGCTTGCGAACGAGCCGCTGAAGCCTGCTGTCTCGGGCACCTCGGTGTCAAACCAGTTGTCGAAACGCCAGCTGTACATATCCTTCACCCTGTCGTACGGGTCGACAAACTCTATGTCCCAGCCTATCGGCGTATGGGCGCCGTCAAAGTCCTGCTGATAGATCCAGAGGTCAAACGGCTCCTCCTCTCCGGTCACGACTCTTGTCTGGGCCGGAAGCGATCTTGTACCGTCTGCATATTCGGCATGCACACTATAGGTATATACGCCCGGATAGCACTCCTCCATATAGAATGTGGTGCCTGTCACGTCATCGGCAATACACTCCTCTCCCCAGAATACGGAATAATGGTCGGGTGTCATCTCCTCGGAGTCCGGGCGATCCCACTCGAGTGTAAGGCCTGTGCCGTCAAACTCAGCCCTGAGGTTTCCGGGAGCAGGTACTGTGCCCGGATATACCGATGAATAGACACGCTCTGAGGCACCCTCGGGGAAATTATAGCAGGACTCCACACCGAACGTATAGGCACCCTTGTAGACGCCGGTCTGTCCGACACTGAACTCATCGCCGGTCTCGATCTGGCCAAACATCTTGCCATTGATATAGACGGTATAGAAATCGGGCTGGGCCTCGCTCTCGGGGGCCTCCCACGTCACGGAGATCTCATACTTGCCGTCGGCACCCTCCTCAAATGAGGCCTGCACATTGCGTGGCTTCTCGAACACAAACTCCTCTATCTCGACATCGACTGATGCCGAGGCAAATTCCTCGTCATTCTCTGCCGACCAAGCGGCAACACGATATGTGTGGCTACCTCCCGATTTAGTGGAGTAATCTGTAAAGTTTCTTGTCTTGAGGCAATCGGCAATCACCTCGTCGTCAAGGTACACGCGATATGCATACAGGTTGTTCTCCGACAGTTCGGTGGCACGGCTTGGCTTATTCACGGCCTTTGTGCCCGTAGGGACAAACTTGCGGTGTGCCGGGGCTGTGGCCGCCATATTGCGGTTTGCCGGAAGGGTGCGGGGAACAAGGCGCGGTGAAGCCGCCGGCGTGCCGTCTGCCGCAAAGAATGAAATGTCATCTATGCTCCAGCCGAAATAGAGAGACTCCTCGTCGCCGCTCACGGCGTTGAAGGCCACAAGCGTGCTGGCGTCCGCCGGCTCGCCAAGGAACAGGGATACCTGCTGCATAGCGTCGACATTGTCCATGTCGTAGCGGGCGTCCCAGAGCTCTGTCCAGGTCTCGCCGTTGTCACGACTTATCTTCACATAATAATGGTCGTTGAATTCGGGATAGGCTCCGTACTCCAGCAGCTCGGGATAGATCCAGAACCAGAAATCGAGATAGACCGCACCCTCGGCCGGACGTGTCATAAGCCACTCGTCCTGATGATAGGTCGAGGGGTTCTCGTCATCGCCATAGGCCGCATACATCAGCAGCGCCGACCGGGTGCCACTGTGCGTCAGTCTCTGATCATTCATCTCCGAGGAGTCATAGATCGCCCAGTTTCCTCCGGCCTGATCGTCGAACGAATACGTGTTCCTTAGCGTCCATGAGTCTCCGAATGTCTCGCGCTCGAAACTTTCATCAAACAGTGATTGACCGGCATTTCCCCATTCCCACGAAAGTGTCACGCCCATTCCCTTGACATCCGCGTTAAGATTGCCCGGAGCTACCGGTGTGAATGCCTGTGCCGGAATCGCCAGCCCCGCCAGGGCGGCCGCCGACAGCATCAGGTGTTGTAGTTTCTGTTTCATTTGATATAGTTTTTATTGTTGTTGATATTCCATATCCTGCAACCCCGGGTGTCCTTGCGCTCCACAAGGCGCGCGTCTCCGGGCGTCACGATTGCAAATGTAGCCCAAATATTGATAAATAATGTCTAAAAAGAGGCCATATGCGTCTGAAATCGCGATTTCAGACGCATATGGCTCTTTTCATACCTGAATTCGAGCGTCATGGATCTGTGCACGGGTCACTGACTGTCATGCGCCGCACGGGCCTCACGCGAGAACTGGGTCGGGGTCAGGCCCGTCACCTCCTTGAAGATCCGGCTGAAATATGTGCGCGACCGATATCCCACCGCCTCCGCCACGCTCTCCATGGTCATCGTCTTCATCCCTGTGGCATCGGCCAGCAGGACACATGCCTTGCGGATGCGGTATTCCCCCAGCAGGGTGTTGAAGTTCTTGCCCGATACACTGTTGATGGCATGACTCACGGTCTTCGGGCGCGAGCCGAGAAGATCCGCGAGGTCCTCGATTGAGAAGTCCGGATCATATATGGCAGGTGAAGAGGCCATGACCTCCATGACCCGGCTGAGCAGCCCACGGGACTCGTCGGTTCCATGGCCTACCTCTTCATCGGCAGACGCACTGGATTCCTGCGATACTCCCTGACCTCCATCCTTGCTAACGTCGGCACCGGTGTCGGCGATATAATGCCGAGACAGTTCCATATTCTTCCGGAAAATCTCGGCATAGGCGTTCTTGATCTTGCGGTTGCTTATATACAGCCAGATGAAAAGCGCGAGAAGCACAGCGACAGCCGCAAGCGACACGAGAGTGATTTGACGCTGCCGGGTAGCACGCGTGACTGCATCCCTTACTTTCTCCGACATCTTGGCCATGGCCCCGGCCGACTCCAGGTCCTTGACCGTACCGTAGGCCGAGGCATTGAATAGGGAGTCGCGAAGCTCAAGCACCCGTAGCCTGTATCCCTCGCCCGCCTTCCGGTCACCGGCACGTCCGGCCGCCTCCATCAGCAGCGTGTAGCATTTCTCCAGCAGGTTCAGATAACCTTTTTTCGAGCATATTCCGGCCACTTTCTCCAGAGCCTCGACGGCCTCGCCGTTGCGACCCGAGAGAATCAGCAGTTTACCGAGAATCAGTGACCGCATGATCTCGTAGCGCTCGGCGTCTGTATCGACGTCTGGCACCATGTCCGGCCTACCGAGAATCTCAAGGGCCCCCTCCATATATCCGTGCGAGTATCTGTCTGCCACGTCAGCCAGCATCGCAGAGAACTTATAGAGAGGCGCATCCGGGGAAGGCCTGTATGACTTCAGCCGTCCGGTGGTCTCCACGTCAAGAAGCCGGCCCTCATCAAAGAGGGCTGCCATCACGAAATCCGTCAGCGCTATGCCGTAGTATATATCGGCCTTCTGGTCGATAATCTCCATAACTGTCTTGCGCAGATATTCGGCGGCCTTCGGAAAATCGTTATAATCGAGATAAATTTGCCCGAGATTGGAGGTGATGCTCGTCTCTACATCCTTGAATCCATGACGCGAGGCTATCTCCCGGCCCTTCATGAGGCAGGAATATGCCTCGGTTGAGTTCATATGCCATGCCTGGAGTATGTATCCGAGATTCACGTAGGCTATCGCGCATCGCCTTATGTCGGCCTCGGGCAGCGACTCCGAGTAAAGCGAAGACACAATCGAATAGTATGCGGCAGCCGAGTCGTAACGCTCACGTTGCCGGCGGTCTCGGGCGTCATCGATCATATTCTTTATCTCGCGGCCATGGTTTTCCCTCATGAACCGGTCATAGTCGATCTTGCCGAACGCATCGCTCTGTGACGCGAGGCAATCGGTGGAACAGCATACAATGAACGCCATTATCGCCGCTATGGCATATATCGCCGTGTGTGTGACGTAAAGCAAATATCTCATGTCATAATTTCATGCCGTGTATCCCATATCGTGTCTACTTCTTGTATCCACGGCCAATCAGACCGCAAATATAGAAAATAATCGGACAGTCACCAAGAATAAAACCTCTTTCCCTAAAGTTTTCCAAGCATAATTCCTGAATTTTTAACAATACATGAACTATGACTCTAAAAATTAACTTTACAGGTCCGCGACACGACATGCCGCCACAATCAAGGTTACAGAATCAAACATATCAGACACATTTCAACTATTTCAACAGTCAGATATATGTATTTGGATATTCGTACATTATTTATAACTTTGCAGTCTGTTCCACTTGAAATCTAAACCACATCATTATGAAGCGAGTCCTGTCTATAATACTGTCGTTATGCATGTGCGCGGCCATACTGCCACTGCATGCGCAGCAGCATCCCAACCGCCGGGGCCACAATAAACTGAAATATGTGATCGGCACAGAGGTAAACATCACCGACAGCGTCAACGCCTACAAGTTGCTCTATGAGAACATTCCACAGGACAAGGACTTTCTCAACGACCCGATTTTCGCAATCGTCGGGCGACATGGCTATTTCTATTTCAGCGTAGGAGCAAACCTTAAACTCGGCCTCTGCTATGACTGGGGCAATCCGAACGACAATCCGCAGGGCATCTCGGTGGCAGATATGCAGAAGGCAGCCCCCGGCGACTCCCATGCATTCCAGATGACCGCCCAGAGCAGTAATATTTATTTCAACATCATCGGGTTTCCTAATTCCGCCAATCGCGCGGGACTCTTTTTCTCTCTTGCTCTCGACGGCGAACCGGGGAACTCTTACAAGGTCCACGCCGACAACGTCTATCTGCGTTGGCGCGACTTCACCCTCGGCTACACGTCGAGTCTGTATAACGACATGTCTGCCGACCCGTACACCGTCGACGGACACGGCCCGATCGCGTCGGGCGGCCACAACAACATCCTGATAAATTACCAGAAGTATGTCAACCGCCATATCCGTCTCGGCATCGGACTGGAGGGCCCGACTCGCGACTTCTCGACATATCTTCCTGACAATATCCCCGAGGAGGAGTTCTCCGGCAACCTGCGCCAGCGAGTGCCTGACATCCCCATCTATATCAACTACTCTTTCAACTCGTCTGACCACATCAGACTCTCAGCAATCGGGCGCGTGCTCACATACCGCAACTATGTCAAGAACTGCAATCAGAACGCTTTCGGCTGGGGACTTAAGCTGACAGGCGCGGCGACTTTCGGCAAGTCGGTTGTCTATGGGATGGTACAGGGAGGCAAGGGTATCTCGAGTTACATCCAGGAGAACCGCAACCTCGGACTCGACCTTGTGCCTGACATGAAGCGACCCGGGCATCTCAAGGAGCCTTTCTCTTGGGGATGCATATTGGGATTGCAGTACAACTGGCGGCCCAATCTCTTCTCGACCGTCGTCTATAGTTTCATGCGCAACTACATGGACCCGTTCAGCAACGCGTCGACCGGCATCGCCTATGCCGACCAGTTAAGATATGGCCAGTATGCGCTCGCTAACGTGATATGGAGATTGAACCGCCTTATGCAGTTCGGCGTCGAATACCTGTACGCCCAGAAGAACACCTTCGGCTCCGAACGTCTCTCAAACAACCGCCTCTCCCTCCAAGCCTGCGTCTCCTTCTAACCGCCCCATGTATCCTTTTAAGAATTTTAACCTCTGAAACGTTTATAAAAAAGAAAGATTCACTATATTTGCATTAAATACTTCAGTCGCCTATGAAATTAATTGAACTGAATCTTCAACGCATCATCGACCTTTGCCTCAAGCATAAGGTTAGGACACTCTCTGTCTTCGGCTCAATACTTACAGAGAACTTTAACGATCAAAGCGATGTCGATTTACTTGTTGACTTCGATACGACCGACCATGAGAAGTGGGATTATGTCACGAACTACTTCGATTTCAGAGATGCTTTGGAGAAAATGTTTGGCAGGAGAGTAGATCTAATAGAAGAGAGAGGTATGCGAAACAAATACTTCATAGCCAACGTCAACCGCACAAAACAATTAATCTATGGCTGTTGAAGAAGTCTTGACCTATCTACAGGATGTATTGGATGCAATCAACGATATGCAGAGTTGCTTCATTGATTTTCCCAACCGCTATGACCTGTTTGAAAAAGACATGATGCGCAAGTGTTGTTGAACGTAAAACCGAAATTATGGGAGAAGCCATAAACAGAATAAGAAAGGCTGACCCATCCGTTGAAATTCCAAATGCAAGAGCAATAATAGACACGCGCAATAGAATCATACACGCATACGACAATGTGCGACCTGAATTTCTATGGAGTTTAGTAATACGTCATATCCCAGAATTAAAAGAAGATATTGAGCGAATTATCTCAGAGTACGAAACCAGATATATGCGTGAAAGGCGTTCTGATTAAATTGTCGAGGTCTGTCAGACCTCCGCATAGGTGAACCATCTCCCGTTACATAAAAAATGTTAGGTTTTTACATGTAAAAGCCTAACATTTTTTATGTAGTCCTTCAGCTTAGACATCGTTTAGTTCTTCTCAATGATTTGGAATTTTTTCATCTCTTTCTATTGTAGAGCTCCCGGTTGACGCGATAACTGAGAATTGTGGATAGTATCACAAAAATTATCGCGGATAAGCCGGCGAAACCCCTCATAAGCAATATCTGCCTATCAGAAAGATGATCCATAAAAATCAATATAGCCAACATCAGGACAATCCCGATTGAGATAGTGACTGCCGCCCAAATTCTCAATTTTCGGTTGGCCGGCTTTTTGTATATTTTATCCCACTCCCTTTGAGCCTCCGTTTTTATCAGTCCCATAATCCATCACATTTCTTATTACTATAATAACTCTTTTCCAGCCACAGCGATTGTGGCGGAGTAAGAATGTGTTAGGATGCTTGAAATATCTTTATCATTAAATATAGACTTACATTCATTATCTATTGCGTAACTATTGGAGAATAAATCTTTGCCGAGTTGACCTACTGTAATATTTGTCACAAACAATGTCGTGTCGAGATGCTCGATGTCGAGGGTGTTGTCGAGTTTGTAGAGGGATTCCTTTACGGTCCAGATGCGGGTGAACTCGGTTTCCGAGTCTGGGGCTGACGCGATCAGGGCGCGCTCGCGGGGACTGTAGCAATATTCCATCACCTCCTTGCCATATTGCTCAAACGGGCGACGTATCTCCTCTATATCGCATCCAATCGGACAGTCCGAAACTGCTGCCATCACCACTACTCGGCAATGCGCAAGACTTATGAATATATCCGGGCGACCAACTACCGACGGCTTCCCGTTGCCGTCATACTCTATTCGCAAGTCTTCAGGTCGTATCCCGAAAAACTTCCGGAGCAGTTCGGCGAGCAACTCATAACTCATAGCCGACTGAAGGCGGTCTATGGGCTGTAGATACGAGAGGGCGTCCCGCCGCCTCCATTCCGGAAGCCGGGACACCCTCTCGTCAAGCGTCAGCAGATCCTTCTCAGGGTCTATCGCGCAGATCTCATATTCAATCATTCAACAGCTGCGTCATCGAAATAGCCCAGACCGGCAATCGCGATGATGAAATTGCGGATATAGGCCGTTGATGTCGGACTCCATCTGAAACCGAGACGGAACAGTATCTCGTTGGTAAACTTCGTCGAGCAACCGATGTAGGCCGTGTTGCCGTCGGCCGACTGATATGCCACCAGGGGCTGCAGCAGTGTAACCTTCTCAGAGTCGGAGGCCATAGCCTCGCTCAGACGACGTGAGAACTCTTCAGGCTCCACGCACTCGGTCTGCTTCGGAAGAACCTCGTTCATCACTCCGATCACGTCTGCCATAGGCACATGGTGGTTGTTGAGCGGATGGAATACGATGTTGGCCTCGGGCGACGTCGCAAGCTCAAGTATGGAGTGCGCAAGCTGGTCGACAGGCGAGAACTCACACGACGCATCCAGATGACTGTAAGGTATGCAGCCGAGTGCCAGATATGCCCTGAGCTGGCCCATGAAGGCGTTGCTCTGGAAATTGGCCTGGAACTCTCCGTCGCTCTCGCGCGGCGAGATATTGCCAACTCGCATTATCTTGGCATTGAGCCGTCCCTGCTGTATCGCATCGAGTATGATGTTCTCGGCATCATATTTCGACTTGACGTACTGGTTCGACAGGCCCTGGCCAAGGTCGAGGGTCTGCTCCGTCAGCGTCTTCTCGGCCACGGTCCTCAGGTCGGCGTCGCCGGCGACAGACACTGTCGAGACATGTATCAGCCTGCGGCCATTTGCCGAGCACCATTCCACAAGATTGCGGACCGTGTCGACGTTTGCTCGCTCTATCTCATTGCCGGGGGCGAAATGCTTCACGCTTGCCGCGCAATTGATCACCGTGTCGATTGTCTCGGTATCGAGTGCCGCAAGGGCTGCCGGATCGGTCAGGTCACCCTGCACCACGAAAATGCGGTTGTCCCAGAGGTGCTCGCAGGTGTCGCCAAAGTAGTAGAAGAGGAGCGTACGCAGTCGCGACGAGGCGTCGAAATGCTCCGACGAACGAACCACGCAGGTAATCTTCGAATCTGTCTTCTCTATCAGCTCATGTAGGATATGAACGCCGAGGAAGCCGGTGGCTCCGGTCAGGAATACATTCCCGATTGTCTGGCGCTCCCCATTGTTGAAGGCTGCTATCGTGTTCCCCTGCAGTATGTCTGCAAACTTCTCGTCAGACACTGCTGTCTCGGTTGCAGCCGCTACCTCGCAGTTACCGACATTGAGAATGACGGCGGCGAGGGTGCGCGGTGTACGGGCGGCGAAGAGGTCCTTGTAGCTGACCTTGTGACCCTCCGACGAGAGCATGGCCACAACCTTGATGGCGTTGATTGATGTGCCGCCGATCTTGAAGAAGTCATCATTGGCTCCCACGCGGTCGAGTGAGAGTGTACGGCGGAAGGCCTCGGCAATCGAGGTCTCGAGTCCCGGCTCAGGCTCTACATATTCCGCAAGTTTCTCTAAGATAGGCTCGGGCAGGTTCTTGCGGTCAAGTTTGCCGTTGGGTGTCACCGGTATCTTGTCGACGGGGTTGAAGCTGTCGGGCACCATATAGTCGGTGAGATGACGCGTCAGGTGCGTGCGGAGTTCCTCCTGGTCAACTCCCTCGCCTTCGTACCAGATGCAGAGATGGTCTACATTACGGATCTTGCAGACGTTAGCCACAGACATCTTCACGCCGGGGAACGAGTTGGCGACGCTCTCGATCTCTCCGAGCTCGATGCGGAGGCCGCGCAACTTGACCTGATGGTCGATGCGCCCCAGCACGTCGACATCGCCGTCAAGGAGCCAGCGGGCCAGGTCGCTTGTACGGTATGCGCGCTCGCCGTTGAATGTGATGAAACTTTCTGCTGTCTTCTCTGGCAGGTTGTGGTATCCCTTGCCGACGCTGCGGCCCGCAATGACGAGTTCACCGACTGCCCCGATGGGTAGTTCTCCGCCCCATGCGTCGGAAATGTACTCGCGGTAGTTGTAGAACGGCCGACCTACAGTCACAGGCTTGCCGCTCTCGAGCACGGCATGGTTCGAGCCGACTGTGGTCTCTGTCGGACCATATTCATTTACGGTAAAGCCCTTGAATCCGGCGTCATCGAGTTTCGGAAGCAGCGATGCCGGGATAGCCTCACCGCCAATATTGAGAAGTTTGCAGCCTGAGATAGCCTCGCGGAACGACGGAAGCTCAAGCATGGCGGCCAGACGGCTCGGTGTGGCGTCGAATGCCTCGACTCCGGTGCGCAGCATCAGGTCGGCAAGCATGTTGACATCCTTGCACTCCTCTTCGTTGGCGAGCACCAGCGTGTGGCCGGAGGTCAGCGACGTGCCGAGGTCTACATGCGAGGCGTCGAACGATATTGTGACGATAAGCATGTTCACCTTCGGCTCGTTCTCACCCATCGGATTGTATATCTCCTTGCGGTAGCCGTAGAGGTAGTTGGTGGCGGCTCCGTGATGTATCACGACGCCTTTCGGGCGACCGGTACTTCCGGAGGTGTATATCAGGTATGCGGGGTCGTCGGGATTAATCTTCACGCCGGGACGCGATGTATCGCTATTAGCCAGCAGCGTGTCAACATCTATTGCCTTCCCGGGGAATGAATCTACCTTCTCGGCCGTGGTCACTATCCACTTTGCGTCGGAATCCTCGGTGATGAGTTTTATACGCTCCACGGGATATTCGGGATCGCAGGGGATATAGGCTGCTCCGGTCTTCATGACGCCGTAAATGGCGGCGATGAGGCGCGAGTCGCGCGGCAGAAGCACCACGACCTTGTCGCCACTACCCACACCCTTCTCGCGGAGCGAGTTGGCAATGCGGTTGGCCTCCGCGTCGAGTTCGGCGAATGTCAGGCTCCTGTCGCAGGCCACAAGCGCAAGGCGCTCGGGATGCACGTCTGCCTCCTTCTCGAACGCACCGTGATATGACTCATATTCCACTTCACCACATTCGCCGTCTCGGATGGCTTCAAGAAGTTTATCCTGCTCGGGCGAGAGAAGCGTGGCATCTTTTACCACCTTGCTTGCCGGGTTCTTCTCAACGGCCGACTTCACCATGTCGAGAAGCACGGCCATGTCGGCGTTGGAGTAGACGGATGCGTCATACTCGAGTTCGAGTCGGTATTGTCCGGGCGCAGGGGTGAATATCAGGAGGGTCAGAGGCACCTTGGCGGTGTCGAGCGTAACTGCTATCTTCTCCTCGGAGAGTGGTCCCTCGGTGGCCTCGAGCGAGACGCCACCCTCGTACACGTACATTATCTCGGGGCGTATGCCGAACTTGCGCACAATCTCGGTGAAAGGATAGAAATCGAATCCACGGGTCGTGTTGAACTGCTCCTGAAGTCCTGTGGCCATGGCGGCGGGAGTTGTCTCGCCGGCTGCGGCCGGCATCATACGCGAAACTACGGGGAGTGTCTTTACGAACATTCCTATATCATCGATCAGGCGGACGTCGTTTCGCCCGTTGTTGACGGTCGTTATCGCCACAGTTTCGTTGCGGGTGAGCCTGTGGAGCGCCTGCATGAATACTGAGAGGAAGAAACTGTTGGGAGTGAGGGCGTTCTCGCTGCAGAACCGGTCGATTGCCGCTGCGTCGACTATTGCTTTGACACGCGCAAGGGTGCCGGGCATCACCGGCTCAGCTTTCGCGCTGTGCGGATAGACGGTTGTCTCCGCCTCGCCGAGAAGTTTCTCAAACCATTCCTCGGCCTCCTCATACTCGGCACTGCGCAGCAGCGCGGCCTCGTCGTCGGCCCATTCGAAGGCGGAGTATTCCTCCGAGCTAACCTCTTCGCCGGCGTATGCCTTGAAGAGTGTGTCGAAGAATACCATTGCCGATACGCCGTCGAACACTATGTGGTGAAAGTCCATGAAGAGCCATGAGTCGCCCCCATGCCGCACGATGATAAAGCGGTAGAGGGGCTCGTTGAAGAGGTCGAATGGCCGCACGAGTCTCTGCATGTCCTCGCGCGTAGGCTCATGGTCGAGCTCGAGTTCCTCTACGAGGACTTCTCCCGGATCCTGACGCTGCTGCATGATGTCGCCGTTACGGTTCACGAAGCGCGCACTCAGGGCCGGATGCGCGGCCACAGTGGCGCCTAATGCCTCGCGGATGCGCTTCAGGTCGGCCTCGGGTTTTACCTTGTTCACCAGCGACACATTATACTGAAGTGCGTCGCGGTTTCGCTCCCAGTCGATCAGCACGCCTCGCTGGTTCTCGGTGATGGGATAATATTTCTTTATCTTTGCTGCCTGCCTGGGAGCCTCGACGGTCGAGGCTGCCTCGGCAATTGCCTTGATGAGTCCGCGCACGGTGGGATCGGCCATTGCCGCCTTGGATGTTATGCGCACGTTGCGGCGTTTGGCTATCGTGGCCACAAGACGCATCGCGAGCAGCGAGGTCAGGCCCACGCGCAGCAGGTTGGTCGTCACACCGAATGAGTCATGGCCGAGTACCTCGGTTACTATGGCCGATATATCCTTTTCCTCAGGCGTCGAAGCCTCTACAATCTCCTCGTTCATCTCTATCTCGGGTACGGGGAGCGCCTTGCGGTCAATCTTGCCGTTCTGGTTCATGGGGAGACGGTCGAGTCTCATCACAGCCGCGGGAATCATGAATTCGGTAAGATTGGCACTCATGAAGTCGCGCAGTTCCTCAGGCGACACGTCAAATCCATCCTTTACAGAGTAGTATCCTACGAGCTGGTCGTTTCCTCCCACCGACTTGACAGCAGCGGCGAACTGGCGGATACCCTCGTGACGGGTGGCCACAGCCTCAATCTCTCCGAGCTCGATGCGGAGGCCACGGAGCTTGACCATGCCGTCCATACGGCCCATGAACTGTATGTCACCATTCTCGTTCCAGCGCACCAGGTCGCCGGTGCGGTATGCCTTGATGCCATCGAGCGTTATGAATTTCTCGGCCGTAAGCTCGGGACGGTTGAGATAGCCCTCGGCCACGGCTACGCCCATTATCACGAGTTCGCCGGGCACTCCCCTCGGCACGCGCCGCTGGTAGCGGTCGAGCACGCGCAGTTCGTAGGCGGGTATCGGGCGACCTATCACACTGCCGTCGGTGGCTCCGTCGGCAATGTAGCAGGTCGCGATCACCGAGCACTCGGTCGGTCCGTAAAGGTTCGCGAACTTGAACGGCAGCGGACCTGTCGGCGGCAGTTTCTCGCCTCCGCACGAGAGCCAGCGAAGTGCCGGGAACTCGAAGAGGGTGATCATCTGCCATGCTATCTGGGTTGTCAGGAAGGCCACGGTGATCTCTTTCTTCACGAAGAAATCATGCAGGGCGTCGAGGTCGTGGCGGACCTCCTCATTGAGTATGTAGAGGGTCGCTCCGGCCATGATGGTCGGATAGAGGTCCATCATGTGGGCGTCGAAGCCGAAGTTGGCGTAGGCCGGCACACGATCCTTGCGGGTAAACCCGACGATGGCGTCATAGTCGCGGGCGTAGTTGAGTATGTTGCCTCGTGTTAGGGTGACTCCCTTGGGCTTGCCTGTCGAGCCGGATGTGTAGAGCACCACAAAGGGCGAGTCGAGTCGAGCCTCGTAGTGTTCCACCTCCAGTGGCTCGCCTTGGGTCAGGCTCTGGGCGTCGAGTATCCTTCCCTTGAATCCGGGCAATACACGGTTGGCCATTCCCTCGGCGGTGATGATGGTTTCGACTGATGCGTCGTCGGTCATGAATGTCAGACGATCCTCGGGGAAGGTCGGGTCGAGCGGCATATATGCAGCCCCGGTCTTCATGACGGCAAGCGGGATGAGTGCCATCCATTCCGAGCGGGGAATCATGACTCCCACGTTCATGCCGCTCTTTATTCCGAGTTCAATAAGATTACGCGCCATCACTGACGAGATTCTGTCAAGTTCGGCGTATGTCAGGGTCATGTTGTCGGTCACAATGGCTACCTTGTCGGGAATCTCCCTTGCCATGGCGGCTACAGCGCCCTCGATAGGCACAGTGCGGTCGTAATCGAGTGCGGGTGTGCTCTCGATTGCCTTTAGTTCATTGGCTGCATATTCACTTACAAGGCAGAACCCGCTCAGCGGACTGTCGGCGTTGGCAGGGTCGCAAAGTTGTGCAAGGGCCAAATCTATGGTCTCAACAAAGCGCTCGACCATTCTCTCGGAATACATATCGGAGCGCCATATCACGTCTACATCTATGCCGTCATCTACCAACATCATCTGGATGGACATCGGGACGCCGGTGTCGCCGGCATCAAGACGCTCGGGTATCATCTCCGAGCAGCATGAGTCCATGTCGAGCAACTTGCCTTGGTAGCCAAACAGCACGTTCTGCCTGAAGCCGGTCATCTCGACAAAATCGCCGAATGAGAAGAGATCCTTCTTGCGGGTGTCGTCGCGCTGCGTCTTCATCTCCCTGATGAGCTCAGCTGCGGTGACGTCTTTTCCAAGATGACAACGCACAGGGAGTGTGCGGACTATCATGCCGATAGTGTTGTCGGTGTCGTGGGTGTTCCGCCCGTGATAGATGGTGGTGAACATCACGTCGTCTCTACCGGTAAATGCGCCGAGGGCGATGCCGACAGCCGCGTTGGCCATCGCCGAACCCTTGAATCCGTCGAGGGACGTGGCGAGACGGAATACGCGGTGGCTGAAACCCTGCTCGCCCTTGGTGTCTGAATAGAGTTCGGAGCCGTCGGTGTCGAAGTCGCCGAACGTCTTCTGATAGTATTCCTTCTCCTCTGCGAAACGGTCGCTCGCACGGCCTGCAAGTTCCCGGTCCACCAGATCGAAGGCCGAGAGTTTCTCCGGCTCGAGAGAATCGCCCTTGAGAGCCTTGTCAAGGTCGGTCAGGAATACATGCATCGAACTGCCGTCGTAGATGATGTGGTGTATCACCATCACGAGCCAGACTGCCTCGGGGGTCTTGATGATCCGGAACCGGCACATGCCTTCGCCGGGGATGTCTATATGCTCGGTCTGCTCGGGCCTTAGTGCCTCGAACTCAGCCATGGTCATAGACTCAATGGGTATCTCGCGGATTGTCTCCTCATCCCACATCATGCACATGTCGCCGTTGTCATCGGCGGCTATGGTGACGTTCAGGGCCGGGTGCGTGGACAGCACGCGTCTCAGGGCTTCGCGCAGGCGTTCTGCATCGTAGCCGGCCGGAAACCGGAAACGGTATGCGATACCTTAGATTTGCAGCGGCAAACCGAAACTGAAATAGAAATGATAAATT
>WGUO01000040.1 GCA_014867205.1 Muribaculaceae bacterium | reverse complement strand
AACAACTAACACCTAACAACTAACACCTAACACCTAACACCTATTACCTATTATAATGCGTCATGGCGAAGTCGGCGCCGGAGAGGCAGAAAGCCTTGACGGCGTCGCAGGCCTTCTGGAGCACCTCGGGGATCTTCTCCATCTCCTCGGGGGGGAACTTGCCGAGCACGAAGTCAATCTGGCCCCCGCGCGGGAAAC
The DNA here is from genome assembly GCA_014867205.1 of Muribaculaceae bacterium. Lineage (GTDB taxonomy): Bacteria > Bacteroidota > Bacteroidia > Bacteroidales > Muribaculaceae > Lepagella. The sequence goes on along the minus strand of WGUO01000040.1, from coordinate 15,546 downwards.
CGTTGCCGATTCCGAAACGGAGCCGGGCGTAATTCTGCGTGCCGAGTTCCGAGGCGATGTTCTTAAGTCCGTTATGTCCGGCGTCTGAGCCCTGCTTGCGCAGGCGTATAGTACCGAAAGGTATTGCCATGTCGTCGACCACCACAAGAAGGTTTTCGAGCGGCAGTTTCTCATGGTTCATCCAGTATCTCACGGCCACGCCGCTGAGGTTCATGAATGTCGAGGGCTTGAGCACGAGCAGCTCGCAGTTCTTGACGCGGATGACAGTCATGTCGCCGTATCGCCTTGACTGGAACTGCACGCCGGCATCGGCAGCAAGACGGTCGGCCACCATGAAGCCGGCGTTATGGCGGGTGTCGACATATTCGGGGCCCATGTTGCCCAGACATGCTATCAGGAAACGTTTCATATCCGGATCTGTATTGGTTGTCTCACGGGCGGTTCGCCCGAAGAGACGTTTCAGAATGTTCATAATACTAAGAAAAAAGCATCATGCCTCGGATGGAGACATGATGCCGTAAATCGTAAATTGACGCTGATTAAGCCTCGCCGGCCTTGGCCATGGCGCCACGTGCGGCACGTGTGAGCTGTACGGCGCAGACTACCGCGTTCTTGGCGTTCATCAGTTCGAGACCGGGGAAGTGGAGGTCGCCCACTGCGAGTGACTTGCCCAGACCCAGAGTGTCTACGTTTACGACGAGACGCTCGGGAATCTCGCTGTATATGGCCTTCACCTTGAGCTTACGCATCGAGAGAGTAAGCTTACCACCGGCCTTCACACCCTCGGCGTGGCCCTCGATCTTGACGGGAACCTCCATAACGATGGGCTTGTCGGGATAAACCTGAAGGAAGTCGATGTGGAGCAGAGTGTCCTTGACGGGCTGGAACTGAAGGTCCTTCATCACAGCCTTGATCTCCTCGCCGTTGAGGTTGATGTCAACCTCGAAGATGTCGGGAGTATAGACGAGCTTACGGACGTCTTCGGCAGTCACCACGATGTCGGTGGTGATGATGCCGCGCTTGTCGTCAAGAGCCACAAGCTTCTGGCCCTCCTTGAGAGTCCCGTTGAAGGGGAGCTCAACGATTGCGCCGCCATTGATTACTGCGGGAACCTTTCCCTCTTTGCGTAAAGCCTTTACTGACTTTTTGCCGAGCTCAACGCGAGGCTGAGCGTTAAGTTTGAATGTCTTCATTTTAAATAGATGTGTTACTCAAAATAAGTTTGCTCCGTGCATGAGGCGCGGGGAGCGGGCGTCGCGATAGGCGCCGACGAATTTCCCATCACACGTTTTGCTTAAAGCGCTGCAAAATTAGCTAAAATTCTTCATTTTGCCAAATTTTCAGACTTTTATGGGCAATTTTCAGCATGTTTTATGGGCGGCGTGGGGCCATTTCGGTCTCTTCCCGGGTCATTTCATGCGTTTGAGCAGGTTGTATGAGGGTAGCACGCCGAGTTCTCCGGCCTTGCTGAGGTCGGCGAATGCCTGCCGCTTGTTGCCCATGCGCAGATAGGTGATTCCGCGGTTGAAGAGCGCGGAGGCGAACTGCGGGTCTGTGTCGAGTGCCTCGCTGTAGCAGTCGCGCGCCGAGGTGAAGTCGCCGGAGGCATAGTAGAGGTTGCCCTTGTTGAACCATGCGTAGACCAGCCTGGGGTTGAGGCGCAGGGCGCGGTCGTAGTCGGACAGGGCCAGAGGCATCATCCTTGTGTCGCCCGATGCGGCGCGGGCATATGCGCGTTCCATGTAGGCGATCGCGAAGTCGGGGTAGAGCTCTATTGCCTTGTCAAGCGCCTGGATGGCCGCCTCATAGTCCTTTAGCACGGTGCGGGCAATTCCGAGGGCAAGCCAGTCGGCGGCACGTCCGCCGTTGGCTGCTGTCTCGGCCAGACCGTCGGCCAGGCTGAACAACTTGTCATAACTGTCGGCGCCCCTCTCTCCACTGCCCGGAGTCAGATATAGTTTCTGGCCTATATACTGCTGTGAGTTGAAGTCGTCAAGTTCTCGGAAATAGTTGGAGGTGCTCTTCAGAGAGGTCGGCGAGTCGATGAATGACACCAGATATGCCGGCTCGAGGTCGATGGCGATGTCGCGGTCCTGCACGCGTCCCTTGATGCGGTCATTGTATGCCAGCTGGGTGTCGGATGCAGAGCCGACAGTGACGAGCTGGTTGAAGCGGTTCATCACATCCTCTTCACTCTCGTCGTCGTTACGTTCGCCGGTGTTGGCGGTTCCTGCCTGAATTGTCGGGCGGTCGAGAGGGTTCTTCTCGGGGTTCTTGACATAGGCCCTGACGAGTTCGTCGCCAAGGTGTGCGCTCTGCAGGGCGGCCCGCATGTTGCCCGACTGCCTCAGGGCCTCCGCCCGGGCATAGTATGCCGGATAGAAACGCGGATACCGGCGCGTTATGACGTCGAAGTCTGACACCGCCTCGCGGTATTCTCCTCGCTCCAGATTGACAAGGCCAAGATTATACCGGGCATGGAAATTGTCGGGCGATAGGGTGAGCACCTGCTGCAGGTCGGCGGCGGCGCGGTCCAGGTCCTTGACCTCATAGCGGAGCAGCGCGCGGTTGAACAGTGCTGCCGAGTTGTAGGGCTCGAGCTCAAGTGTGTAGTTGTAGTCGGCCATGGCTCCGAAATAGTCGTCGAGGTTGTAGCGGATGAACGCGCGGTTGAGGTAATAGTCGGCCTCATGCGGCTTGAGGCGTATGGCCTGGTCCATGTCGTCGAGGGCTGCCTGCCAGTTCTTTTGTCTGACCTCGATGTCGGCGCGAAGCAGATAGGGCTGCAGCGCGGTGCCTGAGTATTCAATGGCTTTCGATATGTCGGCCAGGGCGCCTACAGTGTCTCCCCGCAGGGCGAGCAGGCGCCCGCGGCCGGCGTAGCCGTCGTCAAACTTCGGGTATAGCCTCAGCAGGGTGCTGAATGTGGAGTCGGCTGCGCCGTATCGCTTCAGCTCGGTCTGAGCCACGGCCTTGTAGAAGAGAAAATATTTGTCCTGAGGGTTGTATTGCAGGCCGATGTCGTAGTCCTCGACCGCGAGGGAGTCCTTGCCGAGCGACTGGCGGGCGAATCCGCGCACTTTGTAACTCTCGGTGATGAACTTGTTGCGCTCGATCGCGAGCGAGCAGTCTTCCTCGGCACCGGCATAGTCCTCGAGCTCGAGTTTGGCAAGGGCGCGGAGGAAATAGGGCTCGGCCAGATAGGGCTTGGCCTTGATGGCCTGGTTGAAGTACTGAATGGAGAGCATATAGTCGTCCATCGAGAGCACATTGCGGCCGATGTTCATGACCTGCTCGGCGTCGACCTGCGCTTGCGAGGGCAGGGCAGTGCCGGTTACCGCGACAGCGGCGAGTATCGTTGCCACAATGGCTGTCAGACAATTTCTCATAACTTAGAAACGTGCCCCCGCTGCATCTATTGTCTGCGCCGGGTATGCAAAAGAGACGCGCCCGGCTTCGCAGTCGGACGCGTCCATAAAAGCTTATGAGATTAAAATCAGTTGTATTTCGGTGTTGCTTATGTTCAGAGAGCCACCTTTCTGCCGGCTACGAAGTAGAGGCCGCGAGGCAGTTCTATCTCGTTGACACCCATGTGGAGGTCTACGGGGAGTGCGACTCCGTCGGGACGGACCACATATACACGGCCCTCGGCCGGAGTGGTGATGACGAGCCGGTGAGCGCGGACCTCAACGGTCATGGAGTCTGCCAATGTCGACTCGATGCCTGTCGACACAACGCCGTCACTGTTGTAGATGCCGCCGTTATAGAATGTCAGGTCACCGGTCTGCTTGCCGTTGCCGTTGCTGAAGATTATCATGGGCTGTCCACCCTCTACCTCGCAACTGAAGGTATAGTAGCCTTTGGCCGCGTCATACTGAATTTCCTTGCCTGGCCATTGGCCGCCGGTATAGTTCACGCCCGAGGTCGTGTTCCATGCCCATACGTAGACTTTGTCCCAGTTGCCCTTCGAGTTGTCGAAATAGGCAGTGTATGTGGCAGGGCCGGGAGTAGGATCATCGGGAATGTCGCCGGCGCCCTCGATGGTCTTGACATAGCCGTTGAGGTTATAGTAGCCGCCGTTGACGAAGTCAAACCCGTCCTTAGATGCCTGGTCGTTGCCGGAGTTGCTGAATATCACCTTGGCCGATGCCGGAATCTTGCCCTCGCCGGTGTATGTCCACTTGTAGACGTTGTTGCCGAGGTAGTGCAGGTTCTGGCCGGGCCATGTGCCGCCTGTGTAGTTGGTGCTTCCTGACCAGATCCAGGCTGTGGCGGGGCTCCATGACTCATGCTCGAAGAACACGGCCTGCTCGCCCTTGGCCATTGTCGGCTCGATGGGCTCGTCAGGCTCGATGCGGTCGCCGCCGGGGGTCGGGCCGGGGCCTGGATTGGGCTTTTCTGTCCAGGTCTCGTCGGGCATCGTCTCGTCGGGCCATTCGGTCCATTCGCCCTCGACGGGAGAGGAGGCGTAGAGATACTTTCCGTCGGTTCCGATCTTGCCGGGAGCCGGAGTCTTGTCAGTGTCGAGCACATAGACGCGGAGGTTGCCCTTGCCTGTGCAAGTCACCGAGAGTTTGCCGTCGGTAACGTTCTTGACATCGCCGGTCACTGCGTCTACATAACGGCCGTTGAGGATGCCGGTGAAATTAGCGTTGCCGCTGATTGTCACGAGAGCGTATGAGTCGGTGTTGGCGTCGGTGTAGCGGCGCTTGAATGCCATCTCGCCCGAGCAGCCCTCGTTGCTGTACTGTCCCTTGCGGAGCGCGGGCACGGCAGCGCGGATCTTGTTGAGTCGCTGGATGTGAAGCGCGAGCGGGTAGGAGAGGGTCGAGGCCATGTTGCCGGTCGCGCCGCTGTATTCGGCGAAGTCAGTCACGTTGACGTCACCCTCGATATATCCGCCGTAATATGCGCGGCCTGTCTCCTTGAGTGCGAGTATGGCGCCCTTGTCGATGTCCTTGCCCTTCTGGAATTCAACCTCCGATCCGTAGTAGATACAGGGGATTCCACGGAATGTGAACATCAGCGAGAGGTTCTCTGCCCATGTTTCCTGGGAGCCCTTGAAGCGGTAGTTGCTGTCGGGCGCGTAGTCGTGCGAGTCGACATAGACCACATTATATGTCGCGTCGTTGTAGAGGTTGTCCTGGCCGCGTACGCCATATGCCCCCTTGGCCGAGTTGAAGTTCCAGTGCATGGCGAAGTCAATCACGTTAAGACCGGAGAACTGGCTGTGGTCGGGCGTGTGGTATTCGTTGCCGTTGAGCCATGCGTTGTCGCTCTTGCGGAGTATCGACTCGGCGTGACCCTTGTCGTCGATGCCCGACTGAAGCACAGACTCCCAGTTCACGTGGCCAGAGACTGTCTCGTAGTCATGCGAGCCCTCGGTCTTAGTCGGGATGGCCACCACGTCGTCCCATGACTCGGGGTTCATGTCCCAGGCGTAGTCCTTGTTCTCCTTCCATGTGTAGTAGCAGGGCGAGCAGTTGTAGTTGTCGCCGCGGTAGATTACCTCCATCGAGCGGGCGCAGACCTCGCCGTACATGAAGAAGGGTGTGTTGCCGCGCTTAGCCTTGGCCTCGGGCGATTCGGCGGCCTCGAGGAACTGGGGCAGGAACATCTTGTTGAAGGCGAGACGCGGAATGTGGCCCGCCGTGTCTATGCGGAAGCCGTCGACGCCCATCTTGATGAAGCGCGAGTAGCAGTCGACCAGATAGTTGGTCACCGCAGGGTTCTCTGTGTTGAGGTCCACGCAGTCACCGGCGATCTGACCCCACCAGCGCGAGGGATCGTCCCAGTCGAACCATGCCTTGTGGTGCCAGTAGTTGTGGGTGTCGCGGTTGGTGAAGTCCGAGTTCTTCATCATGGCCAGACGTGTGCCGTACTGGTCGGCGGGCTTCATCGAGGGATAGTTCTCGGGAAGTTTTCCACCCTCGGAGGCGGGAACCACTACCATTGACGCATTGATGTCGCCGAGGTTCTGCGTGTAGTCCTTCTTGAACATGCGGCAGAGGGTGTTCTCGCCGAAATTGCCGGTATGCTGGATCACGATGTCGAGGATCAGTTTCATGCCGCGGCTGTGCACCTCGTCGATGAGTTCCTGGAAAGCCACGTCGGCACCGGCGTCGTCGGCGTCCTTGGCCACATAGCGGTGATCGATCTTCGAGAAGTCCATGGCATGGTAGCCGTGGTAGTCGAGTCCTGAGCCGTTCTCGACAATCGGCGTTATCCATACGGCAGTGAACCCGAGCGCCTTGATATAGTCGAGTTTGTCAATGAGGCCCTTGAAGTCGCCTCGCCACTCCGGGTCCTTGATGTTGTTCACGCCATCCCAGCAGTAGACATTGTTGTTGGGGTCACCGTCGTAGAATCGGGTAGTCATGGCGAAATAAATCGTTTCGTCACGGAAGTCCGTCCTGTCGCCGATGAACGTGGCAGCCTGTGTGGCGAGCGCGCTTGACGCCAGCATTGCCCCGCAGAGGGTCTTGTTTAACAAGTTCATGGTAAAAACGTTGTTGGGTTAAGTTGGAAAATATGTGATTGTTGATTTGTTGTCGATGAGTCGCTGTTCTTGTCTTGAGTTTTCAGACGCTCGGGATTAACATAAGTCAATTTGCGTGCAAAAATAGTATAAATATATATATTGTGCAAATTTTGGCGGCAAAAAGGCAGAAAATCGCACCGTCGAGCCACAATGCGCAGCGGAATCGTCGGATAATTAGAGGGGGATAAAACTTAATCAGGGAGGGTACGTTATGTCATAAGGAGGCTTTGCCGCCGATATCATCAAATGTCCAGGTCAGTTATGGAAAAGGTTGTAATCATAGGGGGCGGGTTCGCCGGTCTGAATCTCTGCAAGCGGCTTGACCCGAAGAAATACGAGATATTTCTCGTCGACAGGAACAATTTCCATTGTTTCCCGCCATTGTTCTACCAGATCGCGTCGTCGGGCCTCGTGCCGGCCAACATATGCTTCCCGTTCCGTCGGGAGTTCAAGAAGATGCGGCATGCCTCATATCACATGGGGCACGTCAAGGAGATTGACCTTGGCAATAAGACCGTGATCACGAGTTACGAGACCATATCATATGATAAGCTGGTGCTTGCTGCCGGCTCGACCAACAATTATTTCGGCATGCCCAATCTCGACCGGGAGACTTTCGGCATCAAGACAGTGGCCGAGGCTTCGCACACGCGCGACGAGATACTCGACCGGCTCGAGCGCGGTGCGCTCTGCAAGGACAGGGAGCGCCGGCGCCAGCTGCTGAGTTTCCTGGTGGTCGGAGGCGGTCCTTCGGGCGTGGAGATAGCCGGCGCGCTGGGCGAGATGAAGAAATACATTCTGTCGAAGGAGTATCCCGAGCTCGAGGCTGACGATGTCACAATCACACTTGTCGAGGGGACATCCCAGTTGCTCGGGGCAATGACACCCAAATCGCAGCGCAAGGCCCTTGAGGGTCTGCGCGACCTGATGGTCAACGTGCGCCTCGACACTATGATGAAGGACTACACCGAAAAGTATGTGACATTTGCCGACGGCCATAAGGAATACTATGAGACGCTGATCTGGACAGCAGGCGTACGCGGTGAGCCGATGCCCGGCATACCGGCCGGGGCTGTCGGTCGGGGTGGCCGTATCATCGTTGACGAGTACAGCCGGGTGAAAGGATGCGGAGACTCACTCTTCGCCATAGGCGACATAGCGCTCATGGAGACTCCCGATTATCCGCACGGACACCCACAGATGGCACAGCCTGCCATACAGCAGGCCCGGAATCTGGCCCGCAACCTCAACGCCGGCGAGTTCTCCCGCAAGTTCGTATACAACGACAAAGGCTCTATGGCGACTATCGGCAAGAACAAGGCTGTGGCCGACCTGGGCAAGATGTCGTTCGGCGGATTCTTCGCGTGGCTCATATGGATGATAATACACCTTATATCCATTCTCGGCATGCGCAACAAACTCAGCGTCCTGGTCAACTGGTTCTGGAACTATCTGTTCTACAGCACGTCGCTGCGCCTGCTGCTGAGACCTACCAAATATCCTCTTCGTAAACACTGGGCCGACTGACCAATCCCGTTTTTAACCTTTTGCCCTCAGTCGGGTCTATACAATAAAGACACAGAAAAATGAGAAAATACAGAATAACGGCCGCACTCCCGGCCCTGGCCCTCGCGGTGGTCATGACCGGATGCGGTATCTTCAACAAAAGCACCAAGAAGATCAACCCGGTGCTTCCGCAGGACCGCGAGAACATAGCAGTGAAGAAAGACCAGAAGATATATACGCCCGAGGAACTGAAACGCGGCGTAGTCAAGGGTGACTGGGCCATAGAGAGCGTCTACGGCAAGAAGGCAGTGGGCGAGAAGGCCCCTTTCCTGAAGTTCGTGCCCGAGGAGAAGCGGGTCTATGGCAACAACGGCTGCAACGTGATCAACGGCACTTATAGATATAATGCCAGCGACTCGACAATCAACTTCGACAATATTGCGTCGACCATGATGATGTGTGCCAAGGAGGGACTGACCGACTATGAGATCAATACCGCTCTCGGCGCCACAAAATTCTACAGCTGGAAGATTGAAGGCAACGACTACTATCTGACATTCTATGACGAGACAGGCCGTGAGGTCATGAACCTGATGCATCAGAACTTCGAGTTCCTGAACGGCACCTGGCGCGTTACGCGCATCAACGACCAGCCGGTCAATGTGGAGGGCATGAAGATGGTCATAGATGTCGACGAGGGGAAACTTCATGGAAATACCGGCTGCAACATAATGAACGGCAATCTCGAGGTCGACATGGACCAACCGAACTCCATATCGTTCAGTGCCATAGCGGTGACGCGCATGATGTGTCCCGAGATGCAGCACGAGACCGCCCTGGTGGTCGCGCTTGAGGAGGTCTCGGCCGCACGTCCCGTTTCCGGCTCGGAGGTAATACTCTATGATGACCAGCAGAAACCGGTGCTGACACTTGTAAGGACAACTGACAGAGACTGATGGCACAGGAAGAAAGGATCGACAAGTGGCTGTGGGCGATGCGCGTGTTCAAGACGCGCACCATAGCCACCGACGCGTGCAAGAAGGGCCGCGTCACCATGGGTGGAACAGCCGTGAAACCATCCCGTCCGGTCAAGGCGGGGGATGTGGTGGAGGTGCGCAAGCCGCCAATAACCTATACTTTCCGGGTAAAGGCCGTGACGGGCAACCGTCTCGGCGCCAAACTTGTGCCGGAATATCTGGAGAACATCACGCCGCAGTCGCAGTATGAGTTGCTCGAGATGACGCGCATCTCCGGATTTGTGGACCGCCGCAAGGGCCTGGGACGCCCCACCAAGCGCGACTCGCGCGAGCTGGCGCGATTCCGCGAGGACACATATGCCGACACCTATTACCTCGATTTCGAGGATGACGATGACGAACTTGCCGACGACGAGTGACAAAGTCTCCCTCTGTACATTATGTCCTGACCGACATTTCCTATACATTTTGCAGACGATTTGCAGACTCTAACATGCTGATTTTGCAGATTGAAAAATAATTTGTATCTTTGCGAGGATTTAGACACCGCCGCTGCCTGCGGCGGTGGCGGAATCTCAATGCACGGACGTGAGGCTATGTATGCTCATGTCTGTGCGAATCTATGTAAACAGACTAAACATCAGATTATTATATGATAAATATTACCTTTCCCGACGGAAGCGTAAAGCAGTTTGAGGCAGGCGTGACGCCGTTTCAGATTGCAGAGAGCATAAGCCCGCGATTCGCGGCCGATGTGCTCGCGGCTAAAGTTAACGGCGAGGACTGGGACATATCGCGCCCAGTGAATGCCGACGCCGCTATCGAACTATTCAAATGGGATGACCCCGAAGGCAAGCATGCCTTCTGGCATTCGTCGGCCCACCTTCTGGCCGAGGCACTTCAGGAACTCTACCCCGGAGTCAAGTTCGGCATCGGTCCCGCCGTCGAGACTGGATTCTATTACGACATAGACCCGGGTGAGCACAAGATCACAGCCGAGGATTTCCCGAAGATAGAGAAGAAGATGCTCGAGCTTGCCCAGCGCAAGGAGGAGATCAGGCGTGCCGACATATCCAAGGCGGATGCCCTGAAGATGTTCGGCGACCGAGGCGAGGTCTACAAGTGCGAGCTTATCAGCGAACTCGAGGACGGTCACATCACGACCTATACGCAGGGCTCCTTCACAGACCTCTGCCGAGGGCCGCACATCGCGACCACCGCACCGATCAAGGCCGTCAAGATCACATCACTCGCCGGCGCATACTGGCGCGGCGACGAGAAGCGCAACCAGCTGGTGCGCGTCTACGGCGTCACCTTCCCCAAGAAGAAGATGCTCGACGAGTATCTGGCCCTTCTCGAGGAGGCCAAGAAACGCGACCACCGTCTGCTCGGCAAGGAGATGGAGCTCTTCACTTTCTCGCATACCGTCGGCGCCGGCCTGCCACTCTGGATGCCCAAGGGCGCCGCGCTCCGCGACCGCCTCGAACAGTTCCTGCGCAAGATCCAGAAGCGTTACGGATACCTGCAGGTCATTACTCCGCATATCGGCAACAAGGCTCTATATGTCACCTCAGGCCACTGGGCCAAGTATGGCAAGGACTCGTTCCAGCCCATCAAGACCCCGCAGGAGGGCGAGGAATATATGCTCAAGCCGATGAACTGCCCCCACCACTGCGAGATATTCAAGGCACTTCCGCGCAGTTACCGCGACCTGCCGCTGCGCTTCGCGGAGTTCGGCACCGTCTACCGCTATGAGCAGAGCGGCGAGCTTCACGGCCTGACCCGCGTGCGCGGATTTACGCAGGATGACGCACACCTCTTCTGCGCTCCCGAGCAGATCAAGGATGAGTTCCTCAAGGTGATGGACATCATACTCTACATCTTCAAGGCTCTCGACTTCCAGAACTTCGAGGTGCAGATCTCACTGCGCGATCCGAAGAATAAGGAGAAATATATCGGTTCAGACGAGAACTGGCATCTCGCGGAGCAGGCCATCATCGAGGCTTGCGCCGAGAAGGGCCTTAAGGCCCGTCAGGTAGAGGGTGAGGCTGCCTTCTACGGCCCGAAGCTCGACTTTATGGTCAAGGACGCCATCGGACGCCGCTGGCAGCTCGGCACAATCCAGGTTGACTACAACCTGCCCGAGCGCTTCGGCCTCGAGTATACAGGCGCCGACAACCAGAAGCACCGTCCGGTCATGATCCATCGCGCGCCTTTCGGCTCGATGGAGCGTTTCGTGGCCGTGCTGCTTGAGCACACAGCAGGCAAGCTTCCCCTCTGGCTCATACCCGAGCAGTGCGCCATACTTCCGATATCCGAGAAGTTCAACGACTATGCCCATCGTGTGGCCGCCGAACTCGAGGAGGCAGATGTACGCGCCGTAGTCGACGACCGCAATGAGAAGATCGGCAAGAAGATCCGCGACAATGAGCTCAAGAAGATTCCCTACATGCTGATAGTGGGCGAGAAGGAGGCCGAGAACGGCGAGGTATCCGTACGCCGCCAGGGTGAGGGCGACAAGGGCACGATGAGCGTGGCCGAGTTCGCGCGCCTTATCAACGAGGCTGTCGCAAAGCAGACCAACGGGGAGCAGGCTTAAATCAATACTAAATAAGATACTCTACAACACTGAATGGAGAAAAAACCACAATTCAGCGGACCGCGTCGCCCGATGGGCGGCCCCCGTCCCCGTCCGGGCCAGCGTCCCGGCCGTGGTGGCGACCGCCGCAATGACCCTTATGCGACAAACGAGCACATTCGTGCCCGCGAGGTGCGCCTCGTCGGCGATAACGTCGAGCAGGGAATCTATCCGATCGCCCAGGCTCTCCGCATCGCCGAGAAACTTGAACTTGACCTGGTCGAGATCTCACCCACTGCCGAACCCCCCGTATGCAGGGTAATCGACTACCAGAAATTCCTCTATCAGCAGAAAAAGCGCCAGAAGGAACAGAAGCAGAAGGCTGCCAAGGTCGTGGTCAAGGAGATCCGCTTCGGACCGCAGACCGATGACCATGACTACAACTTCAAACTCAAGCATGCACAGGGCTTTCTCAAGGAGGGCTCTAAGGTCAAGGCATATGTGTTCTTCCGCGGACGCTCGATTCTATTCAAGGAGCAGGGCGAGGTGCTTCTGCTGCGCTTTGCAAATGACCTCGAGGATCTGGGCAAGGTGGAGATGATGCCCGTGCTCGAGGGTAAGCGCATGTCTATCATGCTGGCCCCCCTCAAGGCTGCTCCCAAAAAGGATGCCCCCAGGAAGGACACTCCTAAAAAGGATGAGAAAGCCGCCAAGGAGGCCGAGAAGCCTGCAGAGAATGTAACGGAGATTGCAGACGCGGAGTAATCTGTTTTCTGTTTTTTTTATCACCGACACAATATGGGAGCGGATATGCCGTTGTTGAGTTGGTGGTGACATATGCTGAAATCACCTCAAGGACGCATGCGTCACTTGGCGATTGATAAATTAGAGACCGTAGGCACTCAGTGCCGAGGTAATTTTTAAACAACTAAATTTTTAACAAAATGCCTAAAGTAAAGACTAATGCCGCTGCGAAGAAGCGCTTCGCCCTGACCGGCACCGGCAAGATCAAGCGCAAGCACGCTTACCACAGCCACATTCTTACGAAGAAGACTAAGAAGCGTAAGAGAAACCTCGACCACACCGGCCTCGTGGCTTCTGCCAATGTGAACCAGGTTCGCGAGCTCCTAAACCTCCGCTAATCCGCAGCGCAGCCAATCGGTAAACTGCAAGCATTTAAGTCAATCAAATTTTTAAAACCGGATGTTTAGCTCCGCAAGTGCAAAAATATAATTGCCGCTGACATCCAAAAACTAAAAAAAGATGCCAAGATCAGTAAATCACGTAGCCTCGAGGGCTAAGAGAAAGAAAATATTGAAACTGACCCGCGGTTACTACGGCAGCCGCCGCAATGTGTGGACAGTAGCGAAGAATACCTGGGAGAAGGGTCTTACCTACGCTTACCGCGACCGCAAGCAGAAAAAGCGCAACTTCCGTGCACTCTGGATCCAGCGTATCAACGCTGCCGCCCGCATGGAGGATCTCTCATACTCGAAGCTCATGGGCCTCATCCATGCAGCCGGCATTGAGATCAACCGCAAGGTCCTCGCCGAACTCGCCATGAATAATCCCGAGGCTTTCAAGGCTATCGTTGCCAAGGTGAAGAAATAATTAACTCGAATTTTTCTTTCAGCGATAGGAAGCCGTTGCCCGCCGGGCAGCGGCTTCTCTTGGCTTTAAGGTGTTAGGTTTCAGGTGTTAGATGTTAGGTAGTTAGGCTTTAGGTGTTAGAGTTGGGTATTAGGAGGAGGGGGAATTCAATAAAATGCGTTTTAGCGCGTTATAGATTAAACGAATTTTATTCGTTCCGGTCTGATTGATATGATGTGATTATGCTGCACACCGGTGCGGTTAATCCAATTTGATAACTCCAAAATAATAGAGATATGAAAAAACTGATGTTCCTGATGGCCACCGTGGTGTTTGCATGCAGCTCGGCTTTCGGCCAGTTCCTTTTCAACGCCACGGAGCGTTCGATCAAGAATGACTCCATCCAGAAGGCCAAGGCTGAGAAAGTTCTCCCGCAGAAGGCTTGCACCAAAAAGAGTGTTTGTGATAAGGCTGTAGTTTGCAACCAGAAGACCGTATGCAATCAGAATGGCTGCGTCAAGGCTAACTGCAATCAGCAGAACTGCAACCAGGCTAACTGTAATCAGGCTAAGTGCAGCCAGCAGAACTGCGCTCAGGCTAATTGCAACAATGCCGCTGTCTGCTGCAACCAGCAGAACTGCAGCCAGCAGAACTGCAGCCAGCAGAACTGCAACCAAGCTAACTGCAGCCAGCAGAACTGCAATCAGCAGAACTGCAGCCAGAAGGCTTGCGCCAAGAGGGTCTGTGACAAGGCTGTTGTCAGCGATAAGAAGGTAACCAGCGTTGAAGGCAAGAAAATCAAGAGCGTTCCTCCCAAGAAGAAAGTCAAAAAATAAGAATTTAACTGAGTTTCTGAAAAAATTCGTTAAAACATTAAACTATTCTCGCGTAGTATTGTCTACTATGTAGGTAATTGTCGCAGACATTGCCGAAAATAATAAAACAATGCTAATTGCGACAAAACGGAGCCGAGGTCGAGGCCTTGACTCCGTTTTTCATTTTTTATTTCTTAATATCATAGCCCTGGTCGCGCAGGTAGTCCTTGATGCGGTAGGCCATCGCATGGCCGTAGTAGTCCAGGATGTGGGCGACCCAGTCGTTATCGCTGGTGCCACCGGCGCGGGTGCGGTTGTATTGCTTTACGACCTCGTCATATTTCTCGAGTTCTTCGACCATCTGCTCATTGTCCTGACGGTAATGGTTGCGGTGGAACACAAGCGAGGCCGGCTGCTTGGGCTTGAGGTCGGGATGCTCGCGGGGAATGCCGAGTGCAAGTCCGCACACCACGAACACACCCTTGGGAAGTTTGAGCATCTCCGCCACCTTGGCCGGATCGACCGTGCGGAGATAGCCGACGCAGTTTGAGCCGAGTCCGGCTGACTGGGCGGCCACGACTGCACTCATCATGGCCAGCGAGGCATCTATGATTCCGATGGTGACTCCATCCATCGTGTCGGTAAAGGGTGGCATGACGAGTCCTTTGCGGTCCGCAAGCATGGAAATCTTGTTATAGTCCGAGCAGAAGATCAGCAGACGGTTGCAGGTCTTCAGCTGTTTCTGGCCAGTGAGCTCATATAGTTGCTCCTTAAGCCGCTGGTCGTCAATGTCAATTACGGAGAACTGCTGGCCGTTGTAGGAGGTCGGGGTATTTTGCACCGCCTTGTATATGAAATCCATGGTCTCGGCCGGAATCGCCTCGCGCTCGTAGCGGCGCACGCTGGTGCGCTCGAGCAGACTTTCTTTTACGTCAAGCATACTTGTCTATTTTAAGGTGTTGAATATGCAAAAATTAAAGCCGATGAGTGCCTGAGCAGTCATCGGCTTTATAAGGTCCACATCAAAGGAATGTGACGAAACTCCGAACGACAGGATTTGAGGGCTCGCCTATCTTTGTAATCCGCCTTGTGACCCGGGGGTCAACGCCTTTCGGCGCGGGGCCTGCCATTGACGGGCAAGCTTGTCTCGGCATTTCTATAAAATTTGATGAGTTTCCCAATTAGCTTTGATGTGGGATTTTTCTTTTCAAACCGCCGGCTCCCGATGATTCTCTCATCTCCGCCGGCTTTGCCAGACTCTCTTGTCTGATTTTATAACGCAAATATAGCGCAATCAGTTCTAATCTCCAAATTTTAAGTGCCGTGACATGGAATTTATTATCGACAATTTTATCTACAGCCTGTAGATAAAGTATGTAAAGCATTGTGGAGTAGTGACTAATGAAATTAGACTTATCTTCAGAAATTCTTGTCTTATGCATGGAGGTTATGAAAATTATTGGATATTGATGAAAATGAGTATCTTTGCATTACCTTAGATTTGCAGCGGCAAACCGAAACTGAAATAGAAATGATAAA
>WGUO01000004.1 GCA_014867205.1 Muribaculaceae bacterium | reverse complement strand
CCTCATGAACAACCCCGTCGCCTACCCGAAGAAATAACCCGCGCTTGACGCGGGCAAACCGCCTGATAACGACAAGAAGCCGGAACTTGTAGAAAGTCCCGGCTTCTTGTCGCTATTTATCTGTGATAAGACTTGGCATGCCCGCATCGCCGGCAGTATGATTTCTGCCATTCCTTGCCGTTGGTGATGGGAGCAAAACCTGAGCAGTCACAACCGACTGTGCCTGAGCAATGACTTCCCTGTGCCGAAGCATGGGTATGGGTGTGGGTGGGGATTTCGGTTGTTGCGATGATTTCTGATGGTGATGTTGAAGCGGAAGCCGCCGCACAGAAACCGAGAGTGGTAGCGGAAACTGCTACGATAGCGAGAGAAAGGATTGTCTTCTTCATTTTTCTTTACCCTGATTCGTGTCGGGCACAACCTCTAAGTTTGTTATTTGCCCTTTATGAGAATTTTTCATTGAAGGTAACCCTGCACGATCAGTTTTCCTACAAAAAATTTATTTCTTTGCGCCGTCCGGATACATAACCAGTCTTAATCCGAGTGACCCATTTTTTACATTACAGTGGTCGAACTCGCGAAGTTTGTCATTACATTTACCTTTTGTATTATCATGGCTTCCTCCAGCCACAATAAACAATGGATCGGATCCACTGGTGGTCCATTCAGTGACATTCCCGAGCATATCATAGACTCCAAGACTATTAGGCTCTTTCTGCTTGACATTATGGGTGACGTTTCCGGAATTGTCCCCATACCAGGCATAATTATCCAATACTTTATCGTCGGAAGGAAGCTGCTTGCCCATGTAGCCTACATAAAGCCATTGAGGATAGGTCGGGATATTGAAATCATGTCCCGACACCGAATCAAGTTTGTTTACAAACTCCAGACACTCAACAAGGTCAACATTTTCTACCGGCAGCGAGTCCCCCGCCTCATTGTAAGAGGGGTTGTTGCCCATTATCGCTTTCCAAAGCCCTTGCGTCACCTCCGTTTCACCGATATAGAAGTCATCCAGTTCGATGGGCCTCTTCTGTCCCTCACACTCTATCTTGCCCCCTTTCACGCCGACCATCTTAAACTCAACCCCGTTGACATTGATGATTGTATCTTTCGGCGCGACTCGACTCTCGTCAGGATAAACCTTTGTTTCCTTGAAATCAGGATTCAGCACTTCCCTCCAAAGGACCACTCCGATCACACATGCACAAAACAGCAGGATTATACCGCCAACAATCCATGCAGTGATTTTATAACCTCGTTTCATAATTTTTATTTAGTTGATTTAGTCAATCTTTTTGCCGTCGGAGTCATATAGGGCATAAGCTGGTCATATGGCACAATAAAATGATAAGCCCCTGCGGCCCAGCAATCTATTTCATAAGGCTGAAACGAGAACAACACGCCCAAGTCCGTCAAAGCCCCGTCGGGCAGTTCAAATTTTACATCTCTTTTTGGCTCCTCACATTCGCCACCTTCAACAATCTCAACAGGCGATTGCCATGCCTCAATCCGATCTTGTATATCAGTTGCGGTTATTGAGTCTCCATGCCATGCACGGTAATGGGAATCGTTTGCCATAACCTCAAACAGTCTCTTCTTGACCTTGTCGAGGTGTTGACATTTGAAAATGTCCTTGTTGGTTAACTCTTTCCCACTATTTAAGTCGAATGTATGAAATTTTTCGGTGTACATGCCGTGTCCGGTTCCAACCCGATCATACTCATATACACTGAATGTCACATATCTCTCGTTGGCGACGCGAGGCATGATTGCCAACGTGGCGCCACTTGAGCCAAAATCATATTCTCCTCCTCGTTTCCAGTTCTCGAATGTCCTGTTGGCTAAGAAATCAGACAGACTTTTCAGGTCATTTACGTTTCCTGTATATACCGGGCGGTAATTTTTAGTCTGGCTGTAGCCTGCATAAAAGGCCGACAAAGCCGGCACTTTCGCCTTTTCAATCTCTGAGATTCCTGTCAACTCGCCTATGAAATGATTTATCTTGGCCGCATTCTCCCTACCACTATCCGGATAATCAACGGTAAACGAGAATTCTCCCATATATCTATGAGTACCATATTCCTCATCTGTCATAGAGTCAAGACATTCCTCATAATTATGCTGAAACCGCCGGAATCCGCTGATGGGACTTAGAAAGGCACGAATCTTATCCGCCACATTCTTATCACCGAAGTCAACTATCAAATCTCTTGTCACAAGACTAAGTTTGAGAGTGGAGGGTCCAACGGAATCATATCGCAGCATGTTGTCATCGCCTACGAATACTGTGTCCAGATACCACCCGCCCCACATTGTGACATCGCCTCTATATCCAAAAGCATGCCCTTTGGCATACATTACTGTGTCAATCCAAAAGTTGTCATCTTCCTCATAATCTGCCTTCTCGAATGAGGAGTCTTGTTCCGATTCATCACCCGCACTTTCACTCGATAGAGATGAAAGTGATAGATCAATGCTGTCCCAATCCACCGACACATATACGACCGTAACTATGGCAGAAATAATCATGAAAATCAAGAGGTGTTTCATTTTCTATGATATTAAACTATTTCCTTACTACATTTGACGCTCTCCGCAGATAGTCTGCAGCCTTTTCATCAACATCGGCTGCATAGCGAAGCTGTATTTTATAATCATCCAAGGCTCGCGTTGCTTTTCTTTGATAACTTTTGGCTGTGTCTGCCTTACCCTTTTTAGTGTAATAAGCAGCCTCACGCTGATAGCCTTCAGCCTTCTTCAAAAAGTAGGCAGCCTCCCGACGGTAACCATCGGCTTTCTTCTGATAATATTCCGCCTCGCGAATATAACGGTCAGCATCATCGTGAACGGCATACAACGGGAAAGCGAATGCCATCATCATTACTATGATCAGGTAGCGCATCTGATTATTCTGATATTTCGGCTATCGCCGTGGGCCGGTGTAGGGTTTCCAGACAGGTGTATCGGTAATATGTCCTTCAGTGTTGATGTGGCAGGTGACGGCCACCTCGAATTCTTCTTCCTCGCCGAAGCCATCCTCATCCATCGGACAGTAATAGTATGGAGAAATTATCCATGTCACAAATGCTTGCCCATTAGTATTGAAGTGCCCTACTGAAAGATCATACACCCCGATATTCCAGTCCCTTTTCTCCCGACGAATCATATCGAGGAGTTCCGCGGGAAAGTCCTCAAGACAACAAAACTGGGCTTTCCCATTTCTGTCAACCAACACCCTGACACGCTTTGAAAACTTGTCAATCAGATATACATCAGGGGACCAATGCGTGACGAATAAATTATTCGTCTGTCTTATCAATCTCCCTGCGGTATGACTGACATACATCGTTCAATTCCTCGTCATTGCAGTCAGAGAACATACTGAAAAGTTTTCCTCTGAGCCCGTGGACACGTTCTCTGCAATATGCGCGGGTTGAGGCGTCTCCGCATCCGCTGGCAGTCTCCGCAAATGCCATAGCGCTGCGGGCTGTGGTGGCGGTCTCAATCATTGTGCCGGTCTTGCGGCTGCTCTTGAATGGGACGGAGATTCCGTTGGTCATCGCCGATAACTCTTTATACCACGGACGGCCGCAGATTGAGACGGTATCAATCTTGATTTTCATGTCAGCTGCTCTCTTGGCCTCGATTCGCCAGTCAATCTGGTTGCGGACCACATAATTGAGGTAGGTATAACCGACTTCATGCGGGTCTGCGTCAGCAATCAGCAGGATGGCCTTCGAGGAATCCTCGCGCCAGGGAGATTCATCTATGATCTTCTTTAAGACGAGTTCGTAGAACTCATCGCCGTCCCCGCCGCTGGTGTCCTTGGATTCCTTGACAAACCTTATGATGTCGTTCTCGTTGTCGGTAAAAGAGATACTCTGATAGGCATCACCGAAAGTATCACGATCCTCCATGTCGCAATAGTCGCCGAACGCGACAATTCCGAGGCGCAGATCCTCGTTGTCCTTGAAGATACGCGGTATCATCTCGGTCACCTGACGGCGGACATCCTCAATATATGCCGACATTGAGCCGGTCGTGTCAAAGGCTATAACCATGTCGAGTTTGCCTTTCCCTTTGGGTGTGACTTTATCGTCAAGTTTCGGAGTTTCTTCCGGCTCGATGTTCACTTTTACATCGGTAGTAGTTTCGGTTGTTACAGTAGTCTTCATGTTGTTTTGTTGTACGGTTTATAGGTATAGAGTCGGTGCAAATGCAAAATCTATCCTTGGATCGATTTATTTCTTTGAACTTTCCAGATACATGACCGGCCTTAATCCCACCGACCCAGTTTTTACATTGCAGTGGTAGAACTCGCGAAGCTCGTCATTGCATTTTCCCTATTTAGTATCATAGCTTCCTCCGGTCACAATGAACAACGGATCGTATCCGCTGATGGTCCATTCAGTGACATTGCCAAGCATATCATAGACACCAAGAGTATTAGAATCTTTCTGCTTGACGTTGTGGGTGATGTTTCCGGAATTGGCACCGTACCAGGCATAACTATCCAGCACTTTTTCGTCGGAAGGAAGTTGCTTGCCCATGTAGCCCACATAAAGCCATTGAGGATAAGTCGGGATGTTAAAATCTTTCCCTGTCAGCGAATCCAGTTTATTTACAAACTCCAGACATTCAACAAGGTCAACCTTTTCTATCAACAGCGAATCCCTCGCCTGTTTGTAAAAGGGGTTATCGCCCATCATCGCAGACATCGGTCACGTACCGATAGAATGCATTCACTATACACCTGGAAGAAGCCTTTATCATAAATAGATTCCTAAAATTCATAATCTATCTTCTATCTGTTTAATTAACTCGAATGTCTTCTCCCGTTCCTCCGGCATATCCTTACGATTCTCAGCAGTTTCTCTTATCATCCGCATAAGTTGACTTAATGCAAGCACTTCAAGACCGTAGATAATCAAACTACCATAATCCGAATAATGCCCTTCATAGATGGTGACCTGAGTATCTTGGGAAAGATTATCAGATCAGATACCGTCTTGAAGATATACTACGAGAAGATCGCTTGTTTCATTCTTTTCTATATGACTAAACTGCTTGAAATTTTGATAAGTGATATTTCACACTTCTATAATTACTCATTCCCCAAAAAGTTTGTTTATAGTGCTCTTTTTTATGTTTGATACCAATAATACGAGTAAGTATTTAGATGGGTTCTGAATAGCAAAATGAATAATATAAAAAATATAGGCAACATGCCTTAACTCTCAAAAAAAATACTTACCTTTGCCAATGTTAACCTATCTAACATCAAGATATGACTTTATTAAATCTCATATTATCAAATGTTGCCCCTGAAGTGATAAAAAATCCCGTATTTTGGTCACCATGTACGGATGATATGGCTGCGGAACAAGATACATTTTATAGTATTTTCCCCACTTTGGCTAACTACAGTTTTATTGCCGGGATTGTCATAGCTGTAATTGTGTCTTTTCTATTATACACGAGCACAACATATAGAGCTCGCCAAATCAAAGGTCGGTTCCTGCGTATAAGTTTTTTTATCGTGTTGATATATGGCTTTTGGGTTTATGACATAGGTATGTGTACGGGCGAAGGGGTTTCGCTTTGGACAAACGCTCCAATGGCTATTCTCTATGCGTTCAAAATATTCCTATTGGATAGTGATGTTAGCGAAATTCATGAGGCTTTCCACTGCAGTTGGGCGTATTCGTTTAACTTTGCGCTCGTCCATTTATTGGCAGCCGGAGTCAGCACCCTATTTGTAATCAAATACTTCGGATACAATATAGTGTTTAAGTTCCGCATGTGGAGAGAATATCATTTCAAGGTCGCTGTAGATGAATCCTATGTATTTTGGGGATTTAATGAAGCATCTGAAAAACTTTTAGAGAGCATACAATCACACTACGCAAAGCCGGAAGTGCAAGGAACTTATAGGATAATATTGGTTAGGCTCAACAACGATGATGATGATAACCCCGAAACTCGTACTGGCATTGGTAGGATATTTGATTTCCTCTCTATACCTACATCCGAGCTTGAAAAGTTGCAAAAATATAAGTGTCTGACTATCGGCACATACTCAAATGTTTCAAATATCAACGCATCAAAAGAAGGGGAAGATATTTTGGGAGAGCCACTTTCTCTGCGTGGTCTGCGACGCATTTTAGAAGGCAAAACTCTTCGAAAAATACATATGCTTTTCCTCGGTGAGGACGAGAATGAAAACATACATGCGGTCTCTTTATTACTCAAGGATAAAACCTTGAAAGACTTTACGGACAATAATACAACTAATGATAAGTCCGGTACAAACCGAGAAGTCATTTTCTATTGTCATGCACGCTACAACAGCATCCACCGAGTAATAGAAGACAGATATATGTCGGGAAGCAGAAGAGTAAAGGTAATTGACTCATCTCACATAAGCGTTGAGAATCTCAAGCTCAACGAAGATTTGCTTCCGGTAAAATTTGTAAAAGTAGAGAAAGACGCAACTGTCTCATCTTCTTTCAATTCCTTGGTGGTTGGATTCAGCGAGGTCGGACAAGATTGTGTTAGATTCTTATATGAGTATGGAGCATTTGTAAAAACCGGGAGTTCCGATACAGATGTAAAACGTTCAGATTTCCACATGGAAGTTGTTGACAAACATATGGATGACATTGCAGGCGCATTCATCGCTAACGCACCTGCAATCAATGTCTCTGTTTCTTTTATTGAAGAAATGGAACATCCTGATGCACTCATTACTCTAAATAAACTTGATTGCCAAGGCATAGAGTTCTTCCATAAATTGGAATCGTGGATAAAGAACTTGAATTACATTGTAATTGCAACAGACAATGACGAGCTCAATATCACTTTAGCCGTTAGGATTTTCAAGATGTCCGTCAGATATCGAGACAATATGGATGATCTTTGCATACTTACTCGTGTGCATACAGATGATGATGGACATATTAGAGAAATAGCAGAGTATTATAATCGCCTTTGGAAATCACAGGAAGCGGTCGAAGACTATAATGGAAAGATGGCGACTCAGCACACAATCAAAAGAAACAGTAAAATTGAGATGCCAATTCATCTGTTTGGTCTGGATAAAGAAACATATACATATAAAAACATAATCGACAACTCGATGGAACAAAAAGCAGTCGAGTTCAAAGAATGTTATACCGCTTCGACTCAAAAAGATTATAAAGAGCCAAAATGCAAGGAGGAATATGCATGGTATAAGGAGATTCACGACAAAATACTGTGTATAGAAGGAGACCCCTGTAATAATCCGACTTTAAGTGCAATTATGGGAATACGCAGGATGCAAGGTCAAGACTATGCGAACTGTTTTCATTCCGCGACTAAGAAAATACTGGCACAAGAGGCTTTGGAGATGTCTGGCTTGCCTAAGGAGTTTGCGTGGAATCTACTTACAAGGAAGTTCGGAAGTATTGAATATATGGTTTCGGACGGCACTGTTGTAACTCCTCAGGTTTTCAGAATACTAAATGTTCTCGCTCAAACAGAGCATATGCGCTGGAATGCATCGCATGAGATACTCGGATATGTCGAAGATGGGGTTTTACCATCTCGCGATGAAGTTAAGATGAGCCACTCCTGTATCACCAATTGGCAAAATTTAACTGCAAATATACAGAGTTTTGATTATGATTTCGTTGATCTAGCTTTAAACATAATCAATCCTGAAAGACCACAAAAGAAATAATGTCCGACCAAGAGATAATACAAGGGTTGATTGCCCGAGACAATCGTGTTACGGAGCAATTCTTTTATGTCAAGTGTCGACCACTCCTGACTGCAATCATGCGTCTTGTATTCAATTATCCTGTCGAGTACGACGAGATGGTAAGTGAACTGTATGACTACTTGATGGCTGATGATTGCATCAAACTTCGCCAGTTCCAATATCGGAGTTCTCTATATCAGTGGTTAAAAGTCGTGGCAACACGGTTCTTCATCCAGAACCGAAATATAATGATAGAAAACACATCAAAAGAGTTACCCTGTGAACGAGAGTCCGATGATGAGGTCATTGATTATGGGAATATAATAACCGATAAAATGGATGTCGCTAAATTAATTCAACTCATGAAGAACCAGCGATATGCAGATGCAATCCGGAATTTGGTCCTGAACGATAAGGATCCGGAACAATATGCTTTGGAAATCGGAGTGACAGTTGAAAATCTGTACAATATAAAAAAACGTGCAATGACTGCTCTCGCACGCATTGCCATTAAATATTACGGCTATGGACGATAAGCGAAACACTATATCAGACGAACTTCTCGCCGCATTTCTTGATGGCAATGTCAATGCTGATGAGGCGAATCAGATTCTATCTGCGATTGGCACGGACAAGGAGTTGACAGAAATCATGTCTATATCCGATGCAATAGATTCTGTTACTCAGAACGAAAAACGCAGAATAATTCCTATGGGGGCACTCGCAGCAGCAAATCCAAATAATCTTTGTTCTTTTGATTGCGAGACCTTCATTCTTCAACACCTTGACTATAACATTGACCATTGGAGTCTACTGGAAACCGCCAAAGCAAACAATTGGGTGCGTGAAGAAGGGACGCCTTTACATCATGTAGGACGTCTACTTGAATTGAAGGGCCTACATGTTGACCGAAAATATGATGCGACACTCAAAGACCTGGAAAAGGCTCTTGACAACTACAAAGAAGTTATTGCAGTCCTTGACAGGTGTGTCTTAGATAAATCAAAGGATTGCAAGCAGCCACTTTTCCATGCTGTTTATGTAACAAGCGTTGAGGAAGACGGAGCTGTCATGTACCTGAACCTTGACACAATGCTCGAAGAAGTTGTGGAGAAGAAAGAATTTTTAAAGGCATGGAAGTGTTCCGGCAACTACATGGTATCCGCAACAAAATCGCTCAATGGATATAATCCACAGCCCATCAATGTAGAAGACATACCTCTTGATGCCGATTTGGTGGATTTGACGGAGGCGATAGCCGAGAACGCACACGACATTTGGGCACGTGCGCGCATGGATGAAGGCTGGACTTACGGTCCGGTCCGCGACGACGCCAGGAAACAACATCCAGACCTTGTGCCCTATGCACAACTCCCCGACAGTGAGAAAGAATACGATCGGCTGATGGCGATGAACACCCTCCGCCTCGTCCGCCGCCTCGGTTTTGACATCGTTAACCGCATCAAAGACTAATTCCATGGCAAATCCAGACTCAAAAACATATAAGATAAACAATTCTTCGGTGTCTCTTATATTTGGCGATATTCTTGATAGTAAAGCGGAAGCACTTGTTATTTCAGGAAGCGTTGGAGTTCCCATGCAAGGTGGTCTACCACAATATATACGCAAAAAGTCTTCTGACAGTGTGC
This sequence comes from Muribaculaceae bacterium, assembly GCA_014867205.1. Classification (GTDB taxonomy): domain Bacteria; phylum Bacteroidota; class Bacteroidia; order Bacteroidales; family Muribaculaceae; genus Lepagella. The sequence continues at coordinate 102,136 of WGUO01000004.1, read as the reverse complement.
TTGTAGATGCCCAAAAGCATTCTGATGCCAAATTAGGAGATGTAGTTGTAACAAGTGCAGGTAATCTGACAAATAAATATTTGTTTCAGGCCGTTACGGTAACTAAATATTCTAAGGTATTGCCTCATCTATCGACGGAGGATAACCCTCAAGTATACGAATATATTATCGGTCATGCAATATCTAAAAGCTTACGGCTATTGGCGGCTATGGAATTAAGCTCAATCGCTTTTCCCTGCCTCGGGCTGGGTATGGCAAACATGCCAATAAATGCGGTGGCAAAGATAACGGCAAAAACAATTTGCCAATTTCTTTGCAAGACTAATAAATCCATAATAGTAGAGATTTATATTCATGACTCATATGATGTATACAGTAGATTTGATTATCTACCATTTTTTGAATGGCTTGCAGCGTATTCTCACGAATGTAGCAAACGATTAGACATAGTTGAAAATGACATGGACTTCTTAGTCTCTCCTCCATCAGATAATCTTAATGATGAATTAGAAAAAATAGAGAAGAAACCGCATAAGATATTCTTTAGCTATTCGCGCAAAGATACAGACAAGGCCGATACCCTATGTAATCTACTTGATGCCATAGATATTCCATACTGGATAGATAGAGAAGGTATTTTCAGTGGTTCTAACTTCAAGGAGTTAATTGTAAAAGCAATCTCTTCTACAGATATTGTCTTATTCCTATCTTCCGAAAACTCAAATAAGTCTTCTAATGTAGCAAAAGAAATCTCAATTGCAGATCAATACGACAAGATAATAATCCCTGTTAGGCTTGATTCCTCGGCAATGCACCCCAAAATCGCGTATGATTTGGCGGGTATTGATTTTCTTGACCTATTCACATTTGACGATAAAAGTGTGACAAAACTTAAAAATGCTATCTTAGGACAGTTAGCCATGAATGATTCCATCTGAAAATAATGACTGAAACTTACTTCAAAATATTAGCGGCGGTTGCACCCGCAATTATCCTCACGATAATTATGATTCGGAAAGATCGGCGTCCAGAACCAATTGGATGGTTGTTGGGGGCAGTTGGACTAGGCGTTCTTGTCGGACCCGCTGTGTTGTTACTCGGCTGTTTGGGATTACCCGACATTCCGACTGACACCTTTATTGGGGCATTTTTATCATCATTTATAAATGCAGCCATCCCTGAGGAAGGGTTAAAATTTGCAGCCCTGTATTTCTTGGTAAAACGATGCAAACATTTCGATGAAATGTTTGATGGAATCGTGTATGCCGTTTGCATCGGAATGGGGTTTGCCGGATTAGAAAACGTACTCTATCTTTTCGGCGCGGAAGATGCATGGGTATCAGTAGGAATTGCAAGAGCATTGATGGCAGTTCCGATGCATTACTTCTTCGCCATTATCATGGGTACATTCTTCTCTCTTGGATGGTTTGACAAGAAGAACAGAAAAGTCTACTTGACAGCAGCATTAGTACTTCCCATTATAATTCATGGAACTTATGATACGTTATGCTTCTCAATGGGATTGAATGAGAATATCAGCTTCTATATTCTCGTAACATTCATCCTCGGATTCAGGTATATCCGCCGGTATGTAAAGTCCTTAACCAATTCAATGCTTCAACTTGATGGTATCGAATCCTAATATTGTTATCGGACTACGTGATATTGTTGGAGGAGCAATTCTTCAACAAAGAACTTGTGTTGTTTTGAATCAAGAAGCAACACAAGATGAAGTACGCAAAGCGATACGAATCTTTATGCGAAAGCATCCTGAAATTTTTTGGTTTTCTCACCAGTATCGTTTTGATGAATCTAGTTCAACACTATATTTGAAGTATAACTTTATTCCTAAAAAAAAGGACTTCTTTTCTAAAGAAATTGATAACTCCGTCAGTTTCCTTTTTCAACCGGATAGATTAAAGAATCTTTCGGAGTTAGAGAAAGTGACATACGTTTATAAATGGATTGTAAACAACACCACTTATAACGAATATTCTTCGTTCAATCAGACGATATATAGTGTTCTGATTAACAGAAATTCGGTATGCACCGGCTATGCTAAAACAGCACAATACCTCCTTAGTATTCTTGGCATTGAATCTGAGTTGGTATTTGGTAAATTTCATGCCGACAAGTCCGATGGTGGACGACATGGATGGAATATAGTAAAGATAGATGATGATTGGTATCATGTTGACTTCTGTCTTGCAGATCCATCATTGAAACATTTGCTCAACAAAGACGAATCTCCAATTGAATTTGACGGTCTGCTTTGGAACTATTTCTGTAAACCAACGGAATATATATTAAGGAATCGGAGTATCGAATTTCTTGAACAATACCCCGATTGCAACAAAGAGATTCTAAAACGGTTTAAAATCGCTTTGGCGAAACCTCTAAGGCAATTAGCTGTATGCAAATCGGATTCTGGTTCAACAGCTAAAGTCTATTTGGATTCTTTCAATAAGAATCAAGTTATAAAGATCTCCCGACATGACTCATCTCTGATAGAAAATGAATATAGAATACTCAATCAGTTAGATGGTTGTAAACATGTCAATCAACTCATTGACCATAAAGACAATGGACTTGTCTTGGAACAACTAACTTCTTGGAGTGAATTGCTCAACTCGCATTATTATCATCCCAATGAGGAGCAACTCAAAAATATTCTCATCCAGTTAGCCGAAGGCTTAAAAGAATGTAAAGAAAAGGGCGTTACCTATTCAGACATTCACTACAATAATGTGTTTGTCACGAAGAATGGGTTATATAAGTGGGGAGATTTTGGGATAGCATATCCATCCACACTGGATGGGGAAATGCCCCTCAATATGCTTGGCGATGATGGAATTGCTATAGGAAGTCGTTGGTTTATGGCTCCCGAAACATATAGAGATGGTATTTTTACAGAGTCATCAGCAATATATTCCTTGGCTATGCTCGCATACTTCGTCATGAATGATATGCGACCGCCATTCTGGGATAATAAAAAAGAAGAAGTAGAGGTATTTAAAAATATTCATAATTCAAATATAGAAATACCTACGCCAAAATTAGGATATAATGAATTGTGGGAATTTCTTAAGGGGACATGTCTCTGCAAAGATTTCAACAATCGCCTATTGTATTTATCAGATTTTAGAGATGCATTGAAGTGCGGTTTATTATATTCTAATTGTCATCAAATATTGCTTGCTCTAAAAAGGAATCATTTGAAGGCGAAATTGGCATCGGGAGGTAAAATCACATTGAAAGCTTCAGGTGATTTATTCGATAAAACAGTTGATAAGCCTATCAATATTGCTTTGCCCAAAGGAAAGTTAATAGGAGATGAGCATCTGATTGATTCGAATATTTTAAACGGGGAAGAAAATCCGGATCTTGATTCATTTGCCACAACAGATAGTCAGCCAACGTGGTCTTCAATTGACAATCAAAATTGGGTAGACACAGATTCATATGCCCAAACTTGTAGTTTTACGCCTGCTCCAGTTCCACCTGCAACTTCTCAGTTGTCAGAGCGAATCCCAGTACACCAACCACATACAGCACTTACACCAACATCGTTCCATCCGACAAAAGGTGAGGTTAAATCCAATAAACAGCCTCATAGAAAGAAATTTGGGTTCGGATCCTTAATCCAGTCTGCCTTAAGTTCTGTTTCAGAAGTTTTATATGATATCTTAGTAGATAGAGTGGCCGTTTGTGCGTGCAACTCTAGTTATGTGGAAGATGAAATATCAACAGATTTGGATAACCATACGGAGGAAACCGATGATATTAGCACTTGTTTATACGCTCCTTCAGAAGTCATACCAAATAAGTCTTTCATCATTCGAGTTTACATGTATCTCCCGAATGAACAGGATGTAATCGATTCTAAGATTAAGGAGATAGATCCTACGGCTGTAAAGAAAGAGTATAAGCCATTAGATATTCCTGTAAAAAATGGAGATAAACTTTCTGTGCAATTGGACTTGTCAGATGGTGTTGAATGTAAGAACACATCCAAAACTGTAACTTGGCGGGGTCATTATACAGACTGCTCTTTTATTGCTAAACTGATAGATGCCAATCAGGACAGCATTGAAGGGACAGCCTATGTCTTGGTCAATGACGTTCCGGCTGGTGAAATGCTGTTCACCATTGATGTTGTAGAAACAAAGCCCAGAGAACTTTACACAAGAGTTGAATCTCATCGTTTCTCAAAGATATTCATCTCATACGCTCACCAAGACGAAAGTCAAGTACGAGGCATTGCTGAAGGATGCAAAATGTTGGGCAAAGATTATTTCTTTGATAGGCACTCTTTGCAAGCCGGAGACATCTTCAAGGATAAAATACTGGATTACATTAACGATGCAGACCTGTTTGTCCTCTGTTGGTCAAAGAATGCAGCTGAATCAGAATGGGTTCAGATAGAACGAGAGCATGCATTACGATTAATCAGAGAAGGGAAGTCGTCTCTCTCAATCTATCCGCTATGCCTTCGCCCTGAGGCTCCCCTCCCAATAGATATGTCAGGCAAATACAATTTCGGAACTCTGTAACCTTAGATTATGACTGATAAGTCTAAACCATACGAATATTTCGCATTCATCAGCTATAAGCGCGAAGATGAAAAGTGGGCTAAATGGCTCCAAAAGAAACTGGAGTCATATAGTCTGCCTACAGCCATCCGTAAAGAGAAACCGGAGTTGCCCAATAAGATTCGTCCGGTGTTTCGTGACCAATCTGAACTGTCAGGAGGTAATCTGAAGGCTGAAATTGAGAAAGGACTAAATGGCTCAAAATATCTCATAGTCATTTGTTCTCCTCGTTCTGCAAAGAGTCCATGGGTCTCTAAAGAAGTTCAACACTTCATTGATCAAGGTAGAGAGAATTATATCATCCCATTCATCATAGGCGGAACCCCGAATGCCTCAATTCTGGAAGACGAATGCTTCCCAGAAGGTCTTCGCCAACTCACAGGTGAAAAGGAAATCCTCGGCATTAACATCAATGAAATGGGGCGTGATGCCGCCGCCATCAAAGTCATTGCCCGGATGTTCAACCTCCGTTTCGATTCCCTCTGGCAACGATTTGAAAAAGAAAAACGCCGAAGACGATTAATGATTGGTTTAGTATCATTTTCTCTTATAATTTCATCTATATCAATTGCCATTTATATATCTTATCAAAACGAAATTCTAAAATATACAAATAGCAAACTTGAAATCGCGAATAATTCCATAGAACAACAGCGTGATAGTATCAAGTTAGTTAATGCACTATTAAACGAGACAAATGATAGCCTTTTGCACGCAAAAGATCAAATTTTATTGGCGCATAATAATTTAAAGAGATCCAACAATGCATTAAAAGTGCTAAATTATGATCTCGTTGAATCTAATAAAAAACTTGAACATGAAAAGAAAATAGTATTGGAAAGAGACAGGGCTATAATTGAAAAAAGCCTATCCCTATTAATTTCCTCTGCTAATACAAGTATGGCTCAAAACAAATTATCAGAAGCACGGGAATTATTATCTAATGCAATAGCAATCCGACATCAAAATAATGTGGAATCTGATGTGGCGAAAAATGAATATGAAATCTCCTTAAGAAGATTATTGCGGAAATATAAAGAACCGGGCATCCACAAAATAGCTACGACAACCATACAAAAATCTCTACCAGGAGCATTTGATGATGATAAAATAATAATTCCACGAGAAAACAATTATATGTTGTGGAATTTTAACGATTATTCTCATAATGTCAGGAATTATAAATTCATGACAAATTATCAATTGCTAAATGCAACTAACAAATTGGGATATACAAAAGAAAACTTAGGGATACAACACGAAGACGGATATCTCACAATTATCGATTACAATTCTAATAAAACAAAAGGCGTTCCAATCTTTGTTGGAAGTTCTTGGTTAAATACAAAATATAAATTTAGCGAATTGCCTAATCAAATCTTGATATCAAAAGATTCAATACTTATCAAGTATGATTATGTCAATGCACATTCTGATACGCTATATAGATCCGACCATACTATAAATGATTTTATTGAATCACCAATTAATCGGAATCTTATAGCAATAGCGACTTCTGACTCTTGCATATCTTTACTTAATAAATCAAAACAAATATTAGTTAAAACAATTAAAGCTAATAGTTTCATACATTCATTGGTTTATCACCCCACTGGGGATTATATTGTCGCAACAGGCAATGATATTGTACTGTTAAATTCAAACTTAAATCTTCTTTACTCCCAGCAATCTGATAATCAAAGAGGATATTACACTTCATCCTTCAATAACGATGGAAGCCTATTGTATTCGTATGGTGATCAAGGGATTCATACAATATGGTCAATGGGCTATAAGCCTCATAATTTCTTCAATTTATCCCCAAATGGAAAGTATGGAATTATTATGAAGAAAAATAAATATATTATTTTTGACTTCGAAAATAATAAGGAAATTCCCAATTTATCAATAGATTCTAAAAAAGGGGAATTTACGAGCTTCGGATTATCGAACAATTCCATTCTGTTTAAGATATGGAATGATGAAACCCATGGCAACGACCTTTATATCTATGAGTTTGATAGCGCAAAAATTTATGCATTAAATAATCTTCCTCTTAAGTTTTATGATAATATCCAAATCATTGAAGATAAAAATATAATTTTTATAAGTAAAGATGAGTATTTGTATGCATATGATTACAAAACTAATAATATTCCTTTCTCATATATTTTAAATAATACAGAAAATTCAGAAATTAAGATTCGGAAAATCAAATACTCTAAAAAATCGAATATTCTTTACGTATTAACAACGAATGGTAAATTAATAACTTTTACAGAAAGTCTTATACCCAATACTGAGTATTTAAAAGGAATATGTGACATAAATAATTTTGACATTGACAACAATGATAATATCTACATAGTTGATGAAAAAGGCTATCTTTATTACTTGAAGTCTGGCCAAACAAATAAGAATTATATTGCTATTGTTGATGATGTCAATGACATAAGTGTCGATCCTAACGGGGACTATCTATTAACACAATTTTCATATAGTCCTATTATTGAATTTTCTTTAGAAATAAAGCCTTATGGCTATAACACTGTCTCCGAAACAAGAATATGGGATATAAATCGTAAAATCCAAATTGATGACCTTTCCGAATACAAACTTACCACGGCATCTCTAATGAGGGACTACAATGGCCAAATTGTTGTAAAGACTCGAGGCAACACAATCCCTTTCCTTCACATATCAAAAATTGAAAACCAAATATTGAATGGATCTTTCTATAAATAATCATATTCGAAGAATTCTATTATTTGAATTTAATTCTTTCAACTGATAGATGAATCTAAGTATACAGATCTTTAATTCAAAACGCCATGACAATGACAAAAGAATATATCCCCAATCCGGCTGAGACTTACGATGTGGAGCTTCCCGTGGAGTTGCTCCCTCTTGTTGAGGAGATGGCTCGTAATGTGCATGAAGTATGGGCAAAGAATCGTATGGAAGAAGGATGGACTTACGGACCGGTACGCGATGATACCAAGAAAGAAACTCCTTGTATGGTAGCCTATGATGAACTGTCCGAGAGCGAAAAGGAGTACGATCGAGCCACTTCTCAGGAAACTTTAAAGTTAATATTGAAACTGGGTTTTGCAATATCGAAAAAATAAGTTACATTTGCAGTTAGGATTAGTATACGCCAATCGTTAATATATCATGAAACCATCAGATTTCATTCATCCTGAAGATGCGGCGGCTTTACGACAACTTGAGTCAATACCCGGATTCCCGAATCTCGTAAAGAAGTTCTATGCGCTCGGCTATGAACGTTTGTTCTATGGAACCAACATGGCTAAGTGCATCCGTCTTTCCGAAACGCAACTTCCGGAGTTATATCATCATCTTACGCCAATATGCCAGAAACTTGGGATTGAAGAGCCTGAGTTCTATCTTGAAATGAACCCTATGCCGAATGCATATACTTTTGGCGACACCAAAATATTCATCACGGTTACTTCGGGTTTGGTTGAGATGCTCAACGATGACGAACTGGATGCAGTGATAGGTCACGAATGTGGACATATACTTTGCCGCCATGTGCTTTACCACAATATGGCTGATATGCTGATTGAGAATGCCGATGCCTTCGGTCTTTTGGGCGCGTTAACTCTTCCAATCAAATTTGCTCTTCTCTACTGGAAACGTAAAAGCGAATTATCATGCGACCGTGCCGGAGCAATCGTCACTTCTCCTGAGACAGTCTCTCGCGTTATGGTACGACTTGCCGGAGGTCCAAAGTCAATCACAGAGAACGTAAATATTGAGGAATGGGCAAAACAAGCCGATATCTACGATTCTATCTGTAATGATGGAATGTGGAACAAGGCTCTCCAAATCTATGCCATAATGGGCATTGACCATCCATTTGCGGCAGTTCGAGTTCGTGAAATTCTTAAATGGGGAAACTCGCAAGAATACATAAACATTCGCGCTAACCTTAATATGTCGACTGAAGGAGGATGCCCCTCCTGTCATAAACCGATAAGTGAATCATGGGCATACTGCCGTCATTGCGGCACAAAACTTAAATAAATCGAACCTATCTATGAATACTCTATTCGATAAAAACGGCATACTTAATATCGGTGATATTGTTGCCAACCATCCCTCTTATAAGTCCATCATGGAAGACGGCATTGTCACTGATGATGAACTTAAAGCTCAAGCAGAGGCTACGGTAGCATCCCTCCGTACTCTGCAAGAAATTTGCGCTGAAGAACAGCAGTCGGCTATTGTCGATGCAATATCCGAGATGGCAGTACTCTTTGCCGCTTACCACAATTACGAACTTCAAGATTTACGTAAATAATCATGGGTGCATTTAATACCAAAACCATTCTCAATGGCAATCCCGCACTCATACCTGCGGTTGCCGACCGTATCTGCCAGACATTCTCAGCCGACGGTTATGAGATCAACCGAGACAATCTAATTAGCGGAGGCGTTGACATCTCCGTAACAAAGGGTGGAGTTTTCAAGGCTATCGTTGGCATGAAAACAGCGCTGAAGATAACTCTTATACCCCAGAACAACTCCATATCCTTTGAAGCAGGAGTCGGTATCTTCGGACAGCAGGCATTGCCCACCGTTATTTCCATGCTGTTCTTTTGGCCGGTACTTCTTACACAAATATGGGGGCTCATCCAGCAATCAGACCTTGATGACAAGGCTCTCGCGGCTGCCCAAGCAGTTATCAGAGAAAACGGCGGAATGAATTATGCCACTGATTCAACACCTACCCCAATACCCGGGGCCGGTAAGTTCTGCACGAATTGCGGAGCAAAACTTCTGGATAATGCTCGTTTCTGCTCTAACTGTGGTTCTCCTCTTAGTTAAATAGTTTATGATAATTTTACAAGCAACGCAGACATCTTCAGGTTTTGTTAGTGCGTTCATAATGGTACTTTTAATGGTATCATTAGCTTTGTTCATCCCAAAAGCTCAACGCAGTGTTAAAACAGGATTTTCAATAATCATAATTTTAGCACTTTTAGGGATGGGCTTTTTTCAATATGCAAAATATTTAAATAATATCAACAATTCTATAAGCATTATTCTGTTACTTTGCTCTTGTCTTTTAATCATATATTTTCTCTTTTCCGTTTTCCAGATATATAATATTTCAAGAATAGCGGAGAAGACAAAATCTAATGTAATACGGAGAAAAACTTTGGTTGGCCGATTAGGGTATTTAGCCACATTTGCCACTTCATTTTTTGTTGTAGGTATAGCTTTCACGTCCATAATAGATTCCGAATATAGTTTATCGGTTCCCAAGTGGATTGAGAATACGTCTAAATTCGCATTCTTTGCTACAATGGCTATTGTTTTAATCGATGGTTTAATCTCAAAAATATGCTCACCAATCTATACAGTGGAACAAATCAAAGATATTGACGATTTCAATCTTTATCTACGTTCTTTTGATGCCGATAATATTCACAAAAAAGATGAAGAATTTATATGTAGGACATTCAATCATCTGTTCCCAACATATGCCATAGGAGACCCAAGCTCATTACTTCAGCCCTATGGAGCAGATAGAATATACGCAACAGATGATGAATGGCAAGAAGCTGTTTCTTCCTTAATGTCCAAATCAAAGCTAATAATTGTCAGGTGTGGATTGACTAATGGTACACTTTGGGAAATTGATAAAATTTTTTCCACTTCTTATGTCAACAAAAGCGTGTTTATTGTTGATAATAAAGAAATCACGAACGTCTTATTGTCTAAGATCTCTGATTATGGGATAAAGATTACAAGCCCCGAGCTGGACATAAACAACTCGCTATTCGCGCTTTACCTATATCAGGTAAACAACAATGAATGGGGCTTAGTTGTAAAAGAATTACGTAAAGAATCAGATGTTGAATCATTAATTAATGAAATACTCACATTAAACCCTCACGTTGATAAAGAGTATTCAAGAAAATTAGAAATTAGACATAGTCCGTTTCGTAAAATATTCTCCAAAGACATACCAAAATCCGTTAGACGAAGCCTTAACTGGGGAATTTTATCGCCACTCATAAATATGAGACATTGGCCTTTGGTTTACTGGATATTAATAATTGGACTTATAATATCAAGTTGTTTAGCATTCAAAAGTATTATACCTGTATATATAATAGTTTTGCTCCTTTTTATTGTCGGGAATCGTATTGAATGGACTCAAATACCAAGTTCAAGTCCGGAGATGTTTCTAAAAAAACAAAGGAGAGAGGCTTCAATTATGTGGACTTCTATGCTCACAACGGGGATATTGGCATGGATTTGTATATTGTTTGTGATTTAATATGGAAAATAGGATAGAAAACCGCTGCAAAGAGAAAGAACAGGAGTTACTCAACCGGTATTTTGGTAACCTCCGTAAGGAAGCCGCCATTGACCGATCAGAGACTATTGGCGAATACACCAAGGAACTCCCTCTGAAAATAGAGGCTGAATTTCGTGAGTATCTTATAGAGCTTTGGAAAGAGTATTCTGACACACCGCTGGTGTTAGAAGAGCAGAAACTTCGCTTGCTCATGACTGAAGATAATCGAGAAGCAGTTGACGCAGCATATGAAAATGCCAAGAAGATTACATTGTGGGAGCGAATTACCAAATCAAATCACAAAGATGTCACATATTATAAAGGATTGTTATACGAATATACAAAAGATCTGCTCATGGTAATGCGCCTTGATTTCCTCGAAGAGATCACCGGCAAGCACATTAATTGCAAAGCCTTTGATAATTAGAGGATAAAACTGCAAAAGGGCTTCGCAGTTTTCTGCATTCTGTGCTAATCATACTATGTTCTTCATCTACTTTATTATCTAAAACTCTATAACGTCGTATTATATTCAAGATGCCATTAAAACCGAAAGATGCTAATCGCACACCTGAAAAACGAAAAGTCACATTTGAAGATATCTCATTTTTTAATGGGGTATTAAATGATGAGTATATACTGGTTGTTGGGTCTGGTATTATTCTCAACAGAAACAAATATCCTGAAACTGAAGGCGATATAAATATCTTATTATTGAATGCTATCAATGAGGAAAAACAGTCAAATTTCGATTCTCTTTCTGATGCAGTATCGGCCTTCCCCTTGCAGATATCTCCACTATATTCACTTTTGATTGAAGGTATCGAATATGATACTGGTGATATCTCACTAGAATTAATTGATTTGTTGAAAACTCGCTATTTTAGATATGTTTTTACAACTACTCCAGACCATTATCTTGAAACACTAATGCGTGGAATATGGGATAATGATTTAAGAGTTGTTAATTTCTCAGATGAAAATTCCCTGCGAAATTTTTATGATGCAATTAAAACATCTAAAGAGTCATATAACCAACCTACATTAGTTTACGTTTTTGGCAAAGCTATTGAAGGACAAAAAAATCCAACTAAATTTTTGGAAACAGATAACGATGCAATATCTTATATCGAAGATTGGATTAAAATTGATAAAGATTGTCCTTTGGTTAAATTTCTCAAATCTAAAAGAATATTTAGCATAGGTTGTAATTACGACGATTGGTATCATCGTTTTTTCTGGCATATCTTGACAAATAACTTCGCACGTGAAGGCAATTGTTACAATGACAATGCAGTACTTGCATGTAAAACAGGGAAATTAGAGGAATATCTTAGCCTTAATAATGTCTGCGTCCATTCTGATCCATGGGCAGTTCTGAATTACATTAATCACATGTTATCCGGTATTAATATTCGGTACGAAAACCGAGAAATTTGCAGACAGATAAATGCGATGAATATTAGGCGTTTAGCTATTTGGACTATTCGTTGGTTTTACCCTGTTTTCGGGAAATTTCGCTGTTCAGTACACTTTTAGTACAATCCGATTGTTAATAGTTCTGTAACGCGATTTTAATAATCTTCAACCATCATCTAAATTTGCGCAACAAACAAATTTACCTATGGCAAGAATAGATAACCGAAACAAACAAAACCCCAAGCTGCTGCAAGCCGAACTGAGCGACGGACGCGCCAGCCTGTATCTGGAATATTACCTCGGACGCTCCGAAACTCCCGTGCTTGACGAGGACGGGCAACAGGTGCTTTACACCGATGGGGCAATGAAGGGGCGACCGAAGTTCAAGGTCAAGCACGCACGGAAAAGAGAAAACCTCAATCTCTATATTTGGGTGCATCCGCGCTCCACGCAGGAGCGGTTGCAGAACAAGAACACCCTCGCGCTCGCCGAGAAGATAAGGTTTGAGCGTGAGCAGGAGTTTCTCATGCACCGCGAGGGTTACAGGCTGAAAAAGGACAGGAGCATCAACTTCCTTGACTATTTTCAGAAATATCTCGACAACTATACCAAAGCCGATGTTGCCTCTATGAAAACCGCACTCACGAAATTCAAGCGTTTCCTTGCGGCATCTACGAAATATGATATTTTCCGTCAGTTCATCCGGGCAGACCAGATAACAAAATCCATGATGACGGACTTTGCGGAATATCTGCAAGCCAACGGACGGGGCGAGGGTCCGGCGGCGACTTTCCACCGTTTCAAAAAGGTTCTTCGCGTCGCAATTGAGGATGAACTCATAAGGAAGAACCCCTGCGACGGCATCATACTGATCCGTGGGGAAAACGTGCTGAAAAAGGAGATACTGTTGCCGGACGAAATCAACACGCTCCTTTCCACACCCTGCAACTGTAAGTATCCCGACATACAGCGGGCTTTCGCCCTGTCTCTTTTCACAGGGATAAGGTTCTGCGATGTGAGAAGATTGAGATACCGGGATATAGACTACACCGCGCAGACGCTGAAATTCCAGCAGAGCAAGACTAGAGACCGCAGTAACCACAGTTGGGTGCTGATGCCGTTGAACGACCATCTTCTGACCCTCATAGGGCAACCCTCTGAAGATACCGGCCCGGACGCATTGCTGTTCGACCTTCCGAGCTATGCCTCCTGCCACGATGTCATTTTAAGATGGGTTGAGAAAGCCGGGATAAAGAAACATATATCGTGGCATTGCGCCCGACATAGTTTCGCAGTAAATGTACTCAACGGCGGGGCGAACATCAAGACACTCGCAAGCCTTTTGGGGCATAGCGGCATAAAGCACACCGAAAAATACACGAGGGCGATTGACAGTCTCCGACAGGACGCCATAAACAGCCTCGGCAACATAATAATACCGCAGACCACACCGACACACGCGGTAAAATAAATTTATATCCCACGACATATCAGAGCAGCCGGGCGGCGCAACCTCTTGAAACAGAGGTCTGCGCCGTCGCTGTTTTATGCCGCTTGCGGTAAAATCCGAATGTTAACGGATTATAAAATAACAGGGAACTACCCGAGGAATACCTCAGCAGGGTTCCGGCTTATGGCGAACTTTGCGGAGTCGTCAAACGGAAAGGCAACGAAAGAAAACGATTAAAAGACAAATTATTTTCGGGAATGTTCCCGGAACGTTCCCAAGTCCCCTTCAGGCGTAGCCCTACCTTTGCGACACAAAAGAATTACAAACTAAAAATCAAAAATATGATGAATGAAATTATCGTAGTTCCGATTCATCAGGTCAAGGACATGATACAGTCGGCGGTCAAGGAGTGCGTGACCGAGATAATGGCACTCGCCAACCCCGGAAAGGATGCCGAATCCGTCGATATGGACGGGGCGGTGAAATATCTCAACGCCAACGGTTACAGAATCAAGAAAAGCCAGCTCTACAAGCTCACATCAGCCGGGGAGGTTCCCTTCCACAAATTCGGCTCGCGGCTCCACTTCCGCATCGCCGAGCTTACCCGGTGGGCAAGCGAGAGGCTCATCAACGGAAACGCCATCGGGGTACTCGACCCTGTTACTGTCAAACCCTCAAACACTTCACGCCGATGAACGAGAACATTACACCCAATCCACATCAGGCGACATCGCTGACAGTGGCAGACCTTTGGGAGAAATCACTCCTGCGCATAACGGACGAGTGCAAGGCAGACACCGAGGTGCTTTTCTGCAACGGTTCGGTAATAGGCACTCTGGGCAATTTCTCGGCATCCACCGGGAAAGCCAAGAGCCGAAAGACATTCAATGTGACGGCACTGACGGCGGCAGCCCTGAAGAACGGCGAGGTGCTTGCCTATATAGGCGAGATGCCGGAGGACAGGAGAGGCGTGCTTTACATCGACACGGAGCAAAGTCCCTACCACTGCCAGCGAGTGATTTGGCGCATCCTGCGTCTCGCGGGTCTGCCCGTTGACAGCCATCCCGAAAATTTCAAGTTCGCCTCCCTGCGTCCTTATTCGCCGGAGCAGCGTCTGGCGATGATAGACCACGCCATAGCCACCACGCCCGGAATAGGTCTTGTTGTGATAGACGGAATCCGCGACCTGATGTATGACATCAACAACGCCACCGAAGCCACCAACATAATCACCCGGCTCATGGCATGGACAGACCGCTATCAGATACACATCCACACGGTTCTCCACCAGAACAAGGCGGACGACAACGTGAGGGGGCATATCGGTACCGAACTCAACAACAAGGCGGAGACGGTATTGCAGATAGCCAAGAACACGGAAGACAATACCGTCAGCGAGGTAACCGCCCCTCTTATACGCTCCATCGACATGGAGCCAGTCGCCTTCACCGTCAACGACGAGGGTCTGCCGGAACAGAAGTTCGGACACGAATTCGGCAAGAAGGCTGTAAAACGGGGATTCAGCTACACGGAGCTGACCGAGGGACAGCACCGTGCCGCTCTGGAGGCCACCTTCGCCAATGGCCCGATAAAGAAATACAAAAATCTGATTCAGGCTCTAATGGACGGTTATACCACCGTCGGGTTCAAACGCAGTTACACAATAATGACCGAACTCAAGAAATTCCTTTCCTACAAACGGATGATTGTGAAGGATGACAGGCTGAAAGCCTATGTCTATAATCCGGAGGCCCGCTATTGACCCGTGCCGAAAACAGATACAGTATAGTTCAGGGGCGTATATATTAGGGCTATACTCCCAAAAAACACACATCATCAGACACAAAAATAGAATTATGATCAGCGAAATCAAAAACATTCCGCTTGCCGATTTTCTGTCCTCACTCGGACACGAGCCGGCAGTGAGAAAAGGAACGAGGCTCTGGTATAAGTCGCCGTTGCGACAGGAACAGACGCCGTCGTTCAAGGTCGAGACAACTCTCAACTGCTGGTATGATTTTGGTATCGGCAAGGGAGGCGACATCCTTGACCTCGCCAGACTTGTTTTCAGCTCCGACAATATCGGGTATATATCGGACAGAATCCTACGGGGATGCGCCGCACCATCGGCACGGACAGTCGCTTTGTCCTTTGCCCCGCGACCCTCCGCACCGAAAGCAGGGGATATGAAGATAGTGCCGTTGGTACACCCCGCACTTCTCGCATACATCAAAGAGCGAGGCATCCCGGCACGCATAGCCGTGGCAGTTTGCAGAGAGGCACATTACAGCGTCAATGACAGACCGTATTTTGCCGTCGCATTCGGGAATGTCAACGGAGGCTGGGAACTTCGCAACAAGTATTTCAAGGGTTGCGCCGGACACAAGGACATATCCTGTGTGCCGTGGTCGAGAGACGGCCCGTCATCAGAGTGCGCTGTGTTCGAGGGGTTCATTGATTATCTCTCGGCACTCACTCTCGGACTGATACCGGGATGCGACGCCATAGTGCTTAACTCCGTCACCAATGTCAACAAGGCAATCACGGTATTGCGGGATTACAGCGACATCCGATGTTTCCTTGACAACGATGATGCAGGGAAAACAGCGTTGCAACGGTTGACCGCTGTTCCGGGAAAACACATCACTGACTGCTCACACCGCTATAACGGTTACAATGACCTTAACGACTATCTGGTAGCAACCGCAACGGCTGACGGCAGGTGATGTGAAATGACAGAGTGACGAATCATATAAATGACAGTTCACTTACAGTATCATCAAAGTGACAGATAACATAATCTTTCTGTAACAGGCATACGTATTCACCTGCACACATATTCACTTGTGTATGTCTGCACTCAAACGGTTATTCGAACCGATATTCGAGCCGATATTCGAGCAACGGTTAGAGTATCCATTCGAACCGATGGCGATTTTTTGCTGACAGTTTCGCGCTGCGTAAAACTGTTTTCGTGGTTGCAGATGGAGGGGAGCGAGTTTATGTTTTCGTATTACAAGTAATCCCGAAAACCGACCGCTCCCGATGGTCACACAAAACACGACATAAACACTTAATGAAAATGAAGACAACCAAGAAATGCCCGGCAAAAGGGCGACCACGGCTTGATGCTGAAAAGAGAAAATCAATACTCATAACCGTAAAATTCGATGTGGAGCAGTACGGCGAGATAATGGGAAAGGCGGTAACCGCAGGTCTCAACAAGTCGGAATACCTGCGCCACGCCGCCCTCCGCTGTACCGTCGTGCCACGACTTTCGGCGAAGGATTTGCAGGCTATACGCGACCTTCAGGGAATAAAGAACAATCTGAACAATGCCGTCAAATTCATCAATTATTTTATGAAAATGAACGGCAAGGCGGACGGTCAGCAACTCATAGAGAGTGTGGGAATGACAATGAAATGCGTCAGGTTCATTACGGATCTGATAGAAAAATACCGTAACGGAGGAGGGTGAGCCATGTTCGGGAAGATAACAAAAGGTAGCGGATTCCGTGGCTGTGTCGAATATGTGACCCGCAAGAAAAAGGACGGTCCCGACGGTACGCCCTGCGATGAATGGAGGCTTATTGATTCCGGCAGCATAGGCGGCGAGGAAGACCGCGAGGAGATAATCCGCTCTTTCGAGGATAACCGCTCCCTCAATCCAAGAGTGAAAAAACCCGTCGGGCATATCTCGCTCAACTTCGATGCGGAGGATGCCGACAGGCTCGATGATGCCCTTATGGTGGAGATTGCCGGGAAATATATGGAGCGAATGGGTATCGTTGACACCCCATATATAATCGTGCGCCATTTCGACAAGGCGCATCCGCACTGCCATATCGTGTTCAGCAGAATCGACAACCATGCCGGAACCATATCGGACAAAAATGATTATGAACGCAACAGGAATATATGCAAAGACCTCACACGGGAGTACCATCTTAAAATCAGCGAAGGCAAGGAAAAGACCAATGTCAACCGCCTGCGCGGTGCCGAGAAAGTGAAATACCGACTGTTCCACATCATCAACGGCGCATGGAACAATCCGGGCGTCAACAGTTGGGAAAGGTTCGAGAAATGGCTAAGAGCCGGAGGTGTCAGTGTGGAATACAAATACCGAAAGGGAACAGCCATCCGGGAAGGTGTCTCCTTCATTTATGAAGGCAGGAAGTTTTCAGGGTCGAAGGTTGACAGGAATTTCAGTTTCGGAAATCTTGACAGGCATTTCACGGAGTTGCAAAGAGCGTCACACCGTGTTTCATCGGGACAGACCCGAAGACAGCCGGAGATTCGGCAACCCGCCGTCACGGTCAGTGTTCCGAATATCGACACCTCTCCTGTCGAGGAACAGGGCTGGTCATGCGGAGGCGACAACGAGACCTGGCCGGAGTTCCGTGCGAGACATCCCGACTTGTCGCCGAAAGAGGCCCTTCGCCGTTTCCACGCGAAGAAAAGGGGCAGCAATATAAAGGGGGGATTTCATTTGTAGATTAGATTAAGGTCTGCGTGTCATCACGACACAAAAGCGTGCATCGAAAGCACTCTTACTACTGAAGGCTCTGGACTGCCTATGGAAGTGGGAGATGTTTACCGATGCACGCTATGCAGACGCATAGCACAAGCATCGCTCGGTTCTCCCATGTCAGAATTGTCCAGATTCTCAGTAGAACTTCTGCGAAGTTATGTTATACTGTATTTTCAATGCGACAGGCTCCCCCGTCGCCTATATTTCCAAATTCGCCACAAAGATAGTGATTTTCGGCGAATTATGGGCTATGTCAGTCGCTGTTTCGGCGGAATCCGTAGAAACGCAGCTTGTAACTGAGTGTGGAACGGCTTATCTTCAACAGCCTCGCCGCCTCCGACATATTGCCGTTTGAGCGTTCCAGAGCCTTGGCTATCTGCTTTTTCTCGATGTCCTCGTTTTTGAGGGTAAGCACATCGGGAACTTCCGGCTCCGATTGGAAGAATGTGATGTCCTCCTTCGTTATCGTGTCCTCTTTGGTGTGGAAGGCGGCGAACAGAATCACATCCTTCAGCTCACGCACGTTGCCGGGCCACGGATATGTCCTCAACGCCTTTATCGCCGATAAATTGAGTTTCTTTTTCTCCATGCCAGTCTTTTGTGAGTATTCACCGAGAAAATAATCGACGAGCGGTTCAATATCCTCAATCGTCTCACGCAACGGCGGCATCACAATTTCCGCCTGTCTCAATATGTAATAGAGGTTGGGGCGGAATGTCTTTGCCGTGACCATGCCCAGCAGGTCGGGGTCTGCCGTGCCTATGACACGCACATCGGGATGTTCGGTTTCGAGGATATGGAGCATCACCGACTGTTTGTCGAAATTGAGCAGATGCACGTTCTTTATTATGATTGTGCCTCCGGCGCATTTACCGAAATACCCCTTGATGCGGTTGTATATCTCGCTCTGCTCCGATTTCGGATTGTGGCTCCCGACAAGTGCGGCACTTCCGGCGTCAAGCACTATGCATGGACTTTCGGTTCTTGAACTGTTGAGATAGATCTGCCGCGCTATCTGTTCCTTTCCCGTGCCACTCTCACCGAATACTATCACATTGGCGTTGGTGGCAGCGATGGTTTTGACCGTTTCCTCGATGCGTCTGAAAGTGTCGCTCTTGCGGGGTATAAGGCTGTCATCGAGGACAAGCACGGCGTTTTCTGGTCTGGCATACCTGCCGACCGTCTCGACGAGTTGCTTGTCAATCGCCGGACGCTGCACCACATCCACGGCTCCGCCGTCGCGCATAACCGAGAGGAGATCCACGGCGTTCAGGTTGTCCACTACGGCAATCACAGGGAACTTATATCCTTCCTGCTTTTGCCAGCTTATTAACTCTTGCGCTGTGCCGTGGGCGAATTTCATCGCCGTTACCACGACTGCGCCTGGCGGCAGTTTTGCCACCTCCTCTTTTGCTGCCTCCATGCTACCGACTGCAATCGGCTCATATCCGGCCCGCGTGAGCAAGCCCGATATAAGCCGACTGTCGGATTCGGAGGCATCTACAATGAGTACCTTGTTCATAACTCATAAATTATTGATTGTCCGTTTGCAAAGAAAGGCAGGAAATATCCCGCCTTTCTTGCTATTGTCTGTTCGTAATATAATTCTGCTATTACTTCATTTTCATATTTTGCGATATTCATACCAAGAATAATGCCTTTTATGTCTCTCCTTTAGTATGGGAGTTCCCATTCAGCATTAATACTTTCATGGTACTATTTCAGTAAAGGTAACTGATTTAGCATTTCTTTTAAGATTATGGCAGTTCGCGGCATTGGCTCCGCAACTGTCAGACCGACCAGATTCTTCTCTTTGGCCACATCATTTATAACACGGACAACCTCTGCGATTTTCATTCCGTTTGGAACCACTCCGACTGCGGCGATAATCTCATTCGGATCAAGGACATCCATGTCAAAGTGTATGACGACATTGGAGGCGCCGGTATTACGGAGCCATTCGATTACTTTCTCCGAGCCGGATACGGTTTCCTCCGGAGTAAGATGCTTGATTCCATATTCGTTCTGTCGTACTTTAATCTCATCCCTCTCCCAATCGCGCAGTCCTACAAAAAGGATTTTGGAGGGGTCTATTTTCGCGGGGAGCTGACTGAGTATCTTTTTATCCCCGTCTCCCATAAGGGCGGTTACGGCCATAGCATGATATGCCGGATAAACATCTCCCGGAAGCGTGATGTCGGGATGCGCGTCTATCCATATTACCGCCACATCGTCGGGATATTTTGAGGCGAGCCATGTGAACGGAACGACACTTACGGAACATTCGCCTCCGAGTGTGACAATTCTGTCGGGCTTTTCTATGTCAAGAATATCAAGAGCCGCCCGTGTCTGATGTGCTATCGCATCCCGGTCAAGCACGCCGTCGGTCACAACCCGCTTGCATAATTCGGTTGAGACGGGGACGGTCAGAGTTTTCTGCCCCGTGGAAGGTGCAAGAAAATCAAGGAGATGCGCCCCAAGATAGTAACCCCTTGAGGCCTGCTCCGGGTCTTTTACCTCGGTAATCCATTTGGCGATGTCTCCGCCTTGCCACTGCGGATATATAAGCCGCAAAGTATTATTATTCTGTGCCATAGTTATGTTGAATGTCATAGCCAGTAAGATGGCTGCTATTATTTTGTTTAGATATTTCATTTTGAGCAATTCATTCAAGTTTGAAACCAAGTTCAAGCGCAAGTTTCAATTCCTCGCACATATACCACATTTCCGTAATCATACCGTCTTCATCAAACTGTATGATAGCCACTTCATCCCATTCGATACGTTTGCCGGTAGCCGGTTTACCGCAGAATGTTCCTTTGTGCAGGACAGAGTAGTGGTATTGAGCCATGACTTTGTTTCCTTCGGCGACGATATTCTGCATCTCGACTTTCTGGTCTCCGAGAGCGGATGACAGCGGTGCCCAGCCCGTTTCCATCCATTGCAGGAAGTTGCCTCGCTGGGGAATCGGATCTCCGGTTGCCGCATACAAGGCGGCGAATCCGGCACGGTTAGTCACGCATTGGGGTGAAACCACCTTGCGGACATAATCAATATTACCTGAAGGGAGTGCCTCTGCAAGTAATTTGATTACAATTTCTTTCTTTTCGTTCAGTTCCATAGAGTTACTGTTCTCGTTGTTATCTTTACCTTTATCCGAGTGCAAAATTAGTAGTTTCATACGACACAGGCAATTACTGACAAATTATTCATATAGGGACAAATTTATCCCTATACAGACCAAATTTGTTGGTATGGACTATTTTGATTACTTTTGCGGTGAAAAAATTTTTTGAATAGATGTACGAAAAGAAAATACCCTTTGATCTCAATTGCGATATAAAAATCACGATGGAGATTATCAGCGGGAAATGGAAATGCTGTATAATAAGCAGGTTGCATGAACGTCCCATGCGTCCCAGCGAGATTCATCGTGAATTTCCTTCCGCCACCCCCCGCGTACTTAACCAACAGTTGAAAGAGCTGGAATATCACCGTATTATCAATAAGAAAATATACCCCACGTTACCACCTCATTCCGAGTATTCGCTGACTCCTGCCGGAGAATCACTCCTGCCTATCATTGAGATGCTGCGCAAGTGGGGTGACGGTTACCGTGACGAGTTCAAAGACATCCTTGGTGTAAAATAATGAACACAAAACTTGGTATAGTTTAGTAGTATTATATATATCCATAACTATCTGTACTCACTTTCATCACCAAGTATTGAGCTGGGGAAAAGAGAAAGTCATAGGGCAATTTCCAAGTTTCCCAACTCCAACAATTTCTCTTTTCCCCAGTTCCACATCCTCACCTTGGAAAGCACCAATACCCCCTCAAAAGCGGTAAATCAACGAAAATCACCGTAATTAAAAATTCCAAACAACCGTTAAATATCTGCAAAACGCTTTCTCTCTCTTACTCCATTTCTCGCTATAAGTACATTTTTAGTACATTTTTCAGACAATGTTTGTGCTGATATATAAGCATTTAACGCGATTAAAAATTATCCGGATATAATCTTAAGTCTAAGTTCACAGACATGGTTAAATCTAAAACCTTAGAAGGTAAAGTATTTATCTCATATAAAAATAATCCCGATAATGTTTTGGCACAGACTTTGTATGAATCCTTGTTACAATCAACATCCTATAAATTATGGTTCGATAGTTCAAACTTATTGGGAGGGCAACCATATAATAGACGAATCCCTGAAGCAATAAAGTTCTCTCAGATTTTCATTCCTGTTTTAACATCTTCTATAGCGACATTGCTCAAGAATTATACTATTGAAGAACTCAAGGAAATGAATCTTAGTTCTGGGCTTCCTTTTTTTATACAAGAATGGAAATGGGCCTCCGCTGTTAATGGTATAGTTATCATTCCTATCTCATTTGATGGATATGACCTAAGAGGTCCTGAACATATGAAATTTGAGTCCATAATTTATGGGAATGAAAAGTCATCACATCCTTCTGGAATCCATATGGGTAATCAAGAGGCGATTGATCCTAAATCAATTGAAAAATTAGTTATCTCAATAAATAATGCATTAGGAATAAATGAATAATACTTTTCAAAAGATCAATATGTTTTTTAAGACTTTCTTTAATTTAAGAAAAGGCTCAACCGTGATTAAAAATCCTTGGGCAGGCTTATCTTCTTATGATGATCCAATAAAAACAAATACTCCATTAAAATTCTGTGGACGTGAAGAGGAAAGTTTAGATTTATTTAATCTAATCGATGACAATATTATAGTAACGCTGTATGGTAAAAGTGGAATCGGAAAGACTTCGCTACTCAATGCTGGTGTGTTCCCTCTCCTACGCGAAAATAATTACACTCCTTTATATGTCCGTTTAGGTGCTGATTCTTTCAATAATGGCACATTCGCATCTCATATTTCAACTATTATTACTAAACAAATAAAGAAGATTTATGGTGAAAATTCAATAGAAATAGTTGATGTTGTTCCCGAAAACACTAATCCGGAAAGTGAGGAATATTTATGGAACTATTTCGCAAGAAGAATATTTGTAGATCAGGAAGGGAATCCAATATTCCCAGTTGTTGCCTTTGACCAGTTTGAGGAAAATATTAGACTTCATCGGGCACAATCAACATTGCTCTTAAAGCAGATAGCATATATGTCAAATAGACAAAATATGCTTAAGGACACATATGTTGATAATCAATTTTATAGTTATAACTATAACTTTAGATTTGTAATCTCTATAAGAGAAGACGATCTATTTCGTCTTGAAGATATTATAAGCACAAACTATCTTTCGCCTCTTAGAAACGGAAGATATAGGCTTCAAAATTTAAGCGATGAAAGTGCCAAGTCTATTATCCAACATGTTGGAGAGGAATTTATTAATCCGAAGGATATTGATGAAATTACCGGATTAATTATCAACGCTTCAAAGGATCCGGAAGATGGATTCATAAGAACTAATGTAATATCGCTTATATGCGCAAGACTTTTTGATTTAAAATTAAAAAGAGGTCAAGACAGGATTAGCATTAATGATACAAGGGATTATCTTTCTTCGGATCCATTTGAAGAATATTATACAATTGCTATAAAATCGTTATCGGAAGGAGAAAAACGGTTTATTGAATCTAATCTTGTCTCGTCAGATGGTAGACGTAATATTATACCCGAAGCTTATCTAAGAAATTCGATTCGGTCTACCGAGCCGTTAATAAATGGAGATACTCCTATTTTCCATCGAATTCACTCAACCACAGGAGAAAATCTCATTGAGCTTATACACGATGGCATTTGTCCCATTGTAATAAAACACAGAGCAATTCGACTTGAAAAAAAGAATAAAACGATTCTTAGCCTTTGCTTGTTAATAGTTGGCTTACTAGGATTATGGATGCTGGACACTTCTGTCGTTAATGATTTCGTTTCATTTTTTCTTACTATTAAGTCGGATGGCGTTAAGAGTTTAAAATATATTAATGTATTGGCATTAACCGAATTGTTGTCAATCTCACTTATGCCAATAGCTATATGTGCCATTGTCTATGATGATAAGAGAAAAAAGCACATAGCCATGTTTGCGATATTATTTTTGATAATACCTGCATGTTTATATCCCATTACAGTCATTCACACATTAAAACAAGGATTAGCTCAAATTGTGAGTAATTACACTCACGGTGGAATTGAAGACATACTTGTGAGATTTTCCAATAGCACCTATGTGACGATTGTTTACACAATCTGCATGTTAACGCTTTGTATTGCAAGCATCTTTGGTAAACGTGGAGTAAAAACAGATCGGAATTTTTGGATTAACATATGGAATTCCAAATCAGTAAAATTGTATCTTTGGATAATTGCTTCATTCTTATATTATAGATCCATTTTTAATAGTGGATATTTCGTAATTGAATCATTTGATTCTAGTTGGGGACTCATAATTATTCCTTTACTCACCTTGAGTATATTTGGAATAAGTCTTAAAGGTAAGAAAAATATAATATCGTTTACTGTATACTGCTTTTTATTAATCTTTTTAATGAGTAGGTCATTGCTTGAAACCTTCTCATCAACAACTCAAATAATAGCATACTTATTAATTGCTTTCATTTCAACAGCCATATTATTTTATAGAAAGAATATGGCTGTTGCTTGCTATAAATCAATTTGCAATGTCTTAATTTTAGCAGTTGTGGTAATATTAAACATGGGATATAACTCTTATATGGTTCCCAGCCGCAATGTTTATAAAGTATACCCATGGAAAATTGTTGTTACTGAAAAAAATAAACTTTTCGGGATTTATGATGCCATTTATGGAGATACATTGTTAATCCCATATTTTCAAAACGACCCAACTTATCCATACAATTATTATTCTAACCTACCTAATAATAATTATACCGATACAATTACCACTCCTTCTATTTGCTTTAATACATACCCAGTTCCATTAATACTTGATAAAAATAAGACTGGAGACTGGACTCTTAGAATGATGTATTCTCCAAATTACGAATCTGCGATTAGCAAAATTGCACATCAAGTAGAAACGGATTCCATTAATCTATCTAAAAAAGGTGGGGCAAATCTATTCATTAAACTTAGAAATGATATTTCAAAATTTTGCTTCAGTGGTGATGAGTCTATTTTGATGTCTGATGTTGTCGCCATAAACAATTATGAAGAAATCTTAAAGAATGACTTAAATACCGCTTTGTCCATTCTTTCTGCCCATGACTCCATAATGACCGAAGATGAAATAATTCCTTTCATAAAGTCATTATCCCGTTCCTTATACATGAATATGCTAAAGGAAGCAATATTAAAGGGTCATTATAACGATTTCATCTCATGGTTCTCAGGTTATTATATTGCTACGGTAATGACAAGTGTAACCTCAGACTCACGTATAAAATGGAGCAATAAAACCAATTACAATTGGAACTTATCATTAAGTACTGATAAAAATAAAGACTTCTCATATACTCTAACACATTGCTTTTCTCTATCTCTTGAAGGGCTGAATAATAATAAAGTATATGCGTGGAATGATCTATACTATGCTTTATATTTATTAGAATGCCGTGCATATTTGTCACACTACTCAGAGAGCATTAAAAAGAAGATTGAAGATGAAAATCAAATTATAGCTAAAATTCAAGAATCTCAGAAGAACCTTCTTCGAAAATTATTAAATTATAAAAATGATTTAGAGAATCAAAACGTTAATCTAAATAACAGCATAGCCGATTTACTGGACTTGATTAGTAATAATAAGAATCTTAGTGCCGATGATTTAACTAAAACGATATCTCTCGTAAGCGGAATAAACAACATATCGAATAAAGTAAAGAAAGGGGTATCCTCTGAAATGAATATATTCGTACAAAAAATGGATTCCATTTCAAAATCATCTAAAGACATAGCATTACAACAAACGGATCGTCAATTTAAGAGAATTGTGATAAGTACATTTAATTCCTTGATTAAAATTATTGAAGACAACCCTATAAATGCCTACAACGGGTTATTAATCTCAATGTGTCAAAAATTATATGTCATTGGCGTTATGCGGGGTTATAATATGGAGGAATACTCTTCCCAAATAAGTAAGATTGAAAATTATAACAATGAGTCAATGTATAACTTTGTCAAAAAGATAAATAATTCGTTTGAAAAAAGATCTCAATTATTAGATAGTCTCAAAAAACAATTAAATGTAGATAAATTATTAATAGGTGACATTTTACAATAATTCGACAAAACAAGTGCAGACAGCGGTCTATTGGTACCGCTCGGACGCTCGGGTGGTACCGCACTAAGCAGTTGAGTGGAACCTGTTTGGGCGCACTGGTGGTACCAGCCAGATCATCGCGGATATTGAAGCACCGTAAACATTAACTCAAGTACCTTTTGGATGTTGCAGCGACGTTGTAATTTTGCATCGCAAGGTTGATAATTTAGATATGAAACCACGTATATTCATTTCATATAAGAGGGCAGATCGGAAGAAAGTATTCGCCCTGAAGTCTGAGATAGAAGCAGATACTGGCGAAAAATGTTGGATTGATCTGGATGGCATTGAAAGTGATGCACAATTCAAGCATGTTATCATAAATGCAATCAAAGATTGCGAGGTAGTTCTGTTCATGTACTCAAAAGCGCATTCTCAAATTACTGACTTTGAGAAAGACTGGACTGTACGTGAGTTAAACTTTGCTGCCAGTAAAAACAAGAGGATTGTATTCATCAACATTGATGGGACCCCATTAACTGATGAATTCAGTTTCGATTATGGCTTAAAGCAACAGGTTGATGGTCAATCTCCAGAGGCGATAGCACGATTAATTGCCGACATTAAGAAATGGCTCAAACCGATTTCGAACAAAGATATTGAAGCAGCACACGCCAATATCTCCAGTATTCACAACAATATTGATTGTTTAATAATGACGCAAGATGGAGATAATGCTATTGAGAGAATATTTATAAATGGACAAAAGATTTCAAATAAAGAATCAGAAGGTGAAACTTCGGAAGAAGGCAAAAAAAATATTCAACGTTGGCATATTTGGAAAAGAAAAGGATGTATCGTTGCGGTATCTATTCTTGCATCCGTCTTTTTATTGGTAATTCCGTCATTTTGGATATTTGATGCCTCTAATTCTGCGTCAGATACTATGTCCCATACGGATATGTCCCATACGGAAACAAATAATGAACCAAATAACCTATCACAAGATCAACTTATTGGAGTCGATTTAGGATTACCAAGTAGAACATTGTGGGCTAACAAGAATGTTGGAGCCGATAATATATCAGATTATGGTGATCTATTTTCTTGGGGCGAAAGCGAAACTAAGGATGATTACTCTGAATATTACTATGTAACGGAAACAAAGCATCCGACAATGTCTGGCCGAAATGATACAGCTTATTCCATACTAGGATCAGAATGGCAAATACCATCGGCAAATGATTTTAACGAATTGATTGACAACTGCGATTGGCTTTGGACTTCTTACAACGGCAATACCGGTTATGAAGTAACAGGTCGGAATGGGAACTCCATTTTTTTACCCGCTTCAGGATGGGTCTACGTCGATAGTGTTGAATACCGCAACGAATATGGGTATTACTGGGCTTCTGACAGAGTCAACGACACATTTACCAAGGGGCTTCTTATTAGTGAATTAGAGCAAAGAATTGATGTTGGGTATCTGTATGATTATGGCCGTAATATCCGGCCGATTTATAAATCATCAGCCCCAGCCTCCGAATAAGATGTAGATAATTGTATATAAATAAAATATCATATCAAAAAAAATGTTGATTGTAAGCATTAACTTAACTACATCTTGCAGGTAATATATATAGTTGCATCGGCTACAACAGGATTGAAGTTGTAGCCGATGCCATATTATACATGTAACCGAGCATTTTTTACTCGGTGAGGATCCAGTTTCCTATTTGTTGCGGTGGGTGTAGGCTGCGGTTCTTTTGTGGAAATTATCTCGCAGGCATTCGCTGTATAGCCAGGGCTCGGCACCGTGGTAATCGCCGGTGTTGAGAATATCGAGAATGTTCGGCAATGCGCTGCCGTCATATCCCTCTACAACGAGTACTTTATATGCGGGCGATAATGTAACTGTTATTGTATCGTTCAATGTGGCGGGAGTGGCGTCGGTTCGCCAGTTGACGGGATTTATGCACATCACATTCGGCTCACTGACAACCGGCTTGACGTATTTCACGTCTGAGACGGAATTGTAGCAGATGGTAACGCCGGTATCGTCAGCACCTTGCGCCGGTTTAATCCATGGCGCTGACGCGACATCGTCGGGAGTGACCTTATAGCCGAGCACATAGGCTGCGATTAGTTTTTCTCTTTGCCGGGGTGTCAGAGTTTTCAACAATTCAACGACCGATTTACCACCCTGACTGAAACCGGCCAAGATGAATGGCCGTCCATTGTTGTTCTCGGTCATATAGTGGTCGAAAGCGTTGCGGACATCCACAAACGAGACATCGTTATACCTGCGGCTGATAGTGTCTTCGTTGAGAGTCGCCCATGAGTCGAGTGTTATGTGCCGGTAATATGGAGAATAAAAGTTATTGCCATCGGCCATATAGTCGGCGACACCTTTCATTTCTATCTCCATATGGTCGCGATGTTCGGTCAATGAGGGGTCGGCATAATGACACACGACGCCGTCGGGAGTGGTCCAGTCATATTCCCATGTCGAGGGAATATAGAACACATCGGCGCCATTACCGATGTCGTTATGCTCGATATGCCACATCCTCGCGTCAGAATAATCGGGCGCCAGCGGAACATATACATTCTCAGGGACTGCCGGCGTTTCGGAAGAGCCACAGGCCACGACGAAACCGAACGCCGCCAACGAGGCTATTAGTAACAATTTACGAAAACCCATTTTATCAAAATCTTTTCATCTGTACTGGCTGATACCATGATATAAACGCCAGACCCAAGCCTGTTAGTATTGTCCTGAAGCCCGGACAAACCAGACAACGGTATCCATTTGGGGATTTACTTTTATCGAAGCCACTGTTGTGTATTAGTTTGCATAATACAAGATACTGACACGAAACCATATTGATGCATCTGACCGAAAGTATTTCCACCCACCTATGCACAAATTCCTGTTTCCGGCTTGAAGATTTGCAAATCAGCCACGCATTTGTTATTTTTGTAGACATAATTCCAAAAACGTTATCGGTCATGCACACTTCACAAGACACTATCGGCAGAGATGACAGAGGAACACCGTTTGTCAACATCAAGTCGGATTATGGCTTTAAGTGGTTTTTCGGCCAGATCAAGCGCAAGCACATATTGATCAGGTTTCTGAACGCCCTGTTCAGGCAAGCGGACAGGGACATCGTCGTGGAGGACATCGCCTACCACGACAAAGAGATCCTTCCAGTTCAGGAGGCCGGCAAAAAGATCATCTACGACATATATTGCTCGACTCCCGAGAATCACCACTTTATAGTCGAGATGCAGAACATATATGAGCCGTTTTTTGAAGACCGTGTAATATATTATACTGTAAGAGTGGCCTCAGACCAGGGGAAGTCGGGGTGGAACTATGAACTCGAGCCTGTGTTCTCGGTGATCATAGCCAACTTCAATGTCAGGAATCTTCCGAAACAATTGTTTCACGACATTGTTCTGTATGACAAAGCGACTGCGACCGTTTACTCTGATAAGGTCAATATCTTTTTCATCTGTCTTCCGGAACTTCCGAAAAGGTGGAAAGACTGCAAAAGCGAATTTGAGAGACTGACTTATCTGGTAGACAGAATAGGCACACTGACCAAAGAATCTGAAGAATATAAGGATATGGAATATAAAGACTTTTTCAAGGCTGCAGAGAAAACGAACATGTCAAACGAGGAATATGTCATCTACAGCCAGTCTGAGATGAAGGAGGCCGAATACCAACGCGCCCTCGAGTTCGCGGCAAAGGAGGCAAGACAACAAGCCATGGCCGAAGGCAGGGCCGAGGGCAGGGCCGAGGGCAGGGCCGAGGGCAGGGCCGAGGGCAGGGTCGAAGGCAGGGCCGAAGGTAAATTAAATATGGCGTTTGAGATTGCCAAGAGAATGCTGAAGGCAAAGACAGACGTGAATACGATTGCGTCTCTGTGCGGACTCGACATAAATCAGGTAGAGGGTCTCGCCGCACAAATGTGACGGTAAACATACAGCATCTCGTGTCTGGACCTCTTTTGTCTTTGAGGTCTCATGGCTTATTGTTTTATAATGAAACTGTATAAGGGACGGCCTGCCGAGGGCAATGAGGGGCGCAGTGAGGCTGAGCTCGCGGTCTATGACTTTCTCGACCGCGTCGGGGCAGACTATACCACGCTCTGCCATCAGGAGGTGTTTACTATCGAGGAGTGCGAGGCGGTCAGGAAAGCGGCCGGCGCACCGGTCTTCAAGAATCTCTTCCTCACAAACAAGCGGCAGACGGACTTCTACCTGCTGATGATACCGGCCCACAAGCCTTTCAAGACAAAATACCTGTCGTCGCAACTCGGCTGCACTCGACTGTCGTTCGCGCCGCCCGAGAAGATGGTCGAGCTGCTTCACATCCACCCGGGCGCGGTATCGCCCATGGGATTGATACATGATGCCGGGCATAGAGTCCGCCTGCTCATCGACGAGGACCTGCGCGACACAGGCACTTATGTCTGCCATCCATGCGTCAACACCGCGAGCGTGGCGATGCCGCTCACTGACTTACTTAACAAGGTGATCCCGGCCACCGGACACTCATATACCTGGGTATCACTGCTCCCGGAATAATACATTGAGTCGGCATCTACAGCCTATCGACGCCTATTCACGCATAATCCGTCGCGCTGACATTTCCAGCATATCAAAGCCTGAAAGTATATGTTTTGTAAATTTTCAGTCACTATTCAGGCGCGAATTACAGAATTATTTCCGTAATTGGGAATAAATTGCTAACTTTGCTAAAATTTTACAGCACAGGGTTGCCCCGGCAGCCCCATGCAAACGACAATTACTCGATATGAAAGCATATGTTTTTCCCGGACAGGGCGCCCAGTTTGTAGGTATGGGCAAGGACCTCTATGACAACAACGCAGAGGCAAAGGAACTTTTCGAAAAGGCCAACGATATTCTCGGTTTCCGCATCACTGACCTGATGTTCAACGGCACGGAGGATGACCTGAAGCAGACTAAGGTGACGCAGCCCGCCATCTTCCTGCACAGCGTGCTTCTCGCCAAGAGCCTTGGCGACGAATTCCAGCCCGACATGGTGGCCGGCCACAGCCTCGGCGAGTTCTCGGCCTTAGTAGCCGCTGGAGCACTCAGTTTCGAGGAGGGTCTGAAACTCGTGTCCAAGCGTGCAATGGCTATGCAGAAGGCCTGCGAGGCTCGTCCCTCGACAATGGCTGCCGTGCTCGCCCTCCCCGACGAGAAGGTCGAGGAACTTTGCGCCGAGGTTGACGACGTAGTCGCCCCCGCCAACTATAACTGCCCCGGACAGGTTGTTATCTCGGGCACAATCGAGGGTATCGACGCTGCCTGCGAGAAGATGCTTGCAGCCGGTGCCAAGCGTGCCTTGAAGCTGAAGGTCGGCGGCGCTTTCCACAGCCCCCTGATGCAGCCCGCGCAGGAGGAACTGGCCGAGGCAATCGCCGCAGCCGAGTTCAAGACTCCCCGCTGCCCCATCTATCAGAATGTTGACGGCAAGCCCCACACCGATCCCGCCGAGATCAAGGAAAACCTCATCAAGCAGCTTACCGCCCCCGTGCGCTGGACTTACGACGTTCAGGCCATGATCGAGGATGGCGCCGACGAGTTCATCGAGCTCGGTCCCGGCAGCGTGCTCCAGGGTCTTGTGAAGAAAATCAACCGTGAGGTAGCCACAAGCGGCAAGCAGTAAGATGAACATAGCGATAGTCGGCGCCAGCGGCGCCGTGGGTCAGGAGTTCCTGCGAGTCCTGACCGAGCAGAATTTCCCAGTGGATAATCTGCGTCTCTTCGGCTCAAGCCGCTCTGCGGGCCAGACCCGCGACTTCCGCGGCAAGGATTATGTCATCGAGGAACTGACGCACGACTCGGACTTCTCGGGCATTGACATCGCCTTCACATCGGCCGGTGCCGGTGTGTCGAGGGAGTATGCCGACGTCATCACGCGCCACGGCGCGGTGATGATCGACAACAGTTCGGCGTTCCGCATGGATCCCGACGTACCCTTGGTGGTGCCTGAGGTCAATGGCGAGGATGCGCTGGTGCGTCCGCGCAACATTATCGGCAACCCCAACTGCACGACCATCCAGATGGTTGTGGCGCTTAACGCCATCGAGAAGGTGAGCCACATCAAGCGTGTCCATGTCGCCACCTACCAGGCGGCAAGCGGCGCGGGCGCGTCGGCCATGGCCGAACTGCGCGAGCAGTGCGCCCAGCTGACGCGTGGCGAAGAGCCGACGGTGCGCAAGTTCGCCCACCAGTTAGCATACAATGTCATCCCCCATGTCGACGTGTTCACCGACAACGGCTACACCAAGGAGGAGATGAAGATGTATAACGAGACTCGCAAGATCATGCACAGCGACATCCGCGTGTCAGCGACATGCGTGCGCGTTCCGGTACTCCGCGCCCACAGCGAGGCGATCTGGGTCGAGACCGAGCGACCGGTCAGCGTCAAGGAGGCCATGGAGGCCTTCCGCACCGCGCCGGGTCTTGTGCTCGTCGAGGAGAAGGATGGCGAGAAGGCATACCCGATGCCTCTGTTTGCCGCCGACCAGGATCCGGTCTATGTCGGCCGCGTGCGCAAGGACCTTGCCGATGACTGTGGACTGAGTTTCTGGGTTGTCGCCGACCAGATCAAGAAGGGGGCGGCACTCAACGCGGTGCAAATTGCGCAGTATTTGCATAAGGTTTAAGGCTTTAAGATATTAGATATTAGATATTAGATATTAGATGTTAGGTTTTAGATATAAGATTAGAGAGAGGCCTAACACCTAATTACCTAACACCTAACACCTAACATCCCATGAACGATCGGATTGAACTGGCGCGGGATATTGTGGAGCGCACCGGCTGCAGCCTGTTTCTGACAGGCAGGGCCGGTACGGGCAAGACCACGTTTCTGCGCGAGTTGCGCGCCAGCAGCCGCAAGCGCATGGTTGTGACGGCCCCGACAGGCATCGCCGCCATCAACGCCGGGGGCGTCACGCTGCACTCGTTCTTCCAGCTCGACTTCGGGCCGTTCGTTCCGGGCGCGAGGCGCCAGGACTCCGACCGGCGCCGGCATGCCTTCAGCAAGGAGAAGATACGCATCATATGCGGACTCGACCTGCTCGTCATCGACGAGATAAGCATGGTCCGCGCCGACATGCTCGACGCTGTCGACGCCGTGCTGCGCCGATACCGTGACCGCACGCTGCCATTCGGCGGCGTGCAGTTGCTTATGATAGGCGACCTGCAGCAGTTGCCGCCCGTGGTGGTTGAGGCGGAGCGCGAGATCATGCAGGCCAACTACCGGTCGCCATATTTCTTCGACAGCCATGCGCTGGAGCAGGTGGATTATCTCACCGTCGAGCTCGACAAGGTCTACCGCCAGACCGACTCCGAGTTTCTGCGGCTGCTCAACGCCGTGCGCGACAACCGCGCCGACGCGGCGACTCTTGCCCGGCTCAACTCGCGCTATAAGCCGGGGTTCAGCCCGGCCGACGCCGAGGGATATGTCCGCCTTACCACGCACAACAATTTCGCACATCGCATCAACAGCGAGCGCCTCGATGCCCTTGACACCCCTGAATACCGGTTCCGGGCAAAGATTCAGGGCAACTTCCCCGAGTCATCATATCCGGCCGATGCCGAGCTTGTGCTAAAGGAGGGGGCTCAGGTCATGTTCATCAAGAATGATACCGGCTCCGACCGCCGCTTCTTCAACGGTATGCTCGGCAGGGTCACTGCCATCGACGAGGAGGGAATCTGCGTGACTCCCACAGACTCCGACGACCAGATAGAGGTCGAGCCTATGGAATGGGAGAACGTGAAGTTTGTGGTCAACGAGGAGACCAAGGAGATAACCGAGCACCGTGAAGGTGTCTTCACCCAGTACCCGCTCAAACCGGCATGGGCCATTACCATCCACAAGAGCCAGGGCCTGACTTTCGACCGCGCCATAATCGATGCCTCGATGTCGTTCACCCACGGTCAGACCTACGTCGCGCTGTCGCGATGCCGCACGCTCGACGGGCTGGTGCTCGACAGGCCGATTCCGGCGCACGCCATCATCAGCGACCCGACCGTGACCAGGTTCATGAGCACGCATCACGCTGACGGCGCCGACGGACCGGATATACCGGCAATGGCACACGCATATTACATGAACCTTGTGGAGGGAATGTTCAACTTCCGGCCACTGTTCAATGCTGTCGAGGGCATAACCCGGATTTTCCAGGAGAACTTCACGCGGCTCTACCCGGCCATGGTGACGGAATTCACCTCGCGCATGGAGAGCAGCCGCAAGGAAATCACTGACGTCGCCGACCGCTTCCGGGCCCAGCTGCGCCAGATTGATGCCGAAGGGGGCGGAGCCGACGACAACCCGCGTCTGACGCAGCGCATCAAGGATGCCTCGAAATATTTCGGCGGCAAACTCGCTGAACTCCTGCAGTATATAGAGGCGCTTCCCACCGAGCACGACAACAAGAGCGTCAGGCAGAAGCTGCAGGAGCGGATGGAACTCTTCTATGACATAGCGACACTACGCAGCGGCCTGCTCTCGACATTCGCCACAGAGGATTTTACCGTTGACCGTTATCTTGACATCAAGGCCGGAGAGATCTTCCGCACTCATAAACTAGCTGGCAAGAAACAGGCCAAGGGCTCCGAGACTTCCCCGGTGCCCGAGGCGGTTCCCGACCTTTCGGCCGACAACCATAATCCAGCCCTCTTCGAGACTATCCGCGAATGGCGCAAGATGAAATCGGAGGAACTCAAAGTGCCTGCATACATGGTGCTGTCGCAGAAGTCGCTTCTCGGTGTCTCAAACTACCTGCCGCGCGACTTCGACGAACTTGGCCGGATACCGGGCATCGGCCCCGCGATACTAAAAAAATATGGCGACACGATTCTCGATATGGTCGATGAGTTTATCCTCTCGGGCGAGCATGATGTCGTGATACTGAAGTGGCCTCCGGGAATGTCTAAGAAAAAGTCAAGAAACAGCAAGAAAGACAAGCACTGACCCACTGCGACAAAAGGGAAACAGCCTCCCCCGTCTCGCTCGAGACGGGGGAGGCTGGCGTTATAAGGTCAGAGGATTATCAGAGGTTGAAATAGAATGTGCCGTAGGGAAGCACGACATAATAGTCATAGGCCACGTTGCGGAGCACATAGTCGGTGCTGTATGCCGGCACATCCACTCCCTTGTCCCATTGGTCGGTCCAGGGATTCCAGGCATTCAGCACATTGACGACATACTGCACGCCGTTATACTGATAACTGACCAGCAGCGGCAGCACACGCCAGACTCCCTGTGCGTCGTAGCCGTTGGCTATGACCTTGGTGATACCCTGGTTCTCGAAATTCCCGGTATTGATCGAGGGGCTGACCACAATGGTCGGCGACGGGTTCCACCCGGTATACCACGGACTTCCCCAATATGCCGGTGTCGGAGGACCCGGATTCCATCCTATACCGTTATTCGGCTGAAAACTGCCACCCGATCCGGGGGCAGGCAGACTGTTCTGCGCAGAAGCGCCTAAAACCGCGAGGCCCGCTGCCAGCGACAGGGCCAATATCCGAATCTTCTTTGCTAAATATGTTTTCATAATATTCCTGTTTTATCTTTTGGATTGCTGAAGCGGGGCCGGGCGGATTCTTCATTCCTCTCGAGTTTCCTCAGTTCTGCCTTCTTTAGAATAAACACTGAACCACCATCTTTTTCCCGCCAAACCCACCAATAAAAATATAGAAATATTACAATTTTCACATTTTTTGCACCGATCTGGCGACAAACTCACCGCAAAAATGGGCAAAGCAACTGAAAATGATAGGAAACTTCCGGGAAATTTGTTAAATTTGCAGATTGATAATTGCGCATATCACGCAGCAGGCTCCCTATCCGTTCGCGGCAGACTTCATTACCCTGAGTCAGACATATGGTGCCTCAAGGCATGCGCATAAACCGAAAAGAAATAATAAATCAACAAGATAAAGCCTCAGAACAATGGCAAAACAGGAAGACGTTTTCAAGACAATCGTGGCTCATGCCAAGGAGTATGGGTTTGTGTTCCAATCAAGTGAGATCTACGACGGACTCTCCGCCGTATACGACTACGGCCAGAACGGCGTGGAGCTCAAGAACAATATCAAGCGCTACTGGTGGGAAGCGATGACGATGCTCAACGACAACATCGTGGGCATCGACTCGGCCATCTTCATGCACCCGACCATCTGGAAGGCATCCGGTCACGTAGACGCCTTCAACGACCCGCTGATCGACAACAAGGACTCGAAGAAGAGATACCGTGCCGACGTGCTGATCGAGGACGAGATCGCAAAGTTCGACGAGAAGATCAACAAGGAGGTCGCCAAGGCCGCCAAGCGTTTCGGCGAGAGTTTTGACGAGGCGATGTTCCGCCAGACCAACCCGCGCGTGCTCGAGAACGCACGCAAGCGCGACGAGCTCCACACCCGCTACTCCGAGGCGATGAACGCCAACGACCTGGCCGGACTCAAGCAGATCATCCTCGACTACGAGATAGTAGACCCGATCAGCGGCACACGCAACTGGACCGACGTGCGCCAGTTCAACCTGATGTTCAAGACCGAGATGGGCTCGACGGCCGACGGCGCCATGGAGGTCTACCTCCGCCCCGAGACTGCACAGGGAATATTCGTCAACTACCTCAACGTGCAGAAGACAGGCCGCATGCGCATACCGTTCGGTATCGCACAGATAGGCAAGGCGTTCCGCAACGAGATCGTGGCCCGTCAGTTCATATTCCGCATGCGCGAGTTCGAGCAGATGGAGATGCAGTTCTTCGTTCGCCCCGGCGAGGAACTGAAATGGTTCGACCACTGGCGCCAGACCCGTCTGCGCTGGCACAAGGCCCTTGGCCTCGGCGACGAGAAGTACCGTTTCCACGACCACGAGAAACTCGCGCACTACGCCAACGCAGCCACCGACATCGAGTTCCAGATGCCGTTCGGATTCAAGGAGGTTGAGGGTATCCACTCGCGCACCAACTTCGATCTCTCGCAGCATGAGAAGTTCTCTGGCAAGAACATCAAGTACTTCGACCCCGAACTCAACGAAAGTTACGTGCCCTACGTAATCGAGACCTCGATAGGCGTTGACCGCATGTTCCTCAGCGTGCTCTGCTCGTGCTACGAGGCCCAGGACCTCGGCAACGGCGACAGCCGCGTGGTGCTCCACTTCCCTGCACCGATCGCGCCGGTGAAATGCGCCGTGCTTCCGCTCGTCAAAAAGGATGGTCTCCCCGAGAAGGCCCGCGAGATCCAGCACCGTCTCCGCTTCGACTTCACCTGCCAGTACGACGAGAAGGACTCGATCGGCAAGCGTTACCGCCGTCAGGATGCCATAGGCACCCCCTACTGCATCACCGTTGACCATCAGACACTCGAGGACAACACCGTGACTCTGCGCGAGCGCGACTCGATGGAGCAGCGCCGCGTCAATGTCGATGAGCTTGAGAAGATACTCGGCGAGAAGGTCAGCCTCAACTCGCTGCTTAAGAAATTAATCTAAGGATTTCACCTGCCGTCGCCTATAGACATGCGGCGGCAGGAATTCCCATAACAAATAGAAAATGAACATCATCAAGAAAATATCGATGCTGCTGGTGGCTATTGTGGCTGCCACAAGCCTGACGTCGTGCAACTACAACAGCCTCGTCGAGAAGCAGCAGGGCGTCGACCATGCATGGGCACAGGTCGAGAACCAGTACCAGCGCCGCGCCGACCTGATCCCCAACCTCGTCAACACCGTCAAGGGATATGCCACCCATGAGGAGGCGACACTCACCAAGGTGACCGAGGCCCGCGCAAAGGCGACCTCAATCACTCTCAGCGCCGACGACCTGACTGAGGAGAACCTGGCCAAATACCAGCAGGCACAGAACGAGCTCAGCGGTGCCCTCAAGTCACTGCTCGCCGTCAGCGAGGCCTATCCCGACCTGAAGGCCAACGAGAACTTCCTCAACCTGCAGGCCCAGCTCGAGGGAACCGAGAACCGCATCGCCACCGAGCGCATGCGGTACACAGAGGTGGTGCGCGACTATAACACGGCAATCAAGAAATTCCCCACCAACATCTATGCCGGCTGGTTCGGTTTCGATGCTAAGCCGCAGTTCAAGGCCGAGGCCGGTGCGGAGAAGGCCCCCGAGGTAAAGTTCTGAGCATCAACCTCACCATAGATTTTACGACACATGAAAAGAGTACTGATATACGCGGGCATAGCCCTCGCCTCGCTCTCACTGTCGTCCTGCCTCAAGGGTGAGGCGGATGACTACGACGCATGGCGCGATACCAACGATGCCTACATCAAGGCCATCAATACCGAGGAGTTCGAGAAGATCACACCCGACTGGGCGCCGCAGAATTCCGTCTACATCAAGTGGCACAATGACCGCGCGCTGACCGCCGGCAACCTTGTCGCAATGTCTAACTCGACAGTCGACATCAAGTATGAGCTCGAGGACATCAACGGCAAGAAACTTGAGAACTCCTACGGCGTGCTCACCGGCGACAGCGTCTACCGCAGCAAGCCTAACGGCAACGTCATCGGAATGTGGATCGCCATGACCACAATGCATGTGGGAGACTCTGCGACAGTGATTGTGCCCTACCCCAGCGGCTACGGCTCGCAGATGAGCGGCACTATGCTCCCTTACACGAACCTGATCTACCACATGAAGATCAAGGACATAAAGGCGCTTGAGAAACCTTACAACTAATACCGACACGAATATGAGAAAAAGAGAAGGCATGCTGCTCGCAGTGGGAGCGGCAGTAGCAGCCGGCGCCCTTATGGCGTCGGCCTATACTTTCAGAGAGTTCAAGGCTGCCCCGGCCGAACGCCTGTTCGTGCCCGCCACCCCCGACTCGATACAGAAGGAGAATCCGTTCAAGGCCGAGGACCTGCTGAAGGCACGCGGCTATGTGCCGGGTCCGGAGGCTGCCGGCTGGACCACGATGGTTCCCGACACCGCGGGACGTCTGCGCCTCGCCACCGAGGCCGATGTGCCGATGCTCCATACGTTCACGTCGCGCCTGCGCGCCGGGCGGTTTGCCAAGGGTCGCCTTGTGCTCAACTCCACGGCACGCGCAGCCGTCAAGGTAAACGGCGAGACAAAGATAACCAAGTCAGCAGCCGACTCACTTCCCGCTGACGCCGAGACCGAACTCGAGCTTAACCCGGAGGCCGACTATGACATTACGGTCGACATACTCGGCATGCCTGACGATAAGAGCGCACCCGATTTCAAGCTCGAGTTCGTGCCTGCCGACGAGTTCAAGGATGTCGCAGTGTCGGCATCTCCGACACAGTCGCGCCGTGTGTCGCCGCTGACCACGATGACCGGAGAGCGCACCTACTCACTGAGCCTCTCTGACGACGGTAAGTACCTGATCGCCGTAACCCGCGAGCAGGTCTCGGCCAAGGAGACCATATGGCGCGCGCGCCTGTCGGAGACAGCCACCGGACGCGTGCTCAGCGAGGATATAGACACCCGCGCTCAGTGGCTGCCCGGCCAGTCGGCCTTCTGCTTCACCACGGCTCGTGGCGACGTGTTTGACGTATACCGCACCGACGTGCCCTCGATGCGCACATCTGTCATGGCCAAGGGAATCCCCGACAACGACGTGACTTTCTCGCCCGACGGTCGCTATCTCTTCTACTACAAGCAGATTGAGGCCGAGAAAGGAAGCGGGCCAATGTACCGCTACCTGAATCCCGACGACCGCATCCCGGGCGACCGTGACCGCAGCTACATAATGCGCTACGACCTGAAGAGCCATGTCTCGGTTCCTTTGACCTACGGCGGCTCTACCACGAGCATCTACAGTTTCACGCCCGACGGCGGAAAGATGCTCTATGGCTCGGCTCAGCAGACACCCGACCGCTACCCCTTCTACAACACGACACTCGTGCAGATGGACCTCAACACACTGAGGTGCGACACACTGATTCGTAACTTCGAGTCCACTCTGAGCAATGCCGTATATTCGCCCGACGGCCGAGAGCTATTCATCGTAGCCGGTCCGGCAGCCTTCGACGGCATCGGCGCAAACTACGCGCCGCATGAGATCGGCAACGACTTCGACGGCCAGGGCTACATCTACGACATCGCAAGCCGCAGCGCACGCGCCATGACCCGCGATTTCGACCCCTCTGTTGAGTCGAGGGTCGAGTGGAACCACGCTGACAACAAGATCTACTTCTTAGGTGAGACCGGTTTCATGAAGTATGTCTACTGCCTCGACCCCAAATCGGGAAAGATCGACCGTCTGAAGTCTGACCTGGACTACGTGCGCGGATTCAGCATGGGTGAGAATGAGGCCACCTGGCTCGCATACTACGGTGGCTCCTTCACCAACGACGGTGCGGCCTACCTCTACAACCTTAAGAAGGGAACCTCGACACTCGTGGCCGACCCGCTGGCCGAGACCACACGCGACATAAAGTTCGGCGACATGCAGCCCTGGAAGTTCACAGCCGCCGACGGCACGGTCGTAGACGGATGGATGTGTCTGCCCCCTGACTTCGACGCCTCGAAAAAGTATC
Source organism: Muribaculaceae bacterium (assembly GCA_014867205.1). Classification (GTDB taxonomy): domain Bacteria; phylum Bacteroidota; class Bacteroidia; order Bacteroidales; family Muribaculaceae; genus Lepagella. The sequence goes on along the minus strand of WGUO01000004.1, from coordinate 60,976 downwards.
CTCTGATTGTATATTACTACGGAGGCACATCCCCCTCGAACGCCACATTCTATCACCTCTACTCGCCGCAGGTATTCGCCTCACGCGACTATGTGGTATATGTGCTTAACCCGAGCGGCACCACCGGTTACGGCCAGGAGTACTCGGCACGCCACGTCAACGCCTGGGGCAAGCGCACCGCCGAGGAGATTATCGAGGGCACCAAGAGGTTCTGCAAAGAGCATCCGTTTGTCAACGACAAGAAGATCGGCTGCATCGGCGCAAGTTACGGCGGCTTCATGACGCAGTATCTCCAGACACTGACCGACATATTCGCGGCTGCCGTGTCGCATGCCGGCATCTCGAACGTTACCTCATATTGGGGCGAGGGCTACTGGGGCTATTCATACAACAGCGTGGCGGCCGCCAAGAGTTATCCCTGGACCGACCCCGAGCTCTTCACGAAGCAGGGATCGCTCTTCAACGCCGACAAGATCCACACACCTCTCCTGCTGCTTCACGGCACCGTCGACACCAACGTGCCTATCGGCGAGAGCATCCAGCTTTTCAACGCCCTGAAGATTCTGGGACGCGATGTGGAGTTCATAACAGTTCAGGATGAGAATCACGTCATCTCCGGTTTTGACAACAAACTGGCATGGCAGAACACGATCATGGCATGGTTTGCCAAATACCTGCAGGATGATCCGCGCTGGTGGAACAGCCTGTACGGAAATAAATAACACAGACAAATGAGACATTTACCTCACACAATAGCGGCATTTGCCGCAGTGATGGTCCTTGCGGCCGCCTGCTCGTCAAAGGGTGAGCAGGCGGCGGCCGTCGAGACCGCACAGCAGATCGAGGAGGCACGGCTCGAAGGCCGCAATGCCGCCCGCGCATTTATCTTCAGCAAGTGGAACGACACCATCGAGTTGCAGCACCGTCTGGTCGAGGCCGGATCACGTCGCGCACGCTTCGACTCGCTGCCGCAGAGCCGCGCGGCATTCGACTCGGCGTTCATCTCGACGGTACGCACTGTTGACGCCTCGGTCGCAGAGGAAATCCAACGACACGCGCCGAAATGACAGCGTCGGAGATTAATGAGCTGCTGTTGAGCGAGGCCACCCGCATCAACAGACCCGAATTTATCGGCGAGGATCCTGTACAGTTTCCTCGCCGGTTCTCTGACTTGCGCGACATCGAGATTGTCTCGCTGCTTGTCGCCGCCATCTCGTGGGGCAAGCGCTCCATGATACTTCGCGATGCGGAGCGGATGCTCACGCTTATGGACCAGCAGCCCTACGCCTACATGATGGACCGCGGATATGAGGATCTTGACCCGGGCATGAATATACACCGCACTTTTTTCGCGCGTGACTTCAGCTGGTACCTGCGAGGCCTGCGCGAGATTTACAGCCGTCACGAGTCTCTTGACGCTTTTGCCGCCTCAATCCGAGCGGGAGAAGATGATGCGCCGGCATGGCGACTTGTAGAGCAGATGAAGAGCATCACCGAGCAGGCCAACGGCGGTGTCTGTTGCGCGCAATGTCTGCCGACCAACCTGCGCGTCACTGCCCTCAAGCGTATCAATATGGCTCTGCGGTGGCTCGTCAGGGATGACGGAATTGTCGACATGGGGGTGTGGAAAAGCATACCTAAAAGCAAACTCTATATACCCCTCGACGTGCATGTGGGCAACACGGCCCGCGACCTCGGCATACTCGACCGCAAGGCCAACGACCGCCGGAGCTGCGAGATCATCACCTCGCGCATGCGCGAGATATGCCCAGACGACCCGGCATTGATGGATTATGCCCTCTTTGGCATCAGCATCGGACAGTAGCAAGAACGCCCGGTGCCATTATCATAATAATTGAAGACCACACGACATAATGAAAATAAAAGCATTTAGAAAGACCATACTCTTAGCAGCCTGTCTGGCCCTGGGCATCGCCTCTGTCGTGGCACAGAATCCCAAGCGGGAGTTCCGCGGCGCATGGCTGCATGTCATAGGCCAGAGCCAGTGGCAGAACAAGTCGACCGAACAGGCCAAGGCATATATCCGCGACCAGTTCGACAAACTCAAGGATGCCGGCTGCAACGCCGTGTTCTTCCAGGTCCGCCCGACTGCCGACGCTGTCTATAAGTCCGACCTCGAGCCTTGGAGCGCATGGCTTACCGGCAAGAGGGGCAAGGCACCCTCGCCCATGTGGGACCCGATGGAGTATGCCATCGAGGAGGCCCACAAGCGCGGAATGGAGTTCCACGCGTGGCTCAATCCGTACCGTGTCACCTCGACAGCCAAGGAGGTGCTCGCAGCCGACCATATGTCGAACAAGCATCCGGAGCGTTTCTTCCGCTACAACGGGCAGATTCTCTTCGACCCGGCATATCAGGAGAACCGTGATTTCATCTGCGAGGTCATAACAGATATCATCGACCGCTATGACGTCGACGGCATCCATATCGACGACTACTTCTACCCATACCCCGCTCCTGGCAAGGCGATTCCCGACGACAAGAGTTATGCAAAATTTGGCGAGGGAATGAACCGTGGCGACTGGCGTCGCCACAATGTCGACCTGCTCATAGAGCAGATGCACCGCACAATCAAGGATAAGAAGCCCTGGATAAGGTTCGGTGTGAGTCCGTTCGGCATCTGGCGCAATAAGAAGAGCGACCCGAAGGGAAGCAACAGCTCGGGACTGCAGAACTACGACGACCTCTATGCCGACGTGACGCTTTGGGCGCGCAAGGGATGGATTGACTATCTTGCGCCGCAGCTTTACTGGAACCTCGACACGAAGGCGGCCCCGAGCCGTCATCTGGCCCAGTGGTGGAACGACAACGCCAACGGCGTCGACATCTATATCGGTCAGGATGTGAAACGGACCATGGATGTGGCCGATCCCGGCAACCATGACCGGAATGAGCTCGACACGAAGATGAGATTGTCGCGCCGTCTGCCCAACGTCAAGGGCAACGTGTGGTGGCACGGCTACTGGGTGACGGGCAACTACAAGGGGGCGGCTGACTCGCTGGCCATGAAGTATCAGAGCACAATCGCGCTCCCGCCGGCCTATGGCGGCAAGAACAAAAAGCCATCGGCGGTCAGCGACCTGAAGATTGAGCGTGACGGCAAGGATTATTTCCTGACGTGGAAAAGTCCGCGCCAGGGACGCACCCAGTCGGCAACTGACGTTGTCAAGTATGTGGTTTACCAGTTCTTCCCCGGCGAGACCCAGGATATCGATGACGCGCAGACGATTATCGCCCTGACTCCCTACACCCGCGTGAAGATCGACGGCGAGCCGGGTGCGACCTACGCCGTGACCACCCTCGACCGCATGAACCGCGAGTCCAAACCCATCTTCATCTACAACAAGGACTGACAACCGGAGAGGGAGTTCAGATAAACGGTATCCGACGTAAATCAAACAGGGCGCAAGGGCTGTGTATGCAACATACACAGCCCTTGCGCCCTGTTTGATTTGGTTTTGTGTGCTCAGGCCTCGATGATGCGGATGCACAGACCGAGCGGCACAAGTCGCTTCTCAATCGTCTTTAACGACGGATTAGCATAATCTCCCTCGATTGACTTGATCATCCGGACACTTACACCTGACATATCGGCGAGTGCCTGCTGCGTCAATCGCAGTTCCTGACGGCGTGACTTGATTTCCTGTCCTATATTCATTGTAAGTAGCAGTTTCTACGGGCGGATTCAATCATGACATCTAAAATAGATTTTTGTCTTTATATCTCACCTCTTCCCGATGAAGAATTACAACTATCTTTATTTTTTTTGCAAAGATAAACATTTTCAGCGAGTTAAGGGTGCAATTCATAGCCCCATTTACATATATTCACATATTTTCGATTTATTTTATATTTCACTGCCACATATCCGCAGTCACCCATCCTAATTTTGCAACGTAAGAAACCGACAGCGAAGATGAATTCTCAACTTCGCCGATATGAACCACTAAAACTAAAATATCATGAAAAGGAAAGACCTCTCCCGAACGAATCTCATCAACCGCATGGGCCTGATATCGATATATCTGATTGGCCTGACGGTTGTACTGCTTCAGATCCGCAGCATGTTATAACAAGCCGCGTTTACCGAATTTGGCGCATCGGGGCGCATAGCACAGCGTGACGACAAACTCATCATCAACAAGATAAGTGTAAATCTTCATTCTCATCGCCCCTTCGCCGACATTGCCATCGCTCTCTGATTTATCATTGCCGTCACGCCCATCAGACTTATCGGTCACTATTACGACCTCTCCGAAGAACTCCTCGGGGAGGTCTTTTTCGTTGGGGTCAAGTCCATACTCCTTCGGGTCGAATACCGGAGTCGGAGGCGCAAACTTCGGCATCCTCATTATGCGGATATGCTCGCGGAAGTCAATGCCGGGAATGAATATGGCCTTGTAGGCAGCCTCCTTGACGGTCCACGCGATTACATTAAGCGCGACATCATCGGCAGGAATCATCTTCAGTTCATCGGCCGACAGGAAACGGTCGCGCACCTTAAGCACCTGCTCGCGGTCAACCCGCTCTGCATCTATACCCAGAGCCGCACGCTCGGAATACTCCGACAGGTCGACCTCGGGCGTCGGGGGTAATGTGGCGACAGCAAACATGCCATTGCAATGAGTTATTGAGATTCGCGATGTCTCCCCGAAAAGGAACGGCGCACCATTCTTGAAATGCCCTACCTCGCGGTAAGCGTCACGGCCATTCTCACAATACACCTGACGGGCCATCTCCGCCCACAACTGCCCTTTATAGCGACCACCTCCGGTCACCTCCTCTATCTTTATGCCCGGCACCGACGGGTGTCGCCAGTATACAAAATCCACTTCCATATCGCGTCTGTCACTTTTTGCTGTCCGACTCCGGATTTGCGGCCACTGTCACCTTGACCTTGACTATTCGGCGCTTCTCCATCTGTATCACCTGCATCCGCAGACCGGGCAACTCGAATGTCTCCTTGACCTGCGGGAAGTCACCCTTAATCTCAAGCAGAAGGCCGGCAAGCGTCTCGGCATCGCCGATGTCGCCGAGACTCTCCTCCTCGATGTCGAGCACACGGCAGAAATCGGGCAACGGTATCTTGGCCTCGAATATATATGTGTCGGAAGCCACCTTGCGGTATAGATGACCCTCCTCATCATACTCGTCATCGATATCGCCTACTATTTCCTCTATTATATCCTCGAGGGTAACAATACCCTGGGTGCATCCATACTCGTCAATTACGATGGCTATGTGCATCTTGCGCTTCCTGAAGTCCTCGAGCAGGTCGTCAAGCATGCGCGACTCGGGCACGAAATAAGCCTCACGGAGAAGTGACTGCCATGCCGGGCGCTCGGTCTTGCCGATGTATGGCAACAGGTCCTTTCCATAGAGGATACCCTTGATTGAGTCCTGGGTCGTATCATAGACCGGAATGCGCGAGTAGCCCGAATCGAGTATCACGGCCATTGCCTGCTCCCAGGTGTCGTGAAGTTCGATGGCGGTGACGTCGACGCGCGATATCATGACCTCACGGGCCTCCCGCTCGCCAAACGACAGGATACCCTCGAGCATTTCCTTGTCCTTACCCTCCTCGACATCAGAGATCTCAAGAGCCTTCTCAAGTTCGTCAGTCGATATGTTCTCCTCTTTCTTGGTGATGACGCGGTTGACAATCGAGGTCGAGCGCACCATTAACTTGGAGAGCGGTCCGAACAGGGTGAAGAAGGCAGACACTCCGGGGGCGGCCATACGCACCCACTTCATGGTGCGTCCCCGGGCCACAAGCTTCGGGAATATCTCGCCGAAGAGAAGCAGAAGGAAAGTCATGAAGACCGTCTGCACCAGGAAGTTCACCAGCGTCGAGTTGAATACCACGACCTGGTTGATCGCGAAGGTCAGCACCACGACCATAGTGATGTTGACCAGATTGTTGGCTATAAGGATTGTGGCGAGCAGGCGCTCGGAGTTCTTCAGCAGACGCATGACACGAGCGTCGGCCGGATCTTCCGATTCCTCAAGTTCGTCGACCTCCTGCGGTGAGAGTCCGAAATATGCGATCTCGCTGCCCGACACGAATGCCGAGAGAAAGAGGCATATCACCACGATTAGCATGAGGAACGACCATGCCACCCAACTTGGGGGCGCCTGAAACTGAATGGCAGGGATATTCTGCTGCAGCAGCACGCTCAGCAACTGAAATGTCATACTCAACGGCTCTGTGGCCGGCAAAGGATCTGTGTCCACGTAAGTATTAAAAATTGATTATTTGGCAAAGTTAACTGATTTTATGCTGATATGCAAATTTAGACTCGTTTCCACAGATCATAAATAAGACGTTGCAGGAATGATTACTTCTCGAACAGCGAGCGGATCGAGCCGAGCGACGAAAGCACCGAGCTGGCCTCGTATGGGATATAAACGGTCTTGTTGTCCTTGCCCGAGGTCATCTCGCGCAGCGTGTCGATATATTTCATGGCGAGAATATAGGCTGCCGGATCAGTTGCACCCGAAGTTACCGCCGCAGCCACCCTGCGGATTGCATCAGCTTCGGCCTGCGCGTTAAGGATAATGGCCTGCGCCTCACCTTCGGCCTTGAGGATTTCCGACTGCTTGCGGGCCTCCGCCTCGTTGATACGCGATGCCTTCTCACCCTCCGAGCGGAGAATCAGCGACTGCTTCTCGCCCTCGGCATTCAGGATCTCTGCGCGTCGGTTACGCTCAGCCTGCATCTGCTTCTCCATAGCCACACGGACACTCTCCGGAGGAGTGATGTCCTGAAGTTCCACACGGTTCACCTTGACCCCCCACTTGTTGGTGGCGTCGTCGAGTATGGCCTGAAGCTTGGTGTTGATGGTGTCCCGAGAGGTCAATGTCTCGTCGAGCTCAAGCTCGCCGATGACATTACGCAGCGATGTCTGGGTCAGTTTCTCGATTGCATTCGGCAGGTTGTCGATCTCATAGACCGCCTTTTTAGGATCGGTTATCTGAAAGTAGAGAAGCGCGTTGATCTCGGTTGTCACGTTATCTCTTGTGATCACCTGCTGCGACGGGAAGTCATATACCTGCTCGCGAAGGTCTATGACTCTTGTGGCCACAGCCCGGTTGTTGCGACGGGTGTATATGATTTTCGGCTTGTCGATAAAGGGGATGATAAAATTCAGGCCCGGCGAGAGCACGCTATGAAAACGGCCGAGTCTTTCCACCACACATGTTTCGGACTGCGGCACCACCTTGACGCCGGCTGAGATTATCACTATTGCCAGAACTACGACAATACCAAGTATAATGTACGAGATCATAACTGTTATATTTTTAGTTTAACGAGTGTGAAAAGAACGTTCATCAGGGCGACAGCCACCCGAACCGGCTCAGAGTCTCTCAACTGTAAGGATAATGCTGTCATATCCTGTGACTGAAACCTCCGATCCGGCAGTAATCGTGTCGGCGCAACCGGGCGCACGTACTTGCCAGTTGTCTCCGTCTATACGGACGCGGCCAAGGGCGCCTGGATGTATGGCGTGAGTCACCACCGCATGCCTGCCCAGCAGTGCGTCCATACCCGTACGAGCCGAGCCTGCGGCCTTACGCGCATGTCTGCGATTGAAAATCGGAAGCAATATGAGATAAGCGGCAAGACTCATCGCCCCCATCACGCCGACCTGCCAGGACAGGTCAAGACCGAACAGAGAACATAGCATGGCGCCCACAGCGCCCACGGTAAGACACAATGCCCACATCATCTGCGAGAGCACCTCGACGACTATCAGGACAGCCGCCACAATAAGCCAAATAATCCACGCCTCCATAATGCTGATTTTTTCACAAAGATAATAAATTTCATGTATCTGGCAAAAAATCCTCACACCGGCTCAATGCGGGCGGCATTGACATACCATATGTATCCGATCACGGTGGTAAAACGGCCTGTCTCGCGCAGACGGCGAACGTAATTTCCTATCTGCCTATGATATTTGCCGCTGCTGTCTATTTTGCCGAACTTGTAGTCGACCACCTCGGCATGCCCGTCGGGATAAATCAGTATCCTGTCGGGCCGGCGCGACACCTGCCCTGCCTTCAATATTGGCCGTTCGTTGATGACCCGCGCGCGGCCGTCAAACCAGCGACGGGCGTTCGGGTCGGCAAGAGCCGCCGTAAGTTCCGCCTCAAATCGCGGTAAAAGTTCCGGGTCTATGAGGCCCGTGAGGGTCAGGTGGCGTATCGCACGGGGCAGATCCTCTGCGACCCTCACCAACTCAAGCACCGCATGCTTGATATTTCCCTCCGAGCGAGGGTCAATGTCCACCTCATCCGGCTCGACATCTGCCGTGGCGTCCGGCTCAAGGTCTGCGGCCTCTATGACGGCTGGCAGGTCGGCCTGACGGTATTTCAACTCTCCTCTTGACGGCACCACCGAGAGATAATCATCAAGTACAGCCGTGTCCCGGCCATTCTCATCGGCCTTCCCAGAGTTTTCGACATGATCCTCGCGAGTTCCGACACTATACACCATTACATTCAGGCCCTCTTCCGGCTCAATCTCGCTCGTCGCCACAACTTCAGGCGCGAGCATCGCAAGCTCATCTTCGGCACCTGCCGCCCCCACTCCTAAGCCTGCAAGAAAATCAGTCAGATAGCGCCCCATAACCGTATATTCCGGACATGCCTCACCGATATCCCCGCTTTTCTTTTTCTTCTTGTCATCCGACGGCACTTCGGCGAATACATAAAGTTCACGTCCGGCACGTGTAAACGCGACATAGGCAGAGTTCAGACGGTCCATCCGCAGCTGGTCGAAATATGTGGAGAGCAGCGGGGAATGTACCGTATTAGCCATATCGGCGCTTGTCACCACAGGTATGTAGGGGGGCAACTCAATGTCGGGATGCGACACCATCTCAGGCCTTACCCAGCGCCACTCCGCCTTTTTCATATCAATAGTCTCAGCCATGCTCCAATCGGCATACGGGATTATGACACAATCGAACTCCAGCCCCTTTGACTTGTGTACGGTCATGACCTGCACCGCATCAGTGTTCTCTGGCGACGATATTGACACGCTCCGGCTTTTGCGGCTCCACCAGTCGAGGAATGACCCGATGTCTGTGGGATGCGAGTCACAATATTCAAGAACAACATCCTGGAATGCGGCCAGATAGACCGCATCGCGGCGACGGAGTGCCTCGGGCACGAACCTCGACACGATGGCCTCAACCAGCGCCGGAATGGCAAATGACTGAAGATCGGCGAGAACGGCGGAAAGCTCCTCACCCTCCTTGAAACTTGCAAGAAAAAGATCAAGCAAATCTGCCTTTGAGAGATCCTCGCGACCCATCGAGAAGAACTTGAATGCAGACTCCATCTCGGCCCACTTGCCGACTCCCTTCTTTAGGCGCTCCTCATCGGTATTGATCTGCGGACTGATGCCTCGCGCCAGATTCTCAAGCACACCGGTCACAATCCTCACGGCCCTCGAGCTCACGAGCTTAAGCGACTGCTCGCTGACAAACTTGATTTCCGGTCCTGTCAGTCCGGAGTCTTCATCCTGCAGCGAGGCATTATACTCCACCAGGGTCTGGATGACAGCGTCGCCCTCACTGGCGGTGCGGACAAGCACGGCTATGTCTTTCTGACGGTATCCACGTTCCAACAGGTCACGTATCAACAGCGGGATTCGCTTCTCAAGATACCGTTTAAAGGGATTCCCCTGTTTGCGAGGACCCACGCAGACCTCTACATAACCCGACTCTTCGCGCTTGAAGGGTGTCTGTGCCACATTGCCGTAGATAGGGCCGAACTGCATTCGCCCGTCGGCTGCCACCAAGGCCTCGCGGTCGAGCCTGTCCACAAGATAACGGAAGAATGAGTTGTTGAACTGCACCACCCGCAGGCGGCTACGGTAATTGGTATTCTCCTCAGGCCGGTTGCCGAACACGCGTACCCGGTCGCCGAACGCCTCCTGCACACCGCTGCTGATCAGCGACGGATCGGCGTTGCGGAAACGGTAGATACTCTGCTTGGCATCACCGATGATAAGGTTGTCATTCTCGCGGCTCATGCTTTCTCTGAGAAGCGGCAGGAGATTCTCCCACTGCAGACGCGAGGTGTCCTGGAACTCGTCTATCAGGAAATGATTGAGATATGTGCCGAGACGCTCATAGATAAAGGGAGCGTCATCGTCGCCGATTATTCCATGAAGTATCATTGAGGTCTCGCCCAGTTCCACAGAATTTGTCTCGTTCAGATAATCCTGACGCTTGCGCATCACCGAACTGAACAGGGCCAGATAAGGCAGATTGACCGAATAGAGCCGCCAATGGTTATAAGCCGGGTCGGCGAGAGCCGCAGTCCATTCCTCGAGGGCGGTCCATACCGGCTCGAGACACTCCACAAACTGAGGATACGGGGCAACCGCCTCCTTTCCCTTGCCCTTGGCAATGAAATCCGGTGTCAGGACTTTCTCAAGGCCGACCGGCAAGTCATGCCACTGCTTTCGGCCCGCATCGCGCATGGCAATAAGGCGCCCGAACAGTTTTCCTCCGGCCGAATTCGGACTAAAGGTTGCGATATAATCTGAAGGAACCACTTCGAGTGCAGCGATACAGGCAGCGCGGAATCTAATGAATGCGCTGCGCACCGGCTCGTCATAGGTCTTTCCCAGATCAAGATAAAGCCTGATGAAGTCTGCGGGAGAGACATGATTGAAATATGCGTCAATCTCGTCGCGCTTGAACTTATACTCCTCGTTCTCCAGTTTCTTCACCGAGTCGATAAACTCCTTGTACGGGCCATCTCCGAACCCCTTCTTATTGCGGGCGAAAATATTCCATGACGAGGTGTCGGTACGGTCCATCAGCGCGCCGATCCAGAAGCGCAACTCCCGGTCAGGCTTGTCAGAGTCAATATCCTCAAGGGTGCCGTCGACACCGACCTCCGAGAGGAACTCGCTGTCAAGCTCGACCTGATACGTATCGTTAAGGTCAGACTCATAGGCAAAAGTCCGGAGCACAAGCTGGAAGAATGAATCGATGGTCGACACATTGAAATCCGAATAATTCTCAAGCAGAATGGCGAGTGCCTTACGGCTCACCTCTGCCAGACTGTTCGGATCGGCCTCCGCACCGCCGGCATGCAGGTCATCGATAAAGTCCTGCATATAGTCAGGACTGCTGACGCGCACCGAGCCGTCGGGGCGCGCCTTCATGACAGGCTTCATGTATGCGAGGTCAAACAGGCGGTTCACGATACGCACCTGCATCTCGTTGGTTGCCTTATTGGTAAATGTCACGGCAAGGATATGGCGCGCAGACTCGGCAAGTTCGGCGTCGGTACGCAGTCGGCGCGGCCCCCCCTCCTCACTTATGGTCAGGAAATACCATATATATTTCTTTGCCAGCGTATAGGTCTTTCCCGACCCCGCGGACGCTCTGTGCAAGTCAAGCATCTCTAATGATGTTGTCAGGGTTGCATCGATAATGATCCGACGCCCCGGTGTTTACTGATTATCTAACCTTGTAGCCCTGCGCTGTGAGCAGTTCACGCACACGCGCGGCGAAATCGCCCTGTATGAGAATCTCACCGCCGCGGGCGCTACCCCCCACACCGAGTTTTTTCTTGAGCATCGCGGCAACCTCAGCCACCTCATCGTCATGCACTGTGAAGCCCTCGATGATAGTGGCCACCTTGCCCTTGCGTCCCTTCCGGTCGATTATGACCCGCAGCGTGTCGAGGACAGCAGCCGTCTGAGGAGCCTCCTCTACTGGCAAATCCTCGCCTGCGGGCAGTGACGGGTCCTCCTTAAGCCGACCCAGCATCTCTTTCCAATCCATTTGTCAGAGTTTCTTAGCGAGGTCAGAGAGCGATTCGGGACGGTCCACAAGGTCTCCCTCAGCATTGTAAATGAACACTGCCGGAAGCGAGCCTACATTATAGTCGACTATCGCGTTCGAACTCGTGCCCGAGGGGTCGATGACGGTAATCCAGGGCAGATTGGCCGCGGCGTCGCGCCACTCGTACTGGCCGGCGTCGAACGATACATGGTAGAACTCAACCGCGCCCCCCTTGGAATTGTAGATACGCGCCAGCTCACGGTTGAACGCAGGCGACTCGGGCTCGTTCATCATTGAGAACACAACGACCACCGGTTTCCCCTTTCCCACCACGTCAGAGAGTCGTACGGTCTTGCCCTTCTCGTCGGGCAACGCGATATCGAGGACCCGAAGTTCATTGGCCTTTATGACAGTCTTCTTGCCGGCAGCCGAGTTGCGGTTGCGCATGGCATCGACCGAGACCTCATGGACCATGCGTCCATGAGGGTCATCGGGGCGGTAATTGTCAAACTGCGTAGCCACCGCCGCGTAATACTTCGCATCCTGAGGGTCTGACGGGTCATAAAGCGGCTTGCCGTCGAAAATCTTCGTCAGCACATAGTAACCTACTATGGAGCCGCGGCCATCCTTGATAAACCGGGTATATACATCACGCTTGAAGCCGGCCATTGACGCCGAGTCCGTGGCTGTCAGAGACATCAGAGCCTTCTCAAACTCAGCCATCCGCTCGGCCTGCGGAGTGCCGGTGAGCGTGAACTTTGTGCCGAAGTCGGCATCAGAAGTCGTGAGTGTGAGCGACTCGACAGAGTCGACAGGCAGATAGACGAACCGGTCGCCGAGCGACAGACGGTAAATCTCGGGCGATGCAGGAGCGTCCGACTTGATGGAAAACTCGCCCGACTTGCCGATACGCACGGAGTCTACCGGAATCCATCGGCCATGGAAGTCAGACTTCTCGAGGATGAGACTCTTGCCCTCGGCACCGTATACCTCGCCGTCGACCTTGAACTTTGCTTCACCGCACGATGCGAGAATCATGGAGAGAGCCGCCGCCGTGGCGACAATATATTGCAGTTTCATATGTCAGATATTTCAATATGCAGTTTGAATAATTATCAAATGCCCCGCAAGGGCACTAATTTTTTACAAATTTACGAATTAATCGTAAAAATATTAACCTAATTGGAATAAAATTTGTAAATTTGTGGGAATATTTGAGCCGTTGCGCCCCGGCGCATGGCTCACACGCGGAAACAGCCCCCTGTAAGAGGCAAGAAGGCCGCGGCTAACCGACAACACAGCGAAGAAAACAATAACGAAATTTATGTTGAAACCAGTAAAGAAAACCATCGCGCTGCCCGACGGTCGTGAGATTACGATCGAGACCGGCAAGCTTGCCAAGCAGGCCGATGGAGCGGTAGAGGTGCGCATGGGCAACACGATGTTGCTCGCCACCGTATGTTCGGCCCAGGAGGCCGGAGAGGGTGTCGACTTCATGCCCCTCACAGTTGAATACAAAGAGAAATATGCGTCGATCGGACGCTATCCGGGCGGCTTTCTGAAGCGCGAGGGCCGCGCAAGCGACTACGAGATCCTGACCTCGCGTCTGGTTGACCGCGTGCTCCGCCCCCTCTTCCCCGATGATTATCATGCAGACACGTTTGTCAACGTGACTCTCTATTCAGCCGACGAGAACGACGCCCCCGACGCGCTTGCGGGCATCGCAGCATCGGCCGCTCTCGCATGCAGTGACATCCCGTTCAACGGCCCTATCTCCGAGGTCCGCGTGGCACGCGTCAACGGCGAGTGGGTCATCAACCCGACTTTCGAGCAGATCGAGGATGCTGACATCGAGCTGATGGTCGGCGCCACCTACGACAACATCATGATGGTCGAGGGCGAGATGAACGAGGTCTCGGAGGCCGAGCTTCTCGAGGCACTCAAGGTCGCGCATGCCGAGATCAAGAAGCACTGCCAGGCCCAGATCGAACTGATGAAGGAGGCCGGCAAAGAGCAGAAACGTATATACTGCCACGAGATCAACGACGAGGAACTCCGCAAGGACGTACATGACAAATGCTACGACAAGGCCTATGCCATAGCCCGCACCGGCGCCCCCGACAAGCATTGGCGCGCCGAGGAGTTCGGCAAGATCTGCGACGAATACCTCGAGAGTCTTCCGGCCATGACCGAGGAGCAGCTTGAGAAATATACCGAGGACCAGCGCACCGCGATGGTCAAGAGATATTATCACGATGTGGAGAAGGAGGCAATGCGCCGCTGCGTGCTCGACGAGGGCATCCGTCTCGACGGCCGCAAGACCACCGAGATCCGCCCGATCTGGTGCGAGGTTGACTATCTGCCGGGACCTCACGGAGCAGCCGTGTTCACCCGTGGAGAGACTCAGGCCCTCGTCACCACGACACTCGGCACGACACTCGACGAGAAGATTGTCGACGATGTGCTCAACCAGAGCAAGGAGCGTTTCCTGCTTCACTATAACTTTCCCCCCTTCTCGACCGGCGAGGCTCGCCCGCAGCGTGGCGTGGGACGCCGCGAGATCGGTCACGGAAACCTGGCACACCGCGCGCTGAAGCGCATGTTCCCCGACAACTTCCCCTACACCTGCCGTATTGTCTCGGATATCCTTGAGTCGAACGGCTCGTCGTCGATGGCGACTGTCTGCGGCGGAACGCTCTCGCTGCTCGACGCCGGTGTGAAGATGAAGCGCCCCGTGGCCGGTGTGGCAATGGGACTTATCTCTGACAAGGGCAATGTGAAGTATGCCATCCTCTCCGATATCCTTGGCGACGAGGACCATCTCGGCGACATGGACTTCAAGGTGACCGGAACTACCGAGGGCATCACAGCCACCCAGATGGATATCAAGTGCGACGGCCTCAGCTACGAGGTGCTTGAGAAGGCTCTCAACCAGGCCCGCGAGGGACGCCTGCACATCCTCAACATCATCAAGGAGACCATTCCCGAGGCCCGCGAGGACTACAAGCCCCACGTGCCGCGCCTGATCACAATCGAAATCCCCAAGGAGATGATCGGTGCAGTTATCGGCCCGCAGGGCAAGGTGATCCAGGGCATCCAGGAGGAGACCGGCGCCACCATATCGATCGATGAGGACGAGAAACTCGGCATCGGCCGCGTGGAGATCGCATCGAAAGACAAGGCAAGCATCGACTCTGCCCTGGCCAAGATCAAGGCTATCGTGGCTCAGCCAGAGGAGGGCGAGATCTACGAGGGTACCGTGCGCTCGATTCTTGACTTCGGCGCGTTCGTTGAGTTCATGCCGGGCCGCGACGGTCTGCTGCACATCAGCGAGATCTCATGGGACCGCCTCGACAATATGGAGGCAAGCGGCCTGAAGGAGGGCGACAAGATTCAGGTCAAGCTTATCGAGATCGACAAGAAGACCGGCAAGTATCGCCTGTCGACCCGCGTGCTCACACCCAAGCCCGAAGGCTATGTGGAGCGTGAGGCTCGCCCGCGCCGTGAGGGCGGCGACCGCGGACCCCGCCCGCGCCGCGAGGGTGACCGCGGACCCCGCCGTGACGGCGAGGGTGACCGCGGACCCCGCCGTGACGGCGACCGTGGACCTCGTCGCGAGGGCGACCGCGGACCACGCAACTTCAAGCACAAGGAGGACTAAAACAGATACTGACGATAATGGCGGGGCGTATCGGTGTGATACGTCCCGCCTTTCTGTCACTTCGGGTTGGAACGCTTTTTGCTGTGATTAGTTTATGAATCGTCTGCCTTGACACCAATCTGAGGCAATGCGGCCTATATAAACTGAAACGCGTGATAACAAAGAAGCTCAAATCAACGTTAAGTAGATAGAACAACCCAAACGAACTTTTCATTAATACACTCTTATATGGATTACAAGAATCAAAATGTAACACCTCCGCCCTACTATGGCAACCAGGTAAGCGTAGGGCAGCAGACTAACGCAGTGATGAAACGCGTCTACGTGCGCATGTTCATCGGTCTGCTCGTGTCAGCGTTCTGCGCACTCGGCGTGGCAAGCAGCCCCGCACTGCTCCGTTTCTTCTTCAGCAACCAGCTGATGTACTGGGGCATGTTCATCGTAATGCTCGTAATGGCCTGGGTACTCCCGGCACGGATGCAGAAGATGTCGACAGGCGCAGTCATCGGATGCTTCATTCTGTTCGCCGCCCTGATGGGAACCTCGCTCGCGCCGATCTTCCTCGTCTACCGTTTAGGCTCGATAGTATACACATTCTTTATTACAGCCGGAACGTTCGGCGCCATGTCGGTCTATGGATACTTCACAAAGAGTGACCTGACAAAGATGGGATCTTTCCTCTTCATGGCACTCATCGGCCTGATTATCGCCTCGGTGGTCAACATCTTCTGGGCCAACAGCACCTTCGAGTGGATCATCTCAATAGCAGGCGTACTGATATTCGTAGGTCTAACCGCATGGGACACCCAGCAGATCAAGCGCCTGGCCGCAGCCAATCTTGAGCCCTCTCTTGCCGACAAGCTTGCCACAATCGGCGCGCTCAACCTCTATCTCGACTTCATCAACCTGTTTCTCTATCTGCTCCGCATATTAGGAGGCAACCGTGACTGACGACCGGTATGGACAAGGAGACTTTGAAGAAAAACCTGCTTGCGGCTGTCGAGGAATACCTATCGACACCCGAGGCATGGGATGACGCCATGGTCACGGTCAACACCGTCACCGGCGAGGCGGACCTCATAGAGAGCGAGGAGGCGGACTCACTTCCCGATACAATCGACGAATATGACATCATGGACTTCGTCGAGATGACTCCCGACGGCAAATGGATCGCCGACAAGGAGAACATCGAGGCGGCAGCCTCCGGGTATTGAGACATGCATTCACGATACACAAATACCATAAATAAAAAAGGAATGACGCAACGTCATTCCTTTTTTATTTACAGCGATATGTGGGTATCTAATGCTACACGAGGCGTATCCATGTGACAAGACGCGCGGGTGTGCCATGCGAGCGGCGCCAAGACGGAAGCCGGGGCGTCTCTTTCGTACACGCCACCGATGCCCTGATATTGGCTGCCGGAACTCCGGCAGCCATAAGACGCCTGCGGTTCACGGCCTCAAGGTCAAGATTGCGCTCACCTATCACACAGTCGGCGAAGCCCGCGTCGGCAAACCGACCGGCCATCTCACGGCTGACCTCATAACAGGCGCCGCACACCGACGGGCCGAAGGCCGCCTGAATACGCGACATGTCAGCGCCACGGTCTGCAAGAAGTGCAAGCACGTTCGTCACGATTCCCCCCAGAGTTCCCTTCCATCCCGCATGCACTGCGGCCACTGCGCCGATGTCAGGCGCGTAGAGCAACAGCGGCACGCAGTCTGCTGTGCGGATGCCGACAGCGGTATCTCGCCTGAAGGCAACAAGTGCGTCGGTGTCGGTATAACCGTCAGAGGGTATGCTGTCTCCGACGATACATACTCTACACGAGTGGGTCTGGCATGGAATCACGACAGGAAACGGGAGTGTGTCCGCATCCGGCCACACTCCCGCCTCTATTCCAATGCATCTGAAGTCCAGGTATGCCATAACCAGGCGCTGCATCACATGCGCTCGGGCATCTCTATGCCGAGTAAAGCCATAGCCGACTTGAGTGTCCGTGCCACTACCCACGAGATGAGCAGACGCTGGGCACGCACCTCGGAATCCTCCTCGCGCAGTATCGAGTAGTCATGGTAGAACTGGTTGTACTCCTTGGCCAGGTCATAGGCATAGTTGGCTATCACGGCGGGCGAGCAGTTTCTGCCGGTCTCGGCCACCACATTGCGGAAATCATCGACCTTGCGTATCAGCACAGCCTCCTTCTCATTGGGTATACCCTGGGGAGTAGCCATGGGGTCAAAGCCTTCGGCCTTTCGCAGCACAGAGCGGATACGTGCGTATGTGTACTGTATGAAGGGGCCTGTGTTGCCGTTGAAATCTATCGACTCCTTGGGGTTGAAGAGCATGTTCTTGCGGGGGTCTACCTTGAGCAGGAAGTATTTGAGCGCGCCAAGTCCCACCATGCGTGCCACCTCGGCAGCCTCCTCGGGGGCCATGTCCTTGAAACGCTCGGCACCCATCTCTGCCGCAGAGGCAACCATCGTGTCGATCAGGTCGTCGGCATCGACCACCGTACCCTCGCGCGACTTCATCTTGCCCTCGGGAAGCTCGACCATACCGTATGAGAAGTGCGTCAGGTCCTTGCCCCACTTGAAGCCGAGTCGGTCAAGCAGCAGCGACAGGACCTGAAAATGATAGTTCTGCTCGTTGCCAACCACATATATCATGCGGTCTATCGGGTAATCCTGATAGCGGAGTTTGGCCGTGCCTATGTCCTGGGTCATGTATACTGACGTTCCGTCGGCACGGAGCAGGAGTTTCTGGTCGAGTCCGGCATCGCTGAGGTCGGCCCATACCGAGCCATCCTCCTTGCGGAACATCTTTCCCTCCTCGAGTCCCTTGAGCACGAGATCCTTGCCCTCAAGATAAGTGTCTGATTCGTAATATATCTTGTCAAACGAGACGCCGAGACGGCGGTAAGTCTCGTCAAAGCCTGCATATACCCAGGAGTTCATCATCTCCCAGAGCGCGCGCACCTCAGGATCGCCCTGCTCCCACTTGCGGAGCATCTCGCGGGCCTCGGCCATGAGCGGCGAGGCTGCCTTAGCCTCATCCTCGGTCATGTTCTGATCCTCCATCAGGTGCTTTACCTCATCCTTGAAATGCTTGTCGAAAGCCACATAGAAATCACCGATAAGATGGTCACCCTTCTTACCGGAAGACTCGGGAGTAACGCCCTCACCCCACTTCCGCCATGCCAGCATTGACTTGCAGATGTGTATGCCGCGGTCGTTGACGATATTGGTCTTGACCACCTTGTTGCCGTTGGCCGCCAATATGCAGGCCAGTGAGTAGCCGAGCAGGTTGTTGCGCACATGGCCGAGATGAAGGGGCTTGTTGGTGTTGGGCGAAGAATACTCCACCATGACGAGGTCAGAGTTCTCGTCGGCCTTGCGCAATCCGAACTCTGAATCTGCCGCTATCGTGTGAAGCAGCTCAAGCCAATATCGCTTATCTATAGACAGATTCAGGAATCCCTTGACAGCATTATACTTCTCGACAGCAGGCACGTTGGCCGCCATCCACTCGCCTATCTCTGACGCCGTTGCCTCCGGATTCTTCCTCGACATCTTGAGGACCGGGAAAACCACCACGGTCATGTCGCCCTCAAACTCCTTTTTTGTAGCCGACGGAGTCAGCACCGACGGGTCTACCTCGGCGCCGTAGAGAGCCTTGACGGCATCAGCGGCGCCCTGCGCTATTATGTTCTCTATTGCCATTTAAATGTTCTATTCGGTTTTAAATTGCAAATTTACAAAAAATTTTCGAGACAAACATAGTCAGAATCCACGAGACAAGCGCTCAGCAGAATCCCCTACGCAATTTGACAGTAAAAATTCACCGGACACATGCGCATGTGTCCGGTGAATCTATCTCATGTGGCGGTCACGTGGACCTCCACTGCTGTCTCTTACTTGCCGAGAGTGTCAGCAGGCTTGAACTTCACGACCTTGCGGGCTGCAATCGTTATCTTCTCCTTGGTCTGGGGATTGATACCGGTACGCTCGGGTTTCTCAACTACTGCGAATGTGCCGAAACCGATGAGCTGGACCTTGTCCTCATTGGCCAGAGCCTGGCTGATTGATTCGAGAACGGCGTCGAGGGCCTTCTTGGCATCTACCTTGTTGAGCTGCGCCTTTGCGGCGATCTCATTTACTAAATCTGTCTTGTTCATAATAATGTGTTTATTTAGTGTGTTTGTGCTATATTTCACGCCATGCCCTGGTGACTAACCGTCGTTGCCGTGGTGATTATTCTCCATGTCGTGGTGAAAGCTCTAAATCCGGCACAAATATAGCACTTTCTCCATAATTAACAAATAAATCCGGCATATTTTATAAAAAAAGTTAATTTTTTACATGTTTTTAGGCCTGAAATATGTGAATTTATGAAAAATATAGTAATCCGGCCTTTTTTTCGTTATATAAGATAGTGCATACATGGGCACAAACTTATTGCATACCCTTATGTTTATTTAATATGAATATAGGAAACACATGGCGCGGCATACCCCCCGTCACCAAAAATCTTATTGTCATCAACATCGGCATCTGGCTTGTCGAGGTGCTCATTCCACGGTTCGGCGTCACCCTGATCGACAAGCTCGGTCTGCATCTGGTTGGCTCCACCCTGTTCAACCCTATCCAGATCATCACCTATATGTTCCTGCATGACCAGGGCAACGTGCTTCACGTCTTGTTCAACATGTTCACCCTATGGATGTTCGGCCGGATTCTGGAGCAGGTCTGGGGCTCGAGACGCTTCTTTATGTTCTATATGGTGTGCGGAATCGGGGCAGCCTTGGTGCAGGAGGGCGTATGGGCGCTGACCTGGCGGCATGACTACATCTCGGCTATCGCTCCGCTCAACGGCCTTACCTACGACCACATGGCGCAGGTGGTCAATCAGGCACTCGCCGCCCATGACCCCCAGTTCCTGTCGGCGGTGGCTGCAATGAAGAACGGAATGGTGACCATAGGCGCCTCGGGTGCGATATTCGGCCTATTGCTCGGATTTGCGATGACATTTCCCAATATGCCCCTCTATTTATTCTTCATCCCCGTGCCCATCAAGGCTAAATACATGGTGATCGGATACGCTGTCCTCGAGTTCTTCCTCGGAGTCGGCGGGGGCGGGACAATCGCGCATTTCGCCCATCTGGGCGGCATGCTGTTCGGTCTCGCCATCCTTTTGTACTGGAAAAAGAAAGGTACTCTCCGTGGCGACAGTTTTTATTGACAAGATAAAGAACTGGTGCGGGGGCAGCCGTGTTCTGGCCTGGCTGCTGGTCGCGACGGTAGGCGGCGGCGTGTTGCTGTGGCTCACCGGGCTGGCGTGCTCACTTGCCGGTGTCGACGGCAGTCTCGTCACCTCATGGCTCGCCTTGTCGGCATCTCCTTACGCACTCCTGTGGCATCCCTGGACTCTGGTGACATACATTGCAGTCCACTACTCTCCGCTGCATCTGCTGTTCAACTCTTTGTGGCTATACTGGTTCGGGCGTATGCTCGTCGATGTGGAGCGCGAGCGCTCGCTGCTGACACTCTTCTTAGGCGGAGGCGTGACGGGTGGTATCCTCTACGTGCTCGCGGCTTGGATCTCCGGCATCTCCGCTTCCTTTCTGACAGGCGACTCGGCGGCCGTGCTGAGCGTCATGACGGCTACGGCAGTGCTTATGCCCGACCGGCGAATCGGGCTCTTCCTGCTCGGAGAAATCAAATTGCGCTGGGTCGCGCTCGGATGCATTCTCCTGACACTGATTGGGGGTGGAGGCTCCGGAATTCCGGCACAGGGCGCCCATCTCGGCGGAGTCGCCTTCGGGCTTGTCTGGGGAGCCGCCCGACGCGGCATTATCCCCGCCATGCGGTTTAGAGGCCGACGCGGTGCCCGGACCGGGCAACGGGTCAACACCCGTGTCGCAATAAAGGCTATGAGCAGCAGCGTGCCTGACTCTGAGCGTCTCGACCAGCTGCTTGACAAGATTCGCATGTCGGGCTACGAGTCGCTGTCGGCACGTGAGAAAAACGAACTCAATTACATATCCTCGCGTATCGGGAGGTAGAACCCGATACGCGGCGCGGTGCCACACCACCGCGTTCCACTTATAACCCAATATATTATGTTTCTGCCTGTAATCAAACCTGTTTTTCGTCTGGCGGCATTGATCCTGTCTCTTATTCTCTACGCGCTCACCATCCTGGCTGCATATGGAGGCCGCTTCGACACGGATTTCTTCAGTTTTCCCGCCATAATGGTGCTCGCTCTTCCCTATCTTGCCATCGCCACATTGATCGTGACCATCCTGTGGTTCGTGTTCGGCAAGTTTTTCGCCGGCGGTCTCGGCGTGTTAGCCATAATCGCCTCATGGGGACCGATCTCAAGCGTGGCACCTCTCAGTTTCTCGAAAGACGCAACCCCGGGAGCCAAGACTTTCACCGTTATGTCCTACAACCTGATCCACTGCAGGGACCTTGAGGGCAAGAGCGATGGCCGCAACCGGACCATCGACTACATCATCAACTCAAACGCCGACATAGTCTGTGTCCAGGAACTCATAAAGGTAGACTCGACAGAGATTCCTGACTTCACCGAAGGGCAGGTGAAGGAACTCCGCAGGACATATCCGTACTGGGCCGGAGACCCCAAACTCGACATGAAGGTCTTCTCCAAATATCCCGTGGTATATGAGGATGCCTCAGATTACATAGACGGGAGTTTCGACCGGAAGCGCTATACATTCTACAAGGTCAACATCGGCGGCCACAAGCTGAATCTCATCACCATGCATCTGTCGTCGTTCAATCTCTCTGCGGAGGAGCGAAAGGTGGTCACCGAAATCAATTCGGTCAATGCCGCGAAGAAAAGCATGAATCAGTTCCGCGGCGACATCCGCGAGAAACTTGTCAAGGGATTCAAGCGCCGCAAGAGCGACGTCCAGATTCTCCGCACTGCGCTCGCGCACATGAAGGGAGCGACAATAATATGCGGAGACTTCAACGATGTGCCGGAATCATACGCATACCGTCTGCTTAAGGGCGACGACCTTAAGGATGCGTATGTCGAGACCGGTTTCGGGCCAATGATCACCTACAACCGCCATGCCTTCTGGTTCCATCTCGACCAGATGTTCTACCGCGGGCCGCTCAAGGCCCTCTCGTTCGAGCGCGGAGACATCCGCACCAGCGACCACTACCCCATCATGTGCACATTCGAGTTCACCGACGAATAGCCCCGCAGGACACCGGTCTCTACTTTTTCCCGGACTCACCCACCTTGCCTTTCCTGTACTGCGCGGGGGTTATGCCGAATATCCGGTTGAAATGGCGATAATATGTGGCACGGCTTATAAATCCGCACTCCTCGGCAATCGCGTCTATGGTCCAGTCCGGATGTTCCTGTATCAACACCACCGAGTGCTCGACCCTGAGCTTGTTTATATAGTCGCCGGGGGTCATTCCGGTGTACTTCTCGATTAGCGAGAGCGCAGCCGACCTTGACATGCCTGAACTGTCCACCAGTTTATCCCGGTTATAGTTGGGATCACTGAATATGCCGCTGTCGATTATCCTCTGCTGCATGTCCATGAACTGCCTCCGGTCCTCATCCTCCTCGGAAGAGGCGGATTCCGACTTAACCTTATTCAAGGCTATCATGCTGTCGATATGCTCGGTGGCGAGTTTCTGCTGCCTCTTTGTTATCCGGTACGCCCGCGCCACGAGAAGAAGTATTATGAGCACAAGCGCGGCGACTCCGATGGCGCTTTTCATCAGTATATGTTTCCTCTGGGAATCCGCTCTGGCATT
Organism: Muribaculaceae bacterium; assembly: GCA_014867205.1. GTDB lineage: Bacteria > Bacteroidota > Bacteroidia > Bacteroidales > Muribaculaceae > Lepagella. The sequence goes on along the minus strand of WGUO01000004.1, from coordinate 37,670 downwards.
GGCAAGTTCCAGATCCTTCTCATTCATAGAGAAGACCGTGGCCAGTTCCTGGGCGCGGTTTATATTCTCGCGGGCCTTGAGGCTGTCGTTGACTGCAGCCGCCCGTCTGGCAAATCCATAAGCCTTCCGGTAGTCTCCCAGCCCGGCGGATGCTCTTGCATTACACTCCAGAAGACCGGCATAATCCTGATTGATTGTGTCAGACTGAGTAAAAAGCGGGAAAAGCGGCTTTGTGAAATCAATCACCATGCCCCATTGGCCCGAATCCAGCAGATAATCCATAATATATGCCCGACCCATCGGATCGGCGGCATAATCAGTAGCCATGAATGAACTGTAGGCGTCAGCAGCCTCCGTCGGCTTGCCGGCCCTGACAGCGCATGAGGCGATCCTGGCATACGCATAGGCCCTCTGCTGGTCTGTGAAACCCTCGGGCGAGCCGCCGATCTTCTCGATCCTGCCTATAAGCTGAAGCCGTTTCTTTCCCTCACTGAGCCCCTCCTCGAACCTGTCGTCTGCATACAGCTCGACAATCTTCACGCCATATGCCGTGGACACATTTGCAAGGATCCTTATATCGTCAGATAAACTGCCCTTCTCTATTATGCGGTCGAGGTATCTGTAACCCTGTTTCCGGTCTCCCATGTCAAATGAGGTCCCGGCCATGGTGGTCAGGATGTTGTATTCTCCCGCCTCGTTGCCGGTCCTCCTCGCTATCTTGATCGCCTCGGTCGAGATGTCTATGCTTTCGGCATACTGGCCATAGTAGCGCCGGGCGGTCGCAAGCAATGTCATGGCGTTAAGCTTTATCTTCAGATGGCTGTCAATCGAGTCATCGGCAAGTGTCTCCCGCGCATACTTCTCGACAAGCGAGAACATGCGCTTCTCATTATACGCGAGGCCACGCAGAAGGCTTATCTCGTAAGTGGGCAGCGAGACAATTGCACCCGACTCCATCTCATCAAGCACGCGCAGCACGGAATCCGGCCTCGCCACGACCATCTGCCGCAAATCCTGCGCTGTAATCCGCGCGGACTGTCTTGGTCCGGCGAGACAGACAACGGCACACAGAAGCATACCCGCCGTCAACACCATGTAATGTCTAAATTGTATCATGATGCAAAATTACAATTTTTATCTTAAACCGCACACCGCCTGACCCCAATAATCGACAATCCGCCCAAATTATGTAAAAAGGTGATAATCAACTTCCGGGCAAATATGATACAATACATGATACAAACTTTTGCCCCGCGTATCGCCGGAATCAGTCGATTTGATACACGCATGGCCCGAAAATATTTGGCATTATCGGGCAATTGCTATAAATTTGCATTAAAAAGGTTATGGCATGAGCAACAAAAATCCGTTTTCTGACCGCGTAAGGGAGATAATCCCCTATCTGGCTGGGGTGGCGCTAATCATTGCATGCCTGCTCGGAATCGCTATGATAGTGGCGCTGTTAAAACTGGCGATGTGAACAGGCTGTCCATCTGCCGCTCCTGCCGTCGTATCCTTATCAAGTCATACCATTTTTAACAACAGAATCATCAATAACAACTAATTTCTAACACTGACATCAGATGAAAAAGAATTTTTTCAGAGCACTTGTCATGTTCATGACAATCGGAAGCACATTATTATTCACCGCGTGTGGCGACGACAATAACGACGAGCCGACGCCCCCGACCCCCCCGACCCCTGACTACAAGTATTCAGAGGTTACAGTGAATTATTCGCTCGATCTCTCGGAAGACTACTACAATCTCTGGGACATACAGGTGACATACACCACCTATGGCGGTGAGATCAAGACAGAGATCGTAGACCGCGACTGGGTCATGGAATACACCTATAACCAGGGAGACGATATGCCCGGAGAATTCGTGTTCAATGTGGTCGGAGTCGCAAAGAATCCCCTGCCGGAACCCGTGAAAGACAAAATCTACCATTTTGCAAGAAGCACTCAGTTCTCGGCCATCGGCAAGACCGTCGCAGGTGGAACAACTCTCTTAGGCGGCACAAACTCTGCAATCAGCTCGTCGTTTGAAGCACGCGGAGACAAACTCAGTGACCGCCTCACCAAGGGAATAAAGATCACTGAAGGTAAATACACAATCTCAAAGTAAAGGAACACCATGAAACGTATAATATTCCATACAGCACTGTCACTGCTGGTCCTGACAGGAGCGGTCTCCTGCTCAGACGATGTGAACGACAGCCCAATAACCCCTGATGGCGACACGCAGACAGAGATCATGACCGATTGCACCGGCGCAGCCAAGAAAATCGGGTTCGAGACCTCTGGCAAATGGTCGGCCACTGTCAATTACGGCAGTTCCGCCGACGCAGGCTGGATCTCGCTTCTCAACGAGTCGGGCAAAGGAAATTCCACACTCTCCTATCTTGTCGACGCCAACACTACCGACGACATGCGTGTGGCCGAGATCATAATCACCTCGGGCGACCATAAGCTTGTCTATACCGTAAAGCAGCAGCCCGAGAATTTCGGCTACAACGACGCCGTGACCGACATGTCGATGTTCAACTCCGACGTACCGCTCGGATACGGCATGAAGGTCGAGAGAGGCTTCGACAACAAACTGGTGAAGAGGCCCGTATTCCGCGTCGAGGCATACAGCGACAAATACCTTGTCAACGAATATGCACAGGCGTATAAGCTGGCCATAGACCGATATGTGTCGTCAAGTCTGTCGTCAGAGTCCAAGACAGACCTGCTGTATCAGGAGGCTGCCGAAAACCAGTCGCGCGACATCAACGCAAACCTGAAGGTGAACGTGGCATACGGAATCTTCAAGATGAACCTTAACGGCGATTTCAAGATGTTCGGCTCGAACACGATGAACACATACACGTATGGAGTCATCGCACGTCATCCCATCGGCTCATATACTCTGGACTATGAGCAGGTCTATGACGACTATCAGAAACTTGTCGAGGCATCGGGCAACGACGCCAATGCCAAGGCAGCATCAAAGATACTCCTGTCATCGCAGTTCTCGTCGCTGATGAATGACATCGAGGAGGCCGTCGCAAAAGGCAACACCTATGCGGCCGGCCAAGACAACGACCTCACCGACGCCCTTAACGATCTCGACAGATATTACGGACCCGCGTTCATCAGCATGATAGACGTCGGCGGAACTGCTGAACTGAACTACACTTTCAACAAGGAGGAGTCTACCGACACCCTGAAGATTCACGGTGACCTCGACATCGGCGTAAACGCCCTGCTCAGCGTGGATGTCAAGGCCGAGGCCAATTACAACAACTTCATGAAGTCTCATATCCAGTCAAGCACTCTCAGCGCAAGGATAAAGGGGGGAACCGCAACCTCACGCCAAAACCTTCTTATCGATTTTGGCAAACTCATCTCGAAGGACTCCGCCAAGGAGCCGCTCGGATTCGAGGATATGATCAAGACTATAGGCGACTGGTACTCGACCATAAAATTAGACGAGAAAGGCACCTACACCTGTATCGACTATTATCCGACTCCAATCTGGATCTTCTTCAGCAGAAAGGCCCAGAGACAGATAAAGGCCTACTTCAAGGACCGCTATCCTAACAAAACCGACGAGAAACAGACCTGTCCCTACATCTTCGACGTACAGAAGATGATTGAATACAACTAATTTCAACCCACCCGGATGTCAGTCACGTATGGCGGGACTGACATCCGGACCCTTACCGGCCTCCATATGAAACACTATACTGTCTCGCTCCTCGGACTGGCTCTGCTGACTGCCGCTGCAGGCTGTCAGCAAGATATCCATGACTTTGACGCACCAACGGTTCCTGTCGGAAAGGATATGACAAAATACTGGTACTCGCGCACACGCTCGGCTGCCGAGAACGAGGCGATGAACCGCCACCATGCCCTTGGGTTCTCCTACGACGCCGTCGCAGGAGAGAAATGCAACGTCGCCGATGTCAGATGCCAGGTGCTTAACCTTGACTACCTGAAGAAAAACGACCTCTACTCGGAATCGAGCCAGCCTGTGATCGTGGACTCATGCGAGGTGAGGCGCGGTGTCAACGAATGTATGCAGATGACCACATGGAGCGTGGACCTCAGCGAGGACCTAATCCTATACAAGGGTGACCACAGAAAGGATTATACATTAAGAGAGAACATCACAGACTCCACCCTGATCTTCCGCCAGACCATCGGACTCCAGACCGGCAGCAAGTCGGTCAACCTCGACTATCTGCTTGACGGCGACAACGGAATCAAGGGAGAACTCAAAAAACATCCCGACGAAATACTGTCTGATAATTTCCGCTATGCCGTCAATAAATTAAAGAACGCCGGCGAGAATCTCGCCGTGATCGATTCATTCGTCAACATCTTCGGAACGCATGTCGTGACCCGCATATCACAGGGAGGCTCCTTCAGCCTTTCGCTCCGCACGAGCAAACGCAATGTGACGTCATACCTGCAGGAGGAGGAATTCAAGAAATCCGTCACCAAATTCATTGTGAAGATAGAGAAAGTCGAGTCGTCAAAACACCACAAGACCTATCGGAACATATTCAAGTCGGCCGTCATGTCACTCAACGTAAAGGGAGGCGATGTGTCGATCTTCGACAATCTTGTCGCCGACCCCTATTATGAGAACGAACAGGCTACCCCCGGCAACTACGAGAAATGGATCTCTACGGTCGAGGAGAGCGCCGGTGACGGCTGGAGCGACCGCTCCGAACTCATCGACATGGAGGTCACTCCCATCTGGGAGTTTATCCCCGACAAGACTGTCGCCACGCGGGTTAAGGGAAGGATTCTGACCGGAGCCGAGACTATGCGCACCATCTACGGCGAACTTAACTACACCAATGCAAGAATAGACGTTCCGGGCACCGACAGCAGACGCCTTGACTTCAAGCCCCACAACCTGTCTGACCCCGAACTCTTCACCGGTATATGCCACACACTGACCGACGCCTCCGGACGGCCCTGCAAGACTGTCGCCGTAACTTATGAGGAATACATACCCGAACTGGCTGAGAAAGGCCTGAACCCGATGGCTGTCGTCACTTATCCGGTCTATGAGAACCGCATCCAGCTTGACGAAGGCATAGGAAAGAGCATCGGGTCCGACGGTAAGTGGTACAGCATAAAATGGCTTTATGACAGATATGTAGTCAAGGAAATGCCCGACAGCGGCGACGGCACGCTCTATCTGTACAACGGCAAACTCTACCCCGCGGCGCCCCACGCCGGCGACGCCCTGTTCGAGCCTACCCGTCATCTTCCCGACTATGCGTGGCCCGGAAGCCTCGACACCTCAGGCAACCCCACGACTGCCACCCGGGTCTATCCCGTCAGGAAATTCCTGAACCAGTTCTATCTCTACCACGACAGTCCGGGTTACCAGGGAACAGACGGTAAGTGCCCGCTGTTCCTCAATCTGCCTGGCTGGTCGATCAACGACGAGGACACCGAACTGATAAGCGAGTATTATACCTCCGGATACTTCAGCCGCAACGACCTTAGCGAGGCATTCCGTGAATCAGGAATAAAGTCAGGCACGACGCACAGGATGGTCCGAAACGGCAACTATCGTTATTCAATCATTCCCTCAGAACTTTTCTAAACCATACCTATGCTTAAATCCAGACTGTCAATATACATCATGCCGCTTTCACTCCTGATCTTCGGGTGCAGCGACAAGGATTTGCCGATTGGGCCGGAAGACTCTGAACTGACCGTCGACACCGAGGAGATCGGACTCCCCGTCAGAAGTTCCTATAGGACCATAAAGGTAACAGTTGGCGACAACGAGTACAAGACGCTTGAGGCATCGGCCTCCGACTCATGGCTTGAGGTGCTTGGTGACTCCGTGAGCCACGACGGCTATCTTGAGATTTTCGCCGAGAGAAACGAGAATCCCGAGAAGAGGACCGGAGAGATAGTGCTGAGAAAGGCCGACGGACCCGAGATCAGGATTCCGGTCACGCAGGCCGGCTACCAGGATGACGACAGCAACGGCGGACTCTACTGCTACGCCGGATGCGGATACAACATCTTTCAGGAGATAAACTCCGAGTCAAGCATCTGCGAGCCGATAGTGGATTACCAGGAGGCCGCCCGGATTGACCCTACCATAGTACAGACAACTTCCAGAAACCTTCAGGACATTGTGTCGGTCACCTCAAACTCGACCACCGAGATGGCCGAGCTCATGACCAAGACCATGGAGAAGAGAGAGTCCGGACTCATCGGCGGCAAGAAGACCATAACTCGCTTCGAGTCACAAAGCGGAGAGACCAGGCTCGACATCACCAATTTCGCCTATGTCAATCTCCAGCGCCTTGTGGCATGCTCGTCGCTCGACCATTCCAAGCTTATCCAATATGCCGAGCAGAACAGGATGGACATCTTCACCGAGACATTCCGCACCCACTATGAGCGGATATTGGCGAATCCCTCGGTCGAGAACATCCAGGAACTGTTCAAGGTGTTCGGCACGCATATAGTCTCTTATGTAGACCTGGGCGGGACTATGGATGTGGCCCTGAAGTTCAACAAGACAATGCGCGGGGAACTCAACATCCGCGTCAATGACTTCGTGAAGTATTTCTTCAAGTCGCAGCCGTCTGACTACACGCTGAACGGCGAGATCCAGGGCCTGTCGTCGGATGTAAGCGAGAAAGGCACCTTCAAGGTTGCCGGCGGCACACGCGACGCAAGGGAGCGTATCCTCAGCGACTGCAGGAGTCAGGGCAAAATCAGTCCGGCCAACATACTTGCCTGGACACGGTCGCTCCCGAACAGCGATTTCATGAATCCGGAGAACCTGGCGAGGATGGTGCCATTCAATGTGCAGCTTGTGCCGATATGGACTCTCTTCCCCCAGCGGATGACGCAGACATTCGTGGAGTGTGCCATCGCCGAGTCGCAGAAAAGCACAAACGCCATAGATGACGCCAAGGCCGGCCTCGACAACTACGGGCTCAAGATCAATGGCGCCCCCTATATGGATTTTGCCGAAGGCAATGATGAGTCGCTCGTCAGGGTGCTCTATGCGGCGCAGGGAAATATCTCCGAAGCCTCCCCGATTCTTGAGATATGCAACGAATACGTGCCGTCGGTCAAGGCCAACAAGCGAATCACGGTCATATACCCGATTAGAAGGGGAAGGCCGTTCCACGGCTCCGGGCTGTTCCCGGGCGACGGCGAGGGAACCGCACCGGCATGGCTGACGTTTTCTGACGGCGACGTATTCGTCAAGCCGGTCGAGGGTATGGACGGCAGGTCAAAGATCGATTCCGTCTACTATCTTCACGGCAACATCTACCTCACGTCGCTGGGCCTTGACCTAAGGAGATCCGTCTCCACTGACTGGAAGCCTAAGGGAATCATCGGCCTTCCGATTGTCAAGATAGGCTCAGGCTACTGGACGAGGAAGAATGTCAACAAGGATATCGCCGCCGGCTTCTACACCGGCTCATCTTTCTCACGCGGAACATACAGGACCAAGGATGGCGAGTACTGGGTACAGGTAAGGGGCGTGACACACACGCGTCTCGCACCCCCGGGAATCAGCAGCAAGACCGATGACGTATACGGTGAACCCCTCGAATGGTACTATCCGACCGAGAAGGCCCGCACTGCGCTCCTGAATTACGTCAGCTACGACACGCGTCACCTGCTGAAAGGGCAGTTGTCGGGATTCGACCTACAGTTCAACGGCTATTATGGCCCGGGCGGCATCGACGGTGTGGACAACACTAAAAAGAGCGCCTATCACAACACTGACCGCAGTTACCTGATTTTCAAGGACAAGATTGACTCCGAGACCGGCTCCGCACTCTGTATGGATGCCGACTACCGATGGAGAGTGGTCAGCACAGGCAATGGCCTTAACAACTTTTTCCCCCTGAGACTTTATAGATCAAGTTATTATTTTTATGACAAATACAGCAATGCAAAAGATAATCTATAAACGCATGTTCCGCAAACCGGATGCTTTCAGCCTTCTTATCGGAAGTCTGACGATACTGCTCATGTCGGTTATTCTGCCGGGCTGCAAGGAGTCGTATGAACCTGGCGAGGATACCGGAGACGACGAGGAACTGCTCGCCGAGCTGTCGCCCGCCGAACTGCTTTATTCCAATCTGACAGGCGCACTCTACACACAGGTTACAGACACAGAAGACATATCCGACGACAGCGAGGAGATGCCGTCGCATGAGTACCAGCCGGCCAAAGGTCTGCCGCTGAGCGAGGGACAGCCCGGCGTACGGTTCGAGGTGGCGGAAAGTTATTCGGAGGCTGAAAAGGATTTCAAACGGATTCTGCACGACGACCCCAAGATAAAGACATTCGTCAGCGACACCCCCGAGGGCATAACCATAGACTTGGGCAAACGGGGCAAGGTAAGCCTGAGGCATGACTCGACCGACGGCGCCGTAGCACTGATGGAGGTTGACCTTGACGGCTACAGGTCCTATAAGGTCTACTATCGTCCAAAGGCCACCCTCGATGACAACTATGCCTCTGACGATGATTTCACTCTGTTCATCCCGAAATGTTCTATCGTTTCTTTCAATTGTCCCGTCTGCAAGAATAATGGATACAACATAAGGGCCAGAGGGCTCGCGCTTGAGGTAAGCGATTACGCATGCTATGTGTTCACCAACCATATTCATGAATACAAGGCAAGCGACCATTGGAAGAGATTCAATTTCATGCACAACCTCGCCTCTGTCGACAACTGGAGACAGATGAAGGATGTCTGGGATGAGAACTCCGAGGTGTTGATATATCACAAGAACAACTCTGACGAGAAACTCTACACAGAGTTCTGCAATATCATGAGAGACTCGAGCGGAGATGATTACGTTGTTGTCGACGGCAATAACATAAATGCGAAGAAAAGCCTCTTCTGGGCACGCTGGACATGGTACAGCAAAACCAAACTCATCAAGCTATCGAATCTCAGAAACAATAATTTCAGGATCGAGACCCCCGACTACGCGTACCGCAAGCGGGTGTATTGGTCGTCCAGATATCACGCGTTCAGTTTCTTTAAGATTTTGAGAAGCAAGACCTCCGACATATATGTGGAATATCCTGTCAACTGACAGTCCGGGCAGACTGTCGATAATTCTTCTCTCACTACTGTCACTGCTCATATGCGGTTGTTCAGACGACGGGGAACCGCGTGCTGACGACAAGGGAGTCATCGCCGACATCACGGTGATGGCTCCCCTTTCGGGCTTTGGCGACAACGGCTATTATGACGAGGCTTTCGCCGGCATCATGGAGACATCTCTCGCAAAAGGTCTTGAGGTCTCGGTGCTCAGGCCCCGGAATATTTCCGATGCAGAGAAATATGCATCAGAGTGGGCCGACGACGAGTCCCCCGACCGCAGACTTCTCGTACTTGCCGACAGCGAATATGAGTCCCTGTGCCAGGACATGAAGCCTGATGACATTCACTCAGTTCTGCTGTTTGAGTCGAAGGGCCGGGACCTTCCCGACAATGTTTCTACCTTCCGGTTCGCACGCTACGGTGCCTCATACCTTTCGGGCTGCATGGCCAAGGAGAGCCTTGGCGTCCACATCGTGTGTCCTTATGAGGGAAGCGCAGAGAACCGGGATGCAATCGACGGCTTCCAAGACGGATACAGGAGCATAAACCCGGTCGGGGATATAACTGTCCATTACCTCGCTGACGACTGTCGCGGGCGCTCGATGCCTGACAGCCTCTACCGGCTTGCGTCACGCTATCCCGACGATTTCTTTTTCCCGCTCGCACGGGGAAGCAACAGCGGGCTGTTCAAGTTCTCACGCGAGAGTCCTTTTGTACTGATGCTCATCGCCGGCATGGATGTCGACTGCTCGCTGATGAGCAAACGGGTGCCATTCTCGGTGGTGGTCAACATAAGGGAGATTCTTTCCGGCTATATATCCCGCTGGGCCGACGGGGAGGATATAACGGGCCACCGGACTTTCGGCATGGACGACGGCTCCGTCTCCATCATGCTCAGCGATATGTTCTACATCGTCAATGACATCTGGGAGGAGTACTATGTGAATCCCTTCTATTGGAGCGACATCTATTCACAATATTTTCAAGAGGCACTGAAGGCTGAAAAAGAATATGAAGAGACTGGTCATTAAAATATTGTCAATCCTGTCGGTAATCCTTCTGCCGGTCGCCTGCGACAAGGATGACAATCCCGTCACCCCTGGCACGGCCGATACGGTGTCATACAAGATCGCCGTGTTCTGTCCCGACAAGTCAGCCGAGAGGATGAAAAAGATCGCCGAGTGGGCCACCGAAAACATCACCAAGGCCCAGAGCGGATGCCGCCGGCGCATCTCTCTTGATCTGGAGTGGTATGACGAGAACGCCCGCGACATTGCTGATGTGGCTTACCGTATCTCAAAGGATCCTGCCTACTCGCTGATAATAGGGCCTGAGAAGTCAGGAGCGGCATATCGCGTCGCCCGGCAGGTCGAGGGCCGTATTCCCATGATTCTTCCGGTCGTGACCTCCACCGAGCTTCAACGAATATATGGAGGAAAGAATGGTCTGTGGTTTCTGACTCAGAGTGACATTACCCAGAGCGAGATTCTTCTCGCCCAGGCGAAACTGAGCCAGTACAAGACAGTGACACTTCTTGCTTCTGACGATGAATACGGGCGTTCGTTCAACGACTGGTTCTCCTACCAGGCCATCGAGCTGGGCCTGCAGGTTGAGGAAATAATACTCTACTCGTCGGAGTCAGAGCTCAGGAATGCCGTTGAGCGGCTTCACGGACACAGGCACTGGTACTCGGAGTGCATCATCTTCACCCCCTCGAGTGAGTCTGACTTATTGGCGCTCGATGACCAGCTTGGCGTCATGCGTTCGCGGCTTAAACCCTACGAGATCTTCAAGTTTCCGAATATATATTGCTCAGACGTGGCCGCGTCAGAGCAACTGAGGGGGAAACTTTCCAATTTCAGGTATGAGGGCGTGCGTCCGAGCGCGGATCCGCGCAGCGGCTGGATCGCCGCATACCAGGGCAGGTTTCACGAGGAGCCTGCCAACGGAGACGCGCATTTCTTCGACGCACTGCTGATCGCGGCATATTCTCTCTACATGCAGCGTGACGGAGAGCCGCTTAACTCCACTATCATGAGGCTTGTCGACAATGACAGCGGCCGGGTATGTGAGGGCTGGACCGCCCCCGACATGCAGGAGACATTCCGACTCCTTGAATCGGGCGGCGAGGCCGACATAAGGGGCGTCACAAGCGAATGGGTGTGGGACGAGAAGAACCACAACAACGTGACAGGCACATACTTTGCCCACTGGGTATATGACGAGGACACATTCAGGACTCTCGAATACCTGACCCTGAACGGTGCCGACGGGAGTATATCCTCCACGCAGGCCTGGGAATGGGAGACCTCTATGAGGCAGGAATTCGAGGACCGGGACTCTCATGTGGAATATCCGGCGCTGGGCGACAGATATGCTGTTGTGGTCGGCGCGTCGGACACCTGGGCCAACTACCGCCACCAGGCTGACGCACTGGCCATGTACCGGCTCCTAAGGCAGCACGGATATGACGACGACCATATCATACTGATCACCGAGGACAACATCGCCTCCGACTCCAGAAACATATATCCGGGGGTCGTGCGAGTCACGCCCGACGGCGAGAACCTGCATGAGAACGTGACGGTTGACTACCATCTGTCCGAGATAGACCTGTCTGACCTGAATGACATTTTGCGGGGTAAGGATTCTGCAAGGCTTCCCCACGTCATATCACCCACCGCACGCGACAATGTCATAATCTTCTGGTGCGGCCATGGCTCGCAGAACATGCTGATGTGGGGCTCTTCCAAGTATGTCCACGGCAGTGACATGAAGAGCCTTGTCGGCGGCCTGAGCGAGGAGCGCAGGTTCAGGAAACTGCTTTTTGTACTCGACGCCTGCTACTCCGGCACAATCGGCGAGGCATGCGAGGGAATACCCGGCGTGCTTGTCTTCACTGCGGCACACGCCAATGAGACCTCTAAAGCCGATGTCTTCGACAACTCGCTGAATGTATGGCTTTCCAACGGCTTCACGCGGACTTTTCGCGACGAGGTCACGGCCAACCCATCGATCACGCTGAGAGACCTCTATTACCGCACGGTGCGGGGCACCACCGGCTCGCATCCGCATATCTACAATGCTCCTCTCTACGGCAATATGTTCAAAGAGACAATGCGGGAATTCATGTAGGGTCTCCACAATAATCTCCGCCATCAATGCCGTGACGGGCAGCAACAACGGTCCGACACGTGCGCTATAAAATGTTTTTTGTTTGTAATCTCGCAAAAAAGATGTATATTTGTGAGACGGTCTTAGATATGGCCCCCAAACCCGCATAACTTATAATACTTTAATATGAAAAAACTAACCATCCTGGCGGTCGGCGTCATGCTGCTCGCCTCGCAAGCACAACCCGTCATGGCTGAACATCAGAATCCGTTCCTGCAGCCTTATGGCACGAAGTATGAGATACCCCCCTTCGACAAGATCGAGACCTCCGACTTCATTCCTGCCATCAAGGCCGGCATCGCCGAGCAGGACGAGGCAATCTTCAACATCGTGCGCAACCGCGCCACTCCCGATTTCGACAACACGATCCTCCCGCTTGAGAATCTGTCGCCTATCCTGGAGCGTGTCAGCGGCGTCTTCTACCACTATATGGAGGCTATGGGCACGCCTGAGTTCGCCGCCATGGCCGACGAGGCCATCCCTATGCTCAACGACGCCAACAATAAGCTGATGCTCAACGACCAGTTGTTCCAGCGCATCAAGAGCGTGTATGACATGCGCGACAAGATGGGCCTCACACCGGTGCAGAAGCGCGTCGTCGAGAAGTATTACCGCCAGTTTGCCGAGCAGGGCGCGGCTCTGCCCGCCGACAAGAAGGAGCAACTCGTCAAGATCAACGACGAGCTCTCTAAACTCTTCATACAGTTCAACCGCAACCTGCTGAACGCCACGAACCAGTTCGCGGTCATAGTTTACGATGAGAAGGAACTCGCCGGCCTGCCGGAGTCATCGGTGGCCCAGGCTGCTGACGAGGCTAAGGCACGCGGACTCGACGGCATGTGGGTATTCACCCTCCACGCCCCGAGCCGACTCCCCGTGCTGCAGTATGCCGACTCACGCGGCCTGCGCAAGGCCATCTACGAGGGATATACCAATCTCGCGTCGTATGGCGAGAACTCCAACCTGCCCGTCATCTCCAAGATCGTCAAGCTTCGCGCTGAGAAGGCAAAGCTGATGGGCTTCGACAATTTCGCGCAGATGATGACGTCGCGCGTCATGGCCAAGACTCCCGAGGCTGCCAGTGAGCTGCTGATGCAGGTATTTGAGCCGGCCGTGAAGCGTAGTGCCGAGGAGGTTGCCGACATGCAGGCTTATGTCGACGCTCATGGCGGCGGCTTCAAGATCGCTCCCTATGACTATTATTATTATGCCGACAAGGTAAAGAAGCAGAAGTTCGACCTTGACGATGCCGCTATCCGCCCCTATTTCGAGCTCAACAACGTGATGAAGGGGATGTTTGACGCCACCGAGCGTCTCTACGGCGTGAAGATGGTGCCGATGCCCGACGCGCCTAAGTATATGGACGACGTGCAGGTGTTCGACCTCGTCGACGCCAAGACCGGCGAGCATGTGGCAGTGTGGATGTGCGACTATTATCCCCGCGACACCAAGCGCCAGGGAGCATGGATGGAGCAGATGCAGAGCGCGGGCCTCTATGGCGACGGCAAATATCGCCGCCCGATCGTCTATAATGTCGGCAACTTCACCCGCCCGGCAGCCGGCACTCCCTCACTGCTGACCATCGACGAGGTCGAGACCATGTTCCACGAGTTCGGCCACGCACTGCAGGGGATGCTGACCACCGCCCCCTATAAGTCTCTGGCAGGAACTAACGTTGACCGCGACTATGTGGAGATGTGCTCGCAGATCAACGAGCACTGGGCCTTCGAGCCTGAGGTGCTCAAGACCTATGCACGCCATTACAAGACCGGCGAGGTTATTCCTGACGAACTGGTGAAGAAGATCTCAGACGCCGGCAAGTTCAACCAGGGCTTCATGACAACCGAGCTCGCCGGTGCGGCGCTTCTCGACATGATGTATGGCCAGGAGGCCCAGGTCAGCGACCCGAAGGCGTTCGAGGCTGAGGTTGCCAAGAAGATCGGCATGCCCGAGGAAATCACCTTCCGCTACCGCTCTCCCTATTTCAAGCACATCTTCGGCGATGACGGATATGCCTCAGGCTATTACACTTATCTCTGGGCCCAGGTGCTCGAGGCAGACGCATGGGAACTCTTCAAGGAGAAAGGCATCTTCGACAAGAAGACTGCCACAAGCTTCAAGAAGAATATCCTGGAGCCTGGCGACACTGAGGACGCCATGGTGCTCTTCAAGCGTTTCCGTGGCCATGAGCCTGACCCCAAGGCGCTTCTGCGTCTGCGCGGCTTCGAGAAGTGATTCCGGCCTCACAGTCGGTTAGATAGAATCCCGAAACCGATTGGAAATATATTCAAGTCCCGTCATCAGCGCGATGGCGGGACTCTTTTCATTGTCTCTACCCGAGGAAAAGATGACTGATGCACACCTGTCCTGCTGGCCCTCCCGGCACAATCCCGTATACCACTGACATATAAAAATTTAACGGACCGAGATGCTTACGCATTCGGTCCGTTTAGAAGATTGTCGACTCCCGTCGGAATCTGTCTGGTTTCGATTAAGGTCAATAATAATAATCAATTACCCTGTTGTTTGCATTTCTTCGTTCTTCCGTTTTTCCGGTATTAGACTTAAAGCTTTCGGTATTAAGGTTTGCTGATTTGTTTAACTAAAATTCTACCAAGGTCAGTATGACTGCTATTTGGTATTGCAAAATTACAACACAACGTCGGGTTATCAAAATAATTTTAAATGTTATAAAACATATTTCGCGAAATAAAGTTTTAAAATTATAGCCCATCCTACATAAAAATATGCTTTTTGTGTATGACAGACAAGATAAATGAGAAGAGACGGGCGTTGCTCGTGATCAATCCCATATCCGGCACTCTGCCCAAGGATGGCCTGGCCGAGCGTGTGCGCACGCGTCTGGAGCCGGCCGGGTTTGAGATCGAGGCCGTCGAGACGACCCGTGCGGGCCACGGCGCCGAACTCGCGTCACGCGCTGTCGAGGAGTGCCTTCACTCAGTGATTGTGGCGGGCGGCGACGGGACTGTTAACGAGGTGGCCTCAGCCCTGCGCTCGAGCTCAACGGCGCTCGGCATACTGCCGTTTGGCTCGGGCAACGGCCTGGCGCGCCATATCTACGGGTCGATCGACATCGACCATGCCCTTGACATCATCGCCAGCGACAATGTCTCCGACTGCGATTACGGCACTGTCAACGGCCGCCCTTTCTTCTGCACGTTCGGCCTCGGTTTCGACGCGAAGGTCAGCAAGGAGTTCTCATCCATGTCTCGCCGCGGGCTTGCCTCCTATATTAAGAGTGCCGTGCAGGAGTATGTCAGGTATTCTCCCGCCGAGTATGAGATCCACACCGGCGAGCAGACCCTGAGGATCCGCGCATTCATCGTGGCTGTCTGCAATGCCTCGCAGTATGGCAACAATGCGTTTATCGCCCCCAAAGCCTCGATTCAGGACGGCCTGCTCGACATCATACTGATACACGCCGGCAACCCGCTGACACGCGCCTTGGCCGGCGTCGAGCTGTTCACCGGGCGCCTCGACCGAAACCTGCTGATCCAGACAATCCGGGTACGCTCCGCACGTATCAGGCATCTCCCCGGGCCGGCCCATATCGACGGCGACCCGGTCATGGCCCCCGAAACTCTGACCGTAATGTGCCAACCGGGCGACATCCGCATGTTCACCGACCCCCGCAAGCCACCTTTCCGCCCGTTCATCACGCCAATTGAGTCCATTCGCGACGACTCGTCGTATCTCATGCGCGAGAATATCCGCAACATCAAGGACAAGTTAGGGCGCCTTTTTATGTTCTGACAATGACGCGTCACACTCGCGGTCCTAACCGCCGCGGATTGCCACGCGACACGCGACGGATGTCATGCGCAGGAAACTGGCAATTTTTTTCTCGAATTAATTGATATATCAATTTATTTTATTAATTTTGCAACCTGAATAACAGTTAAACAAAATTACAATCCGCGCTCCATGCTCACGGCCCTCAGCCGCAGCGACCCGGAAGACGGACAGAATAATATCAATATGGCTAACAAAAAAGAAGTCGAAGAGCAGAACGCAATTGACAGACTCAACTCCAACCTCGGCGAGGCAAGCGAGAAAATCGCCCAGAACAAGAAGGTTATTTTCTGGATTATAGGTGGCGTCGCCGTTGTGGCCGCTTTTGTGCTCAGCTACCTCTTCATCTATCGCAATCCGCGTCTCAACAAGGCGTTCGAGGCTTACAACGAGGTCGAGATCCAGGCCAAGGGCAACGACTCTATCGCCGCCGCACAATATAAGAAAGTGGCTGACACCTATGGCAGCAACGATGCCGGCAAGCTTGCCGCCCTCAGCGCAGCCGAGTCTTATTATGCCTCTGGCAAGTACAAGGAGGCTGCCGAGTATCTCGAGAAGTTCTCTACCTCCGAGCCGGTGCTCGCCGCCAACGCACTTGCACTTACAGGCGACTGCTACGTCAACCTCAAGCAGTATGACAAGGCTCTCGATTACTTCAGGAAGGCTGTCTCAAAGGCCGACAAGAATCCGCAGATCGTGCCGCGCGTCCTGCTCAAGGAGGCCAACGTCTATGACGAGCAGAAGAAATATGACAAGGCTCTCGAATGCTACGAACAGATCAAGAACGAGTATCCTCAGTTCCAGGTCGGCAGCGGTCTTGGCATCGACGCTTACATAGCCCGCGAGAAGGCTCGCCTCGGCAAGTAAGCAACCCACACTATGAATTTTTCCATAAAATAATAAAACATTTGCTTATTTTATGAAAAGGGGTCTTGACTTTCGAGTCACGACCCTTTTCTTTGATACAGTGCAATGGACAGGATTGTACACACTCTTTCCAACGGACTGCGCGTAGTGGCCGAGCGGTCTGACGGCAATGTCGCCTATATCGGCGTGCTGACCAATGCCGGGAGCCGCGATGACGGCACGGGCCGCGACGGTCTGGCTCATTTCGTGGAGCATACACTCTTCAAGGGTACTCCCACCCGGCGCGGCTGGCAGGTGTCGAACCGCATGGAACTCATTGGCGGCGAACTGAACGCATACACCACCAAAGAGGAGATCATGCTCTACACCAACGCGCCGGCTGGTTATGAGGGCCGTGCGCTCGAACTCCTCGCCGACCTGGTCGAGAACGCCTCGTTCCCGACTCATGAGCTCGACCTGGAGCGCGGCGTCGTGCTTGAGGAGATCAGCTCATA
Organism: Muribaculaceae bacterium; assembly: GCA_014867205.1. Lineage (GTDB taxonomy): Bacteria > Bacteroidota > Bacteroidia > Bacteroidales > Muribaculaceae > Lepagella. Next base: position 20,200 of record WGUO01000004.1, on the reverse strand, counting down.
CCGCGATAACCCGGCTTATGCGGTTTTCGACGAGTTTGACGAAATATTCTTCGCCGGCTCGCCGCTGGCCCATAATATCCTGGGGTATGAGGATACCGTGAACAGGCTCTCATCGGCTGACACCCGCGACTTTCTGACCCGTTATTTCACACCGGGCAATATGGTGCTGTATTGCGTGACCCCAACCGACCCTCGGAAATGCATGCGGCTGGTGGAGAAATATTTCGGACGCATCTCGCGCCCGATGCCCGCCCACCTGCGGCCTGCCCCTACGCCCGTCGCGCCGTTCGACGAGACCCGCGACAACCACCGCAACCAGGCGAATGTGGTGATCGGGACTGTCACCTACTCGGCGTCCGACCCGCGCCGTTACGCCCTTTATCTCTTTTCGGCCATACTCGGCGGTTCGGCGATGAACTCGCGGCTCAACCGCGTGCTGCGCGAGCGACGCGGCCTGGTGTATACTGTGGAAAGCAGCGTGTCGCTTTATTCGGATGCCGGCTCGTGGCAGGTCTATTTCGGATGCGACCCTGAGAATGTCGAGAAGTGCTCGCGGCTTGTACGCCACGAAGTCGAGGCGATTGCCGCCGGCCCGATGTCCGACCGCGCCTTCCAGCAGGCACGCCGCCAGCTCTGCGGCCAGCTGCTCGTGAGCGGCGACAACCGCGAGAGCTGCGCCATGGCCCTGGCCAAAAGTCTGATGCGTCACGGAGAGGTACTCGACAACAGCCACACCGCCCGGCAGATCATGAGCCTGACTCCCGATGACCTCCTTGCCGTGGCCCGCGACATGGCGGCTGCCCCGGCTTCGCGGCTGATTCTGGTATAAGCGGTATCCACTGTTCCATTTAAACTTTTAACCCGCATGAAGATAGCCAATATTGACCTTGGAGAACGCCCTGTGCTTCTCGCCCCGATGGAGGATGTCACCGACCCGTCGTTCCGGCTTATATGCCGCGAGATGGGTGCCGCAATGGTCTACACGGAGTTCGTGTCGGCCGAGGCACTGGTGCGCGACATCAGCTCGACCGTGCGAAAACTACATATCGACGAGCGCGAGCGCCCCGTGGCAATTCAGATATATGGCCGTGAGCCTGAGGCTATGGTCGAGGCCGCGCGCATTGTTGAACGCGCACAGCCTGACATCATCGACATCAATTTCGGCTGTCCGGTCAAGAAGGTCGCCTCAAAGGGGGCCGGAGCCGGGATGTTGCGCGACATACCCAAACTGCTCCGCATAACCCGCGAGGTGATCAATGCCGTGTCGCTGCCGGTCACTGTCAAGACACGCCTCGGCTGGGACTGCGAGAACAAGATCATCACTGACCTCGGCCCGCAACTTCAGGACTGCGGCATCAAGGCCCTCACGGTGCATGGCCGCACGCGCTCACAGATGTACACCGGTCAGGCCGACTGGACTCTTATCGGCGAGCTCAAGGCCGACCCACGCATGGAGATTCCCATAATCGGCAACGGCGACATCTGCACACCGCAGCAGGCGGTCGACGCGTTCGACACCTTTGGCGTCGACGCCGTCATGATTGGCCGCGCGTCGTTCGGCGCCCCCTGGATCTTCCGAGACGTGCGACAGATGCTTGACACGGGCAGCGTCACTCCCCTTCCGCTCGACGAGAAGTTCGCGCTGCTTCAGCGACAGATCCGCGAGAGCGTGGAGCGCATCGACGAGTATCGCGGCATCCTGCACATCCGACGCCATCTGGCCGCCTCGCCTGTCTTCAAGGGTATTCCCAATTTCCGTGAGACCCGCATACGCATGCTCCGCGCCGATTCGTTATCTGAATTATACGACATACTCGGCGAGGCCCGCAAATTCGTGGAGTCTCATCAGCAATCGTTATCCCAGAATCCTGCCGACGCGCAGACTAACATCTGACCTATGAAGAAATTATTATTTTCAGTTGCATTGGCCGCGACGGCTGTGTCGCCACTCGCCGCCCGAGATTTCCTGTATAAGGTAGGACCGTTCGACCGCCTGCAGCAACTCGGCGACATCAATGTGGTTTACCGCTCGGTGCCTGACTCTACCGGCATGGCCCGCTATGTGTCGGAGACCGATTTCAGCGATGCCATCGAGATCACGAACTCCAAGGGCCATCTCAGCATCAAGGAGGTGGCCGAGCACGGACTCGGCGAGGTGCCGACCATCTATGTCTATTCCGACTATCTGTCGCAGGTGCGCAACGAGGGCAACTCCACGGTCGAGGCTTTCCTGAGCGCGTCGACTCCCACCTTCTCGGCGAGACTCATAGGAAACGGCCGCATAATATGCGAGGGCATAAACGCCCAGGAGGTCAGCGCCGCGATCAATACAGGCAACGGCAATCTTGTGCTTCGCGGCAAGTGCGACGTGGCGAAGTTCAGCCTCACCGGCTCGGGCGTGATACAGGCAGACGAATTTGACGCACAGGAGGTAAAGTGTACCGTGCTTGGCACCGGCTCCATCGGATGCCGCGCGGACAGGACTCTCGACGTGCGCGGGGTAGGCACGACCAAGATCTACTATCGCGGCAATCCTACGGTCAAGAAGGTCGGAGGCGCACAGCTGTCTAAGATAGAGGAATGTCCTGATTCCGACAGTACCGAGGAGTCTGCGGCACAGCCCCATGAACCCGCTTCCGTGGAGACTGTGACTACTGTCACTGTGACTGAACAGGAGCCAACCCCTGCAACCGAAGCCGAGGAGACTGTCACTGTAACTGAGGAGGAAGAGATCTCTACAACTTCCACCGAGGAAGGGGAAGGCCCGACTGTTGTCACCGAGGAAGAGTTGGAGGAAAGCGAGGATGAGACCGAGTCAGAGATCTGACACAGACTCCCGTGAGGAACAGCCGGAGGCCCCCTCACTCAAACTGAAGACGGCACGCACGCTGAAATGGAACACCATAGACCGCGTGTCGTCGCAGGTGCTGTATGCCGTTGTCGGCGTTGTGCTCGCCAACCTGCTGTCGAAAGAGGACTTCGGACTTGTGGGCGCCCTGCTGGTGTTCCAGGCTTTCGGAATATTGTTCGTCGACAGCGGATTCGGCTCGGCGTTACTGCAGAAGAAAGAACCGACACGCCGCGACTACTCTACGGTGTTCTGGTTCAATCTCGCGGTCAGTCTCGTGGTCTATGCCATTCTTTTCTTATGCGCGCCTCTGATAGCAGACATTTTCCAGGGCGACCGGCGCCTGATTCCCCTGTCGAGGGTGATGTTCCTGTCATTCATTCTCAACGGACTCGGTCTGGTGCAGACCACGCGACTGATGAAGACCATGAATGTCAAGCAGATCGCCGTGGCCAACGTGGTCGGGCTCACCCTGTCGGGAGCGGTTGGTGTCGCGCTGGCGTTCGGCGGCTACGGGGCATGGGCGCTCGTCTGGCAGACCGTCTCGCTCGCCGCAGTCAAATCTGCATGGCTATGGGCTACCGGAGGATGGGCTCCCGAGATACGGTTCAGCATCGACTCGCTGCGCCAGATCTGGCGCGTCGGTCTCAGTGTTTTCTCGTCATCGGCGCTCAATACCCTTTTCCTTTACATCTACTCATTCGTGATTGGTGCCTTCTACAACCTGGCCTCCCTCGGCGTCTATACGCAGGCTGACAAATGGAGCAAGATGGGGAGTGCATCAATCTCTCAGGTGCTCACGGCCTCCTTCGTGCCGCTGCTGTCGAAGTTCCAGGACGACGGCGACAACTTCCGACGCTACGTGTCGAAGATCAACCGCTTCACCGGTTTCATACTCTTTCCTGTTATGCTCGGCATCGCGGCAATCGGCACTCCCCTCTTCCACACACTTTTCGGCACGAAGTGGGACGCCGCCATACTGCTCTTCCGCATCCTGACGGTGCGCGGCATATTCGTCGTGCTGATATCGCTCTACACCAATTATCTTCTGTCGCTCGGCTATGCCCGTCGGCTATTCATCGTCGAGATCATCAAGGATGCGCTGATTTTCGCGGCCATCATGTCAACGGTATGGTTCCATAGCGTGCCCCTGCTCGTGTGGGGACAGCTTGCGGCATCGGCAGTAACCTATGCCATAGTGCTTGCGATTGTATCGCGCGCCACGGCGATAAGCCCGTGGCGGATGCTGGCTGACCTTCTGCCCTACGCATTGCTGGGTGCAGTGATGACAGCCGCAGCCCTGCTGACCGGCTCGCTTATCGGTCGGATTCTCCCTGCGACTTTCATTGGCTCCCTGGCCGAACTGACAGTAATGATTGTCGTCGGCATACTCACCTACCTGCTTCTTGCGCGCCTGACGCACCGCCCCGAACTCGCCGAGGTAGCCGGCTACGCCCTCGGCCGTTTCCGCCGCCGATAAACCGCCTCAAAGCGAAAATTCAGAGACAGCAGCAGAAGTAGATAGAAGACAACACGTGCAGAGAAGACGGCAAGAATTAAAAAGATAGCCGAAATACACAAGACGGCCGGTATACACAAGACGGCACATGTAGAGAAAACAGTATGAGGGCTTGAAAGGCCATATTGCAAACCTACAAAACAAGCCAAAAACATAGATTTTGGCCTATGAATCGCAAAAAATCGCCGAGACTCTTGCACAATTCAAAAAAAAGTCCTAACTTTGCACTCGCAAAAGGGACACAACCCGACCCAAAAGGCCGCAAGCATCCCTCGAGCAAAAAGATGGTGTCATAGCTCAGTTGGTAGAGCAAAGGACTGAAAATCCTTGTGTCCCCGGTTCGATTCCTGGTGGCACCACAACCTAAAGCCGAAAGGCGATGCAAAACACTGAATATCAGAGATGTTCAGTGTTTTGTGCGTTTATAGGGCTGTGCAAATCATTCATTCTCCACCAACCCATCGGGTGAGCAATCGCGAACCGGGTGGGTTGGATGGTGCAACCCAAGAGGCTATTGCATATATTGCACTGATATAATGCAACTTGCCTACTTCTCATTTAGTTCTCTCTGTAAAGAGATAATTAACAAGAACATTGACAAGGCTGGAGTTTTTCAAAACATTTATAGGTTAGCGTGATTGAAACGCTGGTGGAGCAATAGGTGGAGCAAACACCACCACTGAACTATCTCCACCAGAATGGCGTTTAGAGGTTATGTTTCAATTGTTTAACCACTAATATATATGTCAGAATTGCTCCACCGTGTCATCAACCTCAAAACAGAAGATTTTGGTAATGAGAAGTAAAACCAATTTCCGTGTGTCCTTTTTCTTGAAAAAGGCAAAACTGCTTAAAAACGGCGAGGCATCAGTCGCTATGCGAATCACCGTTGACGGTCAGCGTGTGGAGAATAATATCCGCAAAAGTATCCTCCCAAACCTGTGGGACCAGTCGAAAGAACGCGCCAAAGGCACGAGTTCGGCAGCTGTTGACCTTAACCGCTTCATCGAGGATGCGCGCATCCGTATCCACCAGATTGTTACAGAACTCCAGCAGACCGGAGCTGAAATCAATCCGCTGATTGTTCAGCAACGATTCTATGGCGTCGGACAGGTGCGTAAACAGGAGCGCACAATCCTACAAGTCATACAGGAACATAACGACGAGGCAAAGCAACTTATCGGCAAGGACTTTGTGGAGATAACGTGGAGAAGGTATGAAACGATGAAGCGTTACCTCGGAGAACTCATCAAACACAAGTATGGTGTCGATGACCTCCCGCTGTCTGATTTCACAGGCGAAGTAATCCGCGCCTACGAAGTGTATCTCAAAACAGAGAAAGACCTATGCCAGAACACTCTCATCCGTTATATGAAGGCTCTGAAAAAGATAACCAACCGTTGTCTTGCCAACGACTGGATTCAGAAAGATCCGTTTGCCGGAATAAAATTCCGCGAAGAGCCGACAGAACCGAAGTTCCTTACTCTGGAAGAAGTGGACCGCATATATAACTGTAATCCCGGAAGTAAACGCCTTGAAGTAATCAAAGATATGTTCCTGATGTCGGCATTCACGGGACTTGCCTTTACTGATGTGTCTCAACTGACCGAGGACCATATCGTAACTGATAATGACGGTAACAAATGGATACGCAAACCCCGGCAGAAAACAAAGCAGATGAGCAACATTCCACTGCTTGATGTACCCCTCGCCATCATCGAAAAATATCAGGGCGACAAGAAAGCGACCAAGAAAGGCGTCCTGCTTCCGATACCCTGCAATCAGGTGATGAACCGTTATCTGAAAGAGATTGCTACCATCTGCAAAATCAACAAGCACCTGACGATGCACACCGCCCGTCACACTTACGCCACCCTCTGCCTCTCACAAGGCGTAAGCCTGAAAAACGTATCGAAGATGCTCGGTCACGCCAGCGTCAAAATGACCGAGCGTTATGCCCGCGTCCTCGACTCCTCCATCCTCCACGATATGAATGCCATACGCGACACTCTCAACCTCGGAAATAAATAATCTATTAAATTATGAACAAAAGGCAGTGATTGAAGAAAACTCAGTCGCTGCCCTTTTATATGTTGCCAGAATTAAAAATTTCAATATAAACTATTCGAGTATCTTATGCGTACCAAACGGAACCAAAGTCCCGTCGATATCGAAAAATATAGCTTTGATATTTTTAATCATTTATTTTTGTTTCTTGCAGTCCGCAGTTCCGATGGAGATTTTCCAAAATGCCGTTTGACATATTTGCCAAAGAAAGAAAGGTTCTCAAAGCCTAAACGGTATGCTATCTCCTTTATTGAATAATCCGTGTTGAACAGATGGTACCGTATGTCCTCGACCGTATATTCATCAATCCACTGCTTTGCTGACTTTCCACTGACTTTCGTACATATAACAGACAGATATTTAGCAGATAGGCATAATTTGTCAGCATAAAAGTCGATAGGCCGATGCTTTATGTCTTCGTTCGACAACATCTGAAGGAAACGGTTGAACTGGAATTGTATCTTGCTTTCGCCCTCCACAGACTGACACTGATCCGATTCCATATTTGACAGCATTTCAAGCAAAATGGCTTTTATTATTGACCGCACTATCTCTTTATGATAACCCTGCGAGGGATTCATTGTTTTAGACAGGATAAGACGGTAATAGAATTGCATCTGATCCTCCAGATTCTTTACCGTTGACATACGGTAAGCCTTGCATATATATATCATGCGGTTCCATTTGTCAATATGCTCACGCATGAGATCAGACACGATTCGGCCGGACAGCCGCAACATCACGATGTCAGCATCCACGCTCACAAGAATGTTGTCAATGAAATTCTGGGGCAACACCGTAAGCCTCTCACCTTCCTTTATGGTATGGGTGTTGCCGTTTATATCTATCTGTAGTCTGCCTTTGCGACAGGCAAGGAACAGATATGAATCAGACTTTATACCGTTAAATTCCGACAGATCATTGATGTCGGTAAGCAGGGCTATATCCCCGTCGGAATAGTGTATTTTGTCCTTGTTGTCCATATAATGCGGGTTTACAGATTGCAAATTTAGCGTTTTTGAGTGTCTTTAACCGCCTCCGGAGTGTCCTTTTTTGCCATATATACCTGATTAGATTACTATTTTGTCAATTCAGGACACTAATGAATAATGGAAAATAGAGAATTTTGCGCCCAAAAACAATAATGACATGAGATATTCAAACTTTATTTTATGGCTCATACCGGCAGTATTGCTTGGTTCTTGCAGCAATAAGACAGAAAAGAAAGATGCACCTTCAATAAAAGTCTCAACTGAGATTTTAGCTAAGGATAACGCCTGTTTGACAACGACATTTGTCGGACAGGCCGAAGCTGCCAGTACCTCGGCAGTAAGTTTTCCGACAGCCGGAACCATATTGAAGGTGACGGTAAATGAAGGGCACGAAGTCCGCAAGGGTCAGCTTCTGGCAGAAATTGATCCATCAACGATGCGGAAAGCTCTCAAGTCGGCAGAAGCAGTATTGGCGCAAGCCCGTGATGCCTACGACCGCATGAAGTTTTTGCACGACACAAACAGTCTGCCTGAAATACAATGGGTAGAGGCGCAAAGCAAACTTGCACAGGCCCAGGCAGCGTATGACATCGCAAATAAAAACCTTAACGATTGCCGGCTTTATTCGCCCGTGAACGGCACGATCGGGCAAAAGATGGTTCAGGCTGGAGAAACTGTAATGCCGGGTCAGCCTATTGTCACGATAGTGGATATAAACACGGTAAAAGTAAATGTTTCCGTTCCTGAAAAAGAAATAGGCGACATTAAGTCTGACACCCCGTCAACAATAACCGTAGATGCACTCGGCAAAAGAAAATTTCTTGGCGGCCGGATAGCTAAGAACGTGCAAAGTGATTTAATGACACACACTTACAGCGTCAGCATTGAGGTTGGTAATCCCTCTCATGAAATTTTGCCCGGAATGTTATGCGAAGTGATATTCCAGAATAATTGTCCGGATGTCTTGACAGTGCCGGTGACAGCAATTATGAAAGGTGCCGGTGAGACATTGTATGTCTGGATAAAAAAGGATGGCGTTGCCAAAAGATTCGATGTCAATACCGGGAGGACGCACGGTTCGAGAATAGAAATAATATCCGGCATCAACGAGAATGATTCCTTGATAGTCCGCGGTATGCAAAAACTAAGCGAGGGAAGCAAAGTCATCACATTATGAAGAAAGAAAAGAACAGCAGATGGGTGGCATGGCTGATGCACAACTATCGCATCACACTCCTGATTGTCGGTCTTATGGCAATTCTGGGTATTTATGGGCTGGACAAAATGCCCAAAGCGGAATTTCCCGATTTTACTCTGCGGACAGGGGTTGTTGTAGGGATATATCCCGGTGCTACAAGCGAGGAAGTGGAGGAACAATTGGTAAAGCCTCTTGAAAGATATTTGTTCACATTCAAGGAGGTCAACAGGGCTAAGACCGTCAGCACCAGCCAGAACGGGCTTTGCAGCGTAATGGTTGAACTGAATGACGATGTATCCAATAAGGATGAGGTGTGGAGCAAGATAAAGCACGGACTCAACAGTTTCAAATCCTCATTGCCCAAAGGAGTGGTGGATGTGGTTGTAAATGATGAGTTCGGAGATACTTCGGCATTACTGGTCGCGGTGGAAAGCGACAGCCGGAGCTATCGTGAGCTTGACAAATACTGTGAACTTATCGGCGACAGGTTGAGACAACTACCGTCGGTCTCCAACGTGCGGGTTTTGGGCAATCTAAAAGAACAGATTGTGATAAACGTGGATTACAACCGTCTTTCAGAATACGGGATTAGCCCGCAGGTAATTATAGATGTGTTGTCAGGACAGGGAATTACGACTGTCAGCGGCAGTCTTGGAGGTTGGAGCAACGATACCCCTATCCATGTAAGCCCATCATTAAAGGGCGAAGATGAAATAGCGGATCAGATAATATACAGCGATGGCGGCAATCATGTGGTCAGAATAAGGGATATCGCATCTGTGACCCGTGGATATGACCAGACCGGGGGCTATATAGAATACAATGGCAACCGCTGTGTCATAATCTCGATGGAGATGCTTGCGGGAAACAATATCGTGCAATATGGCAAAGATGTTGAAAAGATGCTTGCTGAAATAAAGGCGACATCATTGCCGGAAGATGTGGTTATTGACTGCATAAGCGATCAGGCCGGAGTTGTAAACGCCAGTGTCAATTCTTTTCTCCGCGACCTGTTCATATCAATGGCTGTAATCATTCTGATGATGATGATTCTGTTTCCGATAAGCTCTGCACTTGTAGCCTCCACAGCCATTCCGGTGACTACATTCATATCATTGGGCATCATGTATCTTGTGGGCATACCGTTGAATACCATAACGCTTGCCGCGATGATTGTAGTGCTTGGCATGGTGGTGGACGACTCGGTCATTGTAATTGACGGTTATCTTGAATACCTCAATAAAGGTTACAGCCGTTGGCACGCAGCCTGTAAAAGCGTGTCGGAGTATTTTCTTGCCATGCTTCTGGCCACAGCCTGCATCAGCGCTATTTTCTTCCCGCTTCTGATTACCTGCACCGGCCAGAAAGGAGATTTTCTGCATGACTTCCCGATTACGATAGCAATAAACCTGATGACCTCACTCTTTGTCGCTATGGTTGTCGTGCCTATTCTCGCGGTTATTCTAATTAAGAAAAAGAACCGCAAGGAGGGAAAGAAAACAATCACAGACTATGTTCAGCAGGCATATGACAGACTTCTTGAATGGGTATTCGCCCATGCGTGGCTGACGCTCGGAATTGCAGCCGCCCTGATGCTGTCGACGCTTTTCTTCGCCGGAGGAATAAAGAAGAGAATGATGTCTTGTTCGGAACGGGACCAGTTTGCGGTCGAAATATATCTGCCTAAAGGAACCGGGCTGGCGGAAACAGTGGCTGTGACTGATTCCGTTTATAATGTATTGAGCAAAGATGAGAGAGTTAAGGCAATAACATCGTTCAAAGGGTGTGCTTCCCCGCGTTTTCAAGCCTCCTATACTCCGAAACAGGGTGGAAAGAATTTCGCGCAGTTTATTGTAAACACTACATCCAATGATGCAACAGTTGAACTTGTGGATGAATACACTGAAAAACTGTCGGAGGCTTTCCCAAATGCTTTTGTTAAGTTCAAACAGCTTGATTCGCAGGTGTTTCAAGCATTGGAATTCCGTTTTTACGGTGATAATCCTGATTCCCTGCACTATGCCGCAGACCATCTGATGCAGTATATGCGTCAGAACCCTGATTTACTTTGGGTACGCACCGACTTTGAGCAGCCTGAACCGGTTGTGGAGGTAACGCTTGATGAAAAAGCGGCATCCCGTCTGGGATTGAACCGTCAGACCACATCGCTGCAACTTATGTCGCATACAAATGACCGTTTTGTGACCACAATTTGGGAGGACGATTATGGATTGCCGGTGGTTCTCAAGGACAATAGCTGGGGCAATGCCGATTTTGACAAATTCGACAATTTGCCTGTCCAGCCGATGACCTCGGCGAAGACAGTACCTTTAAGGCAAATTGCTCAGGTTTCCCCAAAATGGAGCGAATCGAAAATAGTCCACCGTAATGGTGTGAGATGCCTGACAGTAACGGCTGAACTGCCACGCACAATGATGGCAGAAGAAATCGTATATGATTTGCAAAGATATGTCAGTGAGAACATACGTCTGCCGCAAGGTGTGACTACCGAAATCGGCGGAGAGATTGAAAATGACAATGAAAGCCTGCCACAACTCGGTGCCGGGCTTGGTATAGCCATGATTATTATCTTCTTCTTTTTGCTGTTCAATTTCAAGAGTTACGCGCTGACTCTGGTATGTATGTTTGCCGTACTTTTATTTGTGCCGGGTGCCATGTTCGGTCTGTTCTCAACCCAGACAACAATGGGATTGACAACAATATTCGGCTTTATTACTCTAATGGGACTTATCATGCGCAATGAAATCCTGATATTTGAACACGCTGAAGATGGATTGAAAAATGGCAAGACTCCACGCGAGGCGGCATTGGAAGCCGGCAAGCGGAGAATGGTGCCGATTTTCCTTACAACGGTAACTACCGCGGTTGGTGTTGTGCCGATGATAATCTCCGGCTCAGCCATGTGGAAGCCCGTCGGAATCACTATCCTTTTCGGAGGAATCGGCGCGCTGATACTCGTTGTAACCGTCCTTCCGGTAATTTATTGGAAAATACATAGACAGAAATGAAAAAATTACTTTTAATAATATCACTGGTGCTGGCAGTAACGGCATCGGCACAAAAGAGATATAATCTTGGCGAATGTCGCGACATGGCATTGGCTCACAATGCCCGTATAAAAATGGCAAACAACGATGCCTTGTCTGCCATGCAGGGAAAGAAAGAGGCATTTGCCAATTTCTTTCCTTCATTGTCGGTCGGAGGCGGTGGAATGAAAACCAGCGATTACATGATAAAAATGGATATGGGGCCTCAGTCTATGGAGATGCTTGACGGTGGGTGGTATGCGAATGCGATGGCTTCATTACCCATATATGCCGGAGGAAGGATATTCAATGGCTACAAGATGGCTAAACTCGGAGTTGAGATCAGTGAAATACAGCGTATCCAGACCGCCAATGAAGTCAGACTGACCGTTGACCAATATTATTGGCAGATTGTGGCTCTGACAGAAAAAGTGCATACTCTTGAAAGTGCCCGTTGCCTTCTTGATACTATACAACGCGAAGTCGCCAATGCCGTGAAAGCAGGCATTACAAAGCCGAATGATTTATTACAGGTTAATCTTCGCCTTAATGATAATAGAAGCGCATATATTGATGTGGAAAACAATATCGGTATTCTGAAAATGCTTCTGGCGCAATGTATGGGTCTGGATACGGATTCTTTGGAACTGGCAATCGACATGGAACATCCTCTTGAATCGCCGGAATCTCTTTTTGTCAATCACGGTGATGCGGTTTTGGCTACGACAGAATACAGACTGCTTGACAAAAGCGTTGAGGTTGCACGCTTGCAGAAGAAAATAACGCTCGGAGAATTTTTGCCTACTGTGTCCATAAGTGGCGGATATATGTTCCAGAATTTCATGGGCCCGTCGCAAAATTCACTCATGGGTCTTGTAACGGTTTCAATCCCTATTTCATGGAAAGCTCCACATACGATGAAAAAACAGAAACTTGCCTGTGAAAATGCCATAACGCAACTCAACGACGGGCAGCAACAGTTGGTAATCAGGATGCGTAAATCTCAAAATGACCTATGCAATGCCTACCAACAGGCTATACTTGCAAAGAAGTCGATTGAACAGGCTGCCGAGAATCTCCGGCTTAATGAAAACTACTACAAAGCGGGCATTTCCACCATGAGTGATTTGCTCGAAGCCCAGACACTTTTTCAACAGAGTAAAGACCGATATTCTGAGGCATATTCCACTTATGAAATAAAAAAGACAGAATATCTTATATCGACAGGAAGGTAATTGGCACAAAAACACATGTATGGCAAAGGCAGGGCAACCTGCCTTTGTCGTAGATAAGCAATATTTATAAATTCACTTTACATGAACAAGATCCTTATTGTAGATGCCTCCGAATCCGACCGTCGGCTTATGTCGGGCTTGCTCACGCGAGCCGGATACGATCCGATAGCCGTTGATACAATGGAGGCTGCAAAAGAAGAGGTGGCGAAGCTGCCGCCCGGCGCGGTCGTGGTAACGGCGATGAAATTCGCCCACGGCACAGCACAAGAGTTAGTTAACTGGCAAAAGCGCGAGGGTTACCAATTCCCCGTGATTGCCATAGTGGATAACCTGAATCCGTTGGAGATTGCCGATGTAATGAAAGGCTGGGGAGCCGTTGACATCATCCAGCGTCCAGCAATAGACAAGCAGCTTGTCGAGACTGTCGGCAGGTATGCCAGACCTGAAAAGGTGGTGCTGACGCTTACCGATGACCTTATTCCACGGCAAAGCGAATCGTTCAGACGCATAGAAAAGTCCATAAGGACTATTGCCGCCACCAACGCCAATGCCATAATTTTCGGAGAATGTGGCACAGGCAAGGAGCAGATTGCAAAACAGATCTACCTCCATAGTTCCCGCGCCCAGAAACCATGCACGGTCATCGAAGCGGGAGGCGCGGCACTCGTGGGTCAGCATGACCCGACAACGCTCCGCAGTGAGATATACAACCGCATGGAAGGATATTTCAAGAAAGCCGATGGTGGAACAATCATCATCAAAAACGTGCAGTTGCTGTCGTTTGACAAACAATCGGTACTTCTGCATATTCTTGAAAACGAGCATCCCGATGTCCGGGTGATATGCACCGCAGAGCCGGAGTTGCTGAAGATGGTATCTGAAAAGACTTTCCGCCCCAACCTCTTTTACATACTCCGTCAGGTGGATATTGCCGTACCGCCGCTAAGAGAGGTATCCGAGGATGTAGAATACTTGTCGGATTACTTTCTGACCCTCTATGCCCATAAAACAGAACATGATAGAAAACGGCTTGATGTCTCCGCGACAAAAGCCCTCAGACTTCATCAGTGGCCCGGCAACGTAAGGGAACTGAAAGATGTAATCCTGTTCGCCGCTTTCCACACATCAGAAGATGTCATAACCGCTTCCGACCTGAATTTCAGCCAGTCGGAGCCGGAGCCTGACACGAGTCTGCGATTGCAGGAGCCGGAAAGGGAGAAAGCCAAAATCATCGCCGCCTTGCGACAGGCAGAAGGTAATAAATCCCAAGCGGCAAGGTTGTTAGGCATTGGGCGTTCAACGCTTGATTACAAACTCAGACAGTATGGAATAAAAAAGTAATGAGAGTGTGTCATTACACTTGATTAGAATAACCAGATAATCCCTAATGAGTGTAATGACACACTCTCATTGTTTAATCATTGCTGTCGCGTCTCCAATAGGCATCAAAGCGATTCGCTATCGCGACAATCTCACGGTTTGTTTTCACGAGTTCTATGGTAACCCGTTCTAATCGGTATAGTGCGCTCATGGCTTTCTTCTCAGTGAAGTTCTCTCGCAGCGTTCTTATGAGAGTGTCATAATCCACTACCAATGTGCGGTAATGGGAATTAAGAGAAGACAGCTTGTCAATGAATATCCGTGTATTTTCATCGATCACAAAAACCTTGAAAGGTTTTCCGAGTAGAACACTTTTTATAAAAACCGCCTTATTGACGGCTCCCGATTTATCGAACAGGGATAGGAATACCGTGTTCTCCGTCGCGTCGAATCTCACGACGTAGCGGTGGACAGACGGATTTATCTTGTGGGGCCGTCCGCCCTGATTAAAATTCTGTTTCATTTCTGGGATAAATTTAGTGGGTGATGTGGGATTGCCAACCGCAGGTTTCATTATGGGTATTTCGACTTTGGAGAAATACCGGCTCCATGCAATGGCAAGGGTTTCGAGGCACAATCTTGGTTACAAGTGCCTCGGAACATACCTTGCCATGCACGTTTGTGCATCCGAACTGATAATGAGAATATTGTAATCGGAACCTGCCTTGAACGTTGTACGAAAGTTGTACGCAATGGTGGGCGAGCCATAATATCGGTGCCGATTCATACCGATATTATAATGGTGCGCAGTCCTTGAAACAGCGGTCAATGAGAGAACAACCGCGTGTGTCGGCTCCCGCAGATATAACAATCGGGTATGGTCGTTGAGTTTTCATCAAGAAAAAAGTGGGGAAATGTTGGGCAACTTTGCAGAAAGGTTGGGAAGTGCCTGACAATCAGAAATCTTTTCAGACACAGCCGTCGTTCTACTTGCACAGAGGCTCAAATGCCGGAGGCGACAACGCCGAGACATTCGGGCGTTCAGGCAAATGACCGTTCAAAGGTTCAATCAAATGTTTGTTTGAATATCCGTT
Source organism: Muribaculaceae bacterium (assembly GCA_014867205.1). GTDB lineage: Bacteria > Bacteroidota > Bacteroidia > Bacteroidales > Muribaculaceae > Lepagella. The sequence goes on along the minus strand of WGUO01000004.1, from coordinate 4,880 downwards.
CTAACGCTCGTTTGAACAATCAATCGAACAATCAATCAAATGTCCGTTTGAGCATACGTTCTAACAATCATTTGAACAAACATTTTAATGCCCCGTCTGTAAACAAGCCGATTCACGGAAACGGGGTAGCCAGACCCGGACACGGCTATCAAGCCGGGCGAACCAATGCGCAATGTGCGCAAAGTATTCACCCACTAATCCCTCACCAAAAGTATGGAGTACATTATGATTGAGCGCACCGTTTATGACGCGATGGTGTCAGCTCTATACGAATGTCGGGAACTGCTGGCCAAATCCGTCAACAAACTTTCCGGCAATATGCGTCAGGAATGGATTGATAACCATTCCGCACAAGCTATTCTATGTCGCTCCCAACGGTCAATGGCGATGTTGCGTACCGAAGGGAAAATCGGATATACCCTTATCGAAGGAAAGGTGTTCTATCCAGCAAACGAAATAGGAAAATTACTCATCAATAACTATGAAAGAAATGGCTGATAATATTCCCTTGCAGACAAAAGATGAACGAAAGAAAATATTCAGGATTATTACCGAAATCAAGTCAACAGCGGAAGACCTTGTTGCACTGTCAAGACCGATGTTCAATGGGTTGAGATTTCTATCAGATTCAGAACTATCACGCCGCCTGTCGGTCAGTAAATCTACCCTCGCCAACTACCGGCTGAAAGGGCTATTCGGATTCTACTCCCTTGAAGGTAAAATCCTTTACGCTGAACACGAAATAGAAGCCTATCTCTACCGGAATTATCATCCTCCATTCAAGTAACCCTCCACATCAATCGCCCCGTCTGACTTTCATTGGTCTGTCGGAGCGATTTCTTCATTGGAGGATGAAACTGGTATATTTCAGATAAAATGTTGGCTCATGAGCGGTTGGATGAAATATTTTTTGTAATTTTGCATATATACAACCCATAAATCCGAATGATAGCTAAAGAGGACATATTGGAATTGCTGAAGTCCACCGAATCGTATCGTGTGGAACGCACTGTCAGCACAGGCAACATGGACAAGTTCTGTGAGGCTATCTGTGCGTTTGCCAACGATATGCCCGGCTCCCGCAAGAACGGCTATCTGATTATCGGAGCAAAAGATGATGGCAGTATTGCCGGTATGAAAGTTGACGATTCCCTGCTTAAGAAGATTGCAGCCATCCGCTCTGACGGCAATATACTCCCCTTGCCGACTATGTCAGTCGAGCGGTTCTCTTTTCCCGAGGGCGATTTGCTCGTTGCAGAGGTCAGACCCTCCGATTTGCCTCCGGTTAGATATCGCGGCAGGGTATTTATCCGTGTCGGACCTCGTAGGGATATTGCTACTGAAGCGGAGGAGAGAATCCTCGCAGAACGTCGCTGTTCATTCATGGCAACCTTTGACGCGACACCTTGCTTAAACGCCAAGCTGGAAGATTTGGATATTGATTACATCAAGACCAAATATCTCCCGATGGTGTTTGATGATGAAACGCTTGCAACGGACAAACGAGATATCAAGGAACAGCTCGCTTCAATACATCTCTACGACCGCGACAATGACTGTCCGACTTACGCAGGAATAATCCTTTTCGGCATCAATCCCAAATACTTTCTTCTCGGCGATTATATGCAGTTCGTACGATTTGCGGGGAAAGACAAAGGAGGCGACATACTAAATGAACGTCAGTTTACCGGTCCGCTCTATAAGATGTTGCCGACTTTGGAATCATTTGTAAAGGATGCCATCATCACACAGCGTCCGGTTCCGGAATCTCTATTCCGTGAACGCACTGTCTGGAATTATCCGGAAGGTGCTATCCGTGAATTGCTGATGAACGCCTGTATGCACAGGGATTATCAAGCCAATATGCCTATCCGTCTGTATCAGTTTGATGACTACATCGAAGTGATGAATGCCGGTGGACTGTATGGCGAAGCCCGTCCTGAGAACTTCCCGTCGGTCAATGACTATCGCAATCCTCTTGTAGCAGAAGCTATGAGAGTGATGAAGTATGTCAATAAATTCAACCGTGGCGTTACCCGTGTGCAGGAAATGCTGAAGGATAACGGCAACTCTCCCGCCGAATTTGATGTGAATACCATCACAGCCTTCCGCGTCGATGTCCATGCCACAAACGAATCCGACGTGTCGAAGGGCACAAGTCAGGGCACAAGTCAGGGCACAAGTCAAACAGATAAAACCATCGAAGAGAAAATCATCGAGTTCTGCAAAGAGCCTCGTTCATTAGCCGAGATAACCGAATTTTGCGGTTTCAAAGACAAACGCAAATTCCGGGAACGCTATCTCAATACCCTCCTCGGGGTCCACATTCAAATGACAAACCCGGCTAAACCAACAAGCCGTTTTCAGAAATATGTTATAATATCATTTTGACAATGAGAATTAAGTCAATAATACTAAATAATTTTAGAGGTTACGACAGGGAAACTAAGATCCTTATGTCCGATTTTGTTGCGATTGTTGGGAAAAATGATATTGGGAAATCCACTATTTTAGAGGCATTAGATATCTTTTTTAATGACGGGAAAGGCATCATCCCGATTGACAAACATGATGTCAATAAGAAGAATTTAGCTAATGGAGAAGATGAAATTATTATCGGAGTTGAATTTGATGATTTACCTACTAAAGTAATAATTGATGATTCTTATGAGACAACTTTAGCTGATGAATACCTATTAACTGCCGATGGCACATTGTGTATATTGAAAAAATATCCTAATGGAGGAAAACCAAAAATATATATTGTCGCAAATCACCCGACATCACTGGACTGCAATGATCTATTAAATAAAAAGATAAAGGACCTTAAAGCTATAGTTGAGAAATTGAATATTGATTGCGATAAGACTAAAAATGCAGTAATGCGTAAGGCTATTTGGGACCATTACCATGATTCGCTCAATTTATCTCAACGTGAAATTGAAGTTTCAATTGATGGGTTAAAGGATATTTGGCCTAAAATATCTGGATATATGCCTATTTACTGCCTATTTCAGTCAGACAGAAGCAATAATGACAAAGATAAGGAAGCACAAGATCCTCTTAAAGAAGCTGTAAAGTTAATCTTAGGTGATTTGACTATTCAGACGAAACTACAGGAAATAGCAGATGTCGTTACTCAGCAATTACGACAAGTAACTGATAGCACTTTAGATAAATTAAGAGAGATGAATGGAGAAATTGCTTCGGCACTTTCTCCTCAAATACCAAATGCTAAAGATCTAAAATGGGCGGATGTATTTAAGAATGTCGCCATAACATCAGACAACGATATTCCTATCAATAAACATGGTAGTGGAGTTAAACGATTAATTTTATTAAATTTTTTTAGAGCCGAAGCAGAACGAGTGCGAAGTAGCCATAGCAACGTAAATGTCATATACGCGATAGAAGAACCCGAAACATCACAACATCTAAATCACCAGCTTATGCTGGTAGAGGCACTTAAATCGTTATCGTCGAAAACTTATGCTCAAGTGTTAATTACAACACATAGCGCACATATTGTTAAACATTTGGATTTTTGTGATCTCCGATTGGTATATTTTGATGAGCAAGGACATAAATGCGTTCGCAATATCCTCTCAAACCAATTGCCATATCCTTCACTTAATGAAATAAATCTTCTTGCCTTTGAAGAAGTTTCTGAGGAATATCATAATGAGTTGTACGGATATATTGAGCAGGAGGGATGGTTATCCAATTACAAATCAGGAAAACCTCTCAGAAATTACAACAAATTGAACCGACAAGGAGCCTTAACAACTCAACAGTTGTGCCTAACAGAGTATATTAGACATCAAATTCATCATCCTGAAAATACTCATAATCCACACTATACCCAATCCGAATTACGGCAATCAATAGATCTGATGAGGACTTTTATTGAAAATCAACCTTAAGTTTATCACCCATCTATACTATTGCAAATTTAAAGTTATTGATGATAGTATCAAACTCATCTACAATTTCGCCAGAAAAGGTTTAACATAGTCTAAGTTAAATTACTTTATTCGATTGGCAAAGATAGTTTTAACAATTATAGCATTGCAGTTTTCTCGAAATATTATTAACTTTGCAACATAGAGAGAACTTTGAGAATCGGCAAGTAGGATGAGTGCAAGAGTCTCCTGTGCATAATGCCCATAATGCCATAAGATATCAGTGGAGCAAATGGTATTATCCACCACATTACAGGATGTATGTCATTGATTATCATAGCAATGTATAAATATGGGCAATCCTGGTGGCACCACCCAAGACCGCTAATTCTCACAGAGTTAGCGGTCTTTTATTCATTCATACTCCTCCGGGTCACCACACCCTTCAGTTCGACGAGGCTTGACGGGTCAGCGGATTATTGGGGTCAGCGGATTTTTGGGGTCAGCGGATTTTTGACCGAGTCAAAAGGGGTCAGCGGATGCTATAGCTGGACATTTTCATTTTTCCACCATAGGCGGGAACTATTTTGTTGGAATTGCAACTAACTTTGTAAAGAGGAATAGATGATGAATAATTCTGACTACAATAAATCTTTCTCCGCGATGGTCGAACGACACGAAAAGATAATTTTCAGTGTCTGCTTCTTCTATGCCACAAGTGAAGTGCCATTTAAAGACATACGGCAGGAAGTCTTGATTTCGCTGTTCAAAGGGTATCGTAGTTTTCGACAAGAATGTTCAGAATCAACATGGGTTTATAAAGTATGTATCAATACTTGTCTGTTTTCCTTGAGAAAGTTTACCCCAAAAATCAAGACGGTCTCTTTTGATGAAATTTCTTCTTTTCATTTTCAAGTTGACAACACTACTGTCCACTAAAAATGGACGTGGTTAAAAATTAAATAAATTCGGTTCACT
>WGUO01000039.1 GCA_014867205.1 Muribaculaceae bacterium | reverse complement strand
CTTATACGACTTATACGACTTATACGACTTATACGACTTATACGACTTATACGACTTATACGACTTATATGACTTATATGACTTATATGACTTATATGACTTATACGATTTATAGCACCTCTAAACTCTAAACACCTAACACCTAACACCTAAACTCTCCCATGTTTGGTCTTGCCGACTGCAATAATTTCTTTGTGAGCTGCGAGCGGACTCTCGACCCCTCGCTCGAAGGACGCGCCGTGGTCGTGCTCAGCAATAACGACGGCTGCGTAGTGGCCCGAAGCAACGAGGCCAAACGCCTCGGCGTGCGAATGGGCCAGCCTGCGTTCGAGATCCGCGACATGATCGCCTCTGGCGCTGTCATAGCCCTCTCTGGCAACCATCTGCTCTATCGCGCCATAAGCCTCAGGATCCATGACATCTTCCGCCGCTACGCACCCGGCACTCTCGACTACTCGGTCGACGAGGCCTTTCTGCTGATGGACGGAATCCCCGACACGGCACTTGCCGAGATTGGCGAGGCTATCCGCCGCGCCTGCCGCGAGGAGGAACGGATACCGGTCACCATCGGTTTCGCGCCGACCAAGACTCTGGCCAAGGTCGCCACCGAGACCGGCAAGAAGAGCGGACACGGTGTGGTTGTGCTCTCAGACCCGGCAGAAATAGACCTCCTGCTCGCCAAAATGCCCATTGGCGACCTCTGGGGCATCGGCCGACGACTGGCCAAACGTCTATACATGATGGGCGTCTATACGGTGGCTGATTTCGCCGCCCGCGACTGCATGTGGGTGCGTGACCGTCTCGGCGTGCCGGGCGAGCGCAGTTGGCGCGAGCTGCACGGCGAGCCGTGCATCGAGCTCGAGCACTTGGGGCGACCCATTCAGGACTCCATAAGCGAAAGCAGGACTTTTCCCGCCGACATCGACGACTTCGACTACATACGCTCACGCATAGCCATGTACTGCTCGCATGTGGCCCGCAGACTCCGCGCCATGAACGGCGTGTGCGGGGAAATAACAGTGTATCTCTGCTCCAACCGGTTTCACACCGAACGCGGCTACGACGCGCCGAGCGGCTCGCTGCGCCTGGAGCCCCCCACGGCCGACACCACCGTCATAGCAGGCGCAGGAATCGACATAGCCTCGGCTATTTTCAACCCGGCATACGCATACAAGCGTGCCGGGGTGATACTCTCGCACATCACCGCCACACGCGATCTGGCCCCCACCCTGTTTGACGATCTGGAACGCACACGGCTCGCCTCACTCAAGTCGCGCCGGCTCATGGCGGCCGTCGACCGTCTGAATGTCGGTGTCGGCCCCGATGTACTCAGGCTCGCCACCGAGATCAGCAAGGGGCATCTCGGTCATAACGACGGGTACTCCAGTTCGTTCAGTCCGGCAAAATAACAGTCACTTTAGGATAAATTAGGCGCGATTGTGCAAATTTATGTAGATTTATCGCCTGCGAGTTGCTATTTCAATTAAAAAGTGTTAACTTCGTCAATTATGAGAAAAATCAAGTTTTCAGTGGCTGCGATTCTTCTTGCAGGCACTTCGATGGTGTTCACATCGTGCATAGGCTCATTCGGACTTACCAACCGCGTGATGTCATGGAACAAAAATATCGGCTCAAAATTCGTCAATGAGCTCGTGTTTATCGCCTTCTGGATTCTTCCCGTCTATGAGGTGACGGCGATTGCCGACCTCCTGGTGGTCAACTCTATCGAATTCTGGAGCGGACAGAACCCGCTGACGGCCTCGACCAAGGTGGTCGACACCGATCATGGCCGATACCTCATAGCCTGCGACCAGAAGGGCTATACAGTCACCCATGAGTCCACGGGCGAGGCCATACGCCTCGACTTCGACATGCCCACGCAGACCTGGAGCGTCGAGACTGCCGACGGTGACAAAGTACCGTTCCTGACATTTATAGATGACACACATGTCAAGGTGCCCGGCCCGGCCGGCGAACTTGTACCGGTCGAACTCTCCGCCCGGGGCGTAATGGCCTACGAGGCCACAGCGGGCATCCTGCCAATGGCCGTCCGCTAAACTGACACTCGCTCAGGCGCCACAGACCGGCAGACTCCGAAATTTTCAAAAATTGAACAGCCTGCAACATCTTTTTGGCACAAATATTGTTAATAGTATTAGAGCGGATGGCTTACACAGTCCCGCCCACATCGCATATCGAATATAAACCAACATTAAAAATATAAAGTTATGAAACCGTTACATGTAATCCTGTCAGTAATAGGCGGCGCTGTAGCTGGCGCAGCAATCGGTCTGCTCGTTGCCCCCGAGAAGGGCGAGGACACTCGCTCCAAGATCCTCAAGGTTCTCAAGGAGAAAGGCATCTGCCTAAAGAAGAACAAGATGGAGGAACTCGTAGACGAGATTGAGGACGAAATCGAGAAGCACGTTTGATCACCGCGCCCCATCCATCACAACATTTCCAACCGAAAACAGAAGACAGATGAAAGCAATCACATTGATATCAGCATTTCTCGGCGGTGCGATAGTAGGCTGCGGCGCAGCCCTGCTGTTCACACCCGAGAAGGGTTCTGACCTAAGGACCCGCATCGCCGACCTGTTGCGCAAGCGCGGCATCAAGATCAGCGATTCTGAAGTTGACGCACTTGTGGCCGAACTCGCGGCTACAGAGTGACAAGCCAGTCACACCGGATACAGGCGCGGGCCTTCCGACATCAGGCCGGAAGGCCCGCCTTATAATATACGCATTCTCCTGCACGTTATCCAAGAGGCCACACTCTCCCACTAAAACATATATAGCCTATGAAATTAAACCTAATCGAAGAGATACGCGCGATTCTCGACCAGTCGAAGAACTGGCTTACCCTCGAGGTGGAGTACCTGAAACTGACCGCTGCCGAGAAACTGACGCTCCTCATGACGTCGCTCATTCTCGCATTCGTCTTCCTGCTGCTCGGCGTCGTGGTGCTCATCATGCTCGCATTCTCGCTCAGCGAGGCGTTCAAACTCTTGATGAACCCGGCTCTCGCCTACCTCTCGACCGCCGGCGCCATCTGCCTGCTGGTCGGTCTGCTCTACCTGCTCCGCAAGCCACTGCTGCTCAATCCGCTCGCACGGCTGATCACAAAGATATTCTTTGACAAGAAACACTAACCCCTCCATACACTCAGAGTCATGAAAGAAAACAATAAGAATCTTCCCGGCCCTGCACTGCAGGAACCGGTTCCGTTCAAAGGCTACACTATGGAGGAACTACGCTATCAGCGAGCCATGATGGCCCTCCGCAAGGAATTCTGCAAGACCAAGGTCCTTCAGTCCGTGCAGGCTCTCCGACCCGGCTCCCGGAACGAAGGCAAGACCTCCGGCAAGTCAAAGTTCGCCCTTGCCGGCAAGATAGCCTCCGCCGTATTCTCGCACATGAACACCCTTGACTATATACTGATGGGCATATCACTCTTCGGCACAGCCAAGAAAGGACTACGTCTATTCAGAGGCAAGAAATAAGGCTAAAAAGCACAATACTAAATGAACGATTATTACAGTGTACGAATTGACGCGTCGCCCTGTTCGGCAGATGTGACCGACCTTGTCGCGGCGTTTCTCGCAGATGCGGGCTTCGAGTCATTCGAGCCCGACGAGAAGGGCCTCACGGCATATATCGCGGTGGCAGCCGACGACGGGGCTGCCGTGGCCCGAGAGGCACTCGAAGATTTTCCCATAGATACTACCCTCAGTATATCCAGCCAAATCGTCAAGGGACGCGACTGGAACGAGGAATGGGAAAAGCATTACTTCAAGCCAATCCTTATAGACGACAGTTGTGTCATCCACTCGTCATTCCACACGGACGTCCCCGAGGCCCGCTATGATATAGTGATTGACCCCAAGATGGCTTTCGGAACGGGTCACCATGACACCACGTCGCAGATGGTGCGCCACATACTTGACCTCGACCTGGAGTGCCGCAGCGTCATAGACATGGGCACTGGCACAGGTATTCTCGGCATACTCGCCGCCATGCGTGGGGCCTCCCCTGTCACGGGCATCGAGATCGATGCTCCGGCATACGAGAACGCCCTCGAGAATGTCGCCATCAATGGCGTGGCCATGAACCTGATTCATGGCGACGCTTCTGCCCTGACCGGCATGCCCCCGGCTGACTACCTTTTCGCCAACATCAACCGCAACATTATCTTAGAAGACATCCGGCGATACGCTGCCGCGCTGAAACCGGGTGGCACCATGCTGCTGAGCGGCTTCTACGAGGAGGATGTGCCGATGATTATGGAGGCTGCCGAGCCTCTGGGGCTCTCGGAGGTGTCGCGACTCGTGAGTCCGGCCCGCTGGACCGCTCTGCGCCTCCTCAAGTAATAAAATTTCCAGCCAAAACAGTTCAGGCCGCCTGTGAACACCGTTGTTCACAGGCGGCCTGTCTAATATCTTCGGTTCTCGATTAGTCGAGCAGCGGAAGCAGGTGTGCCTCGAGGTCTGAAAGCTTCACGAGTCCTACCGAACGGTCCTGAACCTCGCCGTTCTTGAAGAAAAGTACGGTCGGGATGCTGCGGATACGGTTCTCTGAGACAATCTCTGTCTCCTCGTCGATGTTGAGCTTGCCGATGACGGCGCGGTCGCCATACTTCTCAGCAAGTTCCTCGACAACGGGACCGAGCTTCATGCACGGGCCGCACCATGTTGCCCAGAAATCGATTACCACTACCTTTCCAGACTCGATAGCCTCTCTGGCGGTCTGGTCACTGAACTGAATTGCCATAATTTATCGTTTTTTATAATTGATTTTGATATTTATCCCTCGGCTTCAAGAGTCTTGCGCCGGGCCTCATGCTGTGTTAGGTCGCCTTCAGCCGTCGCTCTCACTCCTGTTCCTGCAAATTTACTCAATTATTCCGAACTAACCAATTATTTCTGCTCTGTGACATGGTCTGACACGGGAAATGAGTCAGTCCACATCGAGAAACTTATAACGGATGCCATTCTCTTCGATAAGAGACATCAGTTCGCGGTTGATCGGGAATTTCTGACGGGAATGGACACGCAGGGACTGCTTGAGCTGCGGATCAACCAGCTCAATCGACAGGTCGCCCGGGCGCGACCTGTCGCTCATCTCCTGCACACGGCTGAAGAAATCCATGTTCCTGTAGTTTATATCGAGGAAGATTAGCAGTTTCGTGGCCCATTTGCCCTTATACGATTCCAGGGAAGCAACATCCTCAATAGACATGTCGACGCGTGTCGGGTCAAAACGCCCCGGCGTGTAACTCAGTTTTACGAGCACCGCCTCGCCCTGCACGAACCGGTCTGCATACTTTTCATGGTTATGGCTGAAAAGCCTGAGCTCGCATTTGCCCGAGAAGTCCTCTATCTCAACCCACGTGTATTCCCGGTTCGACCGGGTCAGTTTGGTGGCCGTCTTGGTGACAAGTCCGCCCATGACTACCTTCATGCCGGCGCGTTCCTTGTCCTTGAACTCAGCGCATTGCGTGTTGCAGCCATATGTCAGTTCCATATAATAGGGGTCGAGGGGATTGCCCGACAGATACATGGTGACAAGTTCCTTTTCCTTATCGAGCAGGGCCATACGGCTCCAGGGCACAACCTCGGGCAGCGGCGGCCGCGCCGAGTCAATCGGCTCTATGTCGCCGAAGAGCGACAGCTGCAACGAGTTCTTCTCGTTCTGAACGCGCTGTCCATATTTGACCAGCATGTCGGCATAGGTGTTGTCAAACACCTTGGTCAGGAAAGTCTCGCGGGGCCAGCCGAACCGGTCGAAGGCTCCGGCCATGGCCAGGTTCTCGATCGCCGAGCGGTTGCAGGCACTCAGGTTGACGCGCTCCACGAAGTCATATACATCCTTGAAGGGGCCGTTCTCAGTGCGCTCATGTATGATCGCGGCCACTGCGTTGACTCCGACACCCTTGACCGCACCAAGCCCGAATCGTATCTCGCCCTTGGCGTTGACGCCGAACTTCTCGATAGACTCGTTGATGTCGGGCCCGAGCACGGTCAAGCCCATGCGCTTGCACTCGTCCATCACCTTGCGGAGCTTGTCGATTGCCGAGATGTTACGGCTCATCACTCCCGCCATGTATTCGGCCGGATAGTGGGCCTTGAGATATGCTGTCTGGTAGGCGACCCAGGTATAGCAGGTTGCGTGGCTCTTGTTGAAGGCATAGGAGGCGAACTTCTCCCAGTCCTCCCATATCTTGTTGAGCGATGCCTCGGGGTGACCGTTGCTGACTCCCTGCTCCATAAACTTCTTCTTTAGTTTCTGCATCTTGTCGATCTGCTTCTTACCCATGGCCTTGCGGAGCATGTCGCTCTCGCCTCGGGTGAAGTTGGCCAGCAGTCGAGACAGAAGCATGACCTGCTCCTGATACACCGTTACGCCGTAGGTCTCCTCAAGATACTGCTTCATGCAGGGTATGTCGTACACGATCTCCTCCTCGCCGTGCTTACGTGCGATAAAGGTCGGGATATAGTCCATAGGCCCCGGCCGATAGAGCGCGTTCATCGCAATCAGGTCCTCGAACTTGGTGGGATGCAGGCTGCGCAGTGAGTTCTGCATGCCGGGCGACTCGAACTGGAATGTCGAGGTGGTGTTGCCCTGGCAATAGAGGTCGAAGGTGGCTTGGTCGTCAAGCGGTATTTTCTCCATATCGAGGTCAATGCCGTGACGCAGCTTGATGTTGTAGAGGGCTTCCTTGATGATCGAGAGTGTCTTCAGACCCAGGAAGTCCATCTTGATCAGACCGGTGTCCTCGATGATGCTTCCTTCGTACTGCGTGGAGATCACTTTCTCGCCGTCGCTGTCTGTACCCATGGAGACGGGCACCCAGTCGGTGATGTCGTCGCGGCTGATGATGACACCGCAGGCATGAACGCCGGTGTTGCGGATGTTACCCTCAAGTTGCTCGGCATATTTCATCGTCTCGCGGATGTTTAAGTCGGGATTCTCCTTCTCAGCCGCGAATTCCCTTACATATTTCAGACAGTTCTTGAAATTTACCTTCGGAGTCTTGCCGTCGACCTCGGGCATACGGTCGGGCACAAGGCGCGCCAGACGGTTAGCCTCTGCCAACGGCACATCAAGCACCTTGGCCACATCCTTGATTACCATCTTGGTGGCCATGGTGCCGAATGTGATGATATGCGCCACCTTCTCGGCTCCATACTTGTTGGTCACATATTTCAACACCTCATAGCGCCCGTCATCATCGAAGTCCACGTCGATATCTGGGAGCGAGATGCGGTCAGGGTTGAGGAATCGCTCGAACAGCAGGTCATACTTGATAGGGTCAATCTGGGTGATTCCGAGACAGTAGGCTGCCGCCGAACCGGCAGCCGAGCCACGGCCCGGGCCAACGCTGACGCCGAGTTCCTTGCGGGCGGTGTTGATGAAGTCCTGCACAATCAGGAAGTAACCCGGGAAACCCATAGTCTTCATGATGTAGAGCTCGAACTTGAGGCGTTCCTCTACCTCGGCAGGTATTGGATCTCCGTATCGTTCCTTCGCACCCTCCATGGTGAGTTTGGCCAGGTAGTCGGCCTCGAACTTGATGCGGTAAAGTTTGTCGTACCCCCCCAGGCGGTCAATTTTTTTCCTTGCGTCTTCCTCACTGAGCACAACATTGCCGTTCTCATCGCGTGTGAACTCATCGAAAAGATCCTGCTCGGTAAGCCTACGGCGATATTCCTCCTCGGTGCCGAACTCGGCCGGGATGTCGAAGGAGGGCATGATGGGCGGATGGTTGATGGTATAGAACTCCACCTTGTCAAGAATCTCCTGCGTGCTCTCGAGTGCCTCCGGAACATCCTTGAAGATCTCGTACATCTCCTCGGGGGTCTTGAGCCATTCCTGCTTCGTGTAGTGCAGGCGAGGCTCGTTGAACTTCTTCTGCATCGACACACAGATAAGACGGTCGTGAGCCTCGGCGTCATCCTCGTTGGTGAAATGGACGTCGTTGGTTGCAACAACCTTGATGCCATATTTCTTGGCAAAGCGCAGCAGATGCTCGTTGACCTTGGTCTGCTCTACAAACACCTCACGGTTGGCGTTCTCCTTGAACGTCTGGTGACGCTGCAGCTCGAGATAGTAGTCGTCGCCAAATGTCTCCTTATACCACTTGATGCGCTCCTCGGCCTTGTCGAATTCGTCGTGCATGATAAACTGCGGCACCTCGCCGCCCAGACAGGCCGAGCAGATGATCAGGCCCTCATGATGCTCGGCAAGTTCCTTGCGGTCGGTACGCGGCTTGTAGTAGTAGCCCTCGGTCCATGCCTTGCTTACGAGCTTCACCAGATTGTGATAGCCCTTCTCATTCTTTGCGAGCACTATGAGGTGATAGCCGTTGTCGGTGCGGTCTTTCTTGTCATGAAGGCTCTCGCGGGCCACATACATCTCGCAGCCGAGAATAGGCTTGAATTTCTGATCATCCGGTAGCCCTCCATTCTTCTTCTCGACATAGTTGAAGAACTCCTTGATGCCGAACATGTTGCCGTGGTCGGTCAGCGCGATGCCGCGCATCCCGGTTGCCAGGCACTTGTCGACCAGTTCGGATATGGTGGCCTTTCCGTCGAGAAGACTGTATTGCGAATGGACGTGCAGATGTGTGAAGTTTTGTTGACTCATTGATATATGATTATGCTTGAGTGTCCTCAGGGGTTTATTATCGTGTCTGAATTAATGCTGTGATTTCGGCTGCGAATAAGAACAAATTGAATTTAAGAGAGTTGTATTGTCATATGGATAGAAATGAAAATAAGAGTCATTCAATCACAATCCATACTCCTGCTGAACGACCCCCTTCCCCAATTTATCAGTGTTTGTTGTTGAAGTCGTCCGCTCAATGCGGCCACTTTCTATGTCTGATAGTAAAGATTGTACAAATTCCGGATCCAACATGATTTGTAGTTTATTATGGCGCGTTTCCAGGTTATTACTTCATATCTCAATTAGCATCTGAGTTCTTTCAGACGTTCGATATGCGCGCCTAATATTTCGAAGATGGAGACAATCCTATTGTCCTTCTCATCGAGAACGAGAGACATTTGCTGCCTCTCCATATATGGTGGGATGCGAAAGTTAAGAAAGTTAAGAAAGTCCATAGTCGATTTTTTACAAAATTACAAAAAAAACACAAAACTCCACTCGTTGACAGCAGTAAATAATCGTGAACAGAATAATTATGATGCCACTATTGGTTGTCTATATTCTTGATAACTTTGCAAGGGTTGCCAACGGCAATACAATTTTCGGGAATTGAGCGTGTTACGACACTTCCTGCGCCTATCACACTATTTTTGCCGATGGTTACACCTGGCAAAATAATTGCACCACCTCCAATCCATACGTTATCTTCGATTCTCACCGGCTTGGAATATGTTCGGCAGAAGCAGCCTGATACCGCTTTGTTTTCTGTATTATTGGTGCGACCTGCAACATCGGTTGTATGGGTAGCCGTATAAATCTTTACATCGGAGGCTATCAAAACATTGTTGCCTATGTCAATTCGGTTGTTATCGACAAATGTACAGTTCATATTGATTATCACATCGGTTCCGCAATGTATATTGATACCATATTCACAATGAAAATCTATATCAACATGAACGTTCTCCCCCTTTGAGCCGAACAATTCATTAAGAAGGCGGTTGCGTTCAGAAACCTGCTCCATATCGGTGTTGTTGAGTTCCTTGACAAGCCTTTTACAACGATATACGATTTGAAGCATTTCTGTATCGGCGGTAAAGAAGTCGCCGTCCATACATTTCTGATATTCAGTTTTCATGTATCCGATGTTATTGGTTATAATCCAATGCAAAATTACTAATTTATTTCGAGACAGCAAAGGCGACTCCCGATGTGGGAGCCGCCGAAGGTGGGTCGGGTCGTTCAATATTCCTGTTCGTGGATATTGATGCTGCTGACGTATTCGAGGCAGTCTCCGAATTTCTCTATCACGAGAAGCGTTGAACCTTTAGCTCACCGACCGAATGGGAGGTAACCACTGGCAGGTTGCTAGAGTTTCGTCTTTCTCGACGAGCGCGAGCAAATCGAACGGCATCTGATTACCTCCCATTCGGTCGGTGAGCTAAATGTTGTCGCCGCTCCACGGAATATAAGAGAGCGTATCGTCAACGATGCTCGGCACGATGTCAACGTCTTCTTTGAAAACGGAAGCGGAGTTGACGGTGAACGCTGCGCGGGCCTCGAAGCCCGGAAGTGTCTCGACGGAGTTAAAATTGATGGGGGGGCGCCCATCGAGCTGAAGGTTGAGGTCGGAAAAAGAAAAGTCCATAACTTGTGGTTGTTTTCCAAAAAGTTATGGACCGTATGAGATGCGCGAAAAGAGGCGATGAATTGACTTATTCCGGATTTGATTTTCGTTGTTTTACATCTCGCACAACCATTACAATACCAATAGCAATGAGAAGCAAAATGCCCACAGATTTTATAATATAGGGTGTACTTAGAAAATCATCGTCCTTAGAAAGTAATCTGAGAACGGCTGCTGCACAGATAATTACAATGTATTTAAGGTACTGCATTACTTTAAGTTTAGTTTGAGCGCAAAGTTCCTCTTTCTCCGTAGAACTTTGGCTGCTTTATTATATTAGACGCACAAATTAATCAAATGTTACAACCCTGTGCAAATTATTACAAAAAACTTCGAGGTCGTTCACTCGGAAGATGCAGCAGTCGCGTATCTTGCGGCACTCGCCGGAGAAAAGTATCTTTACGTTCCTCCAGCCGTCGTAGAACGAATAACGCAATGAAATGACGTTATGCAGTTTCAGGATAGAGCCGTCGGATTTATCTCCCATTCGGTCGATGAGCTAAAGGTTATCTCCCATTCGGTCGATGAACTAAAGGTTGAAGCCTTCCGTTCGAGACCTCAGACTTGATACACGAAAGCACGGCGGTGCAACTCCCTAAAACTTAGAGAATGAATTACCGATTCGATTGAGCAGAATTCCAGGAAATAAATTGGGCGAAAGTCCCTTTGTTGCCATTGAAGAATCTATTTGAGATTGAATCGACAAGTTCTTTTATATAGTCATCTTTCTTAACGTTGGGATAATACAGAAAGGGGCGGAACTCGTTGTCATGGCATAGAAATCCGATTCGGTCAAGTTCACGAACGACAGTAGATATTGTATTGAAGTGCAAATGCCCGTCTATCAGTGGGATCAGTCTGCTGACAGTCATCGGGCCGTGTTCCCAAATGAGAGCCATGACTTGCTCCTGCCTGTTTGATAACCTTTTCATTCTTTGCTGAATCTTGAATTATCAGTATTCTTCTCAATTCTCGGTGCCCTGAATTTCTTGCCTGAGTTGAACTTGTATGTGACGCCTATTTTTGCAGTAACATAAGTTCTTGAGTATGTCAGACGATTATATCCGGAAGATTCTGTCCTAATTTTGCTTTTTCTTTGCAACATGTTCTCAACGCCTACTGAAACAGACCAATGCTGACCAAATTGTTTCTGTAACGTAGGGTTAAGATTGAGAATAGGAAATACCGTAATATTGCCAATCTTCATTTTGGAATTGTAAAAACAACTCATAGTAAGATTGAGGTTCCGGGGCAATGTAAATGAAGTGCTTGCCACAAACTGAAGATAACCGAATGTGTCGAACGACCCTGTATCCGTGAGTTTTTGTGAAGTTATCATGTAAGTCAGACTTGAATACAGGTTCCACCATTTCGTTATGTTGATGAATCCATCCCCGTGAATGAATATATTCCGGTCTTTGCCCTCATTACCCCAAGTGAGATACAATCGCTCGGGATATTCGGGATTGGATGTAAACATCTGTCTGATTGGATTGTCGGTCATTGAATAGCCGGCGGCGACAGTGAATTTGCCGGCAAGAACAAAATCAAGACTGATGGCATCAGTAAAACTCGGTGTGAGTTTTTGATTACCGACACTATATGTGTAATCGGAAACTTGCCGAACAACAGGATTCAAAGAATGGAATGAAGGTCGCCGGATGTTTCTGTAATATCCCACTGCCACAGTGTAGTCGCCCTTTTCTGTAAGATTGTAGGAGATATTCGCATTAGGGAAAATATCAAATCTGTCTTTTGCAGTCACACCTCCATTGGTTCCGGAATATTCTCCCCGGATTCCAGCCTTGAATTTCCATCTTCCGGCTTTGCCATTGGCGGTGGCATAAACTGCTGCAATGTTCTCGTCATATGATGATTCAAAATCATACCGTGTATCAGACACCCATGATTCATCCTTGAAGAAATAATGAAACGAGCGGTTAGAAACATTATTGAAGGTGTATTGCGTTCCGACATTGAGATTCCAGCCCGTATTGAAGACTTTGCGGAAAGAGAAATCTGTCACGAAAATGTTATAACTATTGCGGTTGTCTGTATTGTAAACAGAGTCATTCGGAATATATGACCATCTCATTACGTTGTCTTCTGTCGCTGAAGAATGTTGGTAATTATAATTGGAAACCAGTTTCAACACAGAACCTTTCTTATCTGTCGTATGTGACCAGTTGAAAGCAACATTATGATTGTGGAAACGGTCTTGACTTTCATACGTTCCAAATGTGCCATCTTGGATTTTCGGACCAGAAATCTCAGTTTCGGAATTTGATGTATGGCGAGTTCTGTCAGGGCTGTAATCGAATTGCAGACCTATTTTATCACTATCCGTCGGTTCATAGAACACTCCGAGGGAAACATTCCCTTGTATCGCTTTCTTCTTATGACGCGACACACCGAACATTTCCTGTGATACAGGAGTGTTGGTTGATTCCTCGTATGAGGTATATCTGTCCGAAGGACTCCCGTTGAAATTGCCGTTGAAATTGATAGTCCATTTCCCGGTATGCAGACTGAGATTGACAAACGGGTTAATCCATTGTTTATATTCTCCGGCTGTCAGATTCAATCCTGCTGCACCGGTGAGTCCATCGACACGATTGCGCTTCAAATTTATCTTTATGATACCGCCGGATGAGTCCGCGCTATATTCAGCCCCTCCCTTTGGAATAATCTCGATTGTTGCGATTGAGGATGACTGTATTGATTTGAGGTATGTCATAAGTTTGTTGCCTGACATATTCACTTTCCGATCGTCTACATAGACCGTTGTCCCACCTTGACCGTAAATAGAAAGACTTTCATCAGTTGCCCAAACTCCGGGGGCAGTCTTTAACAATTCCTGCGCGTCCTTATTGGCGTTTAATGGATTTGCCGCCACATTAAGCACAATACGGTCTGCTTCCCGTCTTATAAGCGGAGCTTTGACAACGACCTCCTGAAGTGTGGTCGATGTCTTTTGCAGGACAATTCTACCCATATTTTGTTGAATGAAGTTCAGGATAACATCATCATACCCTACAAATGATACCCGGAGTCTATTGCAGTCAGAACCGACCTTTATGTTGAAAAGGCCGGATGCGTCGGTGATACCTCCGCCAACGACAGAGTCATTTGCAAATGCCGTAACATTCGCAAATTCAATCGGGATTGAGTCGGTATCCATAACAATGCCTTCAATCTCTCTTGCCGATGCCAATGAGATTGAGCATAGAATGATAGTGAGGATTATTAATGCGCGTTTCATTTCTTTCTGAGTTTTTGTTCCTGTCCTATTTTATAGTTGGAGATAGCGTTTAATCTTCGTGCCTCAACGCCATGAGACCAAAATTCCACATCATCCATATACATTCTTAAATCATGTATCTCATAAAATGCGCGCCGTAAGTTGTCATGTACACCCATCTTTGAGGTGAGTTTATTTTTTGATTGAAATATGGTAATCTGGGCTATAGGCATATCGCCATAATTATAGTGGTTCACTATCAGGAGCTGCCGCTTCCCTTTATCATAATAAGTATAGGTATACATCTCCGTTGAATCCCTTGTCCAATCTTCAATATCATCCTTGTTTACCCACATCGTGTACGGTTTTGCATCAGACATAGGTGAGGTTATTGAAGACGGCCTCAGTGGTGGCATGACGCCATGGGGCCTGACGAACATAGTGAGCATATGCGGGGCGTAGAAAAGAATCTCCGCACTGTCCAAATGTGCTGTATGCAGTATGTCCGAAAGAAACTTATCCATTCCGGGATACTTAGCTATTGAATCCGCAGAAGAGACAATCGGCAGCGGGTCAGGAATGAGAATATTCCCGAAAGTCATGCGATAGGTGGTGTCCTTATCGATTATCTGACCGTAATAATCACTCACATGCCATTCGCGGTTCGAGAATACAAGGCTCTTATGCGATGAGCAGCTTGCCATCAGCAGTATTGCCGCGACCATGGCAAAGGCGCATTTGATAAAAATGTTCTGTTTCATATAGATTGGCGTTTATTTCTTTGCGAGTAAAGCGTCTTACGACAATTACTGTTGCAAAATTAAGCAGCGAACTAACCCAATAGTCTTAGTTGAACCTCCTTTAGTCTTAGTTAGTCTTAGTTTGAGTGGGTTTCTCGTCAATTTTCACTAATTTTGTAGTATGAAACGCTTTAGAACTATCACAGCCATTTGTCTGACAGCCATTGCCATTATCGTTGCCGGTAATATATGGTATATGTATAGTCTTTACAACTCGATAAAGGAACAGACTTTGCAGACCGTCAGCGAGTGCGTCCGTAGAGCTGATATTCTCGAGATAATCTCCCGGTTTAACGGGGCTTCTCAGGGTGATGATGATTCATTTATCAAGCTTACACTTATGGTTCAGGGTGAGAAAACGCCAACCGGTGAATATGATTATCCAAACATTCTGGACAATCTCAATCAGACCATGAGCCAATATTTCCATGTCATCGAGCAATCAGACCCGAGGATGCCTGAAAGGAATATAGCCATGCTTGACAGTATTTTTAGGAAAGAACTCAACAATTCCGGCTTATATCCTGAAATAGTTTCAATCCTTCCAGTAGAGGACAAGGTAGATAAGTATGGGGGATTATGGTCAATAGATTTTGCAATGACTGACAGTCAGCAGCCAATCTATAAAGTATGTTTCAGCCCGATGAACGGTCACATTCTACGTCAGATGTCGGGCATAATCTTAACATCGGCAGCCATACTTATATTGATGTCATTCCTTATATGGTATCTTCTTCACTGGGTTGGGAAGTTGCGAACTATTGAGCAGATGAAAGATGACTTTACCCATAATATGACGCATGAACTTAAAACTCCTGTTGCGGTAGCCTATTCCGCAGCTGATTCCATGCTTCGTTATTATGACCAAAGCGACGAGGCAAGAAACAAGCAGTTCCTTAGGATCATCATGCAGAGATTGAGCTATCTGTCAGGAATGATTGAGAACATTCTCTCAATGAGTATGGAGAGGTTCAAGACAATAAAACTCAACATCGAGGAGGTAGCGTTAAAACCGATTGTAGAGGATATTTCCGGGATGATGGAGTTAAAAGCCGCTAAGCCCGTTAAGATAGATATTGGTATTCCGGATAATCTTTCAATTCAGGCAGACTCATTGCACCTTGGCAATATTCTGTCTAATCTGATAGGCAATGCTT
Organism: Muribaculaceae bacterium; assembly: GCA_014867205.1. GTDB lineage: Bacteria > Bacteroidota > Bacteroidia > Bacteroidales > Muribaculaceae > Lepagella. The sequence continues at coordinate 1,676 of WGUO01000039.1, read as the reverse complement.
TGAAATACTCTGGAGACTCGGTACACATTATAATCAAGGCTGATGCACACTCGATAAGGATAACTGACAATGGTGTCGGTATAGACAAAGAGAATCTTCCTTTTATATTCGATAAATTCTATCGGGTGACTTCGGGCAACCGTTATGAAGTCGGAGGCTATGGCTTGGGACTTTTCTATGTGAAACAGATCACCGAGTTGATGGGCTGGGATATTGACGTGGCAAGTAAACCCGATCAAGGCACAATGTTTACAATAAGATTTAATGGCAATGGGAAAAGATAAGATTTTGTTGGTTGAGGACGACTCAACCCTTTCATTCATCGTTCAGGATGCGCTGACTCGTGAGGGGTTTGATGTAATATGTGCGTCCAATGGAGAGTCCGGGCTTAAAATGTTCAAGGATACCAATCCGGATATAATTGTTGCCGATGTGATGATGCCGAGAATGGACGGATTCGAGATGGTCAGGATAATACGCCTAACATCGCCAGCCGTACCCGTACTTTTCCTGACAGCGAGAACGGCTCTTGATGATGTTGTAAAGGGTTTTGAACTTGGTGCAAACGACTACATTCGTAAGCCATTTCAGATTCTCGAACTTGTGGTGCGCATAAAGGCACTGTTAAAACGGAATCAGCAAGGAGTGACAGAAGACTCCAATCTTATCATAGGTGACTGTTCACTTGATTTTGCTTCTCAGCGCCTTGCGATAGGTTCTGACACAATCGAGTTGACACACACGGAAGCCGTGATTATTGATGAACTGTTCCGACACCCCAATGAAGTGGTCGAAGCAAAGACTCTGATGTATCGCATCTGGCAGAATGATGACTACAATAATCTTAACCGCCTGCACGGTTTCATCTACAAATTGCGCAAATATCTGTCTAAGTCAACAAGCCTCGAACTCCTGAATGTCCGCGGAATTGGTTACAAACTGGCTCTGAAAATATGAATATGACCAGCCAATAATCCAAATGCGAATAATGCAGAAAATGCAGGTTGCTACTAAGGATTCAACACCTCCCATGCGCCACCTCGATCAGCTCCTACACGCCTTATTTTACCTTCTTCCTGCAATTTCTTGATATGTTTAGAAACGGCTCGGTCTGATACGGAGAGTATTGTAGCAAGTTCATTAATGGTAACTAAAGGATTCTCTTTCATTTCACGAACTATCCTGTCGCGCGTTTTCTCTGAACCTTTCTCTGAACCTTTCTCTGAACCTTTCTCTGAACCTTTCTCTGAACCTTTGTGAGTGTCCGGTTTCTCTTGTGCAGTTCCTATTTGAGCTCTGTTCGCATCCCGCAAGGTTCAATCACAATCTCAATGACATCCTTGCCGTCAATCTCAAGATGGTTGGTCTCCGGGAATACCCCGGTGTTGCTGATAATCTTGTTAGGTATATCCTCCAACTGCCTCTTAAGATGATTAACACCGACAACAGTCATGTCATCGTCGATGCCAATGTAAATCTTTCTACCTTGCGCATTAGCGAAGCCGGATACCCACTTCAGGTATTCGTCTTTCCATATGCGTTTATATTCAGTATTCTGGTTCTCGTTGTTCATAATCAGGAGCCAAGAGGAATCACACAAGACAAACCGCTCTGCCTCCTCCCATATTTTTATGATTTGTGCAAGCCTAAACTGATAAAATAGGTTGATAAACTCG
>WGUO01000038.1 GCA_014867205.1 Muribaculaceae bacterium | reverse complement strand
TTTATCAACCTATTTTATCAGTTTAGGCTTGCACAAATCATAAAAATATGAAAGCCAACGAGGTAAATATTAAGAACAAACGTGCACGGTTTGATTACGAGATCACCGACACATATGTGGCGGGTATCGTGCTTACCGGCACTGAGATAAAGTCCATTCGCGACGGCAAGGCATCGCTTGTCGATACCTATTGCCTCGTGGAGAATGGCGAGGTATGGGTCAAGGGGATGAACATCTCAGAGTATTTCTACGGCTCTTACAACAATCATGTGGCGCGCCGTGACAGAAAGCTGCTTCTCAACCGCAAGGAGATCCAGAAGATAGCCAAGGCAGCCGAGGACCCCGGCTATACCATTGTCCCGCTCAAGGTGTTCATCAATGAGCGGGGACTCGCCAAGATGATGATCGGGGTCGGAAGGGGAAAGAAACAGTATGACAAGCGCCAGTCGATTCGCGAGCGCGAGGACAGACGCGCCATAGACAGAATGTTCAAGAAATAACTTATGTGTCAGCCACGCAAACTTGAGCTCCTTTCCCCTGCTGCCGACAAGAATGTTGCAATTCAGGCCATACTGCACGGGGCTGACGCCGTATATATGGGCGGACCAATTCATGGCGCCCGAAAAAAAGCCTCCAACAGCATTGAGGATATACGTGAGGTTGTGGAGTTTGCCCACCGTTTCCGTGCACGTGTATATATCACTGTCAATACTCTTGTCTACGAGAATGAGATTCCCGTGGTCGAGCGGCTTTGCCGTGACCTCTATGAGGCCGGGGTAGACGCCCTTATAGTGCAGGATATGTCGCTGTTGCGCATGAATATCCCGCCGATAGCGTTGCATGCCAGCACACAGTGTGATACACGCACGCTAGGGAAGGCCCGATTTCTCGATAAAGTCGGTTTCTCACAGATTGTCCTTGCCCGCGAGCTCTCGGTCGATGAGATCCGGCGTATATGCGGGAGTGTCTCAGTGCCGGTGGAATGTTTTGTGCATGGTGCGCTCTGCGTGAGTTATTCCGGCAGATGTGGAGCGAGCCAGACTGCGCTCGGACGCTCGGCCAACCGGGGGGAATGCGCGCAGATGTGCCGCATGCCGTACACACTTCGCAACGGGAGGGGAGAGGTTGTCGAAAAGGACCGTTACCTTCTCTCATTGCGTGACTTCAATGCCTTGCGTTCTATTGAGCGGCTTATCAAGGCTGGTGTCTCGTCATTCAAGATAGAGGGTCGTCTTAAGGATGCCGACTATGTAAAGAATGTCACGGCAGCTTACCGGGCAGCCATTGACCGTGTGATTGCGGAGTATCCCGGCGAGTATGTCCGTTCCTCATTTGGCACGTCTGAGATTATGTTCACTCCTGATCTCAGCAAGAGTTTCAACCGTGGATTCACAGAATATTTTCTTGACGGGCGGCGCAAGGTGGAGATGGCCTCCCTTCGGACACCAAAGTCTATGGGTGAGGTGATAGATTCTCCCCGGCAACTCAATAATGGCGACGGCATCAGTTTTTTTAATGCGGCTGGTGAATACGAGGGTGTAGGTGTCAACCGTGTTGAGGGAATGAGGATAATTGGGTCACGGCAGTTTGTCCTTCCTAAGGGCGCGGTGATTCACCGCACGCTCGACCGGCAGTGGCAGAACATGATGGCCCACGATACCGCCGCACGCGCTCTTCGTGTAGACATCGCGATTGATGAGAGCGGAGTCACAGCCAGTGACGAGCGCGGTGTCTCGGTATGTATTCCTCTCGAATGTGAAAAGTCCGAGGCTCGTAAGCCAATGGATCCAAGACCTGTGTTCGCCAAACTTGGTGGCACTTGCTACAGACTTGGCAATTTCGAGAACCGGCTGGCTGCGGGGACTTTCATACCCGCATCGCAACTCACCGCGCTGCGGCGTCGGCTCATGGAGGCTCTTGACAAGGCAAATAATGCAACCTATCGCTATGACTACAGGCGCAGCGAGCATGATGTCAATTATCCTGCGCATGAGCTTGACCCTCGCGACAATGTGGCAAACTCACTTGCCCGTAGGTTTTATGACGAGCATGGTGTGAAAAAAATTCCTGACGCCCTTGAGGTGAGACGTCAGGATGATGATACAGTGGTGATGACGACGCGTTATTGTGTGCGTCGCGAGTTGGGTTGCTGTCTTTGCGACAAGGGTGTTGACGCACGACGCCGGGAACGTTATGCCGGACCCTTGACCATGACGACGGGCCCGCATGAGTTCAGACTTGAGTTTGACTGCCGTAACTGCGAGATGAATGTCATTGCCCCCGGGCGCCGGCCTTCCTCGAAGTAGCTTGTGCGTCCATATCGGCATTGTCAGCCGGGACCGCTGTGGAGTCTGAGGCCACACTGTCGGCAGCGAGTACTAATGGATGCGCGATTCGGTAGAGCAGTGAGTCGCGCAGATGTGCGAAACGCAGGTTCAGGTTAGCCAGCGTGTCGTTTTCACCCTCCGACATCTCTATGTCGGCATCTGCCGGATACTCAAAGTTGAGGTTGGTGAGCGCTTCCTCGAATTCCTCTGACAGCCTGAGCACTGTTGCGGAATCTTTTGCGTTCTTCATGCTGTCAGTGTACAAGTTGCTGAGCGCCACACTCTTTTCATACAGGGCGCGTGCGGCGTCGGCAAGACTTGTATCCTTCTTTTGAGTACACGAAAATGCGCATATCAGCGCTATCGCAGATAGGAATCCATAAGCAAGTATTCTCATAAGATATATATTTTCGGTTCAACAACGCCTCCGGTTACTTATGGTCAAGTTTATCGGTCAGGAATTTGCCGGTATAGGAGTCCGGGTTGGCAGCTATCTGTTCCGGGGTGCCCTCGGCGACGATACGGCCTCCGGCCTCACCACCCTCGGGTCCGACGTCAATCACCCAGTCTGCCGACTTGATGATATCCATGTTGTGCTCGATGATCAGCACAGTGTTTCCTTTATCCACCAGTCCGTTGAGTGACTTCAGGAGCACGGATATATCGTGGAAGTGAAGTCCGGTGGTAGGTTCGTCGAAAATGAACAGTGTGCCGGTCTGTTTTTCCTGGGCTATGAAGTAGGCGAGTTTAACGCGCTGGTTCTCGCCGCCCGAGAGTGTCGACGATGACTGGCCGAGCTTGATATAGCCGAGACCAACATCCTGCAGAGGCTTCAGTCGTGCGATAATCTTCTTCTCCTGAGATCCGGGCGTCTCCGAGAGAAACTCTATGGCCTGGTTGACGGTCATGTCGAGGAAATCGTAGATGTTCTTGCCGCGATACTCCACATCGAGCACCTCCTGCTTGAACCGCTTGCCGTGGCAGGACTCACATTCCACCTCGATGTCAGCCATGAACTGCATGGGAATGGTAATAGTGCCCTCACCCTTGCACTCCTCGCAGCGTCCGCCGTCGGTATTGAACGAGAAATATGCCGGAGTGAAGCCCATCTGCTTTGACAGCTGCTGGTCGGAGAAGAGTTTTCGAATCTCGTCGTATGCCTTGAGGTATGTGGCCGGGTTACTCCGCGATGATGTCCCGATGGGATTCTGGTCAACAAACTCGACTGCCTTGATGTCGCGTATATCTCCGCGCAGCTCGCGGTGTGTGCCGGGCGCGCCTACCGGCTCCCCGAGTTCGCGCATCAGCGACTTGTATAGTATCTCCTTGACAAGTGTGGACTTTCCGGAACCGCTGACACCGCTGACCACCGTCATGACGCCGAGCGGAAACTTGACGTTGACGTTCTTGAGGTTGTTCTCGGCCGCGCCAACCACCTCTACGCATTTTTTCCATGCCCTGCGGCGCTTCGGAACCTCTATTTTTCGTTCGCCGCGAAGATATTCCACCGTGTATGAGTCGTGGTGTTTTCCGTCTTCGAGTATATCCTTGAGATGGCCCTCGAGCACAACCTTGCCACCGTTGCGCCCTGCATCCTTGCCTATGTCGACAATCTCGTCGGCAGCGAGCATGATGTCCTCGTCATGCTCCACAACTACTACTGTGTTACCTATCTGTTGAAGTCTCCGTAGCACTTTGATCAGTTTCTCGGTGTCGCGGGAGTGGAGGCCGATGCTCGGCTCGTCGAGAATGTAGAGTGAACCGACCAGCGAGCTTCCGAGCGATGTCGCCAGGTTGATGCGCTGGCTCTCGCCGCCCGACAGGGTCGAAGAGAGTCGGTCGAGAGTGAGGTAGGATAGCCCGACCTCGTTGAGGAACCCGAGACGCTGGCGGATCTCGGTGAGAAGACGTGCGCCGATGCGCTCGTCAGTCTCGCTGAGACGCAGGTTGCCGAAAAACTCGGCCAAAGTGCTGACAGGCATGCGCACCAGTTCGGTTATTGATTTACCACCGATCTTGACATACTCGACATCGGGGCGAAGGCGCGAGCCACGGCAGTCGGGACAAGTTGTCTTCCCCCGGTAGCGGGCCTTGAGCACGCGGTATTGCATCTTGTCGAGACGGGTGTCGAGCCAGCGGAAAAATCCGTCGATTCCCTCCCAGTGGGTGTTGCCGTGCCACAGAAAATCCTTCTGCGACTCGGTCAGTTCGTTATAGGGTGTGTGTACAGGGAAGTTGAAACGGGGCGCGAGGTGTATCAGCCGTTTTTTCCATTCGCTCATCTTCTCTCCGCTCCAGCATTTCACGGCATTCTGATAGACCGAAAGGGTCTTGTTGGGTATCACGAGTTCCTCGCTCACTCCGAGTACCTTGCCGAAACCCTCGCAGGTCGGGCAAGCGCCATAGGGATTGTTGAAGTTGAACATCAGGTCGCTCGGCTCGCGGAACTCCATTCCGTCGGCCGAGAACTTACGCGAGAAACAGTGTTCATGCACGCCGTCTTTGCCCCATACCTTGATAATGGCCTCGTCGCGGCCTTCATAGTATGCGGTCTCTATTGAGTCTGTAAGTCGTGAAATCTCGTCTTTGTCGTTTGAGACGGCCAGCCGGTCTATCAGCAGGCGGCAATGGTCGGTGTCGGGGTCTTCGCCACCCTGTGCTATCAGGTCAGATATCATGATGAACTCTCCGTCGCGTTCCAGTCTTGAGTAACCTTGTTTCTGGAGTATCTCGAGTTGTTGCGCGGGCGTGCGGTCCGCCGGCATGCGCAGGTGGGTGAGCACTGCGACCCTCGTGCCCTCGGGATATGACAATACAGTCTTCACTATATCCTCGATGCCGTGCTTGCGCACCTCCTCGCCAGTCACAGGCGAATATGTGTGGCCGATGCGGGCGTAGAGCATGCGAAGGTAGTCGTAAATCTCGGTAGCTGTGCCGACAGTGCTTCGCGGGTTGCGGGTATTCACCTTCTGCTCTACGGCGATTGCCGGGGGCAGTCCCTTTATGTAGTCACATTCAGGCTTCGACATTCTGCCGAGAAACTGGCGGGCATAGGCCGACAGGCTCTCGACATAGCGGCGCTGACCCTCAGCGTAAAGGGTGTCGAACGCGAGGCTCGACTTGCCGGAGCCGCTGACGCCCGTCACTACTATAAATCTGCCGAGAGGCAGGTCTATGTCGATGTTCTTAAGATTGTTGACACGGGCCCCCTTGACGCTTATCGTACGCCCGGTGTCGGGCCGGTCCTTTATATTTGTCACAGTGCTGTTTTTCTCTTTCATGTCAAAATACAGGCAAGCGACGTGGCATCATTCCTCTTGGAATTGCCGACATGTCGTCCGCTTACTTCTAAAAACGTACAATATTACAAAAATCATACCAAATCGAGTTAAAAATCGTTTCACATGGTATGGAGATATTGATTGCCGTCGTGGGACTCGCCATCGGAGTCCTTCTCGGTTTTTTTGCCGGGAAAATTAAATTCAGTAAGATAGAATCGCAGGTCGCGGTGCTGAAATCGCGTCTTGAGGATCAGCAGAGGTCGCATGAACTGCGTCTTGCCGAGCAGCGCAGGTCGTATGAAGCGCACCTTGCTGATCGGCAGCGCGTATATGCGGAGTCAATGGCTCTGCAGAAGAGTCATGAGCGTGAGTCGCTGCAGGCAATGCAGCAGCGCTTTGACGAGACTGTAAGGCGCATGAAGGCGGAGATGGAGTCTGTCACCGCTGAGATGCTGAAAAGCCGCCAGAATGAGTTTGAGGCGTCAAGCCGCAAGGGTGTCGCGCAGTTGCTTGAGCCGCTTAATGAGACCATCAAGCGTATGAATGAGGCTGTCAGGGAGAACACGTTGCGGCATACGGAGTTTGGAGGCACCCTCAATTCCAACATCAGGCTTGTGCTCGAGCACAGTGACGCTGCGCGCAAGAGTGCCGACCGCCTTGCCGACGCATTGTGCGGCGGAGGCCGCATTCAGGGTGACTGGGGTGAGACAGTGCTTACCGAATTGCTCGAGTCGCAGGGACTCCGCGAGACCGTGCATTTCGACACCCAGGTGGTGCTTCATGATGCCTCGGGTCTTCCGGTCAAGGGTGATGACGGAAAGGTGCTCAAGCCTGACGTGATTCTGCACCTTGACAACCGGCGAGATGTTGTGATTGACGCCAAGGTGTCGCTGTCGGCATATCTGGACTATATGAACGCCGAGACCGAGGAATTGCGCTCGAAGGCGTTGAAAGACCATGTGGCGAGCGTTGAGAACCACGTCAACGAACTGGTAAGAAAGCGTTATGACAAGTATATCAAGCCCGAGAAAGAGAAGATTGACTATGTCATAATGTTCGTGCCCAACACTGCGGCACTATATGCAGCAGTAACAGCCAAGCCCGACCTCTGGCGCAAGGCGATGGAGAGGGGGGTATACATCGCCGACGAGCAGACCCTCTATGCCGCGCTACGGATCATCAACATGACATGGCGGCAGATAGCACAGGCCGAGAACCATGAGAAGGTGTTTGCGCTTGCCAATGAGATGCTTGACCGCGTGTCGATGTTCATGGAGAAGTTCACTAAGGTCGGCAAACAGCTCGAAGACGCCAAGAGCGCCTATGACGGCGCTCTCGGCAAACTTAAGGATTCAGGCGCGAGCATTCCGCAGACTTGCCGCAAACTCGTTGAACTCGGTGCGAGTGCCAGGCCGAGGCGTGGGGTAGACCCCGCGATGGTCGGCATGGCGCCTGATAAGAGTCTTTCTGAATATCCGGTGGGAGAGGAGGGATAAGCCTTACTCGGCGAAGCAATCGTCGAGAAGTGCCGTGATGGCCTCGCGGTCCATCTTCTGGCCGATGAACACTAATTTCTGCATGCGGTCGCCATACTCAGGGTCCCAGTCGCGTATGAGTCCCGGGTCCTGGGCCAATAGAATCTCAAGATCTTCCTCGGGGGCGGTGGCATACCACTTGCCGGCCTCGATAAGACGCTTCTGCGTGCCGGCCTGCTCGAATAGATATGACATGTCCGGATTCTCCTTGAAATAGCATACGCCCTTGCATCTGATCACGCTCTTGGGCCAGTTTTTCATGCACATCCAGTCGAACTTGTTGAGCGAGAATGGCTTGCGTGCAAAGTAGACGAATGTGCCGATTCCATATTCCTCGGCCTCACCCTCATCGTGGTGATGGTGGTGATGACAGTGGCATACGCCATGCTCATGGTCGCAGTGCGAGTGGTCCTCATGTTCCTCGTCATGGTCATGATGATGCTCATGCTCGTGATGTTTATGTTCATCATGCGCATGCTCGTGGTGGTGTTCATGCTCATGATGATGTTCTTCCTCCTCGATTTCGCTCAGAGGTTTCTCTATCTCCTTTACCCATGTCGCTGATGTGGCAACCTTCTCGAAGTCGAACTTGTGAGTGTCGAGTATTCTGTCGAAGTCCACGTCGCAGAACGAGCACTCGATAATCTCCGCAGTTGGCTGCAGTGCGCGAACCACCTGACGGATATGCCTGAGTTCGTCGGCGGTAACCTCGTCGGTCTTGTTGAGCAAGATGATGTCGCAGAACTCAATCTGTTGGATGATAAGATTCTCTATATCCTCCTCGTCGATATTCTTGCGAGTAAGTGAATCGCCGCCCGCAAACTCGTCGCGGAGTCGGAGCGCGTCGACAACTGTAGTGATGCAGTCGAGGCGCACGGTGGCCGTGCGGTTGAACTCCTCACCCATGTTAGGCATGGAGCATATGGTCTGTGCGATAGGCTCGGGTTCGCAGATGCCGCTTGCCTCGATTACTATATAATCGAAATTGCCGCTGTTGGCAAGGTCTGACAATTGCTGAACGAGGTCCATCTTCAGTGTGCAGCAGATGCAGCCGTTCTGGAGAGGAACGAGGCTGTCGTCATTCTGGCCGACGACGCCACCCTTGGCTATCAGGTCAGCGTCGATATTGACCTCGCCTATATCATTGACGATAACGGCAAAACGGATGCCGCGACGATTGTTCAGAATACGGTTGAGCAGCGTGGTCTTGCCGCTGCCGAGATACCCTGTGAGCAGAAGCACAGGCACTTCATGAAGTTTATCCATAACAAAAAACTGATAAAATCCCCCATCACCCCATAATCCTACAACAAATTACATACCAAAACAGATATAGGGGTCTTAATGAAGAGAAAAAATCTTTTGAATGGTATTCTTCGCTATCTGCCATGTTTTATTATAAGATGATGAGAGGTGTTTTGTAAGACATTGTTACTTAATTATCTTAGGTTAATATGTGGGATAGTTCGGAAGGCGGATTCGAAAAATAAGATGAAAAAAGGAGGAGGAAAATTTGGTGCATTCATAAAAAAGCATTAATTTTGTACCGCTATTCAAAAACGACCTTTGGAAAGATGCCGGAGTGGTCGATCGGGGCGGTCTCGAAAACCGTTGTGCGTTTTACGTACCGGGGGTTCGAATCCCTCTCTTTCCGCTTAGATGATGAAAGCAGTTTAGCCTGTACACCAAGGCCAAACTGCTTTCATTCTATTTAGTTGATTATCCGAGGGTTAAGCCGCCCAAAGGAGATGTACACCCCTGTACACCGAGGGTGTCCTGAGCAGTGTAGAGGCTCATATCAGTTAGTGAAGTACACGATTTGTGACAGACAGATGTGGACTATTAATAACTGATTAAAAGCAATGTATCTCGATGATCACAATCAACTACCAGCGATTCGGGACCAAAGGCTTCCAGCTGAGGCTCCGTCTCTATCAGGATGGCGAGACTAAGTTCATCAATGTGACAAAGTTGCTGAAGGGGAACATTCAGCGCCGTCACTGGAATCAGCAGAAGCAGCTGTTCATACCCAGCTGCCCCTTCAGCGATGAGAACAACACTATTCTCGTGCAGTTCCGCCAGAAGTACGACCAGATGGCGATAAACTGGAACGGCAGCGTATTCGGCATGATTGCCGCTATGGAGAGCGCAAAGGAGGAAGTCGCCAAGAATCCTACAGTATCTCATTTCATCCAGACAATAGTGGATGAATTGAACAAGCGAAAACATCCTGACGGGACAAAGAAGGGTAGTTTCGAGGCTTATGAAAAATGTGAGCGCAGACTCCGGGATTTCTGCAAGGCCAAGAAGCTGAAGTATGAGAAACTGCTCATAACGGAAATCACCCCAGGTTTCGTGGATAGCCTATTCGATTGGATAGAACGCTCCAGAAAGGGCAAGGGAAAGAACTATGTATCCACCATCCTTCACTCAATCGTGATGAAGGCTGAAAAGGCCGGCTACCTTAACTTTGAGGATTTCAAAAACTGCAACTGGTGGAAGAAGCCCAAGGGCAGCATCCACAAGTTCAACACACTCACGGAGGAGCAATGTAAGGCGTTTGCGAGTCTCAATCTTGATGAAGTCTCCAGCTCACCTCTGAATGAGCTGTACAGAGATTTCTGCCTGTTTATCCTCTACACGGGTCAGTCTGTCTGCGATGCCGTTGCGTTGCAATATTCCGACATCCAGCGCATCGGTGGGATAAGCCACTTTGTATTCAAGCGCAGAAAGATTTCTGAGAAGCAGGCTGTGCCTTGCACGGTTCCAATCAATGAGGAACTGGACCGCATCATGCTTAGATGGCGCCACCTCTCAAAAGACGGCTATATATTCCCGATACGGAATAAGGAGAAGCTGGAGACACAGACTACCAACAATGGTGATATAAAACACTTTATAGGGAAACTGAATTTTTGGCTGAAGAAAGTGGGAAAAGCAATCGGCTGCTCATTCCCGCTTCACACTTATACATTCCGGCACACAGCTATAACCCACTACATCAGTAGAGGGGTGCCGGTAATCTATGTGGCTAATATGATGGGAACGAGTGTAGACAACTGTGAGAAAGTCTACTACAACAATCAAGGCGATGCGGCCAGCCGCAACAAAGTGCTGGCAGCAATGAAATTCTAAAAGGTATGGGGTGGCCAATTAACGGCTACCCCATATCAATTCTGTGGCCGTTCAAATCCGAAGTCTATGTTGTAGGCATAGCAGTGTTTGCGAAATATTCTAAACACCTTGTCGAACTCACGTTTGATGGCCCGGCGTTCACTTCTTGGGGTGCCGGGCGCATGGTATTCCTCAATCAGGTCATTCAGTTCATCGGCCAGCCTCTTTGCTGTCTTATAGCCCGGAATGTTGTCAACCAAGTCTTTAATACCTGATGCCATCGACGAATCTTTAAAACTGCACTCAAATTTATAGGAATTGCTGACAGAGATCGGTTCGTCAAGAACCCTTTCAAGCATGGGAGTGAATGAACCGGAGCATACGTTGAGCTCCTTTGCCTGATTGGTTGCCTCGTCGATAATGTAGAGTTTGGAGGTATTTTCTTTCATTGTTGTGAAAAATTTTATTCTGCTGCCTTACAAACAGGCGAATGTAAGGCAGCAGAAATGCGATTGGTTTATCAATTTGTTGCTCCGTCAACAATCATCCAGTCCTCTGACAGCATATCGGTCTGTGATGCCAGCCAGCCGGAAAGGATTTGCTTCTGGGCAGTGAACATGCAGATGGTGCCGAGAGCTTCGATCTCACCGCCGTTGGCTTCTGCGAGACCCTTCAGCATCGGGTCTTTGCACCATTCGGCTTTGACTGTTGCAGCGGGTTTGAGCCAAAGGAACATACCCTTGCCGTTCCAGCCTTTGCGTGCTACTTTGTGGCCGGCTTTGAGAGCTTTGATTGCCAGCCCGAATGTCATCCCCTCGACGGCTTCATATTCTTGATCAAACACGTCTTTGGGTTTCCAATTTTTGAAGCCATCCATGTGAACGAGGAGATACCCTAATGTCTCATCGTATTCGTTGACATATGAGTTTTCGGGGATAAGCCCATTTTCATAGGCTTGTCTGTAGGTCATAGGCTCTACCTTAATAACCTGAGTTCTGATGTATTGGTGCATATAATTCAATGGGTTTTACAAAGCCGCCCAAGGCTATTTCTTTTCAAACATATCACAAGCCTTACGGGAATGTAGTGTGGAATAGAAGCATCCACGCCATTCCTTATCTTTGGGCTTCAATTCACATACGGATGTTTTATATCCTCTTGATGCGGCCCGTCGGGTGGTGTAGCCCTGAATACAGTGCTTGCAATTGCGGCACCGTAATTCTTTGTCCTTTAGTGCTTTTCGCACGTTGGCGCGGCGTTGAAGCTCATCTCGTAATTGCTTATTTGTAGCAATTTTAAGAGCCTGTTCAACAACTTCTTTAGTTACACGTATGTTCATATCCTGAACAAACCTTGCAGTCATGCTTTGAGGATCGTAAGACATTTCCATAGGAGTTAATATATCAAACATTTCCATAGGAGGGAAAGGATTGATTACGTCCGGCTTAATTGGGAAAAATTCTAATTCTTCTGGATAGTATTCGGTCTCAGTAAGATCCTCAACCCATACCGTTCTGCCTGCGCAGTCCATACTTGGCCGAACCTCAATTATCCAGCCATTTGCTTTTACTTTAGCTCGACGTCTCATGTTATAATAATTTTGCAACGAAGCCACAGATTCTTGACCACAACGATTTCCGCTTAGGCTCATCATATCTGATGTATTCATCAATGAGATGGTAATGATACTTGGTACACCAAGGTCTTTTTTCGGCAACTCCATCAACTATAGCGAACTGACCACCATCAGACGGATTACCCAGAAATATTTTATCGCTTTGGATGAGATTCATATTTCCCCAATACCATCCATGCTCACGTTCATCATCAAAGAAAGTAACGATATGGTTCTTTCTATCGACCCACCCATCATTGCAGCGATAGGCTTTTACGCCCATCTCCATTAGTTGATGATGAAACTCAGCGTTTCTTTGGTTGATGTCGTGTATGAATTTTATCATTCCCGGCACCTCTGCTGGATCATTCACGATTATATACCCACCTCCGGGGAAATCTAACTTCGTGCCCATTATTCATTTTAATTGATTCGTTCAACTTTACCATCTACAAATACCGGTCTTCCGTCAATGTATGTGATATGAGGTATCGTTACCACCACATCTCCATTCATATCGTCGGCATACGCCTTTAGAAGAGCTTTAGCGAATGGTACCACATCCTTTTCAGGGATACGAAGACAAAACTCCTCTCCGTCAGAAAACACGCCATCATAGGCAAAATCTGCCAGAAAGAACGGATTGCGATTGCATTGCTTGATTCCCATAAGACTTTTATTATTGGGGTTTATAAAGCAGGTTTTCTAAAGTATATTGGCCTCGGCCATTATCTTCCAAGAACTCCTCTACTGTTATTGGAGTTAGAACACGCCCAATCAGATGCGCTCCAAGACAGTCCGTACACACAATCTGATTATTGATATGTTGAGCTTCTAAGTTCCAGTTTCCAGTTAGTCGTGGTCTTTGATATACCGCTGTGTTACCACGTATTACAGCTAAATACAAACCGCCACTTACATATTGCGGAAATTGAAAATTATCCATTTTATTGTTTAGGCAACATACCGTTGAGTTTACTGATTATTTTCGTCTTCAATCGCTCCTGAAATTTCTTACAGTGCGACGTATGGAGGCCGGTTGCCAATGCTCCGCAAAAGCAGAATATTGGCGTCATGTCATCCAGCTCATTCATGGCCTCAGCTCTTGCTCTGGCGTATGGACCTGGAGCGTGTTGAATGAGCCAAGCTATTTTGTCATTCTTTGTCATAGTTCGATTTATTAAGAGTTAAGCCATTCATCATATACTTGCTCCCAGCCATTCAGTAATCCGATTCTGGCGCCAAATGTATCGGCCATTTCTTGTACGGTTTCTTTTGGAGGCATATATCTTCCGTCTGATAAAAGATGATAGCCATCTTGAAGCATGGAATGAATCAAATTCATATCAGCGGACATAATCTCATCAGGAAACAAGACAACCGAACCTTTACTTGTTGTATAGGAGACTCTTGGGATTTCAAAATATCCTTTTTCACCAATTAGTAAGGAGCAAAGCCCTATTTCACCTGGGATTAGCTGTGTTGCTGTGTTTGGCGCATTTATCACCATAAAGTATGCGTTTTCATCGCCATTGAAAGCGTCGAGCATACGCTTAATTCGCTCTGTATCACAATTGGCTATACGCTGATCATAATGCGTGTTGGGCATTTGTTCACTCCAATCGAAAATGAACTCTCTCATTTCACCCCAGCTTCTGAGTGATAAGAATTTAGGTTGCTTTAAGAACAGGGTTTTACCGGAGCCATCATCATAAGTCAGTTCACATTCAACTGAGTAGTTCTTTTTGCTACAATTGAAGCATTTGATGTCAAAAGTTTCATCATAACCATTTGCGGTCGAATATTCTTCAATTATGACATTCTCACTTTTTTCGATTTCATCAAGAATCTTCTGAAATTCACTTTTCGCATTTTTCAAAAGATTGGACGTATCCATTTGATCTTGCATTGGGATTTGCGCTATGACCGGAATGGGATACTCTCTAATATCCGTATCGTAGCACATATTCTCAACTATGCCACATTGTGCGAGTCCTGAACATTGTTTGCGAAAGAAATCCATTGTTCGCACCACATCTTGTGTGCTCAATTTCGTGGGTTGTGTCACAAAAAGTACATAACTCACTTTTAATCGTTTTAAGATTTCAATATGAACATTGGTCACACTCGGAGGGGTGTCAACCAATACATAGTCAGGCGATATAGACGACAGCTTTTTCTTGGCATCTTCCAGATATTTACGAATCATGGCCTTTTCAAGATATATGAAATCACTAAACATATTTCCTGAAGAGTGTACCCAGATATTGTCGTGGGGATGTTCACTTTCAAACTCAGTATTCATTGAGGGTGTATTGATGTCAGCATCAATGATGAATACCCGTTTACCTTGTTCAGCCAGCAGCCGGGCAATGTTTGCAGTGGTAGTTGTCTTACCGACGCCGCCTTTGCCTGAATATATGATTATCGCTTTCATATTTAATTGATTATAGGAGTAAAATTGAGACAACGAACCCCACATTTTAGGACACACGGCCTATAACATCTTTTGCTACGGTCGCACACCCCACTTGCGTAATGTCGGCACTCCTTCGGATTCTGAGCTGGTTTTGTCATTTTCATTTTTGTGTTTGATTATTTCTTCAACCTTTCGCCTGACATAATCTAAGTCAACGACATTCCAGTTGTTTGAAAATAGCCAACTGAAAGTCGGTACGGTTAGCCACTCAGGATCAGGAGCGGCCTCTCGCCATGTAAAGACAGCGATCTTATCGGCGATGATGATTCGCCATATAGCTCGGAGTTTATTCATCTCGGTTTTACTGTTTTATGCTGTCGATAAAGTCAGTAAGCATGAATGCTTCCGGGTTGATTGCCTTGAATCGTTTCCAGTTGCGATTGTTCATGATTTTTGCATATAACCACGGGAGCCAGTCGTCCCATTTTCGCCATGTACAGGATGAGTACATGTCTATAGATTGGGGTGGCTGGGTGTTGAAGTTGTGAAGAGGCTTCCAGTCATATTTGCGTTGACCTCCGATAAAGGTCAGATGCTGGAACTTATTCTGTATGAAGCTGCAAAAGCCTATGAATTGAAGCTCGTGATCTTTGGCTTTGCGTGACTTGTCTTTACTTGGCATTTCATACAGCACACGGATATAAATGGGTTCTTGGGCAAAATGGTGAGCCTCTATGTTCAGATAGTGGAGCATCAGGCATACTGTTCCCACATCAGCTTTATATACCATCAATCCATGTGCTACGATAAGACGGTCGTGCTTGTCGTATCTGATGCGCAGGTCAAACCAGCGGGCACCGAGCTTGTATTGGTCAATGATTGACTTGCTCTGACACCGTGCAATTGGGATGAAGGGGTACATCCACCAGTGTTTTGGTGGAAGGTAGGTAAATGAATTGTGAGATCCGAGTTTCATGTTTTTTTGATTTCTGTTTAGTTGTCAAGTAGTTGCAAAGCAACAGCAATGCCATCTGCCAATGCTTCCTCATAAGAGTCAAAGTTGGCATCAGTATCGTCAAACTCTCCGGTCTCAAGATTGAGCCAGTCAGCAAACCACACTTTATGGTAGGCGATATAGCTGACACGCACGCTGATGTGCTTGACCTCTCGTAGCCATTTCTGGGCTTGGCTCAATAATGGCATAGAACATCCGGCGTAGATACTCCGATTGTAATCCACAGGTGCTTCTTCTGAGGTTGTAGACCACACATGCTCATCGGAGGCGTCCTCGCGTGTGTAGTAGAAATAGCAGGGATAATTGAAGCCGGCAGCTTTCAATGCGAGACTCAGCTCATAACTGCAATAATCATTTTCCATCTCTTTCAATTTTAGTTTCTTCAGACAGATATTCCTCGTCTGTCTGCACTTCTGAATAGCCGCTGTAATACGCACTGGCTTCTACCCGATTTGTCTGCGCATTGTACTTCCAATCTATATGGAGGAATACCGTGTCTATAGCCATTTGCTCTTTGACAAGTTCTATGAAGTAGTCACGGTATGTTTTCTTGAAGCCTCTGAACATGTCAGGGAAAACAAGGTCACGTTCCTTTTCGAGGAAGTCTATGAGGCGGTCAAACGCCTCGGGCGTTGTCAGTCTGATTGTCATCTTTATCGTTTTTAGGGGTGAAGTCGGGGCAATTTTCATAGCCGCAATACAGCGCGCATCGCCCCACAACTGCTCCTTGTAAATGTTGACGATTACCACATCGTGCCAAGCCTAAGAAATGCACACATTCCTGCGCCCGCTGTTCTTTGGTCTTAGTCATATCTTTGATTGGCTTAATTGGTTTCGTCATCATCATCGTTATCAATGAAGTGTGACTCCTTGATGGCATCAGCAATTATATGAGCGCCAATTATTACTGCTGAAGCAAGGAAAAATAAAGCAGCTGCTATCATAGACCTAACAATGTTCTTGCAGCTGTGATGTTGACATCCTGAGATGCGAGGAATTTCTTGCCGAGAGCGCATTGGCAACATGGCTTCGATGCTCTCAGATTATTGAAAATTTCAAGCATATAGTCTGTATTGACATTGCCGAATGATGGGCATAGCCAAGATTCTGACATGTGAACATCGCCTTTGAAGTCAATCATCGGCTTGCACATGATGCCCGGCCTGATCAACCCCTTGAGTTTTTGACTGGGGCTAATCTGTTTAAACAGCAAGTGGCTATTCAGACAACTCATGTGGTATCTGTTGGATACAACCTCAATCTGGGCCTTGTCGCAAGTCCGGGCACGTCCGAGGTCTTGCATACTCCTTATGTCGGTAGTGTCTATAGTCACACCGGGTATGCTGTTGATTTCATCCTGATGTTCCAAGATAAAATCGGCGCTTCTATACCATTTGGGATTGGTGTATACCTGCATCCCGGCAAAGGAATGTAACTTTGATAGTTGCATTACCATATCTTTCTTTGTCGGAAACCATGCCCCATTGGAGGTCACGGATATTGCTGCTGTCATTTTGTTCTTGACAATGAATCTATCAAGATACTGACAGAACTCCAGGAATTTAGGATGCTCTGTCGGCTCACCTCCGCTGATTATGAAAGCTGCACATCCGAGAAACGCGCCGAACTTGACGACCCGTTTGAATGTGTCGAAGTCCATGTGTTCGCCTTCAGGATTGGAGCATTGCATACAATGAGCGCACCCCTCATGGCATCGGTTCGTTATCTGAATTAGCATATTCTTCTTGTATGTGGGTTTCTAATAATTTGGGTTCTTGAAGTTGTATGGCTTTGGTATCAATCTGGTCTGATAGATCCTCATACTCCACGTCAATGATTTCACGCGGAGGCTCTATCATCTCGCCAAATAAGCGGGCTATCGAGATTGTTCCCAATCCATATTGTTCTATTATGCTTCGCATCATGTTTATTTGTTTCCAAAGTCTGCCGGAATCTCGCCCCATTTGGAGTTGTTCCAATGGATAACCTCTATCTCATCTATCCAATATGCTATCGCCCGGAGATAAATTTCAGCTTTCATCAGCTTTGGATTCCGTTTGCCGGATGCAGTTCTTTTGTTCTTGAACCAGCTGATAGCCGTTATGCTGTCGGAGAAGATGATTTTGGGCTGATAGTCGTGGTCGATGATATATTTTACGGCCTCAACAATGGCAAGGAACTCACCAATGTTGATGGTTTGGTTGCCGAGATTCTGATAAAACAGAATCTCTCCCGTCTTTAAGTCAACACCACGAAATTCCGTTTTTCGGTTTTTCGATGAGTGGGCGGCATCGACGGCAATGCCTTCATTGAGACTTATCATTTGAGATATGTTTTATCCTTAGTCTATATCGTTCAGAAGAAAATCAGGGAACTGAAACTTCTTCCTTTGAGCTTTGGGTAGAGATATATAGATTCTGGCATATTTGACCATCTCTTTCTGTTTCTCGTTCAGCATATCTTCGGTTACGAAAGTATTGGCTTGTAACACCTTTGCTTTTTTATCCCATTGCAACAGTGCCACCCCGTCATTGACCGGGCCGAATATATGCACTTTGTTGAAGAACACAGATTTGGTCTCTATCCATGTGATTGAGAGGTTACGCTTCATGTAAACCGCGATAACGTCTGATAGCGTCTTTGCCCTCGTCAGTTCGTTCCGTGTCTGCCAGTCTGCGATGTCGCTGAAACGTTCTTTATACCTCTTGAAGAAGTGAGGCGAGAATTTCAGTGCATGATTGCTCTTGTCGAAGAAAGCGATGGCACACATTCCCTTGAAAGAGTTCATCAGGCCAATATGATAGGATGACCAATCCCAGCCTTTATTCTTGCCATAGCCGGAACGATAGTAGAACAACAGTCCGAGATAGCGATTCCCTCTGGAGGTGGTGAATACTTTCGTGATGACAGCACTTGGGGCCTTATGCCGTTTTCTTAATAAACGAGACACATAATCCGACTGGTCAAACCGCCCTGTCAGAGCCTGGAGTTCCGGCAGGTCAGACGAATATTCTGCAAGCAGTTCCTTGCTTGACATTGTATCAATGAACATCGTCGTGAGATTGATTATACATGTGCTTGACCATACAGGCCGCATTGACGAACTCTTCAGCTATGCCGAAAGCATCAATAAGGTCTACACGGTTGCGAAGGGTGTCGGCGATTTTCTTGATGTCCCGTTTTCTGCGTTCTTTGCTGGAGGGGTCATAGATATAAAGTTTGTTGCCGAACTTGACTGTCACCACAAAGATGTCTTTACGGCAGGTGGTGCGGATTGTCGCCTCAAACTTGACCACTGTCGCTGTCTTTGCGACAAAGCCGTTGTCATTGTGCATCGGCACCAAGGTGCAGCTGTATAAGATATTGGGGAGGATGTCATCAGCGATTGCCGTATCGACGAAGACTATTTTTTTCTTGCTGTCGTCCTCCTTTCGACAGCCTCTCCAGCTCCCGTCTGTCTTGGTCACGAAGCCATAGATTCTTTCGGCGATGCCATCAAGCCCCTTATAGAACTTGATATTGGTTTTCATTAGTGTCCACTAAAAAATCATAAGAGTACTTTGAAATTATTGAAATTCAAT
>WGUO01000037.1 GCA_014867205.1 Muribaculaceae bacterium | reverse complement strand
CCGAATTTTTCAATTCTCAGGGGCTTTAGCTTAGACAGTTCTGCAACACCCCCCGATTTTTGATATGAATTTGGGGGAGGGCTTGCAGGCAGATGTTACAGGGAGAACTGCACTTGGAGCTGGAGGCGGTTGTCGTGGGCGCTCCCGTCGTTCCAGCTCTTGCGGCATCCGTATAGGTACTCAAACCCGACCTGGAAGTATGACGAGATGTTATAGAACACGTTGGCCGCCGAGTAGAGACCATACTTGTAATTGTTTATGTCGCCGTCGGGCTCGCTCTCATGCACGGCATAATCAGCCACATTCCATACACGCGCCTGCGAGGCCATGGCGTTGATCTGCCAGCGGTCGTTGATGTTGTAAGTCACGCCTGCCACCCAGCCCATCATCGGAGTGGGAGTCATGTGGCCCGGATGGTTGTCTTTCGGAACAAAAGAGATCGGGATTCCGGCGAGATCCTGGATATATGCCCCTATGCCTTTGCCGTAAGTGGCCTGAAGGTAGAATATCAGAGGCTCGACAGGATTGATGTTGCCGCTGAGCGAGAGTCCCCAGCCCACGGTAGTGCGGCGCGTCTGTGCGAGCAGGTCGCGGTAGAGCATGGGGCGGATGATTCCCGCAATCTTGACACGGTTGAGGTCCTGTCCGCGCCACTCCACGAACATCGGTATGTCAGGCACGGACATACCGTAATAATGGGGGTCGCAGACGAGCTCGCCCTCAATCTTGTGATTGTTTCATGTCTTGTAGTCATGTCCCCAGTAATGTCCCGCCGACGAATAGTATGTCGGCATGTCGAGGCCGACGCCCAGACGGAATCCCCGCATGACCGGGGAGCCATAACCGAACTCATTGACAGTCTGGCCTACAAGTCCGTTCGGGCCCTGCGGGTCGATGGTAGGGGGAACCACTTCCTCGTCCTGGAATATGGAATGTTTCAGGCCGGCCGTCAGGCCGCGCCAGGTGATGTAGGCCTTGCTCATCTCCAACGCTTTGTCATTGCCTCCTGTCGAGAACTTTACATATCCTGTGATCTGGTCAGGGGTGCCTCCGAAGCCGACTATCTGCAGGTCGATATCGGCTCCAAGCGCGTTTATGAAGAAATCTGACTTGCGTCCTGATGGTGTCGGAATCGCTATCTGTGCCGGAACAAAATTTATGCCCGCGTTGTCGTTGCGGTATAGGTCCGAGCCTAAGTCGACGCCTATGATGGGATTGATCTTGGCGCCGATGGTCATCACGAACTTGTTGTTGGCGGTGTGGATGGCGAAGTGCGGCACCGGAAGCTCGTTGGTGTTCTTTGAGCGGTCCTTCTCGAGAATGTTATACACGGTAGTGTCCTGACTCGTCTTTACGAACGACACGCGGTTGCCGGAGTTCTCCTTGACTTCGGGAATGTCCTGTGCGAGTGTCGGAGCGACCGCAAGAGCCGCTATGGTTAGCGCTGCTGTGTATCTGCCTTGCATATGGAGTGCGTTTGGTTAAAGAATGTTTGGTGATTAGTGGAATCTCGTTTAGTTAAGGAGCCGCGATATGCCTGCATGGCTGTACCCACGACTTAACTGCTGGTATTATAACGTGAGTTTTTGAATTATGGTTGTCTTTTGTGTTGAAATTTGTTAATTTTGCAATTTATCCACTAACAGTTGTGAAAAAATATAAAGGCGGATAGTCTCGCCTCACATCATGGCACGAAACAACATAATCTCGATATGCAAGGGGATCGCCATCATCCTGATGGTGATGGGGCATGCTGAGCCACCGACGCTCATTTCGAATTTCATCTATATCTTCCACATGCCGCTATTCTTCATAACGGCCGGATATTTCTTCAGCCGCAAGTATCTTGACGACCCCTGGCAGTTCTGCGTGAGGCGGTTCAAGGGTCTATATATCCCTTTCCTGAAGTGGAGTCTGGTCTTTCTGCTGCTGCATAACCTGTGGTTTGATATCGGTTTGCTCAACGAGCAGTACGGCAACTGGACCGGAGGCGTCACGCATCCATATTCATGGCGTGAGTTCTTCAGGCGTCTGTTTATGATTGTCACCTCAATGAGCGGCTATGACGAGTTTATGGCCGGGGCATTCTGGTTTTTCAGAGGGCTGCTTGTGGCGAGCATACTTTTTCTGGTATGCTATAAGACCGTTTACTCGAAGACGAGGCTGGGCGACGTGTGGGGTGTTGTTGCTGTCTGTTTGGCAGCGCTTGCGTTCAATGCATACAGGCTTGGTTTCGGGTTCCGGATCACTACAATAGCCAACGGTGGACTGCGCGATGTCTGGGGGATGTTCTTCTTCGGCATCGGTGTGCTTTACCGGCATATGGAGTGGAGGATAGGCAACCGCTGGTGGCTGTCGCTGCTGTGTCTGGCCGTGTTGTGCGTCGGGGCATGGAATCACTGGTGCGGCATGAACAACAACGGTCAGATGCGCGATCTGCTGACACTGCCGCTGACTGGAACGGCCGGTTTTCTGCTGGTAAAGCACATCTCGACTTTGATTGAGGGTGCCGGAGGGAGGGTTGCACGCCTGCTGACCTATATCGGCGACAACACGCTCTACGTGTTCATATTCCATATAATATCGTTCAAGGTAGTGAGCCTCATCAAGATTCTCTGGTACGGCCTTGACCCGGCGCAGATAGGGTGTCATATGGTGATTCACTTCAACAACCACGAGGACCTGTTCTGGCTTCTCTACACAGCGGTCGGCACCGCGTTGCCGTTGACCGTTCTGTATCTATGGCGTCGCCACGGCACGCGTGCCGTCTCCTACGTCGCCCGGCGTATGCCGGCCCTCAGCCGCCACGCGTGAAACGGAGGCACAGCCTTTCCCGCGATGAGAGGGGAATAATGATCCATAATAATGCCACTAAAATAAGAAAGAATGCAGTGCTTATGAAAAGGGAGTTGAGAAAGAATGAAGTGCAGTCTATTGTACCTGTGCGGGAGTCTGTAAGACTCTGACCATCAGTAGCCGGGTACACGGCGGCGGAATGCGCGGCGCAAGCCGGAACGCATTCCGTAGTCGTGTACCCGGAAGGAGAATAGATAATATATGTCTGGAAGACATCTCGTTACATCGCACAGTCTACTCCACAAGCCACCGGAACTGTAACGCTGGTGTCTTGTCAGACACCAGCGTTATTATCGCCAACCGGGCACACGAACCGGAAAAATGCTTTCGCAGCAGAACTGCGGCATTTTCCCGGTCCGTGTACCCGGCTACTCATGGTCGAGGTCTTTTCAGACCTCTGCACAGGTACAACGTTGGCAGTGTTGTAGATATATATAATCTTTGATAAACAGAATATTACTGCTAAAACACCGTAATAGGCCAATATTAATAAAGCGGGCTATAAGTCGATTTTTTGAGGACTTATAGCCCGCTTTATTGTATTGCAGGCTTCATAAAACACTGGTGATATGAAATAAGACAACTAAAATATAAATTAGACCTACCCTTTGCGAATAGCATCAACCTCTTTATGGGAAAGTCCTGTGACTTGACATATAATAGTGTCGTCAACACCTGCAGCAATCAAATTCTTAGCCACACTTGCAACTCCTTCGGCACGACCTTCGGCACGACCTTCGGCGCGACCTTCGTCTCTTGCTGTGTCAAGCACATCGTTCTGGACCATAATCGTGTCCATGTGCGCGTCATAGTCTCGCCGCTCCTTGGGCGTCATCGACAGGTACTGGAGTTTCTTCTTGACCTCCTGAAGCCCGGGGGTTCGTGTATTTTCCTTCACGATTCCTGTCTTCAGATATGTCATCCACTCGTCGAGTGGAGTCTCAGGTATCTTGTCGTAGACATTCACGCGCACAAGATAATATTCGGGGAATACCTCGCGCGGAAGATGTGGCACGATCACACCCTCCTCCTTTGTGTTCACCAGCAGGTCAGTGCCTGTGTGGATTCCCTTGAAGCGCGTCTCGCCGTGATAGACATAATCGTCGCCCCTGCCATAGTCGCAATAAAGAATGCTGATTGAATACACCTTCTTCACCTGGTCATACTTATCACCGATGTTTATATGCTCCGTGATTGCCTTGCAGGTTCCATAAAGGATGCGCTGCAGGTAATAGAGCTGGCGTGTGAGCTGCACCTCCACGATTATCAGATGCCCCTTGCTGTTCTTGGCCTTGATGTCGACGCGGTTGAACTTGTCGGTGTCGGAGTCCTGGTTGGACTCGCTGTCAAGCAACTCCACGATCTTGACCTCCTCGTTCAGGAGCACAGAGATGAGGCCCTCGAGAATACCGAAGTTACTCTTGTCCCTGAGCATATGTTTCATTGCCCAGTCAAAGCGGATATAAGTATTTTCCTGTGACATTGCTATGTGATTACTCAATTCCCCACAAATATAACTCATTTTTTCTGTTATAACAAATCCGACAAGGACGTTTATCATTCCATGTTTCGCAGAGGATTCAATCCAGAGGGATAAAGACCCCATACCGGGGACAATAATCGGGTAGAAATAGGCGTCAAGATAGGACTCAAGCAACTGGCAAGCAATTGGCAAATGTTAAAATATGATAGATAGGCAATAAAAATTTGTGCCATAAAAAAATTCTTTATATATTTGCGCCGCAGACCGTCCGTAGAGCCCGGTTATGGGCTTGGGGCGGGAAGCGGACATATAGATTAGCGTTTATCAACGCTTGTTCTTGACAGTCAAGAATCTCGCAAATTCTTTAATCTGTGTCAAGAGCGTAGCAACGGTAGATGCGCGAGGTATGTAATTCCATATTCTGCTTTCGGAAGAAAGCAGGGGTATATTACATATATAAGCGTAGGCTCTACACGTTGCCGTTCTACACAGATGGGCAATGCGAGAGCCTTTGACTGGGAACGGCAATGGTAAGGTTCCTGCGCTTTTCTTCGTTAATAAACCAACAATAACATAGTTATCAGAGGGAATCATGGTAGCGACTTGCAGAACTGATGCGACTCTGGCGTTGCACATCGTCCACTCTTTCAATGACAGCCTCCGGCCCTCGCCGCCGGTTGTCTGAAAGGTTCTTTGCGCTTCCGCTGCTGCTCCTCTCCCTGCTTCTGCTCCCTGTCGCAGCCTCGGCTCAGGCCGACAACACCATTACAACCGCTGACACCGTCGGCGTTAAGGTTTATTTCCGGCAGGGTTATTCCAGACTGCAACCGGCCTTCCGCGATAACGGCATACGCCTCGACGAGTTCATGCGCCGCGTCTCGGAAATGCACGGCGATTCCACCGCCCGGCTCAACTCCATCGACATCGTGGCTTACGCCTCGCCGGAAGGCCCTTATACCCTTAACAGGAAACTCGCCCGAAAACGTGCCGAAAATATCTCGGCATATCTGCGTGGAAATATGCCTTTCCTCTCCGGCTCGCTGTTCAACGTGCAGCCAAAGGGGATAGACTGGAACGGCCTCGCCGCGATGGTCGAGGCTTCCGATATGCACTACCGCTCCGAGGTGCTGAATATCCTCCGCAATGTTCCCGAAACAACCTACCGTAACGGCAAGCTCGTTGACAGCCGCCTGAAACGCCTGATGGACCTGCGCGGAGGACGCCCCTACAATTATATGCTCACGCATTTCTTCCCGGAGCTTCGCGCCGCCGGTGCCTACGTTGTCTGCGACTTCGTGCGCATCCTCCCGGCTGTCGTTCCCGACACCGTTCCCACAGAGGCGGTTGAAATCATAGAGCCTGTATATATCGAGGAAACTGACACCGTCGTTTCCCTTCCCATAGACACGGTGCAACCCACTCCCGTAATAACGCTTCCTGTCAAGGATTACGACCGCTGGGCGATAAAGAGCAATGCCCTCTATCTCGCAGCCGGAGTTACCAACATCGGCGTAGAGTATGCTTTCCATCCGCATTGGTCTGTCGATCTGCCGCTGGTCTACAGCCCGTACACCATCGCCCGCAGATACCGTATGCGCTTCCTCTACATTCAGCCGGAGGCGCGTTACTGGCTCGACCGCCCGATGAAGGGCCATTTCTTCGGAGTCCATCTTCATGCCGGAGTGTTCAATGTGTCGCTCGATGACAAGAACCGCTACCAGTCTGAGAAAGGATTTCACGGCGCGGGCATTTCCTACGGCTACGCCATGCCGCTTTCGCGTCGCTGGAGCATGGAGTTCACTGTCGGTGTCGGCTATGCCTTTACCAAATACTGCACATATTATAATGTGCCTAACGGCATACGCTACGAGAAAGACATTCCATATCACTACTGGGGTCTGACAAAACTCGGCCTTAACTTCGTCTACCGTTTCGGCGACAAGTGCGGCAAAACCAAATCAGGAAAGGAGGTGAAGCCATGAAACGCCTCCGCCATTTAACATTCAAAATTCCCCATTCAACATTGTTAATAATAGCGCTCATGCTATTATTAACGGCTTGCGACACCGTCCTCCAGTATCCCGATGAACCGGGCGTAGACCCTACACTCATCAAGACCCGCGTTGAGCTGAATGTGGACTTCACG
The DNA here is from genome assembly GCA_014867205.1 of Muribaculaceae bacterium. Classification (GTDB taxonomy): domain Bacteria; phylum Bacteroidota; class Bacteroidia; order Bacteroidales; family Muribaculaceae; genus Lepagella. Next base: position 12,802 of record WGUO01000037.1, on the reverse strand, counting down.
CCTATTTCAGACCCGCTTATCCGCTCTTATGCGGAAGCGCGTTCCGGCGACTATGATGTGCGTTACCAGATTGAGATTTACGCCAAGAGCGGCGCCGATGCCGGTAAGTTGGTGGCTGAGAAGACATGGACAAGCAACGTCATCAGCGAGGGCGCGACCACGGTAACCACCGAAGTTGACCTCCGCGCAGAGAAATACGACATTTACGCATGGATTGACTTCGTGCCGGGTGGAACCGCAGAAGACCACCATTATATTACAACCGACCTGCGCAAGGTAACTATCGCCGACCCGAACGTGTGCGGCATTGACTCGCGCGATGCCTTCTCCGGCAAGACCTCCGCAGACCTTACACCTTACCGCGACGAGCGGTTTGCCGATATTACCGTGCCGGTAGATATGGAGCGGCCTTTCGGCAAATTCAAGATTCTCACTACCGATGTGCGCAAGTTCCTTGACACATATAAGCCGCTCGGAACTTATACCGATATAGTTCCGGCACAGACTATGTGCCATTATACATGCTTCTTCCCGACTTCCTACAACCTCGATACCCGCCTTGCAGATGTAAACGACTTCAAGTTAGGCGTAAAGCATCCCGCCGAGGTAACGGAGCAGGAGGGTAATTCCGCCGTCTTGACTTACAATTATGTATTGGTATGCAACGACAACACCACGGTTTCGGCTGATGTCGAGGTGTGGAATAAAGACGGGGAAAGACTTATCACGACCCGAAACATAAAGATACCGATTCAGCGAAACAAACTTACGATAGTGTCCGGCGAATTTCTTACCAAAGACTACGGTACTGGAGGAACCGGCATCGATGACAGTTTCGACGATGAGATTGTGATAATAATTCCCGATTAAAAACCAACAAACCAACAAACCAAATATTAATCATTTAAAAACAACAAGCAATGAAAAAGAAACTATTCTTTTTTTGCGACGCTGCTGGCAGCAGTCGTCGCAGCTATGGGCCTGACTTCCTGTTCGCAGGATGATATGCCCGATACCCCCAATCGTGAGGGGATGGTGGATGTTGTGATGTCAACTACACTTCCGCAAGGATTACAGACATACGGAGTCAACTCCGCCGAGGGTGGACTTAAGAACCTCGAGGACAAAGATTATCTCGTGCGCTATATCATGGAGATTTATCCGAAAGGTTCTGCGAACAAAGTGCAGCGTATGATTAAGTATGTGCCCATATCTTCCCGTGATACATATTGGGCAACATCCTTCGAGACTCGTCTTCTCGCCTCGGAATACAATTTTGTATTCTTCGCTGACATAGTCCGCAAGGTAAATTCTTACCCATACAACGACCCTGCTCCTTATCCGGGTCTGACTGCGCCCTACTACGCCAACAGATACTTCTTCAGTAACACTGACGAGAGCAGCGATGTACTCATTCGTCCGACAGATGTAAACACCGCTGTTGCCGGAGATCTTCAAACAATCTGTGCATCTAAAGCTGCGACAGATACATTCCAAAATCCTTATCTGGAAATGTATGATGCTTATTCCTGCACAAAAGCTGTTGATCTGCGTACAGAGCCGACTACTCAGAGCTTTACTCTCAAACGTCCATTTGCAAAACTCCGTCTCATTACCACGGACGCTGACAAACTGCTTACAACCCCAGACTGGTCTAAATCTCGTGTTGATATAACCGTATCAGATATTCCTACAGGCTTTAATGCTCTTGCCGGTGCTTCTGTAAATGTTGCAGACCGCGGATATTGGAATGGAGGCATTCAGGCTCTGAATAGTGATCTCTATTCAAATGAGAATGAGAAGGCATCCGAAAAAACTATTTCAGTTTTTTATCTGCCTGTTCCGGCCAATGGTCAGAATCTTACATTTAAGATGGATATCAAGGATGCTTCCGGCAACTATCTTGCTCAACGTGTGAGCCTTGAGGTTCAGAATGTTCCTCTCGTCGGCAACAAACTCACAACTATCAAGGGTAATCTTCTTTCAAAGAATGCAACATTCAATGTAACTATTGATGACGAGTTTGAAAAAGATGACGAGGGAAATATCATAGACAACGAAATCTTTGTTGGTGAAGTATCTTCTGAACAAGAACTCAAAGCAGCTCTTACTGGTGGGAGCGATGTAATCACATATTCTGGAAAGGTTACAAAAGAACAAGGTTTAGAACTTGATTTTACTAATCTGGAACGTACAGCTCCTATCTACAAAGAAGGAAACGATGCCACATTGTCTCTAACATTATCCAATGTTGCCGAAGGAGCTGTTATCACAGTGAAAGGAGGTGCTAACTCTCCCAAAGTTCTACAGCTTAACACCAACACAAAGTGTTCTGTAAGAATGGACTTTCCGTCAACAACAACTGTTGCGCTCAATGGTGAATCGTTCAAATATTTGGTTTACAATTGTCCTATGACAAGGAAAGTTAAACCATCTGTAGACGCTCTTTTCTGTGTAAGCAGTAAAGCTAACTGGTTCCTTCCAAGCAACCGCACTACTTTTCATAGGATTGCATTAAACGAAGATTTTTCTCTTAATGCAGAAGCTTGCGCTAATGCTAATTCCCACGAGAATAAAGAATGTAATTTCTTTGGAAATCTTCAAACCTGGCTCAGCTCCAATTCCGGCAAAACAGTTTGGGATTTCGTAGGCGATGCCAACAACTAATCTCCTTATATAACTCTCTAAAAAGTGTCCCGCGACCCGGTCACGGGACACTTTTTTAATCTTGCTCTATGAATAAATGGATTTTACTAATATTGTCGTTGCTTCTCCTTTCCGCTTGCGAAAAGGACGAGCCGGTGCTGGATGTTCACATTTCCGAGCGCACGGTCTTGGTCTGGCTGGCGGGGGACAATAACATGCTGACTATTGCTCATATCGCAAATATAAATTATCTTTGCATTGCGTAAAAATACGCGATGTATTGCGTAAAATGTAAAGTTATGTATAAACGCTCTGAATATAAGACTATTAAATCTCGTCTTGAAGAGCCACGCCGCTTTATTCAGGTTATTGTCGGGCCTCGTCAGATAGGGAAGTCAACTGTTGTGAAGCAAGTGCTCAAAGATATTGAGATACCCTTTCTTTTCTATTCCGCTGATGACGTGCCCGCATCTGACCGGGCATGGATCGCCGATTGCTGGGGGGCAGCAAGGAGCGTAAAAGAGAGCAAAAAGTATTCTGAGTTCATCCTTGTCATCGATGAGATTCAGAAAATTGCCAATTGGAGCGAAATAATCAAGAAAGAGTGGGATTCCGACACATTCAACGATTGCGACATAAAGGTCTTGCTGCTCGGAAGCAGCCGGGTATTGTTGGAGAAGGGACTTTCGGAGTCTCTTGCCGGGAGGTTTGAGGAAATCCGTATGAGCCATTGGAGCTATAAGGAAATGAGAGATGCATTCGACCTTTCGTTGCCAGAATACATGTATTACGGCGCATATCCTGGGGCAGTCTCTTTATTAGGTGATTATGAACGGTTTCAACAATATATCCAGTCGGCTATCATTGATTCGACCATTAATAAAGATATCTTAATGGACACTCCCGTCGGCAAGCCGGCGTTGTTAAGGCAGACTTTTGAACTGGGCTCCGCATATTCAGGGGAATTGCTTTCGCTCAATAAGATGCTTGGAACGCTTCAGGACGCAGGAAATACATCGACACTGGTCTCGTATCTGAATCTTCTTAATGACAGCGGACTTTTGTGCGGATTGCAAAAATTCAGCATTGACATGGCAAGGCGCAAGGCGAGCATCCCGAAATTGCAGGTTTACAACAATGCGCTGAAACTCGCATACCTGAATACTTCGTTTGAAAATGCCCTGACTGACAGACGACTGTGGGGAAGGATCTTCGAATCGGGAATCGGCACATACCTGATAAATCAGGCATTCAAGCATCGGTTTGATGTGTTCTATTGGCGTGACCGCAATATGGAGGTTGACTATATATTGAAAAAGGGAAATTCTGTCGTTGCAATTGAAGTGAAAAGCAATTCCGAGCAACGGACACTTGGGCTGGATGCGTTCAGACAAAGATTTTCTCCCAAGGAAGCGTTCATTGTCGGCGACGGAGGAATATCACCTGAAGAATTCATGACAATGGATATAAACTCTCTATTTTAAAGCACTATTATTATTTTAAAGCATTACTATTCAAATCAGTCATGATATTTCCATCATGTAGAAAAACCATATTGTCATTACTCACATTGCTTCTCCTTTCCGCTTGCGAAAAGGACGAGCCGGTGCCGGATGTTCACGTTTTCGAGCGAACAGTCTTGGTCTGGCTGGCGGGGGATAATAACCTTTATTCGGAAGTGCCGCATAAACTCTCCGCTCTTGCGGAGGGATTCAGAAACGCCGCTCCTTCCGATTGCCGTTTGCTTGTCTATGCCGACCGCCGAGGCAATTATCCGCAGCTTATCGAGATAATGCCCGACGGCAACCAGTCAGTGCTTGAAACATACCCGGCTCAAAATTCCGCTTCGCCGGAAACTTTCAACCGTTTCCTTAACTATATGATGGAAACAGCCCCGGCACGACATTACGGCCTTATCTTGTTTTCCCACGCCACCGGCTGGCTTCCGCAGGGGGCATTGGAAAATCCCACCTTAGAGGAAAAGCCGCTGTCGCGCACCGTTTTCGATGACAACGGCGAACAGATGACACTCGCTGAACTTGCCGACGCACTCCCGGCTGATGTCAGGTTTGACTATATCGTTTTCGAGAACTGCTTCATGGGAGGCGCGGAAGTTGCTTACGCCCTCCGCGACAAGACAGCCCGGCTGCTTGTATCCTCCGCAGAAATTCTCTCACCCGGCTTCGAGGAAATCTATTCCTCGTCGCTCTACCGCCTGTTCGCTCCGACTCCAGACCTCTCCGGCTTCGCCGCAGACTATTTCAACTACCGCAACGCCAAATCCGGCAACCATCGCTCCGCCACCGTCAGCGTGATAAACACCTCGGCCATGTCGCAACTCGCGTCGTTAGTATCGGAGATCATCGGCGAGGCAACTCCGCTCGATGAAGAAAAACTGAAAACAATGCAGCGGTTCAACCGCCACGACTATACACTGTTCTTCGACCTCGAAGAATATCTCTGCGAACTCGCACCCGACCGGACAACGGAAATCCGCACCGCAATCTCCGAAGCGGTGGAATACGCCGCCGCAACCGCCGACTTCATGCCGACCTACGACCACGGCTTCCACATCGACCGGCACTGCGGCCTCACGGTCTACATCCCCCAGACCCGCTTCCCTGCCCTCAACGCCGCCTACACTGAAACCGCCTGGCATCGCGCCACCCATTAAAGTTGTCGGGTCTCGTCAGATTCAGCATAGATTCAGATAGGGAAGTCAACTTTTGTCCCCATTTTGGTAGTTTGATTACTTTTTTGTAACTTTACGGGTGGGAAGTTAAGTTTGGTAATATACTGCGAATGCCTCTAATCCGCGGACCTCTGTTATTTTATTCCATTTAAACAGCTACGGGATATGCACCTTATAACGGACAACATTCAAAAGATAATTGCCTTATGCAGGAAGTATAAGGTGAAGACCCTTTATGTATTCGGCTCGATTCTTACTCCTCGATTCAACGACAATAGTGATGTCGATTTTTCAGCGACATTCCATCCGGAGGAGGATCCATTGGTTGCAGGAGAGAATCGAATCCAGTTCTACATGGGGTTGCAAGAACTGATGGGAAGAAGAATAGACCTTGTCGATGAGGATTGCATTAGGAATCCCTATTTTAAGGAAGAATTAGAGGAAACAAAACAACTCATATATGGATAGGACTATCAAGAAGTATCTTCATGACATTCTTCAGGCAATAGAGGAAATTGAATTGTTCCTTAGTCAAAGGCCACGCCAGTATCAAGTATATCTCGATGACCTGATGTTTAAAAGGGCTATAGAGAGAAACGTAAGTATTATCGGCGAGGCGATGTCTAAGATTCTGCACATTGATGCTGATATCCCAATAACAAACGCGAAAAACATTAAGGGCACACGTAATTATGTCGTTCATGCTTACGATACTCTTGAGCCGCATATCATCTGGAATATCATCATCAACGATATTCCTAAGTTGAAGGAGGAAGTTACTCAACTCTTGAAATAAGCGCGAGTATGCCAGAAGAAGATTACTTGTTCATATTGTCCATTGCTTGCGAGTGTCAGTAATTCCCTTTAATTTTAAGGCTACTAATCGTCAAGGTCTTTTCAGACCTCTGCACAGGTACAGTTTTTGCCGTTGTTTTTGTGACATTGAGGTAAAGCCTATATGCTTTTTCTGTGACAATAGTTAACATTTATTAGAAAACTTTGGGGGCGCCGGAGACGTTCTGTTTTGTGAAAGGCGTACAAGTGACGTCAATCGACTAATTGATAATAAAGTGGTTGGGGAGCGCACTGATAATGGAACAATGTTCAGGCTCATTGATAGTGAGTTAATGCGCGAATCAGTTTATTGGCAATGAGTGGATTGATCATCTTAAGGCTGTAATGTTTAATTTATATAGACTATGGAAGACAATAAAATCACAAGAGAACCAATCATCAATGCCGCCGTCCCCGAGTTCAAGGTGATGGCGTATCATAACGGCGAGTTCCGCGAGGTCACCAACAAGGACATCGAGGGGAAATGGGTAATATTCTTTTTCTATCCCGCAGACTTCACGTTCGTCTGCCCGACCGAACTCGAGGACCTGCAGGACAAATACGCGCAACTCAAGGACATGGGTGTAGAGGTATTCTCGGTCAGCACCGACTCTCACTTCGTACACAAGGCTTGGCATGACACATCCGAGCGTATCAAGAAGATAGAATACCCCATGCTGGCTGACCCGACCGGACTGCTTGCACGCGCATTCGGCGTGATGATCGAGAGTGACGGCATGGCTTACCGTGGCACGTTCGTAGTTAACCCCGAGGGTCTTGTAAAGATTGTCGAGATCAACGACAACAATATCGGCCGCAATGCCGACGAGCTTGTCCGTAAGGTTGAGGCCGCCCTCTTCGTGGCCGGTCACCCCGGAGATGTCTGCCCCGCAAAGTGGAAGAAGGGCGCCGACACACTCAAGCCCAGCATTGACCTCGTAGGCAAACTATAATATGCGCCCGAGGGACTGGTGCGAAAACTGTAATTGTTGAATAGAATTATGGCTGTCCGTGCGGTTGAACACCAGACGGACAGCCATTTTTAAAATCAGTAGAATTATGAGACTTGAAAAAGAACTGCTTGAGCAGGTGGGTCAGATATTCGGCTCGCTCGGGCATGATTATATATTTAGGCTTTCGTGTAATTCCGCGACCGCCTCAGGCAAGGAAATGATACAGTTCTTTACCGACTTCTCGACAGCCTCGCCGCGCCTTGCGGTCGAGGTTGAGGATGTCAACAGCGACAAGGCGGTAGCCACGCTGGTGCGCGACGGCGTACCGACCGGAATCTCGTTCCGCTGCATACCGGGAGGCCATGAGTTCACATCGCTTCTTCTCGCTGTGCTCAATGCCGACGGTCAGGGCAAGACATTGCCCGACAAGGCACTCGTATCGCGAATCAAGAGACTGAAAGGGGAAATATCGCTCACGACATATGTATCGCTTGAATGCACCAACTGTCCCGACGTAGTGCAGGCACTGAACCAGATGGCGCTCTACAACGACAACATATCGTCCGAGACCGTCGACGGCAATATGGCGGTCGCCGAGGCTGAGGCACTTGGCGTAAAGTCTGTGCCGACGGTCTATGCCAACGGAGAGCAGATCTGGGTCGGCAAAGGCTCGCTCGGCGAGATCCTCGACAGGCTTGAGGACAGGTTCGGAGTGACGGATGCGCAGGCTGAGGCAGTGGTGCGTGATTATGACCTGATAGTGATTGGAGGAGGACCGTCTGGAGCCTCCGCAGCCATCTATTCCGCCCGTAAGGGACTCAAGGTGGCCCTCGTGGCACAGAAGATCGGGGGTCAGGTCGGCGAGACTACCGGCATAGACAACCTGATATCGGTGACTCATACGACAGGCGAGCGACTTGCCGCCGACCTGCGCAACCATATCGCAGATTATCCTGTCGACATAATGGACTCGCGCACGGTGGAGTCCGTAGACCTTAAGCAGAAGATGAAGAGCGTGACAGTGCGGGGGGGAGAGGTGTTCCGCGCGCCGCAGGTAGTGATCGCCACCGGTGCCCGCTGGCGCCGTCTTGACGTACCGGGCGAGAGGGACTATATAGGCCACGGCGTGGCCTTCTGCGTGCATTGCGACGGGCCATTCTTCGCCGGACGAGATGTGGCTGTGGTGGGAGGCGGCAACTCCGGCATCGAGGCTGCCATAGACCTGGCCGGCATTTGCCGCCATGTCGACGTGTTCGAGTTCCTCGACACGCTCAAGGCCGACACAGTGCTTCAGGAGAAACTCCGCACCCTGCCCAACGTCTACGTGCATCTCTCGCAGCAGGTAGTCAGGGTTACCGGCGACGGCAAGACCCTGACCGGCCTTGACGTGAAGGACCGTCTGACCGGAGAGGTCCGTCACTACGACGAGGCCGGAATATTCGTGCAGATAGGGCTGCAGCCCAACAGCGAGGTGTTCGTGCCTCAGGTCGGCGCCACCGGGCGAGGCGAGATAATGGTGGATGCCTGCTGCCGCACCGATCTGCCATGTGTCTATGCCGCAGGCGATGTCACGACTGTGCCTTACAAGCAGATTGTGATTGCGATGGGTGAGGGTGCCAAGGCAGCCCTGTCGGCATTCGACGACCGGCTTCGTGGAGTCGAGTGATAAGGCAGAGATAAAAAATAGGGCGGGAATAATAATAAGAGCGTCCCGGCCATATGGCCGGGACGCTCGGTATGTATAAGTGATTGTGATTGATTATCGCGGATTGACACTAATTGATATCATCAGTCTTCTGTATGGCTTTCCGCATATTCCTTGAGCAGTTTCTCCTGAACGTCGCCGGGCACGAGCTCGTAACTTGCGAAGTTCATCGAGAACGAGCCTCGTCCGCCGGTGATGGAACTCAGCGAGGTCGAATAGCTCGACATCTCCTTCAGAGGCACCTTGGCGTTCAGTTTCTCGATGCCGTGCTCAGACTCGGTTCCCATGATGATGCCTCGGCGTCCGTTGAGGTCGCTCATCACGTCGCCCATCATGTCGCCGGGGGTAAGCACCTCGACATCGTAGATTGGCTCGAGGATCTTGGGGTTAGCCTGACGGAATGCCTCGGAGAAGGCGTTGCGGCCAGCGAGACGGAACGAGATCTCGTTCGAGTCAACCGGGTGCATCTTACCGTCGTAGATCATGACGCGCACGTCGCGTGCGTATGAGCCGGTAAGAGGACCCTGCTCCATGCGGTCCATCAGACCCTTGACGATAGCGGGTATGAAACGTGCGTCGATCGAGCCGCCGACCGTGCAGTCGTAGACCACGAGCTTGCCGCCCCATTCCAATGGAATCTCCTGCTTGTCGCGGATCTTGAGCTTGAACTCCTGGTTGCCGAACTTATAGCTGTCGGGCTCGGGCATGCCCTCGGTGTAAGGCTCGATGATCAGATGCACCTCGCCGAACTGGCCCGAGCCGCCCGACTGCTTCTTGTGACGGTAGTCGGCGCGAGCGGCCTTGGTGATCGTCTCGCGGTAGGGGATGCGCATCTCCTCGAACACGATGGGAAGTTTCTCATTGTTCTCGATACGCCACTTGAGGGTGCGGAGATGGAACTCGCCCTGACCTTTGACCAGAGTCTGCTTCAGTTCCTTGCTCTGCTCAACGACCCAGGTCGGATCCTCCTCGTGCATGCGGGTGAGGATGGCCGAGAGTTTCTCGCCGTCGCTCTCGGTGACGGGACGGATTGCGCGCACATACTTGGGCGCGGGATATTTGATGAAGTCAAACTGGTAGTCACAGCCCTTGGCGTCAAGAGTGTTGCCAGTGCGTACATCCTTGAGCTTTACGGAAGCGCCTATGTCTCCGGCCTCGAGGGCGTCGATCGGGGTGCGGATCTGGCCGCAGACGGTGAATATCTGGGCGAGACGCTCCTTACCGCCACGGGTGGCGTTCTCGAGGTCATCACCGGCCTTGAGTGTGCCGCTCATCACCTTGAAGTAGCTGACCTCGCCGATATGCGGCTCTACCGAGGTCTTGAAGAAGAATACCGAGAGAGGGCCGTTGGCATCGGGCTTGACCTCTACGCCGGTGGTGGTGACAGGCGCAGGCATATCGCTGACAAACGGGCATACGTTGCCGACAAACTCCATGAGACGGCGAACGCCCATATCCTTGGCGGCTGAAAGGACAACCACGGGGAAGATGTCACGGTTCACGAGACCCTTGCGGATACCCATGCGGAGTTCGTCCTCGGTCAGCGGCTCGTCGCTGAAGAACTTGTCCATCAGGCTCTCATCGTTCTCGGCGGCTGCCTCCACGAGTTTCTGGTTGAGCTCGCGGGCGCGGCCCATCTCCTCGGCCGGAATCTCGCTTATGGTCGGAACGCCTCCGTCGGGTCCCCATTCATACTTCTTCATGAGAAGCACGTCGATCATCGAGTGGAAACCGGGACCCGACTCGAGAGGATACTGTATCTGCACCACGTGGCTTCCGAAAGTTTCCTGAAGCTGCTCCACGGTGCTCTCGTAGTCGGCATTCTCGGCATCCATCTGGTTGATGGCAAAGATCACCGGTTTCTTGAGCTGTGCGGTTGTACGGAAGATGTTCTGTGTGCCGACCTCGACGCCATGCTCGGCGTCAACGAGGATAAGGCCCATGTCGCACACGCCGAGGGCCGTGTAGGCGTTGCCCACGAAGTCATCCGCTCCCGGGCAGTCGATTATATTGAGTTTCTTGTTGTTGAATTCGGCATTGAAAACCGTTGAGAATACCGAGTATCCATACTCCTTCTCAACGGGGAAATAATCTGACACGGTGTTGCCAGCCTCGATCGTGCCGCGACGTTTTATAACTCCACACTCGTAGATCATCGATTCTGCGAGTGTGGTTTTCCCCGAGCCCTTCGATCCTAAAAGGGCGATGTTCTTGATTTCGTTTGTCTTGTAAATCTTCATAAGATATTAAGATTTTAAGTTATGAATGGCAATTGATGCAGGGTGCGGGAGAGGGGTTCCCCTGATTTCGTTCGCAATTTACGAATTTTTATGATAATATCAATGGTGTGCTTTTATGTTGTGTAACATAATTTGAAATTTTTACTATTTTTGCAAGAAATTTGATATGCAAAGTATATGTCGGGATTGTATGTGCATGTGCCTTTCTGCAGGCGGAGGTGTATTTATTGTGATTTCTATACGGTGGGCGAGAGGCTTGCGGTGTGGGGTGACTATGTATCGGCGGTTCTCGCCGAGGCTCGCGAGCGGCTGCACCCGTCGATGCGCGCCGGGATTGACACAATATATATAGGAGGGGGTACGCCTTCGCTTCTTCCGGAGGCGAAATTCCGGCGACTTGCCGAGGGGCTTCTTGAACTCACCGGCAATGTCACTGAATTTACTGTTGAGGTCAATCCCGATGATGTCACACCGGGACTGGCGTCTGTATGGCGTGAGTCGGGCGTCAACCGAGTGAGCATGGGAGTGCAGTCACTTGTCGATGCCGAATTGCATGTGATAGGGCGGCGTCATGATGCCAGCCGGGCCCGTGAGGCTTATGAGGTGCTTCGCCGTGGGTTTGACAATGTCAGCCTTGACCTGATGTTCGGGTTGCCGGGCCAGACCCTTGAATCGCTAAGGAAATCGGTTGAGGGGATCATTGCCATGAGTCCGAAGCATGTGTCGGTGTACTCCCTGATGTATGAGGAGCGCACGGCACTGACTCGGCTTCGCGATGAGGGGCGACTCGCCGAGCAGTCCGAGCAGGCGAGCGCTGACATGTTCCGGATGCTTTCGGAGATGCTGGCCGGGGCCGGTTATGAACAGTATGAAATCTCGAATTATGCCAAGCCCGGTTTCCGGTCGCGGCATAACAGTGCGTATTGGCAGGGTGTGCCTTATATAGGTCTTGGACCGGGGGCGCACAGTTACGACGGGGACCGGCTCAGAACCGCGAACCTCCCCGATCTCCGCGCATATCTTAATTACTGGGGAAAAGGAGTCGGAGAATTACCGGCCGAATCCGAGACGCTCGGCGACGATGAATTGCGCGAGGAAATGATTATGACCCGGTTGCGCACGCGCGACGGACTGGACCTCACGGAGTTCAGTCGCAGGTTTGGCGAGTCGGAAACGCATAGGCTGCTTCGCGACTCGCACCGCTGGCTCGCCGCCGGCTTACTTACACTCGTCTTGCCTGACTCATCACTTTCAGCTCTTCCTAAACAGCTCCCGACAGAAGGGCGCCTCGCGTTGACCCGCGACGGCATCATGATCTCCGACGAAATCTTCGCCTCCCTGTTCTAAAACAATAGGCTGGTATAATTCTGAGAAGAGATTAAATGTAAAAACCGGAGTTTTGTAATAGGTTTTAACCAATTGAAATAATGGGCTTTCCGAAGAACGAGGAAAGCATAGCGAGAGTGGCTGAGGTAAAGTTGTGTTGACCGCTCAGCCATTTGGTAATTTCGCTCGGCTTGCGGCCGAGAGCGTCGGCAAATTGTTTCTTAGATAAGCCTCGTTGACGCATAAGAGCATCAATGCGGTCGGATATTTCAAGAGATAGATCCACTTCTGCTTGGATGTGTGCAGGAATTGGACCGAGCATCTCTTCAAGTGTTCTGGTTGTACGTTTCATAACTCAAATATATTGTCTGTCTCTATGGTCGATTCAGTTATATTCACGTTGCCG
>WGUO01000036.1 GCA_014867205.1 Muribaculaceae bacterium | reverse complement strand
TTTATCATTTCTATTTCAGTTTCGGTTTGCCGCTGCAAATCTAAGGTACTGCAAATGTAATTTAAAAATTACATTTTACAAAATATAGCGCTGAAAAAAATAAATCTACATGATTTTTGCCATTTCAAAATTATAGCCTATATTTGTGGGACCTTGTATGCTATTAAGACAACAGATGTCGGAAATACCTATGTCTTCTTTATATACGGCTAATACAAATATGATTAAAATTACTGACAGGGCGGCTGGATGCCTGGTGGCGGGAGGATGCGGCGATGCTTTGGGCTACGCGGTGGAGTTCGATTCGTATCAGTCGATATGCGCCGAGTACGGAAACCACGGCATTCAGAATTATGACCTGACACGCTCAGCCGACGGCGTGGAACGTGCCGTTGTGTCTGACGATACTCAGATGACCCTCTACACCGCAGAGGGGCTGATTGAGGCCGAACTGACAGGAGCAGAGATTCTGCCAACGATACGCCAGGCGTATCTCGCATGGTATGGCGGCCAGATGGGTCGCAAAATAAAGGGCGGCTACCGGTCGGCATTGGCAGAGATCGCGGAACTGAACGTTCAGCGGGCTCCCGGCAACACATGTCTGACAGCACTTCACTCGATTCACAGCGGCCGCAAGCCGGCCAATTCGAGCAAGGGATGCGGCGGAGTGATGCGCGTGGCTCCGGTCGGCATCTATGGTGCCGCGCATGGATGGGACCTCTTGAGGACTGCCCGATTGGCCGGAGATGCCGCTGAACTCACTCATCTGCATCCTCTGTCGACTTATTCATCGGCTGCCTTAGCCGTAATGATTCAGTTATCTCTTCTGTCGGAAACTGTCAATCTCTCCGGGTTCAAGTCAATTGTTGAGCAATCGCTGGCCGTTGTCAGAGAGGCTTATGTAGGGGAGGCTACAGGATTCGCTTCATTCGAGACACTTATCAGGAAGGCAGTTAGCCTCGCAGATACTGATACCTCTCAACCCGACTGGCGGGTAATAGAAAACGAACTCGGTGGCGGCTGGGTTGCCGAGGAGACGCTTGCGATAGCCGTTTACAGCTTGCTTCGTCACTTCGGAGATTTCAAGGCATGCATGGTCTGTGCCGTCAACCATGGCGGCGACAGCGACTCGACCGGAGCCGTGGCCGGCAACATCATCGGCGCAATCATGGGCATCAACGCCCTCCCCGACGTCTTCACCCGTCCCCTCCAATTCCGCGACCTGCTCCGCCGCACAGCCACCCTCCTATGCGAAATCCCCGCCTCAGCCGACCCGGCACCTCCCCACTCATCCTATCCCCTCCTCTCCCAAATCACATCCTGACCGGGAGGAACCTACATATTATAGCAACATTATCAATACACTATTTGTCCCAGAAGCGTTTCATTTCGCTGAATGCTCCACCAGAATTACTCGTACGAGCGTTCATCGATATCTCTGAATTTCGTATCGCCGTTGATATGTCGCCACCTTTCGACTCGAGATACTGATGCAAACCGCCGCATTTCTTAAAGAACTCTATTTTCTTTTCATATTCCGGCAAGAATTTCTTCAATTCAGGTTTCATCGGATTCACATTCTCATATGATGAATATAGCCCGGTAGTCAGACGAAAATAATAATAGAACCATATTTCGAGGCAAGGATGGTTCTCAATCACAATAACCTCGGTAAACTCTCCTGTCTGCCTATTCTTGAACTTTTTGTCAGAATATCTTTGTAGAAAAGCTGTATATGCAGCCTTTTCTTTTCTTCCGCCCTTATTGTCCATATCTATCAGACAGTATATCTTATCATACCCCTCTTCGATGCATTGCTCGACTCGCGCAGTCAGAAACTCCATTCCATCCTTTACAATCTTTGGATAAACATTCACCGGCAACAGTCCCTGTATGGAAAGCAGATAATATTGCTCTGTAGGGCCTTCTCCAATCACTGCAATACCGGAACCCGGTTTAAACGAACGCTTCTTCCTGTCGGATCTTTTCATGATAGATGCTATTTAATGGATAGGAAAGGTGAACCGACATGCGGACGCGCACCCAACTTGCCAAGTTTATATGCATTGAATATCGATGCGTTCTTATGCAAGTTAAAGTCATCAGCCGAGAATAATTCAGTTGATGCCGTCTCTTTATTCTTTTCGGTGAACCAAACCATATCTCTGCGCATGAATTCTTCTGCCAGTATAAGTTGGTCATGCACCGTGAAGAGCAACTGTGCCTCACTATCGTTCGACAAAAATGTCTGGAGAAAATAAACAAGCAAATCATGGTGAAGCGAATCATCAAGTTCGTCAACCATAAGGAACATTCCGGAGTTGATTGCCCTATATAATATATCAATCTTCTCAACAAAAGAGAGCGTACCATCTGATTCGGATTCAATCGGCATAGCGAAGTTGCCATCATTATAATTATGCTCAAATTCTATTTTCATATCCTCCTTATCAGTTGGACGATTTACAATATTTGTAATATTGAAATCCGCCTCCCTCACGGCTCTAAGCAAGAATGATTTTCTCGCACGGTCTGCAACCGTTTTTTTCAGAAGTTCATCAATTCCAATGCGCGTGTCTGGAGAAAAGACAGATTCGCGGATATAATTTATGACCGTCTCAAAAGCAGGTGCATCTACTGAGATTTTGTTATATGTAGACAATACACTGTGATTGGGAAGCGTATTGGTTATGATTATTGCTGCTGTTTTGCTGTCAAGGCCTACATTTTTGCCAAATGCAATCTCAGGCAGATTTGTAACCTCGTTGTGTCGGCGTTCATAGAACATCGATGAGACTCCATTAGGATTAAATTCAAGCAGTTCATGGACAATCACAGTTCCATTATATTCAATGGAGTAATCATATCTCACACCCTTAATAAAAAACGAGATAGACATTTTGGTATTTTCATCCCGACGCATCGCAAATGGCCGGAACATTACTGTCTCGTCTTTCGATACGCACGGATAATAGAGTTTAGACCATATATCCGCAATTGCATGAAGAAGATTAGTCTTGCCAGACGCATTGGCACCATAAATTACGGACATACGCAAAACTCTGGTAACACTTCCACTCTTAGGATGTGTCACCCTCTTTATGAGGCTATCTTCTGATGAATTATCACTCGAAGCCTCAAATGAAATTTCCTGACGGTCGCCAAATGAGAGAAAATTCTCCACAGAAAAGTCTAAAACCATATTTTTTGCATTAAATCCGTAATTCACTTACAAATTTACGACAAAAAAGGTTCAAAAACAAACATTTTATAGAAATATCAATGACAATCGATTAGTACCTTAAAACTCGATATACTTATTGATAAATAGAGATCTATTGAAAAAAGGCTTTTTATCAATTCGTATGATTGAATCCGAGATGTCTTGCCTGTATGAAGGTGAATTAAACTTGGTTTTCGAGTAATAAGAATATTTTATCCGAGATTTAACATTACATTATTCTCACGAAGAAAGTAAATACTAATCACAATATCAGAAAATAACGGCTTAGGGCACCCATATGCCGGTAGTCTGACTTTAGTATAGCTATTTTTATAGCAGTGGTAAACCGTTGGGGCGGTAAGGGCGTTTGGTAGTAAAGGATTGGGTGGCAAAGCCTGAGGAAACTCTGACAATTGTCAGGTTGATTCCTCGCGCAGGGCAATCGCTGTCCATTCCCTCTATTTTCGCTTATTTCGCTCTCAATACTATGTCAGACACTACCAAACAGAAATATCCATATGTCGACCGCGACGTCAGTTGGATGTACTTCAACCACCGCATCCTGCAGGAGGCATGGCGAAAGGATGTGCCTCTGCTTGAACGCGTCTCGTTCCTCGGAATTTACAGCAACAATCTCGACGAGTTCTTCCGCGTGCGCATGGCAACACTGTCGCGCATCGCCGAACTGACCGGCAAACCCGTCGCGCAAGACGCTCGCCAGGCGGCCGACCTTTTCCACCGCATCAGCTCGATGGACGGCCGCCTCGCCGAGGAGTATGCCGCCTGCGTCAAGAACGTTACCGACACCCTTGCCGAAAACAATATCCGTCTCATCAACGAGACGGAACTCGACGACGAGCAGCAACACTACGTGCGGTGCCTCTTCCGCACCCGCATCTCGGGCTTCGTCTCGCCCGTATGGCTCTCGCAACTCGAGCGTTTCTCGCAGGAGAGCGACAGCCATATATACCTCGCGGTCGAACTCTCAGGGCCACAGATGAAAACCGATTACGCCGTGATCGAGCTTCCAACCTCGACCTGCGGACGCTTCATAACACTGCCCGACCGTGACGGCGTCAACTTCGTGATGTACCTCGACGACATCGTGCGCTTCTCCCTGCCGATGATTTTCCCCGGAATGGGCTACACCTCATTCCGCGCCTACTCATTCAAGTTCACCAAGGACGCCGAACTGGAGATAGACAACGACCTGCATGTAGGCCCGATCGAGAAGATAGCCAAAGCCGTGCGCAGCCGCAAGAAGGGTGCCGCGCTGCGAGTGCTCTATGACGCCGATATGCCCGAGCTCCTGCTCAAGCAACTCATGAAGAAACTCCGTCTCGACAAACTCGATACCGTGCAGTCGACCGGAAGATACCAGAACCACAAAGACTTCATGTCGTTCCCGTTCAACTGTCGCAAGGACCTCAAGTACCCGGCATGGACTCCCGCCGTGCCTACCGAACTGAAAGGCACAGACTCACTGATGCAGCTGATATCGGAGCGCGACCGCTTTATACAGGTACCCTACCAGACCTTCGACTATGTGATACGTCTGCTTCAGGAGGCCGCTGTGTCTAAAAACGTCAAGAGCATCAAGATCACACTATACCGCCTCGCCAAGAACTCAAAGGTAGCCGAGGCTCTGATGTGCGCCGCCCGTAATGGCAAGAAGGTCACGGCTGTAGTCGAGCTCATGGCCCGCTTCGACGAGTCGAGCAACATATCCTACTCGCGTGAGATGCAGGAGGCCGGCGTCAATGTCGTCTTCGGAGTCGAGGGACTCAAGATACACTCCAAGATCGCCCTGATAAACCTGAGAAACGGCCGCAACATCGCCATTGTCGGCACAGGGAACTTCCACGAGGGGAACGCAAAGGTATATACCGACTATTTCCTGATGACGGCCAATCCAAAGATCGTCAGTGAGGTCGCCAAGGTTTTCGACATCATCAAGCGCCCCTACAAGCCTCAGGAATTCGACAACCTGCTTGTGTCGCCCTTCAACATGCGCCAGCAGTTCTATGACCTGATTGATGCCGAGATCGAGAACGCGCGCAAAGGCCGGGAGGCATGGATCAAGATAAAGATAAACCATATCACAGACGAGGAGATGGTGAGACGCCTCTACAACGCGTCGCAGGCAGGAGTCAGGGTCGAGCTGCTGGTGCGCGGAAACTGCTCGGTGGTGACCGGCGTTCCCGGAATAAGCGAGAACATCACCGGAGCCGGCATCATTGACCGCTATCTGGAACATTCGCGCATCTTCATTTTCTGCGCAGGCGGCGAGCACAAGACCTTCATGGGCTCGGCCGACTGGATGCCTCGCAACCTTGACCGACGCATAGAGGTCGTGACCCGGGTGTTCGACCCCGCGCTAAAAGCCGACCTTCTCAGAACCGTTGAATATGGCCTGCGTGACAATATCCAGGCCAGAGTGGTCGACGGCTCCGGCCGCAACGAAATCCGCAAGATACCGGGGGAGACCGAGCCGTTCAGCTCGCAACTTAAACTATACGAGGAGTATCGAAAATGAAAGAACGTACATATGCCGCCATTGACATCGGCTCGAACGCCGTGCGGCTTCTGATAAAGAGAGAGGATCCCGACACTGACGTCCCGTCGCTTATACTTAAGAAACTTCTGCTGCTCCGAGTGCCGTTGCGGCTTGGCTTCGACGTATTCTCCAAGGGTCAGGTGTCTGAGAAGAAAGCCGAGAACCTCGTGAGGCTCATGAAGGCCTACCGCCAGCTGATGAAGATCTATGAGGTGGACCGACTCAGGGCTTGCGCCACCTCGGCAATGCGCGATGCCTGCAACGGCCCCGAGATTCTTAAGAAGATCAAGAAGGAGGCTGACATCGACATAGACATAATCGCCGGCGAGGAGGAGGCCCGCATCGTCTACAACAACCATCTGGAGCGGGGCGGCATGGACTCGGGAGCATATCTGTATGTCGACGTCGGAGGCGGAAGCACCGAGCTCAACTTCATCGACAACGGACGCCTCATAGCCTCGCGCTCGTTCAACATAGGTACGGTGCGTATGCTGACGGACAGGGTGAAGCACAAGGAATGGGTCGAGATGAACGACTTTCTCGAGGGGCTGGCCAAGGCTTATCCGGAGATTACAATAATCGGCTCAGGCGGAAACATCAACAAGCTATACAAACTCGCCGAGGACAAGAACAAGGAAAAGGAATCATTCCCCGTCGCCGAACTGGCACGTCTCTACCATACACTCGAGCCGCTGAGCGTGGAGCAGCGCATGGACCGCTACGGCATGCGCAGCGACCGCGCCGACGTCATCATCCCCGCCGCCAGGATTTTCCTCAGCATCGCCTCGGCCGTAAAGGCCGCGACAATAGTAGTGCCGACCATTGGCGTGGCCGACGGCATTATCGACGGCCTTTACCTCGCCGACCACTCCTGACCACACCGGCTTTTAACGCCCGACCAGCGCCAGCCCTATTCGTCGGC
Source organism: Muribaculaceae bacterium (assembly GCA_014867205.1). Classification (GTDB taxonomy): domain Bacteria; phylum Bacteroidota; class Bacteroidia; order Bacteroidales; family Muribaculaceae; genus Lepagella. The sequence goes on along the minus strand of WGUO01000036.1, from coordinate 16,667 downwards.
GCATAGGGTCGATGTCTATGACCTCGACCTCGATTTTCTGTCCGAGGTGCAGCACGTCAGAGACCGAGTTGATTCGACGGTGCGATATCTTTGATATATGCAGAAGTCCAGACTCCTTGATTCCAAGATCGATAAATGCCCCGAAGGCCGTGATGTTGGCCACAAGACCGGGCAACACCATGCCCGGGCACAACTGCTCGAACGAATCCACACCCGGCACGAAGGCGTCAAGTCCGTCGTCGGTGCGCGGGTCGCGTCCAGGCTTGCGGAGTTCGGCCACGATGTCGCACATGGTCTCAAAACCGCCCACTCCCCTTTCAGCCAGTGAGCGGATATCTATACTGTCGAGCAACTGGGCGTTGCCAATCATATCTGTAACGGGCACACCTATCGACTCGGCCATTGCGGCCACGAGCCCGTAACTCTCAGGGTGGATTCCGGTGTTGTCAAGAGGCTCCTTGCCATCAGTAATCCGCAGAAAACCGGCCGCCTGCTCGAAAGCCTTCGAGCCGAGACGCGGCACTTTCAATAACTCATGGCGCGAGATGAATGGGCCATTGGCCGTGCGGTAGGCCACAATATTGGCGGCAAGCGAGGGTCCGATGCCCGACACATACTGCAACAGGTTCGCCGAGGCCGTATTTACATCTACGCCCACTGCATTCACACAACTCATCACCGTGTAGTCAAGCGCATTACGCAGTTCGGCCTGGTCGACGTCATGCTGGTACTGCCCCACTCCGATCGACTTAGGGTCAATCTTGACGAGTTCGGCAAGAGGGTCGATAAGGCGGCGTCCGATCGACACTGCGCCGCGCACGGTCACATCCTTGTCGGGAAACTCACGGCGGGCCAGCTCGGAGGCCGAATATACCGACGCCCCATCCTCACTTACGACGAATATGGCCCTCGGGTCCATAAGTCCGCTGTCGCGCAGAAACCGCTCGGTCTCGCGCGAGGCAGTGCCGTTGCCCAGAGCCACGGCGTCGAGACGGTATCGGCCTATAAGCCGCTCCAGAGTGGCGCGAGCCCCCTCGGTGTCATTGCGCGGAACGGTCGGATAGATCACATCCTCATCGAGCAGGGTCCCCTGCTCGTCAAGCGCGACAACCTTGCAGCCCGTGCGGAAACCCGGGTCAATGGCCAGAACGCGTCTCCCCTTAAGCGGAGACGCCAGCAGCAGCTGGCGCAGGTTGTCTGCAAATATGTCGATGGCCACCCGGTCGGAGTTCTCCTTGAGGGAGGCAGACACCTCCGTCTCGATCGACGGACGTATAAGGCGTTTGGTGGCGTCAGCCACGGCACCGGCGATCAGCAGCGCGCTCTGTCCGCTGGCGGCACGGGGCACAAACGAGTCGGCCAATACCTCCTCGAGCGAGGCTCGCTCGCTCTCTATCTCATACCTTGTCTTGATCAGCCCCTCTTTCTCCGCACGTCTCAGCGCAAGATACTGATGCGACGGCATACGGCGCACGCTCTGCGTGAAGTCGGCATACTGGGCGAACGGAGAGGAGAAGAGCTCGGCCTCCTTGTCCTTGGCCGGAGAGCACACGATGCGTCCGGTACGACGATAGGCGTTACGCGTCATGTTGCGCAGACGCGTCGACTCCGACGCCCATTCGGCTATTATGTCACTCGCGCCGCCCAAGGCCTCGTCACAATCCCTGACTCCATTCTTGCCTACAAACCGTCCGGCAGTCTCGTAGCAGTCGCTGACCTTACCCGACATTATCATCTTGGCAAGGGGCTCCAGACCCTTGTCGCGGGCCATGGTGCCGCGCGTACGCTTTTTTGGCTTGAACGGCGCATATATGTCCTCAATCTCGGTCATGGTCGCCGCGTCATCAAGACGAGTCTCAAGCAACGGGTTCATGCCCCCTGCTGCCGTAATGGCATTCCGGACGAACTCGCGGCGCGTGTTCAGTTCACGTACAGTCTTGAGCGTAGATTCGATAGCGCGGACTGCCACTTCGTCGAGCGATCCGGTCCGCTCCTTGCGGTATCGGCTTATAAATGGCACTGTGGCGCCCTCGTCAAGCAATTTCACAGTCGCCTCGACACCCCGGGGTGGCAGATCAAGCCGGGCAGCGACCTCATGGTAAATATCTTGCATTAATCTTGCAGTTTCTATTGCCCCGCTCCGCTTTCTCGATTGAAATCATGACGGGGACGTGTAAGCGGATTTTTCTAAAGAGTTGTTCCTGTTGTTTTACTGCGCAAATATAATAAAAAAATATGAATATGGACAATAAAGCGCACGAACATTTACGCGAAACCCCATGTTTTAAAATTGAGACATTCCACCAGTGGCGGAGCGTGACGGCTACTGTCGCGCTCCGTTCCAATTTTACAATAGTTTAAGCGTTTTGAAATATTTTTGAAATATTATCGCGCTTAATTTGCGGCACAAACCAAATCTACTATATCCGTATGGAGACATTATTTCTCTGTGTAATAATCTTCCTGTTTCTTCTCGCCGTATTCGACCTGTCGGTCGGAGTGAGCAACGACGCGGTCAATTTCCTGAACTCTGCGATCGGCTCGAAGGCAGCTTCTTTCAAACGAATATTGCTGGTGGCGTCAATAGGCGTCTTCATCGGTGCCGCGATGAGCAACGGCATGATGGACATAGCGAGGCACGGCATATTCCGGCCCGAGAATTTCTCATTCTACGACCTGATCTGCATCTTTATGGCGGTCATGGTGACTGACATAATCCTGCTTGACGTGTTCAACTCGCTGGGAATGCCGACCTCCACAACCGTATCAATGGTGTTCGAGTTGCTCGGGGCGACTTTCGTGGTGGCGCTCATCAAGATGGCCGGAGGCACTGACCTGGGCTTCAATGACTTGATAAACACCGAGAAGGCCTTATCGGTGATTCTCGGCATCTTCCTGTCGGTGGCCATAGCATTCTTTTTCGGCACGCTGGTTCAGTTTCTCTCACGCATGATCTTCACGTTCAACTACAAGAGCCACCTGAAATGGAAGATAGGAATCTTCGGCGGCATATGCGCGACAGCAATAGTGTACTTTCTGCTCATAAAGGGTGCGAAAGACCTCACGTTCATGACTCCTGAGGTCAAGGCATGGATAAACAGCAACACGGCCCTGATACTGTCCGGTTGCCTTATATTCTTCACACTTCTTATGCAGTTGCTTCACGCCTGCAGGGTCAATGTGCTGAAAGTCATAGTCATGATGGGGACCTTCTCGCTGGCGATGGCCTTCGCCGGCAATGACCTCGTGAACTTCATAGGTGTTCCTCTGAGCGGACTGGCCTCTTATCAGGACTATGTGGCAAACGGCGCCGGAGATGCCGGCTCGTTCCTCATGGGCTCGCTCAACAGTCCGGCAAATACCCCGATATATTTTCTAATCGGATCAGGGGCCGTGATGGTTGTGTCTCTGGCCACATCAAAGAAGGCCCGCAACGTCGCCAAGACCGAAATCGGGCTCGGCAGCCAGCAGGGGGGCGACGAGATGTTCGGCTCATCGCGCATAGCGCGACGCATAGTGCGCTGGACCCTCTCCTTCTTCTCCTGGGTCTACGACAAGACTCCCGCACGGGTGCGCCGCTGGTTCCGCAAGCGGTTTGACGTTGACCAGACAATCATGGAGGATGGAGCCTCTTTCGACCTGATTAGAGGCTCTGTCAATCTGGTGCTCGCCGGCGCGCTCATCGCCATGGGCACATCGCTCAAACTCCCTCTGTCAACGACGTTCGTTACATTTATGGTGGCGATGGGCACCTCACTTGCCGACCGGGCCTGGGGCCGCGAGAGCGCCGTATTCCGCATCACGGGCGTCTTCTCGGTGATAGGGGGTTGGTTCCTGACTGCCGGAGCAGCATTCATAGGCGCCGGTCTGATCGTAACCGCAATGCACTTCGGAGGCGCCTGGGTTATGTTTGTGCTCGCCGCCGCCACGATAGTCATCATCGTGCGCAGCAACCGCCGGTTTGCCGGCAAACAGGCTGACGACAACGGTGACGCTCTCTTCCATGCCATCCTCGAGACTGACGACAAGTCAAGACTCTGGCCCATGCTTCATCTCTACATCACAGAACAGCAGCGTAAGTTCCTGACCTATGCCTCCGAACAATACACTGACATAACGGGCGCGTTCATAAGCGAGAGTGCCGGCATTCTGCGCAAGGCGGAGTCAAGCCTTTCCCGGCAGAAGACTGTCCTTAAGAACGCACGCCGCAAGGAAACCCTCGGCCTGCGCCTCCTGACGCGAGAGATGGCCATCGAGAAGAGCACCTGGTTCTATGTGAGCAACAACTGCTGCATGGGCATACTCTACAACCTGAGGCGAATCGACGAGGTGTGCAAGGAACATGTGGAGAACAACTTCCTGCCGCTTCCGCGCCGGCACCTCGATGACTACGAGCAGATTCGCTCGCGAGTCTCCTCTCTTTTCACCGACACTCTGGCCATGATGAACGGCGGAGATGCCGAAAGCGCAACCGCCCTGCGACGCCGATGCGACGACACCAAGGATATAATATCCGACACCTATCACCGCGCCCACGAGCGACTGCAAGACAGCGATACCTCGGCTCTCACCGTTCTGTATGTCTATATCAACATGCTGCAGGAGACCCAGGAAATGGTATCATCTATCAGAAAGTATGTCCGGGCATTCGCCAAACTGTGCGACCCTGAATACCGTAGCCGCCCCGCCCTGCCCGCACTCGCCTGATGCGGCGCGAATGAGATTGTGGATATGCCTCTTGCCAATACGGCCTACTTTTGCTAACTTTGCGGTAAACCAAACTTAATACGGCATGAGACATATTCTTTTCCCCGACACTATAGACACCCGTAACCGGCGGCTGCCCTTTTTCCTCGCCACTGAGGAATGGGCAGCCCGTCTGCTTCCGGCAGGTGAATATTTTTTTTCATGGCAGGTGGACCCGACAGTGATATGCGGGCGCAACCAGGAGGTCGATAAGGAGGTTGACCTCGACTATTGCCGGCGCAACGGAATCGACGTGGTGAGACGCCGCAGCGGAGGCGGCGCGGTCTTCGCCGACAGGCAGAACTTCATGTTCTCGCTGATCACGGCCGGCGACAACGTGACCGAGGTATTCGCACGCTACACGTCATTGATCGCCGATGCCCTGCGCGGCCTCGGGCTTGATGCCGAGGCCACAGGGCGCAACGACATCATGATCGGCGGCAAGAAGGTGGCGGGGAACGCCTTCTATCACCTCCCCGGCCGATGCATAGCCCATGGCACCATGCTCTATGATTTCGACCCTACACATCTGGCTTGCGCGCTGACACCCTCTAAGGCCAAGATGGAGTCAAAGGGCGTAAAGTCCGCACCCAACCGCGTGACTTGCCTCAAAAACGAGAACATTCCCCTATCACCATCAGAGTTTGAGCAATACATGATTGCCGGACTCACCGACGGCGAGCCTTATGTGGTGACTGCCGAGGACTGCCTGGCGATAGAGGCGATAGAGCGCGGTTATTATGAGCCCTCGTTTATGCGCATCTGCGATACGGCGAAGAACCCGGGGACACAGAAGAGTTCGGACAACAGTCACGTCTGCCGCTCCACGCGAATCGACGGACTCGGAGAGTTCTGCGTGGACTATGACATAACGCCGGAGACCAACACCATATCCGCCTTCCGCATCTCGGGAGACTTCTTCATGAGGGCTGACGTCGAGACAGAGATCTGCGAGCGACTGAACGGCATAACATGCACTCCGGATGCAGTCGAGGGGCTGCTCCGCAACCTCAACGTCAGCGACGTGATTCCCGGACTTAGCCACACTGCCCTCGCATACCTTATCACCCGGGAACTGTGACATAGCAATTCCGGCCCTGCACATTCTTTTATAATCGCACCACGGAAACCGACTCCCGACATGTCGGATTCCGTGGTGCATATGTTAAAACAGAGGGAAAAACGGTCATGAAAAGCAAAGAAACTTTAAATGCGGGCAATTATGTTAAAATGAGACAACCCTATCAGTTTCATAACGTTTTACAAGTACAAAGCAATATGGATAGATCATTCAGGGATTCGTGAGAATGTCTGAATGAGGAAAGTTTAGTTAGATATAGTTTATAGTGGAATCGTGGAAGGGCCGCATGGATTGCGGCCTTTCCTGTTCTCACTGTCTTGTGGCGAAGCCGCGAAGCAGGTCGTCGAGAGACTCGCCGATGGCGAGTCCGAGCTTGCCGCGCAGACGCCATCGGGCCTGCTTGACCGACTCGGGACGTATCGACATAACCCGGGCAATGTGCTTGCTGTCCATGCCTATGGCGATATAAGACGCCAGCCTCATGTCAGCCTCCGTCAGAGTCGGATACTGCTCGCGCAGACGCCGGGAGAAGTCTGCCGAAAGGTTGCCGGCTGTCTCCAGAAACGAGTCACGCTGTTCCTGCTGGCTCAGGTGCAGTTTCATCGATGTGCCGAGTTTCCGGGCCACGCTGCCGCTTAGTTCGCCGCTCTCGGTCAGTTCCGACATCTCGCGCTCCACGTCATGAATCATGTTCTCCTTCTCCTGGAGCACAGTCTCCATAGCCAGGGCCTTGCGCTCGGAGCGCTCACGGGCAATGGTAGCCTCCATCCGCGCAAGTTTCTGACGCTGTGTACGGCGGTAGAAAAGCCACGCCACCAGGGTGGCGCCCACCATGACGCAGAAGATGATGCACAGCGCGACAATCTCGACCCTTCTCTTCTCCAAGTCGGCCTGCATCCGCATTTTCTCAATCTTGGAATAAAGTGTGACGTGGTTGATCTCGGCCCTCTCCACCTCGTCAGCAATACGACGGCGCAGGTCATTCTCATTGCTCAGGTAATAATAAGCACTGTCGGGCATGCCCATAGCCTTGAACAGCCGGTGCGAGACATTGTAAAATCTAAGCTTTGCGTCGGCAGTCGCAGTCTCGTCTAGATTGGTGGCGGCCACACGGCGATAATATAGAGCCGAGTCGCGCTGTCCGGCGCGCAACTTCTCGTCCGCGAGGCAACTCGCATACAGGCACACGAACTCTGTGGAGTTTGTGAAGTGCGAGACGTCGGAATAAGCCTTGTGGAGCGCCAGTGTGTCTCCTGTGAGTGAATAGAGGTTGCCCAGCACTATGTGGCGTGCCATCGGCGAAATAGGATTCACGGTGTCACCCAGAATGACGCGCATCAGGCTGTCGGCCGACGTAGAGTCACGACGGGCAAGCAGCAGGTTGGCACGGTTGATACGGTTGGCCGCCAACTGGTTATGGAATCCCCCCGCGAGCAACAGGGAGTCCGCCATGTCGAGATATTCCTCACCGGTGTGCGTATCTCCCAGATCACCCAGGAACATGCCCATATCCATGGCGAGGGCACCGCTCCACAGTTTGTCACCGCTACGCCTGAACACTGAAAGCCAGTCGCGCATTTGACAATAGTATTCTACAGAAGGCTCGTGATATTCATTGTCAAGGAAATAACTGATGCGGGCGGCATCATAGGGATAACGCGCAGAGTCAGTCATGAGCAAAGACTTCCGCTTAAGCGAGTCACCAGCCTGCGAGTCATCGTAGGTATAGACCAATTGCCCCTTGAAGAATGTCGTGCGGGCATCTACTACACTGTTATCAGGCAGCGCGGCGGCTCGACGTTCCATAGCAGCCACCACCCGGGCCATCGAGTCCCTCGGGCTGTTGAGCAGGAAATGCCTCTCGGCCTCCAGAGTGAGGGAATCGAACACCGGGTCTACCCGCTCCCAGCCATAGGGGTCGAGGTTGCTGCCGCCTCTTCCACATGACATTGCCGTCAATATAAGGATCACGGCCGGTGCCGTCAGTTTCTTCATGTTCTTGTAGACTTTAAGTTGAATCGCCCGCAAAATTAATGAAAATAACTGACACACGCGTAATGGCGCATGCAGGTCTACAGGCTGTAGACCTATTGTAGACCGGCCCGCGGCGTCTACAGGACTAATGGATGACATACATTGGGGCTACAAAGGGTCTATGACCGAAAAACCGACTCCTCAAGAGAGTTAAGCATCGGGAAAAGATGCTTAACTTTGCCGCCGGATTTAATCATTGATATTAAAGATTATGAAAAAAAGACTGATTCCGGCAATGCTGCTCCTGCTGGCGCCGGCATTCGCGGCCAACGCGATCATCTACACCTACGGCAATCTCAACAAGTCCGACAAGACGTGTACGCTGATGTCGTGGAGCGGCCAGCAGCCCACGTCTGGCAAGCTCGTGCTGAAGGAGACCTATGAGGAGAACGGAGTGACCTACAAGGTGACTGCCATCGCTCCGCACGCGCTCGACAACCTGACCGAAGTCACCGAGATCACGATTCCTGCCAATGTGACGGAGATAGGAGAGCTCTACGGGGATTATCTGGAAAATTGCCTCAATTTCTACAACTGTCCGAAACTGAAGGCGTTCAAGGTGGCTCAGGGAAGTGAGTTCCTCTCGGCTACGGGCGCAGGCATACTGATGCGCAAGGGTGGCAAGATAATGGTACGCGTACCCGAGGGCATCGAACTGGATGGTGGTATCCTCAACATGTCGAAAAGCACCGTCGACATCTGTCCTGACGCTTTTGCCGGCAACCAGAACATCAATACGGTGGCGCTCTCCCCCAACCTCTTCGAGCCGCTGAGCAACTGCGGATTCAACGACATGAGAAACCTGCGTGAGTTCCGCGTCAACGGTGAGCAGCCCTCGGCCGGAGCCAACTACAGCATAAACAACGGCATTCTGCTCGACCGCGATGGCACGCGGATCATAAGTTACCCGCCCGCCATTCCCAATGCCACATATTCCGTTCCCGCCGGAGTCACTAAGATCGGCAAATATGCCTTCGCAAACACCATAAGCCTTATGTCGATTGACTGGGGCGACGTGACCGAGATCGGCGAGAAGGCCTTCTACAACTGCGGACTCACATCGCTTGAGCTCCCCAACCGCGAGATGTCGCTCAACCGCGGAGTATTCTCATACAGCCAGAAACTCTCGGAGATGACCATCCCCTATGCCGTTGAGCTGCCCGAGGATTTCGCCCGTAACTCATATCACCTTAAGAAGGTATATGTACACAGTCCGTCGACCACCTATGGCGACTGTGCCTTCAAGCATTGCGCGAGCCTCGACAACTTCAACTTCAGCCCTGACATGACATTCGACGGCGACAGCATCTTTGCCAACTGTGGATTCAAGGAGGTGACATTCGGCACAGGTGCGGTGCCTGCCGCCGGAGTAAACCTCGGTTTCGCGATGTTCGACAGCAATCCCGGCCTTGAGAAGGTCGACCTCTCCGGTCTGGTCATGTATGACGGCAACGGCGTACTCGGCATCCGACAGATGTGTTTCAGCCAATGCACATTACTCAGGGAGCTCTATCTGCCGCGCCTGACCTGGTTCTGGGCATACCAGTGGGAGGGCTACCCCAATATCGGCTATAATTCAGAGTTGCGAAAGATTGTGATTGGTGCATTCAGCATTGAGAATGGCAATAAGCCTGCTCTTATATACGGCCCATTGTCCTCGACATCTCCGTCGATATACCTAAAGACCACCGATGCGCTTGAGAAGACATGGCCGTTGTGCAACCTTATTTCAATTGAGCCCTCCTCCACCGTCCGCCCGGTTATATTCTGCGAGGGCTATACGCTGGCAGATGCCGATAGCGGCGATGAGTCAGAGTATGTTCTTCCGGGAGCCATATATTACATACCTGGCGGATGCGGCGACAACTACAAGGATGCCAAAGAGGCTCCGGGGTGTAAGGTAATAGAGATGTTTGATGTGGTTTGCGAGAACACTGACGGCACATTCAGCGTGCATGTCAAGTCGCAGATCGGTTCAGGTATAGACGTGTTGCGGCTCAATGTCAACAACAGCAGCAGTTTCGAGCCTGAGGCAGACGGATGGTTCCGCACCGGCATCAGCATCGACGACGTAGAGAACTATGACCTGGAGTATAACTGCAACGACGTTCTGTTCCGCACGAAGTATCCGAAGCCGATCCTCTCAGGAGTTGAGGAGGTTACCTCTGAGGGTATGACATTCGGCACTGATGAAGTATCATTCGGGGCAACGGCCGATTACACAGTAGTAAGTGCAACAGGCGCTACAGCGGCAAAAGGTCGTGGCGAAAGCGCAGACCTGTCCGGTCTTGAGCCCGGCGTCTACATCGTCAGCGCGACATATGCCAACGGCAAGACAGTAGCCTCGAAGCTCAGGAAATAAGACCTCCCATAATCACGCTATCAAAGACGCTCCGCGCCGGTTATGCCATTGGCACTGACCGGCGCGGAGTCTTTGTAATGTGAGGGTAGAGATTGTTCTATGACACTGAAGTCAACACGGTTTTCAGTTTCCTCCAAAAATCAAAAAGGCCCCTTCGCCACATGACTATATGTGTTGAAGGGGCCAGATTAAATGAGATTGATTTGTGATTAAATCACAATCTTACGGGCTTTGCCGCCGCTCACAATGACATAAACTCCAGGCCTGAGGCACAGTTCCTGTATGTTCTCGGCATCCCGTGCCACCACGGATCCGTCTACTGAATATACATCATACAGACCTTCGGCTGAGACCTCATCAATTCCGACAGATTCGGCCGGATGTTCCAGACGAAAGGCGGGTGAGAGTGTCTGAATCTGGCTCGCTCCGGACATACCTTCAACTGTTATGCGCAAGTCATACCATTTGTCGGCACTCTCCCTGTCTACCTTGTCGAGAGCAGCCGTAAAGTATGTGCCATATCCGGGCAGATAGAAGTTGTCAGGCACCTCGTCAAGCATAAGGTCTGTAAACTCATCTGACCCATGAGGCGCATATGCGGCCTTAACTGAAGTCGGGGCTCTGAACAGAAAATCACTGTTGTCCTGGAATGCGAATGTCGCGGCTGTCAGTTCAAGGGTCGCCTTGTCGCATTTATCGAAACGGTCAGTTACTGCATCATCATATCGCAACTGCAGAGACGTCAGCGTGGGAATGTAACCGTCAGCAGCGTTATAAGTCAGCGACGCAGTGTTTACTCCCTCAACCTGCCCATCTATAAGCACGTTGTTCATCGTCAGATTCATTGCGTAGGTATTTCCCCGTCCCCAGTCGAGCCACTTCACGAAGTTTCCCGGGGAGGAGCATATCTCCACTCCGTCGCGTTCGACATGGATTGTGCGGTGATAGCCTCCAATTTGATCGAGTTCGGATGCACTCAACACATCACTGAGGTTATAGGAGTCAATTCCAAGTTGCTCGCCATAGCGTCCTGTAAAGTCATATATGAAGCCATTGTCCCACCCTGAGTCTGCCGCCGAACTCGGGATGCACACCAGAGCGGGAACTGCATTGCCAAGCATGGCGTCTTCAGGAAGAGGATTACTGAATCTTGGATGGCCGTTGGCGGGAATATAGCCCTCTGCCAGCATCAGTTTTCCAGAGCCTGCGAGATTAAGGCCGCACGGCACAAGTCCGTCGGGAGACATCCGGTAGGGCATCGATGACACTGACGCGTCGCCCATGACTATCAGGTTGTCCCGGAGAAGAGGATAATATTCATAATATCCGTCATACCCCTCGGGAGTCCAGTAATAGAGTCGGTCGGTCGGCAACTCATGGTTGTAATTGCCTATGCCGACATAAGCGCGGCAATATCTATCGGCTGCGACAAAATATCCTGTCAAGGCGAAGACAGGATCCTCCTGCATTGCTTTCCATGCATCACTCATAGGTGTGCCTGCAAACGAGGCACTCACTTCCTTCCAGCCTTCATCAGTCGGACCTATGGATTCCTGTCCGAAGTCTATGGGCACCACCATGAACACCGGGCCTTGATCCCAGGTAAAGGCGTCCATCCGGGTGAGTGTAAAGCGCTGTGGGATAAGATTGGTCGATATATGCGTGCATACCTTTCTGAAGGCGGCCACCTCATCGATGAACAGCGTGCCGAAATCATTGTGACGGAGCATCAACAGGTGGTCGACAATCGAGCAATTCCCTGCATCTCCGGGAGCCGGAAGAGTGAGTTCTGATCCACTCGGTGACGTTCGTTCTATACGGCAGGTAATTGTAGCGTGACGCTGGTTGAGAAGAATCCGCTTGGCTGATGTGATTGCCACATCCTCCTTAAAGAGAAATATCTGGGAATCCTCGTTGTCTGACTTAATATAGGCCACCACATCATATACGCCGGTGTCAACATCGCCCATATATACATTCCCAGATTTGGCCAGTTCATACATTCGGGGTTTCTCCGGGTCGGCCGATATGGCCAATACATTCTGGACTTCCTGCACGCGGGAATCGTCAAGTGTCACGGAGACCGTAAGGCTGGCGGTCTCAGCTCCCTCTTGTGCCGAGGAACGTTTTGCATCCGCCAACACAGATGTGGCAACCGGACAGTCATTTGGAACGTCGCGACGGATTATCGGCGAGATATTCGCCGAAACGGCTGGCAGGAAAGTCGCCAGAGCCAACATCGACACGACAGTCTTGTATATTGTCTTCTTTTCCATGGTGTAATTGAAATAAGCGGGAGGACAAGGCCTCCCGCTTGGTTTGTGTTTAACTTGCTGTCTTTACTTCACAAAGATTTTGCGGGTCTCTACACCCTTTGCGGTCTGAACGCGTACGATATAGCAGCCTGAGCCATCGACACGGCATACGTTGCCACTGAATCTTCCGGCCTTCATTCCGTCGGCTGTATAGACTGCAGCCGCTGTGAATTCGCCATCCAGGCAGATCTCATGATCACGCACGTAGACTCTGAATCCTTCTGCCGCTACATTCGAAACACCGGTCCATGAGTCTCTGACGATACCGTTCTGGTTAAACAGCATCCAGGTAGGCTCAGTGTTGGGAGCCTCATCGAAACCTGTCACAATCAAGATGTAGGTCTTGTCAGGATATACCGCGCCATAACCGAAGTTGAGGTCACCTGTGTACGTGCGTCTCACCTTACGCTGCATGAACACCTCATACATCCAGTCATCCATGCGGTCTTCTATGAGATACTGCTCGAAATCATACGGCTCACCGTAATAGAGTGCATACTCACCTGTCTTGTCACTTGGAATTATAGACATATCGGCAGTGAAAGTATCAGGCGAATAAGGCGCATTGCTGGTGATTCCGTTGAGTTGGAGCTCAAACGTATTGGAGCCTGTATTGCAGGATTCTGTAGTGAACGAGTCATAGAAGACCGGTGATGTGCGGTAGCCGCCCTCGTCCATCAGATAGCCGTAGACATAATACTCGGTTTCCCATTTTAGCGACTTTGTGCCGAGAATTTCCGAAAGGGGACCGTCAAGAGCCTGACGATTGAGATCACGACGCGCGAAATAACGCCAGTCATAGTAATCCATGCCTTCAGCCACCCAAGAGGGCACACGGTAATTCTCATGAACATTCTCAATGCCGCCTATGGCTTCTGCCGTCTCCCTGCTTATCACTCCGCATATGAAAGGACGAACCATATCGAACGAATAGAACGTTGCCGAGGCACCGGAGATTGTAGGATCATAGGCCTCTACTGTCACGGCCTCGAAATTATCGTCGACAGTACTGAATTCTGAGATAGTCGGTGCAGTTGTCTCATAGTCCTGATAGCCGAACACGGCAGCCTGCATCAGAGCGTCAATCTTCACATTGTCGAATACGACTGTCTGCTCGCCGGTGTACTTATGCTCATCTGTCACAAGAGGCCGCAATATGTTACGTGCATAGGTCTTTACAGACGCCGGATCGGTCATATCATAGTCATCGCCCAGATATTTGTCCAGCACTACTACTGCATACTGATCATCGTTGGTCGGAGTGACGTGGAGAGTGACCTTCTTGGTCTCGTCTGCTGTACCATCCTCTACTCCGATCACCTCAACGGCAAATGTGTTGTCTGAGACGACAGGATCTGCCGTGCGGACATCAATTTTCGTCAGCGGCATATAGAGTTCTCCGTTACTGTCAAGGCCAAATGCATAGACGATATAGTCGCTTGCCGAGTACAAGTCACGGAAGCCCCATGTGTATTCACCTGTCTTGGCAGTCATCTGAAATACTGTAACCCAGTCCATACCAAAGGTCTCGGCACCGAGTTTAAAGAAATTGATGGCAGACTCGAGCATCTCTGCATCGCCCGGATAGCGTGATGACTCAATGATGTTGGCATACCAGTATATATTGTCTTCAGAGGGAACTCCCTTTACAGCCACAGCCTCGGTTGAGGTATAGGCAACTGATAAGTCGATGTGTGGTCCAGCGGGACGGTCCTCGCCGTCAATTATATTGAATGTCAGCACGATCTCGTCATTGGTATGGCCCATCGTGTGGTCCATGCGCCAGCGGTCGTCGCCGATCGACCCCTTCGACAGGGTGACGGTGTACTGGCCGTTGTAGACAGGCTGGTCAAAGCCCACGTAGAATGTCGACTTGCCTGGCTCCATCCCGTTGAGGACCGTGAGGCGTCCCGAGCTCTCGAAGTCGCCGTTGACCTCCTTGAGCGTGATGTGGTCCGCTGTCCCGCCTCCGAGCTTGACGTTGGGCGTGTCGCACACGAAGATCGCCATCGCGAGGCTCTTGTTGACGCTCAGGTTGCCGTCGGCGTCGGGCTTGGGCTGATAGAAGTCGAACGTCAGGTCATATTTCACGCCGGGAACAAGAGTGTAGTACCTGCTCTCGACCTTCGCCCGGTTGCTGTCCGTCACATCTCCCTTGCTGCCCGTCAGCGAGCCGGCCGGGAAGGTTATGGTCACCTGCGCGTCCTCTTCCGAGGTGAGTGCCGGGTCGAACGTGATCTTCACAACATTGTCTGTCCCTGTGGCCGTCACCGTGTAGGCAGACTTCTCTAACGCGGTCTCGCCCAGTGTGACAGTGGCCTCGCCGCCATTGGCCGTGACTGTGTCGAGGTTCGGGAAGGTCAGGGTGACCTCCGACAACTCGGCGATCCTCAGCGACGTGTCATAGGGATCCTGGCTCGCCGGATCGGCCGTGAACGTGAAGTCCACCAGGCTCACGGGCTCACCCTCGCTGATGACTATATCCATCTGCTGGTTCTCGCCCAGGACGTTCTCCCCGGCGTCGAGCAGCCTGAACAGGCCGGGCTGTATGGTCATCTCCCAGCGGTCGGAGGTCTTCAGATCCGGCGCCAGGTAGAAGGATATCTCGTTCTCGGCAACCGCCGGATAGTCTGCATAGTTATACCGCTGTCCGTTCACCCTGAACTCTACATAAGAGGAGCGGTCCAAGAACCCGGGTATGTATTCCGCAGTCGCGGCGTTCGGGAACTTGAGCCTTACCGTGTTGAAGGTCTCTTCTCCCTCAGCCGGACTGGTCACGACATAATCAAACGAATTGCTGACCTGACGGTCCTCACCGTCAACGATATTGAATGTCAGCACGATCTCGTCATTGGTATGACCCATCGTGTGGTCCATGCGCCAGCGGTCGTCGCCGATCGACCCCTTCGACAGGGTGACGGTGTACTGGCCGTTGTAGACAGGCTGGTCAAAGCCCACGTAGAATGTCGACTTGCCTGGCTCCATCCCGTTGAGGACCGTGAGGCGTCCCGAGCTCTCGAAGTCGCCGTTGACCTCCTTGAGCGTGATGTGGTCCGCTGTCCCGCCTCCGAGCTTGACGTTGGGCGTGTCGCACACGAAGATCGCCATCGCGAGGCTCTTGTTGACGCTCAGGTTGCCGTCGGCGTCGGGCTTGGGCTGATAGAAGTCGAACGTCAGGTCATATTTCACGCCGGGAACAAGAGTGTAGTACCTGCTCTCGACCTTCGCCCGGTTGCTGTCCGTCACATCTCCCTTGCTGCCCGTCAGCGAGCCGGCCGGGAAGGTTATGGTCACCTGCGCGTCCTCTTCCGAGGTGAGTGCCGGGTCGAACGTGATCTTCACAACATTGTCTGTCCCTGTGGCCGTCACCGTGTAGGCAGACTTCTCTAACGCGGTCTCGCCCAGTGTGACAGTGGCCTCGCCGCCATTGGCCGTGACTGTGTCGAGGTTCGGGAAGGTCAGGGTGACCTCCGACAACTCGGCGATCCTCAGCGACGTGTCATAGGGATCCTGGCTCGCCGGATCGGCCGTGAACGTGAAGTCCACCAGGCTCACGGGCTCACCCTCGCTGATGACTATATCCATCTGCTGGTTCTCGCCCAGGACGTTCTCCCCGGCGTCGAGCAGCCTGAACAGGCCGGGCTGTATGGTCATCTCCCAGCGGTCGGAGGTCTTCAGATCCGGCGCCAGGTAGAAGGATATCTCGTTCTCGGCAACCGCCGGATAGTCTGCATAGTTATACCGCTGTCCGTTCACCCTGAACTCTACATAAGAGGAGCGGTCCAAGAACCCGGGTATGTATTCCGCAGTCGCGGCGTTCGGGAACTTGAGCCTTACCGTGTTGAAGGTCTCTTCTCCCTCAGCCGGACTGGTCACGACATACGAAAACGGGTCTCCGGAATCTCCCTCGGCATAAGTCGGGGCTCTCCCGACCTGACCGGCCTGAGCAAGAATCGGAACCGATAGCATTGCGGACAATGCAAGCGCAGTAACTTTTCTCATTTGATTTAGTTGTTAGTTGTTGTTTGATAAGTTTATCGCGCAAATCTAAATATTTTATACATTTCTTACAATATCACTACTGTCCACTAAAAATGGACGTGGTTAAAAATTAAATAAATTCGGTTCA
>WGUO01000035.1 GCA_014867205.1 Muribaculaceae bacterium | reverse complement strand
TCAGTTTGCCGAAGCGCGACACGCCTGTCAGCATCGCGAACTCGATGTATTGGTCGCACGTCTTGAGGTTGCCGTAAATGGATTTAAGCTGTGAGCGGTAGATATCCTGAAGTTGCCTGTCGCCGGCGGTGTCCAGTAGCGGCTTATCATATTCGTCTATCAGGATCACAACTTTCTTACCGGTCCGAGTATATGCCTGCTCGATTATATAGCGGAACCGCTCGGCATGGGCTGCCGACTGCTTTTCAGTTCCGTACAGCTGCTCCCAACGTTCGAAATCATCGCTGAACTTATTCAGAAGACTATCCGGATTAATATACTCGTACGCATTCAGAGCGATATGCAGCACAGGGTGCGGCTCCCAGTCATGCTCCATGCGGCTGATGGCCAATCCATGGAATAAATCCTTTCGGCCCTGGTAGAAGGCCTCGATGGTGGACAGAAGCAAGGATTTTCCGAAACGGCGCGGCCGGCTCAGAAAATAATACTTGCCTTTAGTTACAAGTTTCTCAATAAAACCGGTCTTGTCTACGTATGTATATCCATCCTCGCGAAGTGTCGCGAAGTTCTGCAAGCCTATGGGATAAATCTTTGCCATTTCTACCTATTCTTGATTATTTACCGCTAAATTACTAAAAATACGGCGGAAATCAAAAAGAAAAGTCAGACACGACAATTAGCAGTCTGCATCCTCAGCCAAATAATCGAAATATGTTCGCAACCTGGATTTAGTGAGAAAACTCGATTGGGATCTGCAATTTTTGCCGTGACGGAATAAATAGTTAAATTTGCAACCGACAAACAAGACTCTAAATTATTCAGATCTATCATGCATAAGATTCTCAATACAGGTGTCGGCTGGAGGCATATATGCATTGCCGTCAGTGTAGCGATTGCATTTAACGCATTTTCCGACGACCGCGACCTCTTCTTTCTTAAAGGCCCGGTCAAGACTGCGACTTTCGATTGCGTGACTTCATTCCAGTCTTTCCCGGCCACCGCGCCGGTCACTCGTTCGTTTTCAGAAGATGGCACCCTTCTGCCTAATCCCAATCTCGGAGAAATGACCCTGACACGTCAAACGATTCCGTCACATTCAGTTACAACTCTTGGGAAGGCAGCCATCAGGAGACGTTCAATATAACTCCCGACGGCAAACTCGCTGCCCACGCAAGCTTCTCAGGCATCAGCGAGGATACGCTATACGAGTATTTCCTCTCAACCGAGAACGGAGACTTAGACCTTGAGACAATAACGATAACACATCCCTCTGGCCAGAAAACCTATACAGGAACTGTTTATAAGGTTATTGAACGCGACAAATACGGGAATTGGACCCGGCGCACGGCAAAAGTAAACAAAAGTTATGTCCGCGAGGAAACCTGCAGAATAACCTATTACGAATAGCGTCCCGCAACTCACATCATTGGAGCCGTCATAGCAGCAGCATGACGAGCAACTGGGCGATGACGACACGCGAGAACATGGCGAGAGGATAGACCGTGGCATAGCTTACCGCCGGATTGTCACCGGGAAGCGTGTCGTTGGCATAGTTTAACGCCATCGGATTTGCCATCGCTCCGCACAGCATTCCGCATGTTGACCCGAAGTCAAGTCCGCCCCACCTCATCGATACTAACGCCATAATGACCACCGGAAGCAGGGTGATCAGAAAGCCGAGGCCAATCCATATCCAACCCTCTCCGCCCGTAAGCGTATCCATGATGTTTGCTCCTGCACTGAGGCCGAGACACGCAAGATAGAGTGACAGTCCGATGCCACGGAGCATCAGGTTGGCGCTCCGGGTCGTGTATGTCACGAGATGGAATCTGGGTCCGAAACGGCCGATAAGAATACCTACCACTATCGGGCCGCCGGCAAGCCCGAGACGTACCGGCGTCGATATGCCGGGAATCACTATGGGAACAGACCCGAGCAGAAGTCCGAGCACTATGCCTACGAATATGGCGGCAAGGTTCGGGTCCTTGAGCTTGATTGCGGTATTGCCCACCACTTTCTCGACCTTCTCTATCTGGGATTCCTTTCCGACCACAGTCAGCACATCGCCAAGCTGGAGCACGAGTCCGGGAGTGGCGAGCAGCCGCACTCCGCTGCGCATCACCCTCGTTATGTTGATGCCATATGTATTGCGCAGCCGTAGCGAGCCAAGCTTGCGGC
Organism: Muribaculaceae bacterium; assembly: GCA_014867205.1. Classification (GTDB taxonomy): domain Bacteria; phylum Bacteroidota; class Bacteroidia; order Bacteroidales; family Muribaculaceae; genus Lepagella. The sequence goes on along the minus strand of WGUO01000035.1, from coordinate 25,984 downwards.
CGTTTATGTCGGGCCGGCTGATCACGACAGGTTTCGATGTCAGTGACGAGTCTATCTTGTTCCAGTCTATGTCTCCGGTGTTCCAGTCCTGGCTCTCATGCTCGCCGAAGAGCACCGTCAAATGCGGCAGGTCGGCCTCGGTGGTTATGACGAGTATCCTGTCGTTCTCGCGCAGACGCGTGTCCGAGGTCGGAATCGACACATCGCCGTTGCGCCACAGACGCGATATTACGAACTTCGGCTGCACCAAGGCCGCAGCCTCCTTGACGTTCAGGCCAAAGACCGCTGGATTGTGTATCAGGAATGTCGCTATGAAGGTCCTGTCGTCCTCATCGTGGCTCTCAGTGACTATGTCTGAGGGGCGCACGAAAAACTTGCGAGCCACCATCATGGCGAGGATGACTCCGATGACTCCGAGCGGATATGTCACCGCGCAACTGAGCGCGGCGCCATTGGCCGACATGCCAATCTGCTGCAACGCCTGCTGTGCGGCTCCGAGTGCCGGCGTATTCGTGGTGGCCCCGCACAGAATTCCCACCATGTCGGCCATCGAGACCCCGAACGAATACGCAAGCCCTACGGCAAGCAGGGTGCCGAGAAGCACCGTGATTAGACCGAGCATGTTGAGCCTTACGCCCCCCTTGCGAAACGAACTGAAGAAACCGGGGCCAACCTTCAGGCCGAGCTCGTAGACAAACAGCACGAGGCCGAAACTCTCGGCATAGGCCAGCATGGCCGGATCAATCGAGAAACCGAGATGCCCGGCAAGAATCCCCGCGAAGAAGACCCACGTGACACCGAGTGTTATGCCACGCGCACTGAGTTTGCCGAGCCCGAGGCCCAGCGCTATTATTATCGAGATGATGATCACCGCCTGCACGGGCGAGTGATCCATAAATACACTTTCCAACCAATTCATGTCGCAAAAATACGACTTTTTTGTCAAAGACATGTAATAAGCCCCTTTTTTTGTTCCATATTGACTTTAAACCAAATTCAAGGCATGCTGACGCCACAGTTCTGCTTTGCAACTATTATGGCACATGATTTGTTAATAAGAAAGAGCAAATATAATTGTCATCTGTTTGAATATCGATGACAAAAGCCGGGGCGGTTGCCACGACAGAAATATCTGATGTAAAGCACACAAATATTCACAAAAAACTATACTATGAACTTCAACAACTTCACAATCAAGTCGCAGGAAGTGGTGCAGAAAGCCATTGACTACGCCAAGCAGGCCGGTCAGCAGCAGATCGAGCCGGTTCACTTGCTGAAGGCTATCATCACCGAGGGCGAGACCATAGTGAATTTCATATTCCAGAAGACGGGAGCCAACCTCAATGGTGTAAAGATGGGCGTTGACCAGGCTATCGCCGCGCTCCCCAAGGTGACGGGCGGAGACGTGTTCCTGAGCCGCGAGTCTAACGACGCGCTCCAGAAGGCCATCGATTTCTCTAAATCCATGGGCGACGAGTATGTGTCGGTCGAGGCAATGCTCATGGGTATTTACCTCTCCAAGTCAAAAGCCTCTCAACTGCTCAAGGATAATGGTATTGACGAGAAGAGCCTAAAGGCCGCGATCGCCGAGCTGCGCAAGGGCAATACAGTAAAGGACCAGAGTGCCGAGGAGACATATCAGGCACTCAGCAAATATGCCATAAACCTCAACGACCGCGCGCGCAACGGCAAGCTCGACCCTGTGATCGGCCGCGACGAGGAGATTCGCCGCGTGCTCCAGATCCTCTCGAGGCGCACCAAGAACAACCCGATGCTAGTCGGCGAGCCGGGTACCGGCAAGACGGCAATAGCAGAGGGACTTGCCATGCGTATCGTGCGCGGAGACGTACCCGAGAACCTGAAGTCGAAACAGATTTACTCGCTCGACATGGGTGCGCTCGTGGCCGGTGCAAAATACAAGGGTGAGTTCGAGGAACGCCTCAAGGCCATCGTCAACGAGGTCACCAAGAGCGATGGCGAGATAATACTCTTTATCGACGAGATCCACACCCTGGTCGGCGCAGGCAAAGGCGAGGGAGCAATGGACGCCGCCAATATCCTCAAGCCTGCACTGGCTCGCGGTGAGCTCCGCTCCATCGGAGCAACCACACTCGACGAGTATCAGAAATATTTCGAGAAGGACAAGGCTCTAGAGCGCCGGTTCCAGAAGGTTATGGTCGACGAGCCTGACGAGATGTCGGCCATCTCAATACTTCGAGGGCTGAAGGAGAGATACGAGAATCACCACAAGGTGCGCATCAAGGACGAGGCCATCATTGCCGCAGTGCAGCTTTCGGTCCGCTACATAACTGACCGTTTCCTGCCTGACAAGGCTATCGACCTGATTGACGAGGCAGCATCAAAGCTGCGTCTGGAGATGGACTCGCAGCCACAGGCTCTCGACGAGGCATCACGCAAGATCAAGCAGCTCGAGATCGAGCGCGAGGCTATCAAGCGAGAGAATGACACCTATAAACTCAAGGAGATCGACGAGGACCTCGCCAACCTGCGCGACACGGAGAAGTCTCTCCGCGCCAAATGGCAGGCAGAGAAAAACGAGATCAACAAGATCCAGCAGAACAAGATCGACATCGAACGACTAAATTATGAGGCCGACCGCGCAGAGCGCGAGGGCGACTATGCAAAGGTGGCCGAGATACGTTACTCCAAGATTAAGCAGAAGGAAAACGAGAACGCCGAGATCCAGACGCGCCTGAAGCAACTCCAGGGCGAAGGCGCCATGATCAAGGAGGAGGTCGACGCCGAGGATATCGCTGAGGTAGTGAGCCGCTGGACCGGTATCCCTGTGAAGAAGATGGCCCAGAGCGAGAAGGAGAAACTGCTACACCTCGAGGAGGAACTGCACCGCCGAGTGGTCGGTCAGGAAGACGCCATCCGCGCCGTCTCCGACGCCGTGCGCCGCTCGCGTGCCGGGCTTAACGACCCGCGCCGCCCTATCGGCTCGTTCATTTTCCTCGGAACTACCGGTGTCGGAAAGACAGAGCTCGCAAAGGCCCTGGCGGAATACCTCTTTGACGACGAGGACATGATGACCCGTATCGACATGTCGGAGTATATGGAGAAGCACAGCGTGTCGCGTCTCGTCGGAGCGCCTCCGGGATACGTCGGTTATGAGGAGGGCGGCCAGCTCACCGAGGCTGTGCGCCGCAAGCCCTACAGCGTGGTGCTCTTCGATGAGATCGAGAAGGCTAATCCCGACGTGTTCAACATCCTGCTTCAGGTTCTTGACGACGGGCGCCTGACTGATAACAAGGGTCGGTTCATTAATTTCAAGAACACGATCATCATCATGACCTCAAACATGGGCAGCGACATAATCCGCGACAAGTTCGCCGGCTTCAACGACAAGACGGAGGAGGAGAAACAGGATATCATCGCCACTACCAAGCAGGATGTCATGGACCGTCTGAAACAGATTATCCGACCCGAGTTCCTGAACCGTATCGACGAGACCGTGATGTTCACACCTCTCGACCGCAAGGAGATTCTTGAGATCGTGAGCCTGCAGGTCAACAGCGTTAAGAAGATGCTCGCCTCCAACGGCATCACGCTCGACGTCACCAAACCGGCTCTCGACCTGCTGGCCGAGGATGGCTATGACCCCGAGTTCGGCGCTCGCCCGGTAAAGCGTACCATCCAGCGCATGGTGCTCAACCAGCTTTCTAAGGACATTCTGGCGCAGAAGGTTGACCGCGAGCACCCCATCATCATCGACGCCAAGGGCGACGAGCTTGTGTTCAGAAACTGATCGATTACCCTTCACCCATAGACAAAAAGAGACACGCACCGGAGAGTCCGGTGCGTGTCTCTTTTTGTCTATGGAGCTGTACCCTATCTTCTCTTCTACCGTGCAAGCGAGACGTTGACCGCTATGCCGTAGTTGGAGTTGCTGGTCGGATAGGCGGAGTTCGACACGATCGGCGTGTTGGTCTGATGGTCGAAGAATGCAGAGAGCGTTATGCGCTTGCTCAGGATATAGCTTGCCATAAAGTTGATCGAGAAGGTGCTCGAGCCCTGGGTTGCCTGAGTATACGCCGTCTCTATGCGCCGTATCAGCGACTGGTTGTTGGCCCACGATAGGTCGAGGTTAAGTGTCAGGTCGTTCGATACATTGCCCTGCTTCCCCCCTATCTTGAGTATCTTGTTGAAGTTGGCGATCTTGTAGCCCGCGCCGAACGTAAGCTGCTTCGAGACCGTCTCGACTACCTGGCCGGCCGACGTGTTCAGGTTCAGCGTGCGCGAGTCGCGGTATTCGGCATTGAAGTTGATATCGTTGAAGAGCGTGAACTTCAGTCCGATCAGTGGATTGAACTTCTCTGTCAGCGATACGGCCGAGATGTTGAACGGACTCGACGGTATCGGGGTCTGCGTCTGCTCGTCGAGCACGAATCCCATGTCACCGTTGCCGCCGGGCACTCCGATCCAGTTCATGAAACTGGTGTATGAGCCGACACTGTATGTACACTGGTAGGCATGCGATATGGTAAATGACTTGAACCACTTCTTCATGTTGCCAAGGTTAATAAATCCGTCGTAGGTGATTCGCCAGTTGGGGCGCATCGAAGATAGTCCGGGGAAATGCTTCAGCGAGACCTTCGACGGGTCTGTTCCGGTGTATGCGGCAAGGAAGGCCGGGATCAGCACGTCTGAGCTTGTACGGCTCACACCACCCAATTCAGGGTTATATGGCGTGCCTCCCAAGGCATTCCCTTCCATGAATCCCCCGGTAGGATAGACGGTGGAGGCATACTCGCCCTCTACCCTCTTGGCCATCTGGGGTATATATGCCAGGAACTTGTCGAACGCATCCGACTGATAGCCGTTGTCGGCACTGTATGAGCGGAGTGCCGTGGGGAATGCCCATGCCGTGCGCAGATAGTTTCCTGAATACGATGTAGGCATGCCGGAGTACATGAACTGCATCTGCTCCGTGCGGGCATCTGTCAGGTTCGAGGTCAGCACTATCTTCAGACCGCGTATCGGCTCGAGGGTCAACTCGAAGTTGAACTCCTTGCTCTGGTTCCAGAGTGCGGGCGATACCTGCTCGGAGGTCGTTATCAGCCAGTCGCGTGCCAGTGCCTCGTTGACGAAGCCCTTGTCGTAGAATCCGAACGCGAAGTCGAGACCCGGAGCCATTGGCCCGTAACTTTTGGTCTGACCGAACGCGTTGCCGACATTTGGCGAATAGAGGGGCACGTTGAGTGAATGGCTCTGGCGCCATTTGAATGATGCCGAGCGGGGCATCATCAGGAAGCGCAGCGTATGCTCGGCAATCTCCGCGCCAATGCTCTTCTTGTCATCGTCTTTCTTTTTGTTCTCGGTTATGGTCACCGCGAGCGTCATCCGCCCTGTATCGGTGATCTGCACGGTATTCTCGTCTACGACCTTATATTTCACCTTGACCACCTTGCCGTCTGACTTGGCCGAGAAACGGATCTTCTTGTTGTTTAGGTTATGCTTGACAATGGTTGCCGAGTCGGGCGAGAGCGTTATTGCCCTCTCGAATTTCTTCGGGCCGCTCTTCCTGGGTGTCTTATCCTTGTCGTTCTTCGAGTTGTTGTTCTTTCCCTTGTTGCGGTCGTTGGTTCGCGTCGACCCTCCGCGCGACGAGCCTCCGAAACGCTTGTTGATGTTCTGGAGATATTTCGACTTGTTGAAGAGTGTCTCAAAGTTGATGCGGGCGTCGGCGTTCCATGTCGTCTGGTTCTGGATGGTGTTGCCGAGATAAAGGTCGTCGACTGTAGCACCCTTGTCCCAGCGGTACACGGAATTGTAGCTTACCGAGCCGGAGAGGTAGTCGAGAACCGGTATCTTGTTGAACGGCGCACGGTATGTTCCCGAGAAGGTCTGGTTATAGGCCCAGGGCGTACCCAGATGCTTGAGCGACGACATCACAGTATCCTTCCAGTCGCGGTAGAGGTCTGGGAAGAGTTTCTTGTTGACCGCCCCCACAGTCTCCTCGATGCGGGCCACAGTATTGCTTGCGAACGAGAACGACAGCGACTTGGTGAGGTTCCATGTCAGTGACAGCTGACGGTCCCACGTGAAGTTCTTGCTGACCTGGACCGGAAGCTGGAAGTCCACATCGACCTCCGAGCGGGTCTGCTGCTCGTAGTAGTGCCGCTGCATCGAGGTGTAGAAGGTCAGGTTGTTGAACATCCAGTTGAGTTCCCAGTCATGGAAGAACTTCGCGGTCTTGCTCTTGCCCTTGATCCATGAGAATGGCTTGAGCGGCTTGATGTAGGGCGAGTAGGAATACTGGAACGACCCGCGGTAGTCATTGGTGTTCTCGTACTCGGTCACCGGGTCAAGATTGCGCTGCTTGTTGTATGAGAATGTCAGCGTGAAGTTGGCGGGATCCCATGGCATCGGGTTCTTGCTCTGCACGTTGAACCTGAAGTTGGACACCGAGAAACTCTCTGATGTCTTTCTGGTTATGGCATACGACTTGATGGAGTCCTTCTCAGCCTTGGTCGATACGGCGTCGAGAGCGTCCTTGAGCAGGATGTCCTGGTCAAGGGGATTATACTTGGGGGTGGTTGTCTCCTGCGAACGGGCGAAATAGACGGGAGCGTTGAGCTTGGCCTTCTCGGGTAGAAGCTTGCCGACGTCTCCCTGAACCACGAGGTTGTACTGGTCGTAGGTATCCATGCGGCGCGAGGCGAGACCCTGGTCAACGGCACCGAAACCGTCTGTCTCGCGGTGATAGCTGAAGTTGACCATCGCTATGTCTGAGAGCGAGAGACTGGCGTTGGCGTTGAGCGCCCAGCCCCCATCCTGGTTGAATTCGGTAACCTTCATCTCGTTGACCCAGATGTTGCCGTCCTTGACCGAGTTCGACCGGTTGCGCACTCCGATCAGCATCACGCGCACGTCGGAGAGCGACGGGTTACCCATCACACTGGCGGTGTTGTGTGTGTTGTCGGGGTCGAGCATCGAGTAGAGCTGAGTGTATCCCACTCCCTCGACATGTGCGCTGCGGTCGCGGTTACGCTGCGTCTTGACTGTGGTAAAGATGTCGAGAGGCACGTTGAGGTAGTTGTCCGACGGCCAGACACGCGCGCGATCCTGGCTGTTGAAGTTGTTATAGCGTCCGGGGGGCGTCAGCGTCAGCGGAATCTCATACTCGTAGTAGTTGTTCTTTACGTCCGAGCCGAGGCGGATGAAAAGCGACAGGTCGCCGTTGCGCAGGTTGGTGACGTTGTCGACAAGAGCCTCCGCATGAGTCCACATCTGGAGTCTCTTGTAGATGCGCAGGTCAATCTGCGTGTTCTTGTAGATGCCTCGCGCGTCGCCTGGCTGGAGTCCCTTGACCGTCATCTCGAGCGACTGCTCGTTGAGCTGCGTGGCCTGTGCCGCGCCGGGATCCTGGTCGCGTGTAACACCGGGAGGAAGCACGTAGTTGACCGGCTCACGTCCCGAGTTCTCCTCGATGTTGACCACGCTCATGTCGAGCTCGCCCTCAGCCGGGGAGTCGTCGCGCGAGTTGAGGTTGAACTTATAGTCGCGCCATTCGCCACGCACGAGCTCGAGTGTCGCGAAACGCAGGTGCGTCACCTCCTTGAATCCTGTAAGGAATATTCTTGCAAACCTGACGGTCGAGAAGTCGTTGATGCCTCCGACGACCTTGTCAGGCGAGCTCAGGGGCACCTTGAAGAGATACCATACAGCCTGCTTCTTTCCCTCGGGCGTGGAGACCTCCGAGACCTGCTTGTCGGTGACATAGTTGCGGCCCACCTCGAGATCCTCGGGTCGGATGGAGATCTTGTACTGGAAATAACGCTCGTACTCGTTGAGGGTATTGTCCTGGTTGATGTCCTCGACATCAGGCACGGCTCGCGCCGACTGATACTGCGGGTTGGTCGACTCGTCGGGCGAGAGGGAGTTGCCCTCAACACCGTTGTAGTGCTTGTAACGGTCGAGGATGCCGGCCTTGACCTCGTCGTAGTAGTTCGAGCGGTAGAAGTGGTAGTTGTCGCCGGCGGGATCGTTCATAGCCGAGAAGGGGTCGTCCTGCATCGCGGCGATCGTCGACGCCGGCAGTTTGGCGCGGAGCCGGTCGAGATAATCCTTGTATGAGGAGAATGTGAACTCATCGTCATTCGGGAGTCCGTCGAGACCGACATCCTGGAGCAGACGCGCGCTCGAGTTGTTGTCGAACGCATAAGTCAGCGAGTTCTGGCGCGAGACGCGGCCCCAGTTGGTCTCCTCGATGAAGTCGAAGTTGCCGTCGACGGGAAGGCCGTTCTCGTAACTCTTCATGCCGTCCTTGAGGATATCCTCGCTTATCTCTCCGAAATTGAAATATAGGTCCCCACCCTCCCGGTTATGGTTCTCTTCGTCAAGGAAGGGGTCAAGAAGCCAGAACTGGATATACTCCACATTCGAGGTCTCGAAATTGGAGTTGTCCATCTTGCGCATGATACCGCCCCAGCGGCGCTCGGGGTTAAGCAGGGAGCCGTCGGAGTCGATGTTCTCGGCGTCGAGATTATAGGGACCCCGCTCGCGGGGATAGAACGAGAGGTTGAGAGTCTGTATCCAGTTGGCCTCGCCGTATGCGAGCTCTCGGTACGGGAAAATCTCGTTGACATATACCTCGCGCACATATGGGTTTGACATCTGGTGCGGGTCGTTCTTGAGATAGCCCGGCAGCATGTTGGAGTTGCGCTGTGTCCACGCGCGGTCTATGTAGTACCATGCCAGCAGGGCGCGGTTCTTGCCATAGGCAACGTCGTTCGAGAGCGCTGCCTCGGGGAAGAGCGCGTCTGGGCCGCTCTCGTAAGGGGTCGAGGCGAGGAACCATGAGTATGGCGAGCGGAGGTCTATGCCGGTCTGGGTGTCCTCGAAGTCGTCGATGTAGCTTGATCCTCTGTTAGATCCGCTGCGCTGCTTATGGGGCACAAGTTGGGCGAACTCGGCGTTGACGCTGAATGTCGAGGGAGCCGTGGCGTTGATGGTCGGCACCTTGTTGAGCAGGTTGGTGAGCCACATGAAGTCCTTGCGGTAACTCAGGTTGAGTCCCCACATGGTGTTGTTGATGACCTCGTCGCCGATGTTGACCTTCTCGGTGAGCGCCTTCTCTGAGAAATGGAGCAGCGTTCCGCCCAGAGTGAAGTCCTTGTTGAACTGATATTGCGCGTCGAGTCCGAGCAGCGTCTTGCGCTGCATCGAGAACATCGACTGGTTCTCGAGGGTGACACTCACGTTGGTGCCTGAGTCTATGATGCTCTGGTTGGTGATCGTCACGATACCCATCGAATAGTCCACCGTATAGTCGGAGTTCTCGGTCAGTACTACGCCTCCGGCCATGACAACCACCGAGCCCCTCGGCACGTTCATGGCGTTCAGGCGTATCGTGGCGCCGTTGGAGGCCTGGAACTCTCCCACCAGCGAGTATTTGTTCTTGTCGGCAAACTGCCGGGCCACGACGAGTGTCGAGTCGTACAGCTCGCGGTAGACATACTGCGAGGCTATGGCCGGATCTCCTATCTTGTTGGCAAGGTGCTCGCCGAATGGCTCGGCCACCGGAAATATGATCTTGCCTGACGATGACTGCACCGTGTAGCCCTCGACATAGTCGAAGAAACCGTCGGAGTTCGACTCCTGGTTGGAGTCGATGCGGTCAAGGTTCATGACCTGAAGCAGCGGCTGGTTGGCTATGGTGCCGACAGGCAGATAGTTGATCTCGACGCCGGTGGTGTCGCTCAGGTACTTGATGTTCATCTTGAAGTTCTTGCTCTGGAGCTGGTAGGCGCCGAGAGCATAGACGTTCTTCATCATCAGCCTCCACATAGGCAGACGCGGCGACACAGTGGTCGAGCGCAGCATCTTCAGGTACAGTGACTCGGATGTCGTGGTGATGTCAGACGAGAACTCTCCGACCTGGTATACCTTGCCGCCGTAGGTGTATTCGAAAGCCACGGCCAGCACCTCGTCGGTGTTGAGCGCGGACTTGAGCGATATGTAGCCGAGGTCTGAATTGAGGGTGTACTCGCTCTCACGCAGCAGACGCGCGGACTCAACCTTCTCATAGTCGCGTCCACCTTCAATGCCGAAGGCGCGGAGCGGCTCGAGTGCCTGCGTCACGCTGTTGATGTTGCGCGCGCCGGGATATTCGTCCTTGATCACCTGCAGCAGGTTGTTCGACTGGTTGCTGGGATTATCGTAGGCCATGTTGGGCGTCCAGTAGTCGCTGGCAAGGTTCGTGTTCTCACCCAGGTCCATGAATCCCACGAAGTTGCGGGCCTCGTTGTAGTTGCCGTTCTTGTTGGTGATCCAGACCTCTATTCGCGTTATCTTTATTCCCGATGACACGTGCGGAAGACGCGAGGCGAAGCGGTCGTAGTTCTTATAGAAATACTGCGACAGGAAGAAGTGCCGGTTGGCATCGTAGTTGTCGGCCTTGATGCTGAACTTGGTGCTCTGCACGCCGCCCTGGGTGCTGACGGTCTTCGACTCCGAGTTCTGCTGCGAGACAAGTCCGGTCAGAGTCAGTTTACCGAACTGCAGTTTTGCCTTCATACCGAACAGGGCCGTACCTCCGCGTATCAGGCTCGAGCCGGTGGTCATGCTCACGTTACCGGCCTCTATGTTCTTGATGATCTCGTCTTCCTTGCCCTCATACTGCAACTTAAGGTTCTGCGAGTCAAAGGCAAAGGTAGCGTCGGTGTTGTAGTTCATGTTAAACTTCATCTTGTCGCCGACCGAGGCGTTGATGGTGGCCTGAATCTTCGTGTCGAAGTCGAAATAAGTCTTGCGTCGGTTGCGGAGCGACAGCGCCGGATTCTCGGTCTTGTTGCTCTTGATGCCCATGGAGAGCTGTATGGAGCCTTGCGTCTGGAGACGTACGCCACCCGGGCCGAAAATCTTCTCGAGGGGACCCAGCGAGAAGTTCATGTCGAAGATGTTGAATGGCTCCTTGTCTTTCTTCTCGAATGTCTCGCGGTTGCGCTCGGTGAAATATCCGAACATGTCACGCCGCATCACCATGTTGTTGTATTCCTCGGCGGTCATCATGTATGGGGTGACAATCTCGCGGTCACCCACCAGAGTGCGTATGACGTACATTCCTGACTCCGGGTCATAGACAGCCTCGGTCTTGATGTTTGAGGGGTCGCGCAGGTCGGCGGCATATTCCTTGCTGCCCATATAGTCATCGGCATCAGAGGGAATTGTCGGCTGCACGCGGGCGGCCAGAAGCAGCGTGTCGCCAGGCTGGCTGACCGGCGACGACGGCTCAGCCGGCGGAGGCGGCTTCAGCTCGCTTTTATAGTATTGGGGGCTGGCCAATATCGTGCCGAGCAGTACGCTTAGGAATACTGCGGCGATAACGAAGAACTGGCTGCGGGTAAAATGCATTCTGATGAGTATTGATAAAACGGAATCGTTCAGGGTAAGGAACGTCGGACTACAACCGGAACGCGGCTCAAGCCGTTACAGCATGGTGAGCGACTGCTTGATGGCAGCCTCGGTGGTAAGGGTCGGGTCGGCCGCGAAGAGTTTCTGAAGCACCTTCTTGCATTGAGGCGCGGCAAAGCCGAGCATCACGAGGGCGGCCTCAGCGTCGTCGAATGCCTCGCTGGCGGGGGCTGCTCCTGCCAGAGCCTCCGCTCCGGGCTTTATCTTGTCCTTAAGGTCGACTATTATACGCTGGGCGGTCTTGCCTCCGATACCTTTCACACTCTTGAGCAGTTTATCCTCGCTGTTTGCGATGGCTGACTCAAGTTGCGGGGCCGTCAGGGCCGAGAGTATGAGCCGCGCTGTGTTGGGGCCGACTCCGCTCACTCCTATCAGCAGTCGGAACAGTTCGCGGCTGCGCTTGTCCAGAAATCCGTAGAGCACATGCGCGTCCTCGCGGATTGCCTCATGGACATAAAGTTTGGTCCTGCCGTCGGCCGGTATGTTCGGATAGTCAATCAGGGTGATGTTTATCTCATAGCCGACACCTCCGCAGTCGATAACGGCGAATGTCGGGGTCAGTTCGGCGGTATTGCCCTGTATATAGTCGATCATATTGTTCGTTCTGTGCCGTCGTGAATTGCCACTTTGGCGCGACAAGCCACGACGTTGTCGTATTGCATGTACTCTAATAACGCCATTGTCGTTATAAAATTATGCCTTTTGCCGGTGCTGTCCGCGAGGTGTGTGCCCTGACTCTATGAAATTTTTACTAACTTTGCACCGAAATCTGAAATAAACATGAACCAGTCATACAACTCGGTCCTGCTCGACACGGCAGTCGCCGAACTTGCCAAACTTCCGGGAATCGGCCATAAGACCGCTCTGCGGCTCGCGCTGCACCTGCTGCGCAAGGAGCCTGAAACCGCCTATTCTCTCGGCAATGCCATTATCGAGATGCGCAAAGGGGTGGAATATTGCCCCGTATGCCATAATATCAGCGAGGGTGGCGTCTGCCGAATCTGCAACGACCCGCGTCGCGACCATGCCACGGTCTGCGTGGTCGAAAATGTCAAGGATGTCATTACGATCGAACGCACCAACGAACATTCGGGCCTTTATCACGTGCTCGGCGGACTTATCTCCCCGCTCGACGGCATCTCGCCGTCGGATATAGAGATCGACAGCCTGGTGGAGCGTGTCAAGGCCGGAGGTGTCGACGAGGTGATTCTCGCCCTCAGCCCGACCATGGAGGGTGACACCACCAATTTCTATATTTACCGCAAGCTCGCCGACCTCCCGGTCAAGTTGACAATGCTTGCACGCGGCCTGAGCATCGGCAACGAACTGGAATATACCGACGAACTCACATTGGGCCGCTCAATACTCAACCGAACACTCTTCTCAACCAATCAGGAATGAAATTTCTCGAGGACGACAGCATACTGCTCCGAGCAGTCGAACCCGCGGATGCCGACATAATGTTCAGTTTTGAATCCGACTCAGAGCAATGGCGAGAAAACGGCATGGCTGCCCCTTTCTCGCGCCACAATCTGCTGCATTATGCAGAGACTTATGACGCTGACCCGATCCGGGCCGGTCAACTGCGCCTTGTGATCCAATATAAAGAACCTCTCGTAGACGGATCGACAAGACCGACTGCGATACTCGGTCTCGTCGACTTGTATGATATCTCGCCGCTTAACCGCACAGCCTTCATCGGCATTTATATCCATCCCGACTGGCGCAGAATGGGAGCAGCCTCACGCGCGCTCGCCCTTATAGAGGCCTATGCGCGGCAATTGCTCAACCTGCGCGTGCTCGCGGCAAAAGTCTCCAGCGAGAATATCCCAAGCCAATACCTTTTCACAGAGAACGGATATGAAAAAGCGGGCGAACTCCGCGACTGGCTATTATCCGGTCCCTGGTCCTACCCGCTTCTTATTTTCACTAAACACCTGTAATGCTTCTATAAGCCCCTGTCTCGCATAGCGTCAACACCGGGACCCGACTCCGGCTCGGATCTTCCGGAGTCTCAAATCGACGACTCCGCCTATTTGGCCGGAGTCTCTTTCTTGCCAAAACCTAATATTCCCTTGCCGTCGGTCTTGTCCTCGACAAAGTCCTCAAGTTTATCGACAGCGCCTCCTACGGCTTGCTTGCCTTTCTCGAGATATTCCTTGCCTTCGCCATTCTGCAGCCAGTCCTTGCCCTTGTTGATGGCTTCCTGGACCTTTGGGCTGTTTATTAAATCCTGCGCCTTATCCTGAAGATTTTTTGCGGCTTCTGTGAAATCCTTTGAATCCATAATAATATATTTTTTAAGTTCTAACGCGCGAGGATGACTCAAGGTTCATGGGCCGCACCACGACTCACGGCTCGGACAGCGTTCCTCGGAAGCGACCCACCCTGACTGACTGCCGCCACAGACTTCATCTAAACTTTTTTTAAAAATTTTTTCAAAAGTTTTGGTGGTCTCAAAAACTTTTTCTACTTTTGCAGTGTGTTAGTATAGTAGTACACCGAAACACTAATATACAGAAACAGCAAACACCATAAAACTTACTGATATGTTGGAAATTAAAAACCTGACTTTCTCCTACTCGAGAAAAACAAGACTCATCGAGAACTTCTCGATGACGCTCGAACCAGGCTGCGTATGCGGTCTCCTCGGCAAGAACGGCGCCGGAAAGACCACCCTTATCTATATGATATGCGGTCTTCTCAAGCCACAGTCGGGGTCTATCGACTTCAACGGCCACACTCCATTCGAACGCAAGGTGGCTTTTCTCGAGGAGGTGTTCCTCGTTCCCGAGGAGTTCAGTCTCCCGAATGTGACACTCGATGAATACATCAATGTCAACGCACCATTCTACCCCCGCTTCGACCGCAGGCAGATGGAACGTTACCTCGAGATATTCGAGCTGACTCCAGACCTGCATCTCGGCAAACTCTCGATGGGCCAGAAGAAGAAGGCCTTCATCAGTTTCGCTATGGCCTGCAACACCGGTCTTCTCATCCTCGACGAACCGACCAACGGCCTCGACATAACATCCAAGCGCAACTTCCGCCGCGCAGTGGCCGAGTGTATGAGCGACGACAAAAGCATCCTGATCTCGACCCATCAGGTGTATGATGTCGACAAGATACTCGATCACGTGATCATCACCGACCGCAAGGGTGTCCTGATGAATGCCTCGATGTCTGAGATCATGGGGAAATACCGATTCAACTTCACCACAGACCGCAATCGCGCCGAGAATGCCCTCATAGCGCTCGAAGTGCCCGGAGGATACAATATCGCCGAACCGGTAACTGACCCCTCGCAGGAGACAGAAGTCAACCTTGAGACTCTCTTCGAGCTCGTACAGAATAAAGAAAAATTATAAAAGATTAAAGATTAATTGTTTAGTGTTTAGGATCCAATGTAAACTCCCCTCTCCCATGTCCTGTTTTGCGACCAAGGGAAAGCAACGTGCCTCTCACCCCCTAACCCTAACCGCCTAAACTCTAACACCTAACACCTCACAACCCTATGAAACCTATCATATATTGTGCCGCTGCCGTTCTGGCGGCTACCACGCTGACCGGCTGCGGTCTTAGAATCAAGAGCCACGATGAAGTCAAGACCATCGAGAAGACCATCAACATCACAGAGCCTTTCACGGCCATTGAGGCCTTCGGAATGACTGACGTAAAGTACACTGACGGCCCGACTTCAATCAAACTCTCTGCCCCGGCGGTGATAATCGACGAGATCGAGGTCTTCGTCAAGGATGGGACCCTCTACGTCGGCAAGGATGGACAGTACAGCAAGAAAGGCTACATCGAGTCGCACATCGAGATCTCCCACCCCGGCGTTGACACGTTCATCACTTCCGGCACCGGCGACTTCGAGATCAAGAGTCTCAATGGCAAAGACATCACCATGGAGACATCGGGCACAGGTGATTTCGACTGCGGAACAATCAACTGCACGATTCTTAACGCCAATTCTAACGGCACGGGCGACATCGAGATCAAAAGGCTCGTCTGCAGCAAGGCTGGCCTCTTCACCGATGGCACCGGCGATATCAATGTGGATAATGTTCAGGCCGACACGGTCAAAGGTTACACCAACGGAACCGGCGACCTCATTCTCAAAGGTGTCTGCAAATTTGCCGACCTCTCCGAATTCGGCACCGGCGATGTCGTTAATAGATTAAAAATTAAAGATTAAAGATGTTAGGTGATAGGTGTTAGATGTTAGGTGTCCTTCACCGTCTCATGTAGAGTATCGCGACTAAAGGAAGCAAAGAGTTTTCTCTCATAAACCTTAACATTCAATCCTAACCCCTAAACTCTAACCCCTAACCCCTAATACCTAATACCTATCACCTAACATCTAAACTCTAACCACCTAAACCCTAAACTTATGGAAACAAAAGATATAAAAGGAAGATTTGCGATGATGACTCGCAAGATGATGATCGAACAGCGTAAGACCCTGCTCTACGCAGCAGGGGGATACCTCGGCATCTGCGCCGTACTCGGCCTCTGGGGAGGCTTCTTCGGCTCCACTCCCGATCCCGGATTACCGATATACATCCTGGTCAGCATGTTCGCATGCGCACTTGTGGCCTCGAAATTAGGTTTTGACCTTGTCAATAAGGAGGGACGCACCGCCATGCTTATGACGCCAGCTACTGCCGCCGACAAATTCGTGCCGCGTCTCATAGCCGTACTTCCGGCAATGTTGATTCTTGTTATTATAGGATACCCGGTGTTCTGTTACGCAGACATCCTCGCCCTCGGCGTGTCTTATGGACAATGGGTGTCATTCACGATACCCCATATATTCAACATATTCAACGGGCCGGATGCAGTACTGGGCGTATGTATCCTTCTGTCGATGTTCCTTTTCTCTGAGTCGATCTTCATATTCGGCGCTGTGGCATGGCCCCGCAAGTCACTGCTCAAGAGCATTGGAGTATTCATCGCAATCCAGTTCCTGCTGTCGCTGCTGACTATGGCTTTCATCAAGAGCAACTCCTACCTCTACATCGACATTGTCGACGAAACAGCCTTCGGCTGGTCCGTGACCGCAATAATAACAGCCATTGCAATAGGCATCATCTACTGCGCTTACCTCAAGTTCAAGCGTATACAGGTAATCTGATAATCTTATACTCTCCCTATGGAATTTAATGAGAACAAGCCCATATACCTGCAGCTTGCCGACCAGATCATGGACGACGCCGAGCGCAACCCCTCTGTCGGGCGCACACGCCTCTGCTCTGTGCGTGAGTATGCCGCAAAGACCGGGGTGAACGCCAACACGGTGATGCGCACCTATACCTGGCTGCAGCAGGAGGGCATAATATACAACCAGCGCGGCATCGGATATTTCTATGCGGAAGATGCACACGAAAAGGTGCTGAAGATGCGCCGGCAGACTTTTTTCAACCAGGATCTGCACTATTTCATGGAGCGGCTCGCGGCCATGAGGATCTCCCCTGAGGAATTCGGTGCCATGTATGCCGATTATCTTGACAAACAGAAATGATTATGAAAGAGCTAAGACTAATATCCATCGGGCTGGCAGCACTCGTCGCCGCCCCGGTGGCAGCCCAAGGCAGCGGCCAGCAATCCACGCCTACACAGACAGAACAGACACCGACGGAGTCAGTCGATTCCATCTCCTCCCTCTACGACGAACTCGACGAGTTCGTGATCACCGCCAAAAAGGATGTCGTGAAATCAGACGGCGCCAAACTGACCTACGACCTTGAGCAGGACAAGACCAGCAAGGGCCAGAGCGTGCTCGACGCGCTTAGAAAGGTGCCGATGGTCTCTGTCGACGGCCAGGACAACATACGCGTCAAGGGGGACTCGAATTTCAAGATCTATGTCAATGGGAAGGAGGACCCGATGCTGACTGCCAACGCCTCGCGTGTGCTCAAGGCAATGCCCGCCGAGTCTGTCTCGAAAATAGAGGTGATAACCGAACCCGGGGCGCGTTATGACGCGGAGGGAACCGGGGGTATCCTCAACCTCGTGACCGAGCGCAAGCAGACCAAGGAGGGGTACACCGGTTCGCTGAGCCTCAATACCGGCTCGCAGACCGACGGAGCCTCAGCCTATGCGCGAGTCAAATATGGCAATGTCACGGCAGACGCCAATGTAAACTTCGCCGAGAACCTCTGGCAGAAACAGCACTCGCAGAACAATACCGAGACTACCGACATATCCTCCGACCGGATGTACCGACAGCTGGCACAATCGCACACCTGGGTGAAGTTCAAGTATATCGGCGCAGGTCTCAACCTGTCATGGGAGCCGACTGCACGCGACCTGTTCACCGTCGGGGGCAACTATATCGGTCTGTATGCCAATATCGACAATGCTTTCCAGACCACCGAGATGTTCAGCCGCGACGGGCAGAGACAGTGGTCTTACCGTCAGGATATCGACGGCAAGCTCAACAATATCGGACTTAACGGAAACGCAAGCTACAAGCGCTCGTTCTCCGACAACGGACATTCTCTGATTGCCGCATATGGCTTTAATTACGGGAACACGGTTATGGACATCTTCAGCGACACACGCGACATGGATAACTTCAGCCTCGAGTATCCGGCAGAGACCAACCGTACAGACAACTACAACCGCGAGCACACCGCAACCATAGACTACACCAATCCTCTGGCCGACGGCAAGCATACCATCGAGACCGGTGTTAAGGGCATCTTCCGCCGCAACACTGCCGACTCGCGCCGCTACGGCGGCGATGCTCGCGATGAGATGGCGCCGATAACTGAGGCATGGGCACTCACACGGCAGATTCAGGATGTCTATGCTATATATGCCACATATGCCGGCACGTTCGGCAACTGGTCTGTTCGCGGAGGTGTCCGATACGAGCGCACCCACATGGGCATGGACTTTGAGCGCGGAGACATGGCTGACTACCGGCGCAATCTCAATGACGTCACTCCCAACGCGTCTGTCACATACATGATGGGGCCTGCCTCCAACCTGCGCCTCGCATATCAGATGCGCATCAGCCGTCCGGGACTCGAGCAGATGAATCCCTATAAGTTCAGCATCGGACACACCGAGGTCCGGACAGGTAATCCCGATCTCGAGAGCGAACGTTATAACAGTCTGTCGCTGACATATACCAATTTCGGGCGCGTAATCGGCGGCAACATCGGCATCGAAGCGTTCCAGTCCAACAACACAATCGAAGAATTCAACTACTATGTTGACGACATCCGCTACTCCACCTATGGCAACTATGGCCACAAGCGGCGCGTCGCCCTCAATGGATTCCTGAACTGGAACATCACATCTGACCTGTCAATGAACCTGAACGGATCAGTCAACTTCACCGACATCAGATCGGGCCACGACAACCTGAAGAATCACGGCTGGAACGGCAACTACGGCGCGAGTGTCAACTACAACGGGCCCTGGAAGATGAAATACTCTCTCTATGGAGGCCAGTCGACAGGTGACATCAACCTGCAGGGCAAGTGGTACGGCTGGTATTACTATGGACTCGGCATCAACCGCTCATTCCTCAAAGACGACGCACTGACCGTGGCTGTCAATGCCTCCAATTTCCTGACGAAGAACACACACTATAAGGGGGTCAGTCGCACCGATACCCATACCACATGGACGCGCGGCATGAACCGCAACTGGGGCGTGTCGCTCTCGGTAAGCTGGAACTTCGGCCACCTCAAGGAGCAGGTGAAGAAGACCGGAGCCGACCTGGAGAACACCGACAGATCATCAGCCGGAAACAATAGCGGCAACCGTGGCGGTGGCGGCATCGGACTCTGATAACACCCGCTGCAATACTCAAGCTCCATAAGATGACATGCCCCCGGAGACGTCTCCGGGGGCATGTCATCTTATGGATATATCTCTATTCGGCTGCTGCCTGAATTGCCATTCTTTATGACGCGTATCTGGGTGGTGATTCTTTCGCTCATGGTGTCGGTATGGCTGATCACTCCGACTTTCTTGCCCTGCGACGACTGCAGCATGGCCAGCGAGTCAATCACTGTGGCGAGAGTCTCGGGGTCGAGCGTTCCGAAACCCTCGTCGATAAAGAGGTTGCCGAACGATATGTTTCGCGATGACAACGCCGACAGGCCGAGTGCCAGGCCGAGAGAGACAATAAAGGTCTCGCCGCCCGAGAGCGATGTTGTGTCACGCACATCATCGGCCCTGTCATGGTCGATGACGCGTATGCCGAGCGAGTTTTTAACCTGCTGCAGTTCATATCGGCCGTTGAACCTTCTTATCTCGGCGTTGGCATGTTCCACCAGGAAACGCAGGGTATAGCACTGCGCTATCTTGCGGAGAGTCTTGCCGTCACTGCCACCGATAGCATCTACAATCTCCTCCCACTCGACCCTTAGGTTCTCGGCCTCGCGGCGCTGATCGAACAGCGCCCCCATCTGCTCCTTGGCCGCCTCGTGCCGCTGCAGCCGCGCCTTGGTCTCGATAAGTTCGGCGTCTGATTGACTTTCGAGTTCCGACTTGCGGTCAAGCAGTTCCTCTCTCTGCTGCTCGGGCTTTTTTGTGCGGTGATCCTCAAGAGCCTTGGTCTCGTTGTGCAATGTTGTGTCGGCCGACGTGAAGGCTTCGTCAAGGCTCTTCTGTGTGGCACGCATTTCCTCCCAGTTGTCGGTCGCGGCAAAAAGAGCCGCTACAGTATCGGCATCGATATGCCGCACGTCTTCAGAATCATTGTACTTATCGATCCATGCCTGCAGTGCAGACTTTTTATCCTTCAGATTGCGCTCCTCGTTTTCCTTCTGCGACGCGGTGGCCGTCTGCTTTCCCTCAGTCTCCTTAAGTCGCTCGCGCATGACCGCGATCGCATCGGCCATCTTCTTTACGGCATTGTCGGCCGAGGTCTTTGCATCTGTCAGTTCCTTCTCATATTTGTCAGGGTCGCGCTCGCCTATCTCCTGCCGCAGTTCATCCGACTTTTTGATGACTGCCGCCTTCACATTCTCCGACTGTTCACAGGCAGTTTTGTGCGCGGCGGTTTTCTCTTCAAGTTGCTGCGTGAGGTTCCCGGTCTTACCCTTCTCGGTCTCCAGTTTGATTTGCGCATCGGCGGCTCTTTTATCCGATGCCTGCTTTTTATTCTGAGACTCCTCCCTGTATTTCTGCAGGTCACTCTCTGTCTTATCTTTCTCCTTGCGGAGTTTCTCAACCTTCTTTACAAGAGTGTTGTATTCCGTCAGTCTGTCTGAGGCATCCTTCGCCCTCCTCACGACCTCAGGCCTTAATTTCTCAAGCGCCTCGATATCCTCGGGCCATGATTCATGCGCTCCATGTATCACCAGCCATTGCGCATGGAGGCTATCTATCTCCTGCACGCAACTCTCGAGAACTGTCTTGATTCCGTCAAGAAGACCATCGTTCTTGCTGCGTTCCCCTGTCAGTTTTTCTTTTGTTTCCTTCAGTTTTTTCAGTTCGGCACTCTTTTCATCTATAAGGTTCTTGAGTTCGTCGACAACCGGAGCAAACACCTCCTCGACATGATACGGATGATGTGTCGCGCCACAAAGCGGACATGGCTCGCCCTCGACAAGATTGCCGCGATGCACGTCCCAGTTCTCACCGGTCATCAGGTTGTAGGAATTCCTCAGTCTCTCGAGTTCATTTTCCTGTTTCTCTATGTCGAACTGTCCCAATTCCAACTCTATCTGTAGATTGCGTTCGGTCAGAGTGGTTTGTTTTGTGAGGTTCGCCTGCCGCAGGTCGGTCTTGGTCTTCAGGTCGCCTTGTATGCGGATTGCCTCGCCGATGTCGGTTTTGGCTTTCTCTGTCAGCGACTTGGCGTCCTGAAGTTTCTCGGCATCGCACTTATCAAGCACATTGTTCTGTTCGTCATAATCAGTACGGGCCTTTTCCGCTTTAAGCACTCTTTCATCCTCGCCCTTCTTGATTTCTGCAATCAGTTTTCCAAGATTCTCCTGAGACTTCTGAAGATCCTTGGCAGCGTTATCAATGTTCGTCGCATTGTCAGCAAGAACTTTCTGTGCCTGACGAAGCGCCTCCTCGGCATCCTTTTCTGTACTCTTTTTCTCCTTGAGCTGATTATTCAATCCTTCCAGTTCAACCTTTATCTCCCTGGCTCGGTTGATATGAGGCTTTTGTCTGTCAAGTTCTTCTGAGGCAACCCGGACAGTCTCTTTCAGTTTGGCGAGATATTCTTCTTCCTCGACTCTAATCTCCTCTTTCTTGTCTGCAATCGACTTGCGTAGACTATTCATATCTGCCTCGCACTTTTCGATATTGGCCTCAGATGTCTTAATCTCCCTATAGATATTTACAGCCGGCACAGCGGCATCATGAAGCGCAAGGCGCTCCCCCTGTGCGGCAAAGCCACTCTTTTTTTCAAGAGCCTTGTTAAATGCCTGTTCATATTTTGCGATATTGCCAATCAACTTCTCCTCGTCGGCATACCATGCAATTGAATCGGAGATATGTTTCAACTCATCTTTAGCCTTCTTTGCAGCGGCCTCGAGTTCAACGGCTCTCGTCTTGACAGCCTCGAGTTCGGCGTCGGGAATCATATCCTTTTCCTGCGCCGACACATTTGCAACAATCGCGTTATAGGCGCGCACGGCATCATCCCTGCGCGACTTTATTCGTTCAGCGATTCCCGTATACAGTTCACGACACCCTATCAGTTTTTCGAGCAGTTCATAGCGTTCATTCTCCTTGGCCTTAAGGAAACCTGCGAACGATCCTTGCGCTATAAGCACCGTGCGAAGGAACTGGTCATAGTCGAGACCGATGATATCAGGCAGTTTGCTCCAGTCGTCGGGATACTCTCCCGGTGTCCCATTCTCGTCACCTATCCTATATAGGGAGGTAATGGCGTCGTCATAATTCTTGGTCTTTTTACGGACATACCATTCGGCGCGATACACATTTCCGTTGTTGGCAAGAAATGTAAGTTTGCTGTAACCTTCCTTCCGGCCGCGGGTCAGTATGTTGCGCGAGTCGGTAGGAGCAAGCCGGTTCCTCTCCCCTTCTTCCGGAGTGCCGTATATCTCTATATTCTGGTTGCGGGCCCCCTTTAAGCGCGGATAGCGCGGGGCGACATTGTACAGAGCCAGACAGATGGCATCAAGTATGGTGGATTTGCCACTGCCGGTTGGACCGACTATGCTGAAAATTGTGCTCTCTCCCAACGCGCCCTCCTCAAAATTGATGGTTTCCCCTTCCTGTCGGTCGAGTGACGCAAGATTTAAGATCTCAAGTTTTATGAATTTCATGATGTCTGCTCTTTTACGTGACTACTTACTCTTCTTCCAGTGAATCTATGATCGACCGGAGCATTTCCTCCTGGTGTACGGACATCTCGCGATTATGCCTTACGGCAAATGTCTCTTTAAGTGTCTCAAGAGGGTCGCGCTTGAGAATGTCGTCGATGCTCTGTATCTGACGGTCGCCGTTTATCGTGCTGAGATCGAGCGTAGGGATTATCTTCTGTATCTTGCACAGCACGGCATTCTTCTGCTCGATCAGCGCCTCAAGCTCACGGATATCGTCGTTTTTCACCTTCTCCAGTTTCACCTTAAGCATAAGGTATTCAAAGTCGTCACGAAGTGTGCCGTCAGCATTTCTGTCAGACAGTTCCCTGTCAATAAGTCTTTTCAATTTCGCAGGAGTCAATTCCGCATCGTCAGCGGGAAGTATCCGCAGGTGGTGCTGAGGCTTATATTCAAGAAATTCCACGGTCGGCTTATGGCCCTCGATAATAGTGACCAGGTCTACTCCATGCCGGTAGTCAACCTCCGCAAACGACATGGGCAACACACTGCCCGTATAGCGAGCCCAGTCGGTGTCCATGATGTGCTGTCGCTTGTGGATATGCCCGCACGTCATATAGTCCGGATGCTCTGTCCAGCCCTCCATGTTCACCTCTTCCTGACCGCCGATCACAATCTTCTCGCTGGCGCCGGTAGAGGCGATGTCGGCGCCGGTGGCATACATATGAGCCATCATCACCAGCCGTGAATCAGGATATTTCTCGCGGGCACGGGCACAAAGATTCTGAAGCAGTTCCCGCACTCCGCGCGAGTAACTTTCGTTGCGCACGATATCGCTTCGCAGGTAAGGCACGGCTAAGATGACCACCTTCAGGCCGTCGCTGCCGGCAACAGGAATCATCAGGTCATCATAGTCGATATTCCACCCTGCCTGGTCAGCGGACTGTACCCAGTAACGGCGAACCAGGCCACGAATCTCGACATTATGACGGGTCAGCATTGGGCGCGGGGCCTCAAGACGGTTTGCAGAGTCATGATTGCCGGCGGTTATCACGACATGCATATCAGGGCACAGACGTGTCACTTCAGCCAGAAACTCATAATATGCCGACTGGGCGGCCGCCGACGGATTACCGTTATCGAAAACGTCGCCTGCCACAAGCAGGGCGTCAGGATGTTGCTCTCCGATTTGAGAGAGCAGCCATTCCAGGAAATGTTTATGCTCAGGCAACCGGTCATTGCCATGAAACAGATTGCCGATATGCCAGTCTCCCGTAGTAATAATTTTCATGATGTAATCAACTTAAGGTAAAGCATTTTATTCTTCCATCGATAGTTCAATCAACAATAATCTCTAAGTTCTGTCTTAGGAGGGCGCCCAAGACTCTGATAAGTTTTGCACGCTCCTTGGTGGTCGTAGGCACAGTAACCCATCTGCCCTCAGCGACCTGCACTTGCCTGTTAGTGAACCGGCTCCTCGTAATCAACGGATTTCTGCCCTGCGTGTTTGTATTGCAAAATAGGTTTGTGCCTGAGCCACAATGGGTTTAGTTGAACTTGCATTCTGCATTGCGAGGTAACACACATAACGGCTCATGAACACCGTAACTATCTCTCTTTCAGCATTAGAACCTATCTGTACCATTTCGTTGTTTACCACGAAATGGTCAGCAGGATTAATTCCGCTGTTTTTGCATGCTATATATGCTTTACGAGCCACCTCCTCAAAATATCTATAATCGGAATATTCAAGAACTTTCGACAAATCTCTGGAAGACCAGTATTCGTGTCCCTCCTCGTCTATCCTCTTGATACTCTCGAAGGCATTTTTTGCTTTCTTAATGAGTCTCGTGCTCATATCTTTTCAAACAATCATCCCAAACCATCGACCGCGATATGTGGTGCGTGGCAGTCTCAGACCGGGGACAATGTTATATCTTCATTATCGTAAGCACCACCCGACGATAAGACAAAAATAACACTTCCAATTGTAATAACCAAATAACCATCTGAAAATATGGTTAAAGAAAAGACAATGAATCTGGGCAATAAATATTGACATATGCTCCTTCAACGTTTTGTTTATTTCAAGGATATTCACCACAAGCCAGTATCGTTTTATGCCGACCAGATTCTTCGGCCCCCATAGCTTAATATTTTATTTCGAGAAGAATGGGATTGTTTGTGGATACAGTACAATCCTTAATAATTTCGGCTCTAACTATTTGAGGTTCAAAACTGAGGCTCGCAAGGAAATAATCTATCCTATGTCCCTGATTATTAGTTCTGACCGTAGAATCATTTCTGAAGAAATAAGAAAATTCTTTTGAAAATGGATTTACCACACGGAAAGTATCAATCAGATGGCCGCCTTTCAGCAGTTCATCGAAATTATGACGTTCCCAATCGTGGAAGTTGGCTTGATTTCGTATGTATTTTCCATCCCAACAGTCGCTCGCGGTGGCAACGATGTTCATATCTCCACATAAGATCTGACGGTCAGGAGTTGTGCAGACAATCCGTTTTAGGCTCTCGTCG
This sequence comes from Muribaculaceae bacterium, assembly GCA_014867205.1. Classification (GTDB taxonomy): domain Bacteria; phylum Bacteroidota; class Bacteroidia; order Bacteroidales; family Muribaculaceae; genus Lepagella. The sequence continues at coordinate 734 of WGUO01000035.1, read as the reverse complement.
AATTTCTTACGGTGTTCAACCGCACCCTCTATGTTTGGGTTGGAGTATGGGGTATAGATATTATAGAGTGTGAATGCTGGATAAAAGATTTCCGTTTTCAACAGATGCCCCGACAACTCCGGATTCTTGAACTTATCAAAAGAACATGGTAGGCAATCCTTTACATAAGTGGCAACTCCTGCATAGGGTGCAGAGAAACACTCTCGTTTGTAGCCTTCAATCTCAAATTCCGGTGAGTCCTTAATATCTTTGACCTTTTGGAGACATATTATTTCCGGAGAGTATTCCCTAATAAGTTTCTTTAACGCTTCAAAATGAGCTTTGATTCCGTCAATATTCCAGCTTATCAAACGCATTGTCGTAGGAGGGGTGGACATTGCATATTGTCCCACTCGAATACGTCCCATCGACAATGACCAATATTCTCCATAAAATACTGGCGTTTGACCTTTAGCTGCGAAAGATAGAAGTTTGTTGAACCACTCCACATACTCAACATCTTCGCCATTACCAATCTCAAGGAGCCGAGGATTTTCATCCATGAATGTCTTCACCAATGGTTTTATATCCTCACCGGTAGTCATCGTTCCAGTAGAGGTACACCATATTTCATTTGGATCCCCGGTGAAAACGATTTCCCGATTGACACATATATGTTCTTGAGTTGTGATATGGCAGCGAAGTTGTCTAAACTTATTTCGAGATGTTAATGATACAATAAAATAATTAAAATA
>WGUO01000034.1 GCA_014867205.1 Muribaculaceae bacterium | reverse complement strand
GAGTTTATCAACCTATTTTATCAGTTTAGGCTTGCACAAATCATAAAAATATGAATACTGACGAGACATCAACAGACAGGCCGAGGCTCACGATGGGCAAGGCGGAGAAACTCCGCCACAAGTCACTCGTTGACGGTCTGTTTGAAGGGGGGCGCACACTCTACGAGTATCCGCTCCGCATGACCTATCGCGTGCTCGGCAGTGAGGAACTCAAGGGGGCGTTCCGCAATGGCACGCCGCCGCTGGTGGGCGATCTTCAGATGCTTGTCACGGTACCCAAGAAGAAGGTGCGCCATGCCGTGGACCGTGTGCGTATACGCCGCCGCATACGTGAGGCATACCGACTGAACCGGCTGGCACTGCGCGATGCGGCGCGTGCCGACGGCAATGTAAGAGTGGTATGCATGGCGTTCATCTATCTGCATGCCGGCGACACCGACTACGCTACAATCGAGAAAAAAATGCAGCGCCTGCTGGCAAAAGTTGAAAAAGAAATCGCCGGCAGTGCAGCCGACAGTAAGGTTGAGGCATGAAACCCGGGCATATAATCAGAAAACTGGCGATAGCGCCGATAAGGTTCTACCAGATGTCGATCTCGCCGATGTTTCCGGCCTCATGCCGATACACGCCGACCTGCAGCCAGTATGCCGTCGAGGCAATAGACCGGCACGGGCCGCTGCGAGGCGGATGGCTCGCCGTCAAGAGGATATGCCGCTGCCATCCCTGGGGCGGATACGGGTATGATCCGGTGCCCCCACCCGAACAAAAGGATAACGGCAAAGGTTAATATTGCAGATGCAGACCATCCGGACAACAGATGACACATCAACAATATTGCTTTTGTAAATCACCTCAGAATATGGATATACTTGACATTCACACCCATCATGCGGTACCCCAGCCGCAAGGCATCGTGGCCGTATGCATAAGCGAGGAAAACCGGAATCCGAAGTTAGACCCAACGCAGCGATACAGCATCGGCATCCACCCGTGGGACACACTCCTGACCACCGACTGTACCCGGGAATGGGAGACTGTGGAGAGATATGCCTCAGAGCCGGAGATTGTGGCGATCGGGGAAACCGGAATCGACCTGACTCCGAAGGGAGGGCCGATGTTCCGCCAGCTGCAGGTGTTCAAGCGTCATATCGGACTGTCGGAACGCCTCTGCAAGCCTCTGGTGATTCACGACGTGAAGGGACACGACATAGTGGTCGGTGCCCGACGCGACCTCAAACCCACACAGCCCTGGGCCATACATGGTTTCCGCGGCAAGCCCGAGGTGGCCGAGATGCTGGTCAGGGCCGGCTGCATGCTGTCGTTCGGCGCTGAGTTCAACCCCGAGACTCTGAGAAATGTTCCCCCGGAGGTCATACTTGCCGAAACCGACGAGGCTCCCCTGGACATCGCGGAGGTCATAGCGCGCCTATCGGACGCCTATGGTTCCGACTTGACCGACCTGATCAAGGCCAACACCCGCCGCTTCCTCGGACTCTAACTAAAGATTAAAGACAAAAGATTAAAGATTCATTTTTAGAGCGGCTGGGGGATTTATCAGGATTAATCGGGATAAATCGAGATTAATCAGTTGCCGCCAAATTAATCTCTAATCTTTAATAATTAATAATTAACATAAACTCTCATGAATCTAAGAACCTATCTGACAGGCACACTGCTCGCGGCACTCGCCATTGGCGCGTCGGCACAGGAAATCAACGGGACAGTCAGCCAGACACCGGTGGAGACACCGATGGCAGGCAACACCGTAACCGATGACGGCAAAGCAAACTGGTATGTCAACATGGACTATGCCGGATTCGAGTTCGAGCTCCCCGCAGGCACCGTGATCGACAAGGGCTCGTCGCTTATCGCCAAATACCCTGACGGCACTTTCGGCCTGTCGATGACCAATGTGGAGAAACGTGGCTCAAACCAGAAGATCGCATTTGAGCTGTGCCAGCGTCTCGCCTCCTCGATGCACATGCCCGACGCGCGCGTGGAGAGAGTGCAATATGGACGCTGCGGCGGAGCCAAGGCAAGCGGCGAAATCGAGGGACAGCAGGTCACTGTGCTTGTGCTGCCGTACAACGGGCAGGAGGTCACAACAGTGATTATCGCCACCCCCGGCCGCTCGGAATGGGTAGACCATTTCCTGCGCACGCTCAAGCGTTGACGCCCCGCGAGTGAAACGCGAGGTTGGTCATGTGGGATTTTTTATGTAACTTTGCGGCGTAATAGATTTGTGACACAAAGTTATGCGAAAATTTATTGTCTGCGCCGCAATGATGCTGCTTCTTGCATGCGGTGACGCCACGGCACTTACCCTCGAGAAAATACGTTACGGCGACTTCTCAAACTGGGTGACACGCGAGATCACCGAGTCAAAAGTGCTCGGCGGCAAGAAAAAGACAGTCTATGCGATAGGCCCCACCCAAAGCATCAAGGGAAATGTGGCATATCATCCCAAAGGAGGCTCACCCTGGGCCTCAAGCAATGTCTACGCCAAGGTGTCAGGCATCGTGAAGGCCTCGAACACCGTTGAGCCTGCAGTGGTCAACGGCAACCGCATGGCCAAGCTCTACACAAAGATCGAGGAGGTCAAGGTACTGGGCATCATCAACATGGATGTCATGGTGCCGGGCACGATATTCCTCGGCAAGGTGCGCGAGCCCATATCATCGACCAAGAATCCATACGGCAAGATGGAGATGGGCATTCCCTATACCAAGCGTCCGAAGGCACTCGTTTACGACCTGAAGGTAGACATGCCCAATGTCAACACACGCGTAAAGGCCACCGGCTTCGGCTCGAAGAAGACACTTCAGGGCCGCGACAATGCCGAGGCATACGTGCTGCTGCAGAAACGCTGGGAGGATGCCAAGGGCAACATCCACGCGCTGCGCGTCGGCACGGGTCGCGAGCGATTCAGCCGGAGCGTGCCTCTGACCCGCGGCCACCAGCTGCCCATACACTACGGCGACATAACCGGCCAGCCATTCTACAAGCCCTATATGGGCCTGCTCAACGGCAAGAAGGCGTATCATGCCTACAACTCCAAGGGCAAGCTCGTGCCTGTGCAGGAGGAGGGGTGGGCCGCTGCAGACGAGAAGCCCACACACGTGCTGGTAATGATATCGTCGACCTGCGGTGAGGCGTTTGTCGGAACCGAGGGCCTGACGGTATATGTCGACAACGTGGCCTTCGGATTCTGACACACTGACCGGTCGGCAGCCGCCAGCACAATTCGCATGCAGTGCCGAGCGCCGGACAATTTCAAAAACAACCCGAAAGAAATGAAGATAGCACTGATAGGATACGGCAAGATGGGACACATCATCGAGCGTATCGCCATCGAGCGCGGCAACGAGATAACATGCCGCATCGACAAGGACAACACCTCAGACTTCAATACCGAGGCATTCCGCGACTCCGACGTAGCCATTGAGTTCACCACTCCTGCCACCGCCGCCGGCAACGTGAGGAAGTGCTTTGAGGCGGGAGTACCCGTAGTGTGCGGCACGACCGGCTGGACCGGACGCCTCGGCGAGATGCGCGAGGAGTGCGACGCAGGACGCGGCACTCTGCTCTGGGCCTCGAATTTCTCTATCGGAGTCAACATCTTCATGGCAGTCAACCGCTATCTGGCCACGATAATGAATAATTTCGCGCAGTACACGCCGCGCATGGTCGAGACACACCACGTGCATAAGCTCGACCACCCGTCGGGCACCGCCATCACGCTGGCCGGCCAGATTGTGGACCGCACTGACCGTATCGACGGCTGGGTGGAGCCGGAGACTGACCCGAGGCACAGCGCCGACATGATGGAGATAGAGCATATCCGCTCGGGCGAGGTGCCCGGCATACACACCATCATCTGGGACTCGGCTGTCGACGACATCACGATAACACATTCGGCCAAGTCGCGCGACGGTTTCGCGCTCGGAGCGGTCATGGCTGCCGAGTGGCTCGCCGGCAAGCACGGATTCCACACCCTGGGCGAGATGCTCTGCGAGATGACCGGACAGAAAATATTTGAATGAGAGTCGCGCAGACTCCCCCGATACAGATATAAAAATGACAGGAAACAATAATACAGACATGAGCGGCAAGCCTCAGCCTGAAGTGACCCCAAAGGGGGGCAGAAGCTTCATGGACCGCATACGCGCGGTAAAGACATCACGCTGGGTGCGCTTCTCCATAGTATCGGCCATCTTCTTCACATGGGTCGTGCTGATGGGCAACCCCTGGCTCCTGCTGATCTGGCTGCTACTCTTCGACATCTACATCACGGGCTATATCCCCTTCACATGGTGGAAGAAGAAGAAAGGGGCCACGCGGACCGTTATGGGCTGGGTCGACGCCATAGTCTATGCCCTGATACTGATCTATTTCGTTTTCGGATTTGTGGGTCAGCAGTATGAGATTCCCTCGTCAAGCCTTGAGAAATCTCTGCTCGTGGGCGACCGCCTCTGGGTCGACAAGACTGTATATGGCGCCCGGGTGCCGCAGACACCACTGCATTTCCCGCTCGCCCAGCACACGCTGCCCATAGTCAACACCAAGAGTTATATCGAGCACCCGCAGCTTGAGTATCACCGCATGCCGGGCATACGCAGCATCGAGCGCGGCGATATCGTGGTTTTCAACTATCCGCAGGGCGACACCGTGGCCCTCAATATGGGCAACCGTGACTATTACCAGATTGTCAGCGAGATTGAGTCGCAGGGCGTCCCCGACGGCAAGAAGTATATCGCGGCAAACCCACAGATGTTCGGTGAGGTTGTGTACCGTCCGGTAGACCGCCGCGAGAATTATGTGAAGCGGGCCATCGGACTCCCCGGCGAACGCCTGCGCATCTCGGGCGACACGGTCTACATCAACGGCAGCCCCATCGCCGAGCCCGAGAACGTGGAGTATAACTACATCATACCGGTCAAGGGCGAGATCGACGCGGAGAAGTGGCATTCGGTAGGTGTCCGCGAGGAGGACCACGGCTTCAAGCCCATGCGCAATGAATACGCGGGCTTCTGGTTCTACGACGTGCCCCTCAGCGCGTCAATGAAGGCCGAGGTGGAGAAATGGCCCGAGGTCATAGGCCCGCTCCAGCGCGAGTCGGAAAGCGGCATGCTCGACCTCGGGGGAGTCTTCCCGGGCGGCAACGACTATGGCTGGACCAGACCATATATGGGCGAGATATGGATTCCCCAACGCGGAGTGACACTGCATCTCACGACCGACAACCTGCCTCTGTACAGGCGTGCCATAAGCGTCTACGAAGGCAACGACCTGCAGGTCCGTGACGGCCGGATATACATCAACGGCAAGCAGACCGAATACTATACGTTCAAGATGGACTACTACTGGATGATGGGCGACAACCGCGACCGCAGCGCAGACTCACGCTACTGGGGCTTCGTGCCCGAGGACCACATCGTGGGCTCTCCGGTGTTTATCATCATCTCTCTTGACAAGGAGCGCGGCTGGTTTGACGGCAAGGTCAGATGGAACCGCATACTGAGCAATCCTAACCCCGACAAGAGCGCGTCAAAATGGTGACGCCGCTCACGGTGACCGCCGGCTGGCTCAGGCAATATGCCGCGGCGCTGGGCGACGGCATGGAGCCTCGCCGGGCACGCATTGAGGCCACGCGGCTCTCAGGCATATCTGGCAAGGAATTCGCTCATTGCCGGATAAGTACCGGCACTCTGACGGTGCCCGTCTCCGGTGGTGCCGTAGTGCTGAAGCGGCATGGAGCCGACCCGCCGCTGTCGGAACACGGCAAGTGGCGCCGCGAGCACCTGGGGGCATGGAACGCCGCATACGGACGCACGCCGTACTATATACACCTTATGCCTGAGATAGAGGGGGTATATGCCCGGTCTGAGGGGATGACCCTCGAGGAGTTCAACTCGGCGCTCCTCGAAGTGGCACTCGGCTGGCTCGACACCTCAGTCTGGCTACCTGCGGTCGCCACCACTGACGGAAGCGACAGCAGCCAGTCCGGCGCCCGGAGACTTAAGGAAGAGCGGAGGCTTGAGGAAGTACGTGTAGAGGCAAGAGCACGTGTAAACGAAAGTCTCTCAATTTTTGACGCATTATTCCGTTTAGGAAGATACGGGGTCTTTGCGATTTAGGTGATTTAGGTTAAGAGATGTCAGGTGAAGAGGGGAGACAGGTACCCGGGGGCCAAAGGCCAACCCGGCACTCTACACCCTAAACTCCACCACTACCGCGTAACACCTAAAGCCTAACACCTAACCATTAAACATCAAACATTAAACACTAAACTACATACATGAGGATATGGATTGGGGTAATGTTCGCGGTCCTGTCGGCCCTGACGGCGTCGGCTCAGGACTACGGCGACAATGTCGAGCTGAAGGTCAAGGCATATGAGGGCTATACCCGCTTCGTCGACGAGTATGGCGACACATGCCGCATGACCTACATCCGGAACATCACGGTGTATCCGCCGATGAGGTTCAAGAACAAAAAGGAGGAGGATTTCTACTGGCGCACCGTACGCGACGTGAAGAAAACCCTTCCGTACGCAAAACTTGCGTTCTCCACGCTTTGCGAGACGTATGAGTATATCCAGACCATTCCCGACAAGAAAACGCGAGAGAGACACCTCAAAACGCTCGAAAAGGACATATTCAATCAATACAAGCCGGTGGTGAAACGCATGACAAAGGGTCAGGGCAAGGTAATGCTCAAGCTGATCAACCGCGAGACCGACCAGACGTCGTTCAATATCGTGAAGGCGTTCTTAGGCAGTTTCCGGGCCGGGTTCTGGCAGACTTTCGGCCGCTTCTTCGGGCTGAACATGAAGTCGGGATTCAATCCGAAGAAAAACCGCGATGACGCGATAATCGACCGCATCGCCACGCTGGTTGAACAAGGCGCCCTCTGACCGGGTTAATAGAAGACAAATACTGAGATAACTGAAATACTAATTATTAACCAATAAAACAAAAGGAAAGATGAAGATTCTGAAATCATTCATGGTGGCTCTGACATGCGGAGCAATGCTTTTCGGCACAGTATCGTGCAACATGAGTAACACAGGCAAGGGTGCCCTGATCGGCGGCGGTAGCGGCGCAGGCGTGGGCGCAGGCGTAGGCGCGCTGATCGGCGGCGGCAAGGGTGCTGGTATCGGCGCAGGCGTTGGTGCTGCAGTTGGCGCTGGCGTAGGTGCCCTCATCGGCAACCACATGGACAAGCAGAAGAAGCAGCTCGAGGAGCAGCTCGCACAGAACGCGAAGGTAGAGGAGACCACAGACACAACCACCGGACTCAAGGCTATCCGAGTGACTTTCGAGGGCGGTATCCTCTTCCCCACCAACAAGTACACTATCAACGAGCAGGCAAAGGCCAATCTGGCACGTTTCGCGTCTAACCTCAAGGAGAACGCCAACACCAATGTTCAGATCCTCGGCTACACCGACAACACCGGTTCTTTCGCCGTCAACGACAAGCTCTCCAACGAGCGCGCAACCTCGGTCATGAGCTTCCTCGCCAACCAGGGCGTCTCTCCGACACGTATGACCGCCAAGGGTGTTCCTATGGCCGACTATGTTGCATCTAACGAGACAGCCGCAGGCCGCGCACAGAACCGTCGCGTCGAGATCTACATCACTGCAAACGAGGAGATGATCCGCCAGGCAGAGGCCGGAACACTGAAGTGATTTTAGGCCGTTAGATTTTAGGTGTTAGGCCTGAGATTTCAAGGCTTTAGGGCTGGCATCTGAAAGAAGCAATCAAAAAAATAGAAAGTAAAATAAGGGCTGCACGAAACTGATCGTGCAGCCCTTATTTTACTTTCTATTTCAATCAGGCCTAAAGCCTGAAATCTCAAAGCCTCTCAATGCCTAACACCTCTCACAGCAGCGAGGCACCCTTCTCGATTGCCTTCTCGTTGAGGGGTATGAGCTTGTGGTGACGCTCGGGCAGAGACTTCTTCAGACCCTTGATGACGTTCTCCATGGGGAGTTTGTAGCTCATGGCCTTGAGCAGTGCGCCCATCACCACCATGTTGTATGCCTTGGAGTTACCGATCTCAAGAGTAGCCTCCATCGCGTCGATGGGGTAGATGCGGATATCGTCGCGCGTCGGGCGGTTGTGGATACCGTTGGTGTCGTAGATAAGCACCCCGCCGGGCTTAACCTTGGGCGAGAACTTGTCGAGACTCTGCTGGTTGAGAGCGACTACTATATCGTACTTGTCGAGCACGGGCGACGAAATCTTCTGGTCTGAGAGAATAACGGTCACATTGGCTGTGCCACCGCGCTGCTCGGGGCCGTAAGAGGGCATCCAGGTTACCTCCTTGTCATCCATAAGACCTGAATAGGCGAGTATCTTGCCCATGGAGAGGACACCCTGACCGCCGAAACCGGCTATAATGATTTCTTCTTTCATGATGATTAGCGATTAAATGTTTTTAAGGTCTCCGAGGGGATACTTGGGGAACATGTTCTCTTCCATCCACTTGTTGGCCTGCTCGGGTGTGAGTTTCCAGCCGCTGTTGCAGGTGGCCACAACCTCTACAACCGATGTGCCCCTCTTGGCGATTGCGTTCTCGAAAGCCTTCTTGAGCGCGGCTTTGGTCTTGCGGACCGCCGCGGGGGTGTGAACGGCCTGACGGGTTACATAGCAAGTGCCGTCGAGGATAGCCATCAGGTTGGTGATCTCGAGCGGATGACCGTTGAGGTCAACGCGACGGCCGTAGGGGGTAGTGGCGGTCTTCTGGCCAAGAAGGGTCGTGGGGGCCATCTGGCCACCGGTCATGCCGTAGATGGCGTTGTTTACGAAAATCATAACGATGTTCTCGCCACGGTTGGCGGCATGTATAGACTCTGCGGTACCGATTGCCGACATGTCGCCGTCGCCCTGATATGTGAACACCACATTCTCGGGCCAGAGGCGCGAGGCGGCTGTAGCGACTGCCGGAGCACGGCCGTGAGCGGCCTCGATCCAGTCTACATCAATATAGTTGTAAGCGAATACGGCGCAGCCTACGGGCGAGACACCGATCGTGCGGTCAGTAAGTCCCATCTCGGCGATAATCTCGGCCACGAGCTTGTGAATCACGCCGTGCGAGCATCCCGGGCAATAGTGCATGTGGACCTCTTCCAGAAGTTCAGGCTTGCAGTAAACCTTGTTTTCCTCTCTGATTATTTCTTCGATATTCATAACTTGTGGAGCGTGATTATTTGTTAATGATTTTCTCCTTGAGGGCGTTTACAACTTCCTCGGGGCTGGGGATAATGCCGCCGAGACGGCCGAAGTGCTCTACGGGCAGCGCGTCATGGACAGCGAGGCGGACATCCTCGATCATCTGGCCGGCGTTGAGCTCGACCACGAGGATACCCTTCTTACCCTCGGCGGCCTTGCGTACGGCCTCGGTGGGGAAGGGCCACAGAGTTATGGGGCGAATGATTCCGACCTTTATGCCCTCTTCCTCGGCGAGTTCGCGGGCCTTGTCGGAGATACGTGCTATTGTGCCGAAAGCCACGATGAGGTAGTCAGCATCCTCGACGCCGATTTCCTCCCAGCGGGTCTCGTTCTTCTCGATCTCGCGGTAGCGGGCCTGGAGCTGGTGGTTGATGACCTCCATCTTGGCCGACTCAAGTTCGAGCGAGGTGATGACGTTGCGCTTGCGGCCATCCTTGCGGCCGTCGGCAGCCCAGGGGCACTGCTTGCGGATCTCCTCCTCAGTGCGCCGCGGACGCTGCTCGGGCAGAACGACCTTCTCCATCATCTGGCCTACGATACCGTCGGCGAGAATCATGCAGGGATTCGTGTATTTGAAGGCCAGGTCAAAGCCGAGGCCCACAAAATCGACCATCTCCTGGACTGTCGAGGGTGCGAGCACGATAAGGTGATAGTCACCGTGTCCGCCCCCCTTGGTGGCCTGGAAATAGTCGGCCTGCGAGGGCTGGATTGTGCCCAGACCCGGACCGCCGCGCATCACGTTGAGGATGAGCGCCGGCAGCGAGGCTGCGGCTATATAGGATATTCCCTCCTGCTTGAGGCTGATGCCCGGCGACGACGATGAGGTCATCACGGCCTTGCCGGTTGCGGCACCGCCATAGACCATGTTAATGGCGGCCACCTCTGATTCGGCCTGAAGCACTACCATGCCTGTGGTCTCCCACGGCATGAGTTCCTCGAGAGTCTCAAGCACTTCTGACTGAGGGGTGATGGGATATCCGAAGTATCCGTCGCAACCATACCTGATGGCGGCATGTGCGATGGCCTCGTTACCCTTCATGAGTCTTATCTCTTCTTTCATACGATGTTGTGTTTCTGATCTGATTAGACTGGTTAGAGAATAGTTTCTGGTTACTTTTCGACCTTGCGGTAAACCTCGATGCAGGCGTCAGGACAAACCCACGCGCATGAGGCACAGCCGGTGCAATTCTCCGGATTAGCCATGTAGGCGTAGTGATAGCCTCGGTCGTTTACTTCGTTGGGCTGAAGTGACAATGTGTTGGTAGGACATGCCACCACACAGAGATTGCAGCCTTTGCATCTCTCGATGTTGACAATGATTGCTCCTCTTACTTTTGCCATTATTGTGTTTTTTTGGTTATTAAAATATTACTCTCAGAGGGTATGCGGAGCCCGAAGAGAGAGGTTAGAGTCTTCGGATACAAAAGTAAGTAATTTTTTCTGAATTAGATTAAAAAAATTAATGTTTTTCAACATAAAGATGAGGAAAAATTTCATGCCGGCACACCCGGCTCAGCCGCGCAGGCGGCTCATAAGCCTCATCATGCCGGCTCCGGCGTATGACAGAAGCGCCCCGAGGCGGTCTTTAAGACGGGCATTGCGGTTGCGGAGCACCTCTGCACGCAGTGAGCGTATGGCGTCAAGGCATCTCTTCTCGAGTTCGGGTGCGTCGGCACGGTTTGCATATATAAGCGACAGGATATTGTAATAGGCCGCAAAGCGGCGAACACGCGCCGCGGCCTGCAGCCTCGCGCTCGCGCCACTCAGCGCCTCTACCATCCGGTCGGTGACATCAAGTGCGTCTGCGCGGCGCAGACTGAACGTGTGCATGTAGCTGGCCGCATGCTGGCGGTACCCCGTCAGGGGCACCGGCACAAACGCAATCTCACCCGCAAGCGGCCACAACCGGTAGAAGATGTCGAGGTCCTCATAGCCTATTCCAGGAGTGAAACGGATATCGGAGAACATCTCGCGCCTGTATAGTTTGCCCCACACACAATTGTCCATCAGGAACCGGGTTCCCTCTGCATTATTCTGATAGAGTGCGGTCTCAACAGCCGCCTCCGCACTGAAGAACAGCGGATCACACTGGAGTCCAGTACAGGTGCCGGAGATAAAAGCTGGAGTGGCGCCTGTGAAATATTGATAAGGAGCGACAACCATGCCTGCGCCGCTTTTCTTTGCCACATCAAGCATCAGGCGAAGAAAGGTGGGGGCTATTACATCGTCGGCGTCGATAAATGCTATGAAGTCCCCACCGGCTCGGTCCAGGCCAGAGTTGCGTGCGTCCGACATGCCGCCGTTGGGCTTGTGCAGGGCGTGGATTCGGCTGTCGGCCTGCGCGTAGCGGTCACATATGGCAGGTGTAGAGTCGGTCGAGCCGTCGTCGACAAGCAGCAACTCCCAGCCGGATTCCGACTGGGAGATGACACTTTCTATCGTAGCCGGGAGGTATCTCTCGGCATTATAGGCGGGAATTATTATCGATACCATCTGAGATGCCTATCGGGAATGGCCGTATCAGACGGTAAGAATCTCCTTCTCTTTCTCGGCGAAGATGGCGTCGATCTTCTTCATGAACTTATCATGAATTTTCTGCACCTCCGCCTCGGCGTCCTTCTCGGCATCCTCGCTGAGGCCCTTCTTGATTTCCTTCTTCAGCCCCTCGATGGCCTCGCGACGCGCGTTACGCACCGATACCTTGGCGTTCTCGGCCTCTCCCTTGCTCTGCTTGACAAGCTGCTTGCGGCGGTCCTCGGTAAGAGGGGGTATGCATAGACGGATCACCTCGCCGTTGTTCTCAGGTGTGATGCCGAGCTCGGAGTTGATGATGGCCTTCTCGATTTCCTTGAACATTGACTTCTCCCAGGGGGTGATGGCGATAGTGCGGGCGTCGGGCACGGAAACGTTGGCGACGTTTGAGATCGGTGCCTGCGAGCCATAATAGTCTACACGGATGCCGTCGAGAAGACGTGCTGATGCCTTGCCTGCGCGGATGTGCGACAGTGTGTCGTCAAGATACTCAACGGCGAGCTGCATCGAGTCCTCGGCGTTCTGAAGATATTCTTTTACTTCCATATCATTGTGTTTTATTATTTGCATATAAGCGGCGGAATGGCCGTCAGACCGTCACGAGCGTTCCGACCGGATCTCCGGCCAATGCCTTGCGCAGATTGCCGGGGATATCCATATTGAATACATAGATCGGCATGTTGTTCTCCTTACAGAGGGCAGTGGCGGTGAGGTCCATCACCTTCAGCCCGCGGGCCATAACCTCGTCGTAGCTGATCTGGTCGAAGCGTGTGGCCGTCGGATCCTTCTCGGGGTCCGCCGTATAGACGCCGTCGACGCGCGTGCCCTTGAGCATCACCTCGGCCTCGATCTCGATGGCGCGGAGCGCCGAACCGGTATCGGTGGTGAAGTAGGGGTTGCCCGTGCCGCACGAGATGATCGCCACTCCGCCGGCGTTCATGACCTCTATTGCCCGCCATTTCGAATATTGCTCGCCGATCGGGAACATATTGATGGCGGTAAGCACCTTGGCAGGCTGTCCGATTGCCTCAAGCGCCGAACTTAGCGCCAGTGAGTTGATGACTGTGGCAAGCATACCCATCTGGTCACCCTTGACACGGTCGAAGCCTTTCGACGCCCCCGAGAGCCCGCGGAACATGTTGCCGCCCCCTATGACAATGCCTGTCTGCACGCCGGCGTCGACCATCTCCTTGATCTGCTCGGCATACTGGTTGAGCCGGGTTGTGTCGATGCCGTGGCCCTGTGCCCCGGCCAGTGACTCTCCCGACAGTTTGAGCAATATTCTCTTGAATTTCATATTCGGTTCTTTGGTTTTTCCAAAGTTATGACTTTTTTTCGGAATTTGGAAATTTTAGGCCATAAAAGTGCGGCAGAAGGTATCCTTCACCCGGATGCGGTCTGTGGATCACTTACGGTCGGCCTCGAGTTTCTCGGCGAGAATACGCATGCCCTCGGTGGCCGTGGCCTTGATGACATGCACGTCAGATATGCCGGCGGTGCTGGCCGGATGCGGGTCGATGTAGTAAATGGGCACTCCGCGGCGCACGCACTGTATCAGGCCGGCAGCGGGGTAGACTACAAGCGACGTGCCTATCACCACGAACACATCAGCTTTCTGCACGAGCTCGACGGCCTTCTCGATGTTGGGCACAGGCTCCTGGAAGAACACGATGTGCGGGCGCATCAGGTCGCCGTTCTTGCCCCTGGTCTCGGGTGTAGTCTCAAGATGGTCTATGTCGAGGCTCTCGATGTAGTCGGGATGCTTGATGGAACGTATCTTCATGAGTTCGCCGTGCAGATGGAGCACATGCTCCGACCCTGCGCGCTCATGCAGGTCATCCACGTTCTGAGTGATGATGTAGACGTCATAGTCTTTCTCGAGCTCTACGAGCGCCATATGGGCAGCGTTCGGCCGTGCCTCGATGAGCTGGCGGCGGCGCTCGTTATAGAAACGGTGTATCAGTTCCGGATCGCGGCGGAATCCGTCGGCCGACGCCACCTGCATCACGGGATAGTTCTCCCAGAGGCCGTCGGCGTCACGAAATGTCTTTATTCCCGACTCGGCGCTTATGCCCGCGCCCGTCGAGACCACTAAAATCGGCTTTTTCATAATCTATATATTTTGTTCAGTCACCGTGCGACTTCAGCAACTCCTCGGCACGGGCCGCGTCAGCCTCGTCAACAAGAAGGGTCACCCCGCCGAATACGGGCACATACAGGTTGTTCTGGTCTGAAATCATGGAGTTGATTCCGTTCGCCTCAAGCATCCCCTGCACGATGCTTGCCTCCTGGGCATTGGCGAAAGTGGCGATTGTGATCATAGGCGTATTAGGTTTTAGGTGTCAGGTGTTAGGGTTTAGAGGCACGTTGCTTCCCCCTGGTCGCAAAACCAAACATGGGACGGCGCAGCCCCCACCAAGTCCTAAACATTAAACATTAATCTTTAATCTTTATCTCCTGCAAATATATATAATTATAAATGCGCTTGCAACAGTTTTGTTCCCAATAATTAAAAAAAGAGAGCCCCCGCGCGTGCGGAGGCTCCCCTGTGTGTTGTTCGGTTAAGACCTGCTGCAGGAATTAGCCGTTTACTTTCTTCATGTGTGCGATGAGGTCGAGCACCTTGTTCGAGTAGCCGATCTCGTTGTCGTACCAGCTGATCACCTTGACGAACTTGTCAGTCAGGTAAACACCGGCGTTTGCGTCGAAGATAGAAGTGAGCGGGCAGCCGAGGAAGTCGCTTGAAACGACAGCGTCCTCAGTGTAGCCGAGCACACCCTTGAGCTCGCCCTCAGCAGCCTCCTTCATGGCAGCGCAGATGTCCTCCTTAGTGGCGGGCTTGGCGAGGTTGACAGTCAGGTCGACAACAGATACGTCGAGGGTGGGGACACGCATCGAGATACCTGTCAGCTTGCCGTTGAGCTCGGGGATAACCTTGCCAACAGCCTTGGCAGCGCCTGTAGAAGAGGGGATGATGTTGCCGGAGGCAGCACGACCGCCGCGCCAGTCCTTCATAGAGGGACCGTCAACAGTCTTCTGAGTTGCTGTAGTCGAGTGAACTGTAGTCATAAGACCCTCTACGATGCCGAACTTGTCGTTGAGCACCTTGGCGATGGGAGCAAGACAGTTGGTGGTGCAAGAAGCGTTCGATACGAACTGCTGGCCTGCGTATGTGTTCTCGTTGACACCTACGACGAACATGGGGGTGTCGTCCTTGGAGGGAGCCGACATAACCACGTACTTGGCACCGGCCTCGATGTGACCCTGAGCCTTCTCCTTTGTCAGGAAGAGACCTGTGGACTCGACAACGTACTCAGCGCCCTTCTCGCCCCATGCGATCTCCTTCGGGTCGCGGCATGCGGAAACCTTGATCTCCTTGCCGTTTACGATGAGAAGGCTCTTCTCGAGATCGTAGTCTACTGTACCGTCGAAACGACCGTGCATTGTGTCGTATTTCAGCATGTAAGCCATGTAGTCAACCGGAAGAAGGTCGTTGATTGCTACAACCTCGATGTCGTCTCTCTTGGTAGAGGCGCGGAAAACGAAGCGACCGATACGGCCAAATCCGTTAATACCAATCTTTGTCATTACTTTTAGATTTTTTATTATTAGGGTTAAACTTTATTGTAGTCAGTAATTGTTCTATCCTTGTCATCAAGACATTCTCATGCCTTGCTGGCCATGCGGTATCTGCTTAACAGCCTCCCGTATGTTTTAGGTTGCAAAATTAAGAAAAAAATTGCAATTTTGCATCTTGATTAACAAAATTTAGACAAATATTTAGAAGTATGGGAAAATTTATCGAAGACTTCAAGGCTTTCGCCCTCAAGGGGAATGTCGTTGACATGGCGATCGGTGTCATCGTCGGCGGCGCGTTCGGCAAGATCGTGACCTCTCTTGTCAACGACATCATCATGCCGGTAATCAGCCTCATCACGGGTGGCGACGGCTACAAGAACCTGAAGTGGGTGATCACCGAGGGACACGCAGCCACCGAGAACGCGGCAGCGGTCGAGGAGGTGGCCATCAACTACGGCTTGTTCATACAGAACATCGTGGACTTCCTCATCATCGCGCTCTGCATCTTCGTGGCATTGCGCTACACCATGAAGTTCATGAAGAAGGAGGCAAAGGAGGAGACTCCCGCTCCGGCTCCCGAACCGAGCGACGAGGTCAAGCTGCTCACCGAGATACGCGACGAGCTCAAGAAGAAGTAAGCCCTTTGCCGAGGCGGGGACCTTACAGCGGGTCGGCCTCCTCGACAGCCGTAAGGATGGCGAGGGCCTCGCTCACGTCGGGCACAGAGGAGACTATCATTGAGTGGCGCACGGCCTCGCCGGCCGTGCGGCCCGGTATATCCTTGAGCTGGCAGCGGCGCGGATTGGACTGAAGATATGACAGCACGCGTCCGAACGCCGGCGAACGGTAGTAGGCGCGGTTGTCGTCGTCGACAAAGTAAAGCCTCATCACTCCCCCCTTAAGCACAATACGCTCTATTCCGAGCCGCTTCGCAGCCATGCGGAGCGGCACTATTTTTATCAGCTCGTCCGTGACGTGAGGAATCGCGCCGAACCTGTCGGCGAGATTCTCGCGGAACTCGGCCACCTGCTCGGGCCGCTCCATGTTGTCGAGCCTGCGGTAGAGAGTGATGCGCTCGCTCTCCTGCGGCACATACTCGGGGGGCAGACGCAACTCGAGGTCGGACTCTATCGTCACCTCCGACACGAACTCATCCTGCGCGCCGGCGCTGACGTCGGTGAACGTGTCGGCGAACTCCTCGGTCTTAAGTTCTGTGATCGACTCGCGGAGTATCTGCTGGTAGGCCTCGTAGCCTAAGTCGGCTATGAATCCCGACTGCTCCGAGCCGAGCAGGTTGCCGGCCCCGCGTATGTCGAGGTCCTGCATGGCGATGTGTATGCCGCTGCCCAGGTCGGAGAAGTTCTCTATGGCCTGGAGCCTGCGCCGCGCAACGGGGGTCAGCGGCCTGCCGGGGGGCACGAGCAGATAGCAGAAGGCCTTGCGGTTGGAGCGTCCCACACGCCCGCGCAGCTGGTGCAGCTCGCTGAGGCCGAACCGGTCGGCGTTGTTGACGATTATAGTGTTGACGTTGGGCATGTCTATGCCGTTCTCGACTATGGTCGTGGAGAGCAGCACGTCGTAGTCGTGGTTGGTGAAGTCTATGATCGCCTGCTCGAGGCGCTCGGGAGGCATCTGGCCATGGGCTGTCACGACCCTGACGCCGGGCACGAGACGACGCAGTTTTGTCTCGAGCTCGGTCAGATTCTCGATGCGGTTGGAGACGAAGAAGACCTGGCCGTTGCGTGAGAGCTCGAATTCAACTGCCTCGCGTATCACCTCGTCGTCGAGCGTGGAGACAGTTGTCATGATGGGCTGGCGGTTGGCGGGGGGCGTATTGAGCGAGCTGAGGTCTCGCGCACCCATAAGTGAGAACTGCAGTGTGCGCGGTATCGGGGTCGCGCTCATGGTCAGCGTGTCGACGTTGGTCTTCATCTGCTTGAGTTTCTCCTTGACGGCCACGCCGAACTTCTGTTCCTCGTCGATGATGAGCAGCCCTAAGTCGTGGAATTTCACCGACTTGCCGATAATCTTGTGGGTGCCGATGAGTATGTCGATCTTGCCGGCCTCGAGGTCGGCAAGTATCTGCTTTATCTCCTTAGGCTTCTTTGCGCGCGAGATAAACTCGACACGCACCGGCATCTCCCTGAGCCGCTGCGAGAATGTGTTGTAGTGCTGCAGGGCAAGCACTGTTGTGGGCACGAGGACTGCCACCTGCTTGCCGTCGGAGGCGGCCTTGAAGGCGGCACGCACCGCAATCTCGGTCTTGCCGAATCCGACGTCACCACATATCAGTCGGTCCATGGGCTTGTCCTGCTCCATGTCGGCCTTCACGGCCTGGGTGGCGCGAAGCTGGTCGGGGGTATCCTCGTAGATGAAGCTTGCCTCGAGCTCATGCTGCATATATGAGTCGGGAGCGAACGCATGCCCCTTCTCGGTGCGCCGCTTGGCGTAGAGGGCTATCAGCTCGCGGGCGATGTCCTTCATCTTGGCCTTGGTCCGCTCCTTCATGCGCACCCATGCGCCGCCACCCAGTTTGCTTATCTTGGGTGGCACGCCGTCCTTTCCCCGGTATTTCGAGAGCTTGTGCAGGGCATGTATCGACACCAGCACAAGGGCATTGTTCTGGAAGTAGACCTTGATCATCTCCTGCGGACGCCCGTTTATGTCGGTCTTCACCAGACCGCCGAACCGGCCTATGCCGTGGTCGATGTGGACTATATAGTCGTCAACCTCGATCTGGTTGAGTTCCTTAAGCGAGAGGGCGAGCTTGCCGGCGCGCGCCTTGTCCGACCGCAGGCTGTACTTATGGAAACGGTCGAAAATCTGGTGGTCGGTGAAGAAGCATATCTTCGTGGCGTGGTCGACGAACCCCTCGTGGAGCGTCGAGCTGACGGCGGTGAACTGTATGTCATCGCCCCGGTCCTCGAATATAGAGCGCAGACGGTCGGCCTGGCAGTCGGAGTCGGAGAGGATGAGTATGCGGTAGCCGTCGCCGATAAACTTGCGGAACGAGTCGGCTATCAGGTCGAAGTTCTTATGGTATAGGGTCTGGAGCGAGCAATCGAATGAGAGCGAGGCGTCGGCGCCGAACGATGCCGGGGCCTCCTGAACGCCATATTGTATCATCCTGAGCGAGCCGAACATCTCGGCGAACGCCTCGGGGTCGACAATCTTCTGCATCGCGTCACGGTCACCCTCGTCGGCTATGACGGCTGACTCGGAGAATTCCTCGCCGGCTATGGCGCGGACCCGCTCCGTGACATATCCGGGCTGCATCGAGGCCATGATCGTGTCCGGACCCATGAACTCGAGCAGCGATATGCCCTGCTGCGTGTCGGAGGCCGTGGGGGGCACTACTGACACTGAGTCGACCTTGCGCTCGGAGAGCTGCGTCTCCACGTTGAATGTGCGGATTGAGTCTATCTCTGTGTCGAAGAAGTCGACGCGGTATGGCAACTCGCCCGCATATGAATAGACGTCGAGTATCGAGCCTCGGCGCGCGAACTGACCCGGCTCGTAGACATATTCGACCGAACTGAAACCCAGGTCGATGAGGCGTTTCACCACCTCCGACATCTCTACATGCTCTCCGACACGGAGCGAGACTGTCTTCTCGCCGAGATCCTTGCGGTCGGCGACCTTCTCGGCCAGGGCCTCAGGGCAGGTCACGACGCAGCGCAGTTTCTTGGATGTGGTGAGGCGGTCGAGCGTGTCAGTGCGGAGTATCTGCGAGGGGGCGTCAACCTGGCCATACTTTATGTCGCGCTTGTAGCCCGAGGGGAAAATCGCCACGGCCTCCTCGCCGGCAATGGCGCGTATGTCGTTGTAGACATACCCGGCGTCATTGATGTCGTTGGCCACGATGAGCAGCGGCACACGCAACTTGTCGAGGGTGGCAAACAGCATGGCGGGGGCGCTCCCGGCCAGACCGGAAAGGGATATGCGGCGTGCCTTCTTGTCGGCGGCAATGGCCGCGAGGGCCTTGCGGCGTGCCGGAGTGGCAAACAGCCCGGCGGCTTCTTGCAGCGTCATCATCGGCTCACCTCTTCTTGAGTATCTTGTTGTAACGGTCCGACTCCAGTATCTCGCGGGCAGCCTTGAGTGCCTTGTCGCCGCGAAGCGCATAGGCGCTCTTACCCCTGTCGTAATAATAGCGGCCCATAAGCTCGGAGCCAAGGTATTCCTCTATCTCGGGGCGATGGGTGTCGAGATCCCGGTTGAGGTCATGCACTAAGAGGCGCTGCAACGTGTCGAACGCGGCCGTTGTCTCGTCGCCCATGTATCCCTCGTCGGTTGCGATCTCGCGGAGCTGCTTCATGGCGTCCTCCATCACCCTGTCGTATTTGAAGCGGGCCGGGTCGATGCTCTTCTTGAAATCGGCGTACATCTCGTCGGTGATGACAAACTCCTCGGGGGGTGCCACCGTGGGATGCATGGCCGCGTAACGGGTGGCGTAGTCGAAACTCCAGTTGTCGCGCACCACATTATATACGAGCCGGTTCACCTTGCCCCAGTCTATTACGGAGTCTGGCTGGAGGCCCCCGCCGTCGCGGATGGTGCGGCCGTGAAGCGTCTTATATTCGTGTGTAAGGCTGTCGGGTATGCGCGATACCGAGCCGTCGTCATTGCGGTGAGCATAGTCGAGGGCCTGTATCAGACGCCCGGAGGGGGTATAGTATTTGGCCACCGTGACCTTGAGCACACCCGAGAAGGGGAGCGGACGCGTGGTCTGCACCAGCCCCTTGCCGAAACTGCGCGAGCCTACGAGGACGCCCCGGTCGAGATCCTGTACCGCGCCGGCGAGTATCTCGGAGGCAGAGGCTGTCGCGCCGTCGATCAGCACGGCGAGAGGTATATCGGGGAAGATAGGGGTGCGCGTTGTCTTGTAGACCCGGTCGGCATAACTGTCGCGACCGCGCATGGTGACGACCTCTGTGCCTTTGGGCACAAAGTAACTCAGTATGTCGACCGCGCTCTCGACAAGTCCTCCGCCGTTGCCGCGCAGGTCGATCACTATGTTCCTGACGCGCGGATCGGCCTTGAACTCCTCAAGCGCCGACTTGACCTCGGCTGCCGACTTGCTGATAAACGATGTCAGCTGTATGTATCCGGTGTTGCCGATCACCGCGTGGTACGGCACCGAGGGTTGCTGGAGCAGTTCGCGCACCAGCGTCACGTCAATTATAGAGTCCTGAGCGAATGGACGCAACAGACGCATGCTCACGCGGGTGTTGGGACGTCCGCGAAGCACCTTGGTAACGTCGGCGCTCAGTTTGCGCGAGACGTCGAGCGAGTCGACACGCAGTATCCTGTCTCCGGCGCGAATCCCGGCGCGGGCGGCGGGCGAGCCCTCCATCGGCGCGGAGATATAGGTGGAGCTGTCGCGGTCCATCAGATAGGAGCCGATGCCGCCGTATTCGCCTGTGGTCATCTTCTGCAGGTCCTCCTGCTCCTCGACCGGATAATACACCGTATATGGGTCGACGGTCTCGAGCAGGCTTCCGATGGCGGCCTTGAAGGCGCGGTCGGGAGCAATGGAGTCGACATAGTTGTCCTGTAGTTCCTTGACTATGGCGTTGAAAGTGGTGAGGTTGCGGGCCAGGGCGGCGTCGCCGCTCTGACGCGGCGAGGACACGGCGGCTATCCCGGCTATCGCCAGGGTAGCCGACAGAAGTGTGAGTGCTGTCTTTCTCATTCTATTTTAACACATGCGGAATGCTGTGGGTTTACAGTGCGGACCGGGGCGCCCCCATCCGCCTCAGCGCTTTGTGGAATTCTCAATGACGGGATGCGGATAGTCGACGGTATAGTGGAGTCCGCGAGACTCCTTGCGCTCGAGGGCCTGCCGCATCACGAGGTATGCGATGTTGATTATGTTGCGCAGCTCGCAGAGCTGGCGTGTCGGCTTGGAGCGGCGGAAGAGGTCCTCCGTCTCGCGATACAGGATGTCGAGGCGGTTCCAGGCCCGCTTGAGGCGCAGGTCACTGCGCACGATTCCGACATAGCAGCTCATGATGTTGTTGACCTCGCGCTCGCTTTGGGTTATGAGCACCATCTCGTCGGGATGCTCGGTTCCCTCGTCGTTCCAGTCGGGTATGTCGTTGCGCAGGTCATAGCCGTCGACAAGCGACTCGGCGTGGCGCTCGGCGGCGTCTGCATATACCACGGCCTCGATCAGCGAGTTGGAGGCGAGGCGGTTGCCGCCGTGAAGGCCGGTGCAGCTGCACTCTCCCACGGCGTAGAGACGCTGTATCGAGCTCTCGCCGTTGAGGTTGACCTTGATGCCGCCACAGAGGTAATGGGCAGCGGGGGCGACGGGTATCATGTCGCGTGTGATGTCGATGCCGAGCGAGAGGCACTTCTCGTAGATGTTGGGAAAGTGGCGGCGCGTCTCGTCGGGGTCCTTATGGGTCACGTCGAGGAAGACATGGTCGGAGCCGGCAAGCTTCATCTCCGAATCAATGGCTCGGGCCACGATATCGCGTGGCGCGAGAGAGAGCCGGGGATCATACTTCTGCATGAACTCGTTGCCGTTGATGTCCTTGAGCACGCCGCCGTATCCGCGCATGGCCTCGGTGATGAGGAAGGAGGGACGGTCGCCGGGGTGGTAGAGCGCGGTGGGATGGAACTGAATGAACTCCATGTCGCGCACTGTCCCCTTGGCGCGGTATACCATCGCGATGCCGTCGCCGGTCGATACGAGAGGGTTGGTGGTCGTGCCGTATACGGCGCCGATGCCGCCGGTGGCCATGACGGTGACGCGGGCCAGGAATGTGTCTATGCGGCCTGTCTCCTCGTCGAGGATGTAGGCGCCATAGCACGTGATGTCGGGAGTGCGGCGGGTGACTATGCGGCCCAGATGGTGCTGCGTGATGATCTCGACGGCAAACCGGTGGTCGTAGACGTCGATGTTGCGGTCGGCGCGGATACGCTCCACGAGACTCTGCTGTATCTCGGCGCCGGTGTTGTCGGCGTGGTGGAGTATGCGGAACTCGGAGTGGCCGCCCTCGCGGTGCAGGTCGAACGAGCCGTCTTCCTTGCGGTCGAAGTCAACGCCCCAGGAAATGAGTTCCTGAATCTGCGAGGGGGCGTTGCGCACCACCTGCTCCACGGCGGCACGGTCTGACAGCCAGTCGCCGGCGATCATGGTGTCCTCGATGTGCTTGTCGAAGTCATCGACGGCGAGATTGGTTACTGAGGCGACTCCGCCCTGTGCGAAGTTGGTGTTTGCCTCCTCAAGAGTTGATTTGCAGATAACCGCCACACGGCGCCCGTGACGGGACGCCTTAAGGGCGAACGACATTCCGGCGATGCCGGAACCTATGACCAGATAGTCGTATTTATAAGTCATTTGATTCGGGTTTGAACGCCGGGCGGCCATCAGTCCCCTTTCCCGCAGAAATGCTTACGCAGGGGAGTATGCTCTCACCGCATATGGCGGCGTTATAATCAACTTGCAAAGTTAAGCAAAAAAACTCTAAACTGAAAGACAAAAGTTCGGGACATCATGCGGAATAAACCGCATGATGTCCCGGGATTACATTCAAGGAGGCCAGGAGGCATCGTGACAGGCGTCAGTGCGCGTCGAGCCAGTTTGTGGCCACTCCGGCCGAGGCGGTGAGGGTCACGTCGCCCCGGTATGCGCCCTCCATCTGGCGCTCCACAAGTTCCTGCATCACGCCGAGCTCATCCTCGGGCACGTTGAAGTTGAGCTCGTCGTGTACCTGCATGATCATGCGCGAACGGAGCCCGCGCGCCCGCATCTCTGCGTAAATGCGTATCATGGCCACCTTGATGATGTCGGCGGCTGTTCCCTGCAGCGGGGCGTTGATGGCGTTTCGCTCGGCATAGCCGCGCACCACCGGGTTGCGGCTGTTGATGTCGGGCAGCATGCGGCGGCGCCCCATGCGCGTCTCCACATATCCGTTCTCGCGCGCATGCTCCACACTGTCCGACATATATTTTTGTATCGTGGGGAAGGTCTTGAAGTAGTTGTCGATAATCTCCTTGGCCTCGGCGCGGGGTATGCCGAGACGCGTCGAGAGTCCGAAGGCCGATATGCCGTAGATGATGCCGAAGTTGGCTGTCTTGGCGTGGCGTCGGTCGTTGGCCGTCACGTCGGCGAGGTCCTTGTGGTATATCTTCGAGGCGTTTATGGCGTGTATGTCCCGGCCGTCACGGAAGGCGTCGAGCATTATCTCGTCATGGCTGAAGTCGGCCAGCAGACGGAGTTCAATCTGTGAGTAGTCGGCCGAGAGGAAGAGGCACCCGGGCTCCGCAATGAATGCGCGGCGTATCTCGCGCCCCTCGTCATCGCGCACAGGAATGTTCTGCAGGTTGGGGGCCGACGAGGAGAGGCGCCCGGTGGCGGTGACCGTCTGGTTGTAGTTGGTGTGTACGCGTCCTGTCTCGGGATTGATGGCCGCCGGAAGCGCGGTAACATATGTGTTGAGGAGTTTCTTGAGGGCGCGGTACTCCATTATCTTGGCGGCGATGGGATGTTTCGGCACGAGTTTCTCCAGGACGTCCTCGCTTGTGCTGTATTGACCGGTCTTGGTCTTCTTGGCCTTCGGGTCGAGTCCGAGACGGTCGAAGAGTATCTCGCCGACCTTGGCGGGGGAGCCCACGTTGAATTCCTCGCCTGCAAGCTCGTATATCTCCTTCTCGATAGCTGCGAGACGTGTGTTCATATCCTCCTCGGCCTGGGCGAGGGCATGGGTGTCTATGCGCACACCGGTCAGTTCCATCTCGGCGAGCACCGGCACGAGCGGCAACTCAATGTCGTTGAGCAGGGCCTCCATGCCTCCGAGCCTGACGGACTCGCGCAATGGCCCGTAGAGGCGCAGCGAGACGTCGGCCTGCTCACAAGCCCAGCGGCCAACGGCCTCGGCGTCGCTACCAGCACCGAGTGTGCGGCCTCCACGGCGTGTCGCCGTGGTCTTGCCCGGATAGGGGCTCATGGTGACGTCAATGTATACGGGAGCCAGCGAGTCGAGTCCGTGGCGCATCTCGGGCTGCAGCACATAGTGAGCCAGCGCGATGTCATAGAAATTGACAAGGGCCGGGGCCGAGTCGGTGCGCCGTCGCGAGGCCACGACGTAGTCGCGCTTGGCGTTGACGCTGACCTTCTCTATGTCAGGGCGAGCCATAAGGTCGAGCACATAGGCGGTACCTTCCTCGAAAGCGGCGGGGATATAGAACGTCTTACCCTCCCCTGCGGCTACGGCGGTGCCTATCCAGCGGCTCGTGGCGTCATTCTCGCCGTCGGCAAGCAGATAGAGTCCGCAACGGGGCGCGTCGTCGAGTTCGTGGTGCATTGTCTCAAGTCCGTCGGCATCGTCCACAGTGCGGTAGTCGGCATTGCTCATGTCGGCCTTCTCCACGGGCTGTGCAGCCGGAGCGGCTGTGCCGGCTGCTGAGGGCGCCTCGAAATCGGCGTCATCGAAGAGTGATGGTCCTCCAGCGCCTTTAGTGGCCGCGGACGCCTCTTTTCTCGCGGGCTCGGCCACCCGCCCTTCGGCGGCATCGAGGCGACGGGCCACACGGTCGGCAAGGCTCTTGAACTCGAACTCGCGGAATATGGCGAAAAGCCTGTCGCGGTCGACGGGTCGGCGCACCAGGTCGTCGGGATTTATACCGACCGGCACGTCGGTGCATATCGTGGCCAGGAACTTTGAGAAACGTATCTGCTCGGCGTTCTCCTCGACTTTCTTGCGCAGTGCCCCCTTGAGCCTGTCGGTATGGAGCAGAAGCTCGTCGACCGAGCCGAACTCCTTGATCAGCTTGACGGCTGTCACCTCACCTACGCCAGGGCAGCCGGGGATATTGTCGATCTTGTCGCCCATCAGGGCCAGCAGGTCGATGACCTGCGACGTGCGCTCGATGCCATAACGCTCGCAGACCTCC
Organism: Muribaculaceae bacterium; assembly: GCA_014867205.1. Lineage (GTDB taxonomy): Bacteria > Bacteroidota > Bacteroidia > Bacteroidales > Muribaculaceae > Lepagella. The sequence goes on along the minus strand of WGUO01000034.1, from coordinate 4,461 downwards.
TGCTCGCCGCGGATCTCGAACTCCTGGCCGCGATATGCAGGCTTGTATTGCAGCACATCGGGCCTGACAAGCTGGCCGAAGTCCTTGTCAGGGGTCATCATGTAGGTGGTGAAGTCCTCCTTCTCGGCCATTCCGGCCAGAGTGCCGATCACGTCGTCGGCCTCATAGCCCGGCACCTCGACCACGGGAATACCGTAGGCGCGGACAATCTCCTTGATGACGGGCACAGAGAGCTTGATGTCCTCGGGAGTGGCCGACCGCTCCGCCTTGTACGCATCGAAGGCCTCGTTGCGGAAGGTCGGGCCCGGAGGATCGAAGCATACAGCCATGTGCGTCGGGTTCTCCTTGCGCAGAAGTTCCTCGAGGGTGTTGACAAAGCCGAAAATGGCCGATGTGTTGAAACCGGACTGGGTGATTCGCGGCATCTTGATGAGGGCGTAATAAGCGCGGAATATCAGCGCATACGCATCGAGCAGGAATAGTTTCTTCAAGATTGGGTTTGGGTTTAGAGGTTAAGGGCAATTTTAGGGAATCGCCGGCATAAGCCGGCGACACTCAACACCGGTGACAGAAAAGGGGTAACTCAGGGTTTATTATAAAGTTTTGGGGGCAAAGGGTAGTTATACATTATAACCATACCCCTTGCCCCCTGAAACCTAATAACTAATAACTCTGACTTCTGACTTAATTAAAGTCCCGACAGGTTGTAGTTTGCGAACTCGAGGTCGTTCTGGGCACGCTTCAGCAGGTTCTTGTCGAGCTTCACGGCCTGGCGCAGATTGTTCATCACCATGTTCTGGTTGTTGGTGCGTGCGCCGAGTACAGCCGACAGATAATATGTCGTTGCGTCGGGAACCTTGATGTCACCCAGGATGTCGCGGGCGGCGGTGTAGTCCTTGTTGAGGATCTGCGCGAGGGCGGCGTTGTTGGTCTTCTGGTCGCCGAATGTGCGGATCGCCTTCTGCAGGTCGCCCTGTGCCAGATAATAGACGCCCATGGCGTCGGCAGTCTCGGGGACGCCTGCTGCGGCGCCGAACTGCTCGTTGGCCTTGGTATAGTCACGGTTGAGCATCGAGATAAGTCCGAGGTTCATCTCCGGCTCCTTGGCCGACGGGTTGAGGCGGTGTGCATGCTCGAAGTTGGCCTGAGCTCCCTCGTAGTCACCCACCATATACTGGGTCATGCCAAGGTTGTTGAAGGTGCGGTAGTCCTTGGCGAACTGCTCGGCCGACTGGTTGTAGACCTCCATCTTCTTCATTGTGTCGTCGGTGAGTGTGGCGATGTAGAGCATCTCCTCCTCGGTGAGTTTCTGAGGATCAGTGTTGAAGAGGTTCACGAGTTCCTGGTCGCTCTTGCCGAGGGTATTGATGGTGGCCATGACGCGCGAGTAGCGGAGCTGCGGCAGGATCTGGTCGGCGAGCTCGTTGAATACAGACGAGAGGTTGCGGATCTCGCGCTCACGCTCCACAGGGTCGGGATAGAGCTTGAGCACGCTGATGATGAGGTCCTTGTCCTGGATGTTGCTCTTCTCGACAAGTTTCTCGAAGCCTTCCCAGTCCTCGGGGGTGAAGGAGGCGGTCAGTTCGCCGAACTCTGTGATCTTGTCCTTCTTGAGCTGGTTCTCCATCAGTTTGGTGGTGTTGGCCTCACGCTTCTCGGCGAGCTTGGTGTTGAACTCGAGCGTGCCCTCGGGCGAGGCGTACGAGTTGATTGTGATTCCGGCTATCTCCTGATTGGCCGCCTTGCTGGCCTCCATGAGCTTCTTGTTGAGGTCGATGTAGTCGGCCTTGTCTGTCTGGTTTGCGCGGATATTCGCCTGGTTGATCAGGAAGTGGATATCAGCAGTGTATTTGTCGGTGATGACCTTCTGGAAGTTGTCCTTGGCCACGGCGGGCTTTACAGTCTTGGCCGAGGCGAGGGTGGAGGTGGCCACAACGCCTTCTCCTACCTTGACACGCGGCAGTGTGTAGATCTTGCCGTTCTGATCTACTGAAAAGTCGAGGAAGAGGTTGCTCTTGGCCATCTCGGGCATATACTGGATCGAGAATGGGATGCTGACAGTGCCGCCGTCGGCATAGTTTACAACCTGGCCGTTGGCGCGTACATCCTCGCCCTGGAATATAACTGGAGTAGCCGATGCCTCGCCGGTGTTGCCGCCTACCGTCGACCACTGTATAACGGGAGTGGCTGTCACCTTGGCGTTCTTTACCATGAATTTGGCGGGGAGATTGCCCTTGACGGTTCCGGGCACCATCTCGCCGACAGTCTCGAGCGGAGTCGGGATTGTGGTGAAGTAATCACTCTTGAACTGGCCGAGTTTCTTGGAGCAGCCTGTCATGCCGAGCACGGTGGCGCCCATCGCCAGATAAAGAAATGTCTTGTTCATAACGTTGATATGTTTTATAATTATGGTTCAGTGTAAGGGGGCGGTGGCGTCACATCATCCATGGCGCCGCACGGCTGAGCATGACAGCCCGCATAGACCCGCTTGAAAAGCCAAAGGTACAATATTTTGAATTTATGACCAAGAAAATAATGTAAAAAAACTTTAATCCTGGCCTTAATCCGGATTCTTCAAATTTCAGTCAGCGGGCAAGGATAGCGGCTGATGCTCCGCACCTGCATAGAACATTATCAGCCTTACCGGTTGATCCCCTTCGTTTACACCGTAATGCGGTTTGTCCACAAGTTCGACAATGGCCTCCCCTTTATGGAAATGCCGACGGTGGCCGTCGGCGGAAACGACTGTAAGGGTACCCTGCATCACGACACCGGCGTTGATCATGGGGTGATAGTGCATGGCGAGGCGTGCGCCGGCCGGAATCTCGATGTCCAATACAGTCACATGAGGCTGCCCGTCAGGATAAGGGGGCAGAGGGTTCTCGTCCCAGCTTGCGGAAGTGTCCGCAAGCACATTCTTCTTGATTTCCATTTTATTCTCCAGAATAAATATCTACGTTTAGAATACTTAATATTAATGTCACTAAAATAATAACTTAGGCAGCGACAGTACGGAGGTGTTCAAGACTCCCGCACAGGCACACGAGACAGCACTTTTCAGAGAATTTTATAAAAAAACGAGAAAAAAAGCGAAAAAATTTGGTGGTTTCAAAAAAAAGCAGTAATTTTGCATCGCAATTAAGGAACAAGCCTCCTCAACCGAGACAACTAATCCTTAAAGGCAGATACCAACAATGACTCCGTAGCTCAGTTGGTAGAGCAAATGACTCTTAATCATTGGGTCGTGAGTTCGAGCCTCACCGGGGTCACTAAAGGGTCTATCAGACCGACGAATTCCTCTGAAAATCATTGATTTTCAGAGGTTTTTCTTTTTGCCCCAATCCCCAATCGGCGCAGAATATTGAAACTGCGGGTGTGCAAGAAGGGTGCAATAAAATTTTAACTGCAAACTGCACCCTCGTTAGGTCATATTTCGTTATTTTTCAATATGTTGCAATGATTGACTACTGGAAATACCGCACCCTCTTGGCTAATATGAAGGGGGCAGTAGAAAGTGGAGGAAGGGGGTGGATTGGAAACCTCAATGCAGGGTAAAACGATACCTTGAGCTTTTTTTGAGCATTTTATTTGGCGGTAGCCGATTAAAAAGTGTTAAAAAAGGGTGCAAATCGAGGGTGCAGTTTTATCAAAACAGGGAAAACCGCTGAAATTACACCCTCGCGCCTTGACATTTCATTTGTCCTTCGGATTCACAGTTTGTGTAACCGAGAAAATTTATGTATCTTTAGTTTAACCATTAAAGCCACATGACAAATGAAATTATCCAATGAAAGCTACTTCTCGCTGAACTTCATAGCGAGAAAGGCGAGACCAAACAAGGAGGGAGAAATACCCATTGCCCTCCGCATCACGATGAATGGGCAACGTGCGGAGGTATATACCAACCGGTATGTAGCTCCCAACAACTGGGATGCGTCCAAAGGTCAGTCGAAAGGCAAGACCAAAAAGGACCTTGAACTGAACCGCTATCTTGATACCATCCGTACCAAGATATGCGAAATCCACAACCAGCTCGTCATGCGCGATGAGATGGTCAATCCCGACACTCTGAAAAAGGCATTTCTCGGCAAGCTGCAAAAGCCGACGATGCTCTGCGAGGCGTTCCGCGAACTCAACAAGAAGGTAAAGGACCGTAACGAGCGTGGCGACATCTGCGAGGGTACGCGCCTGCGCTGGGAGCGATGCGTCAAGTATCTGGAGGAATTTCTCATCGACAAGCACGATGTGAAAGATATTCCGATGAATAAACTGACATCCGGAATGGTTGACGACTTCGAGCATTTCCTGCGCATAAAGAAGGGATGCGCCAACAACGCCGCCGTCCGTTATATCCGCTATCTCAAAAGCGTTATACGCACCGGTATCGCAAACAAATGGATTGAAGACATTAGTGTCCACTAAAAAATCATAAGAGTTCTTTGAAATTATTGAAATTCAATC
>WGUO01000033.1 GCA_014867205.1 Muribaculaceae bacterium | reverse complement strand
ATTGAATTTCAATAATTTCAAAGAACTCTTATGATTTTTTAGTGGACACTAATGAACAAGCATGAATATTCATATACGAACGCTTATATCTGTTGTGGTTGTCATGACGATAACATTGCTTTCGGCTGAAGAAATTCAGGCAGGTGGCAATGTGACCGTAACCGGCAGTTACGAATACTACCTGCCTCCGGATGTCTCGGAAAAGGTAGGGCGTACACGCGCACTCGAGCAGGCGCGGCTCCAGGCTCTCGCAAATGCTTTCGGCACATTTCTAAGTTCGACTACGGCCATGAACCAGCGAGAGGATTCGTCAGGTGCCGCGGAGAGTATCAACGTGTTTTCGACAGCCGATGTGGCCGGTGTCTGGGTGAAGACCATTGAGGAGCGGGTTGAGCGCCGTGTGGTAGGTGACGATATAGTGCTTGAGGCATACGTCAAGGGACAGGCACGGGCACGCGAGATATCGGCTGTGGAGTTTGACGCCGAGGTGGGGCGAGTAGATGATTCCGAACGGTTTATTCCGGCGTCACGGTTCAAGGACCGCGAGCGGTTTGACATTCGTTTTGTGACCCCGGAGGCGGGTTATGTGGCCATATATGCCTCCGACGGTGTCAACGATGCCTGCAGGTTGCTGCCTCGGCGTCGGATGTTGAGAGTTGCTACTCGCTGCAGGAACTCTACAACCAGCTTGGCGAACTCGGTGCCGGTTCGGTGGTGGTGTACATGGATGCATGTTTCACCGGTTCGGCGCGTGGTGGCCATAAGTTGCTTGCCGACCGTGCCGGAGTTGATTTCGTTCGCTCACAGGTAGAGCCGAGAGGCAATATGGTGGTTCTTTCGGCCACATCCGCCAACGAGACGGCGCAGCCCTACAATAAGGCGGGTCACGGCATCTTCACATACTTCCTGCTCGAGAAACTTCAGTCGAGCAAGGGTAACATTACCCTCGGCGAACTCTCCGACTACGTGACCACCAAGGTTAAGTCGCAGTCGCTTAAGTTGGCCGGGAAGAAGCAGCAGCCTTCGACAATCGTGTCCGGCACCTTCAGCGGTGACTGGCGCTCGATGCCGGTGAACTTGATAAGCCGTAGCCGATAAAGTAGAGCAGAAGCTGTATAGTAATAGAATAGTATTTCTGTCGGTGCCAAAGCGGAAGCCTCCGGAGACTCTGCAATGGCACCGACAGATTTTTATTTACAGAATCACAAAATCACATAATTGTGAAATTTTATTTGGACAGGATGTAAAAAATTCTTAATTTTGCGGTGCATTGGTTCGCCGACGGCTAATAGGCCCGAGGCGATTAATAGGGAATCCGGTGAGAATCCGGAACAGACCCGCTACTGTAATTCCTATGCACCTCTCAACATTATGTCACTGTCGGCGCTGCCGATGGGAAGGCGTTGAGGGGAGGATAAGTCAGGAGACCTGCCAAGGCAACATATAGTTTTGTAGTTTTCGGGACATATTACCACAAAACAACCATCATCTTCCCGACGGGGAGTTTGATAATGGTTTGCTGCGTGATAGTATCCCAGTTTACTTTTGGCGGCAAACCGAATGAAAAATTGGATACTCATATTACTCCTCTATGTAAGCCACCTGTCAGCTCAGGCGGCCAAACCTGTTTATACCCTGTCGGGACGTATTACCGACGATTCCGATGAACCGGTTCCGTTTGCTACCCTTAGTATCAATAATGCGAAATTTGCTACGACAACCGACGCCGAAGGCCTTTATAAAATAAATCTGGAGAAAGGGAGTTACTCATGCCGGGTCTCGGCTGTCGGTTATCGTACGCTTGAGTTCACACTGACACTCGACAGAGACACAGTATATGATATACGCATGTCGGAAGACGCCGTGCAGCTGCAAGGCGTAAGCGTGTACGGCAAAAGCGCCGGCAAGAAACTCGAGGAGGGCGCCTTCACGGTGAGCGCCGTTGAGATTTCTCCCAACCTCAACAAGATGGTCACCCTGAACGACCTGATTGACCGCGCCGCAGGCGTCAAGGTGAGGCGCGAGGGGGGAGCCGGCTCAGACTTTGACCTCACCATTAACGGCATGTCCGGAAATTCCATCAGATACTTTATAGACGGTGTTCCGATGGAGACCAAGGGCTCCGGGCTGACCCTTGACAATGTACCGATCAACACAGTTGAGCGTGTGGAACTCTATAAGGGTGTCGTGCCGTCATATCTCGGCTCAGACGCTTTAGGAGGCGCAGTGAACATCGTGACGAGAAAGAAGAGACAGAACTTTCTGGATGCGTCATATGGAATAGGGTCATTCCACACGCATACCGGCGACATCACCGGACAGTATTATATTCCCGGAACTGCAGTGGCCATACAGCCGACATTCAGTGTCAACTACTCCAAGAACGACTACAAGATGCGTGGAGTAGAGGTATGGAGCGAAAAGGAGGACCGCTATATCTTCACCGACAAAAGGAGGTTTCATGACGACTATCTCTCACTCTTCGGTCAGATAGAGGTTGGCGTCAACGATGTTAAGTGGGCTGACAAATTCTTTGTTGGGGTCTCATACAACAAGACTGACAAGGAGATACAGACAGGCGCCATGCAGAACAAGGTCTATGGAGAGGCAAGCCGCCATTCACATTCGTTCAATATCTCGGCACGTTACAGCAAGAGGTGGAACAAGGTGGCAACACGCCTCACACTTTCACACACATGGGACCATAGCGAGACTGTTGACACGGCTTTTCGCAAATACTCATGGGATGGCACATGGATGCCCTCGTCGGGCAATGAGATGAACAACCGAGGACGTGCCATACGCGTCTACAGGCGACCTCTCACCGTGGTCAATGCTGGAGCGGACTATGAGTTGAACGAACACCATAACTTCGCGTTCAACTATCTGCTGAACCGGCGCGGAAACGACCGATACGACAAGGTTGACAAGAACTTCGAGCCCTCTAACGATGTCGTAACCAAGCATATATTGTCGCTTACATACTCCCAGTCATTCTTTGACGCCCGGTGGCAGACCTCATACTTCGTAAAGGACTATATAAACTCGCTGTCGATCAGGCAGTCTGACGATATTGTCATCACCGGCTCTGACAAGATTGACAAAGACAAGACAAAGAACTATTGGGGTGCGGGAGTGGGCAGCCGCTTCACACTTTGCGATCCGTTCGCCGTCAAAGGCTCATATGAGCACAGCGTCAGGCTTCCGTTATCGCGCGAGCTTCTTGGAAACGGAACGACCGTCTATCCCAACCTTACACTAAATCCGGAAACGAGCAACAACTATAACCTCGGCTTTTTCGGAACATTCCGGTTCGGCGAACTGAATCAGTTCAGTTACGAGGCCAACGGTTTCATACGCCATGTACAGAACTACATCCGTGCCACCGTGTCCGAGCGCGAGGGAATGATGCAGTACATCAACGAGCCTGCTATCGACATAAAGGGATTTGACGCAGAGGTCTCATATGTATGGAACAGTTCGCTGCAGGTCACTGTCAACGGCAGCTGGAGTGACGCCCGCGACCTGCGTAAATACAAGTCCGACGGCAACCTGTCGGCCACATATAAGAACCGGGTTCCTAACCGGCCCTGGCTTTTCGGCAACTTCGATGCATCCTATACATTCCATGACCTCATCATGAAGAGAGACCGGCTGCGCATAGGCGCTGAATACCAGAACATACACTGGTATTACCTCAACTGGGAGGCGTTCGGCGCGGCATCTACCAAGGCACGCATCCCGACCCAGAACGTCACCAACCTCTCTTTGTCATATTCCTGGCATGGAGACCGCTACAACATATCGCTTGAATGCAACAACGTGTTCGACCGTCTCGCCTATGACAACTACATGCTGCAGAAGCCGGGACGTGCGTTCGGAGCCAAATTCAGGATTTTTCTTAACTAACCATAAATCATAAACCTATTAACCTAAAGCAATGAAAAAAGTAAAATTTCTTCTCGCCTCATTCATGGCGCTTTTCCTTGCCTTCGGCATGACAAGCTGCTCAGACAAAGACGAACCGGACCCGAATCCCAACGATCCTGCGATTGTCAAGGATTACCACTTTGACATCTGGGTGGCACTTGGCAAACATGGCGGGATGGGCCGTGACGTTCAGACACTCGTGCGAAGTGTCAACTCACTCGACGCCGACCAGCCCGAGATCACCTTTAAGGGTGAGGGTACCGAGATCAATTCCATTCTTTCACTTGAGACCATACTGAAGGGCGCTTACTACTATCAGGTGCCGGTGTCGGGCGACCGCTTTGCCAAATATACCATCACAGACAATAAAGTCGAGGTGGTCAAGGAACGCCGCTTCCAGACAAACACCTATGCTACCCGTAAGTACACTCACTCCTGGATCAATGACAACACGCTTGTCATCATGGCAGCCAACGGCGAGGCCGACAAGATCATCTGGACAAAACTCAATGCAGATGACATGACAATCATCGACGAGGGCACACTAAACGTGCCGATGCCCGAGGGGGGTGAGCTCTTCACTACTGCAGGTATCCTGAAATACCGTGAGTCTGACAACAGGCTTTTCTATTTCTATTTCGCCAAGCAGAGCGGGCGCCGCGGCAAACGTGTGACACCGATGATGACAGCAGTCATCAACCCCGCCACTATGGCTGTCGAGAGCAACACCCCCTGTTTCCTCGACTGCGAGATGGTCGGCACAGCATATGGCGAACTTCTGCAGACCACTACATTCATCGACGGCAACAACAATCTATATATTGCCTGTGTGACCGACGACGCTGACGGCAACGAGACCAGCCATCTGCTCAAGATTCCGTCAAACTCAACACAGTTTGACCAGACATACGACGGTTTCACGGCCCCGGGTAAACTTATATCGGTGATGTATGTGGGCGACGGCAAAGCCGTGGCGTATGCACGCGATGACTCAGCCGGAACGAATATCGACTCATTCAGCCACTATTATACCGTACTCGATGTGAACGCCAAGACAAGCACCCCGATCCAGTATAACGGACAGCGGCTCGCTTACAGCAGCGGACGCTTCTCATCGCGCATGGCCTACGTGAACCACAAGGCCTACATCGGAGTGGACGCCGAGGGCAAGAATCCTCAGATCTACATCTATGATGTCAAGAAGAACGAGACGACACTTGGCGCGACTATGGCAAGCGGATACTATTTCGAGCAGATCCGTGTCGTAGAGAACGTCAAGAAAGACAATAAGTAATCGAACAAACAATTTTCTTTTTTTATGCCGTCCTCCCGGGACGATTCTGCCTTACGTTCCGGGAGGACTTTTACCATTTAAAACACCAATAATCAAAACGGATATGATTAAAAGGATACTTGCTGTCATGGCCATATTGCTGGGCATTGCATCAGCGGGAGTCGCGCAGAGTCTTGAAAACGTGCCCCAGGAGAAGACGGCGATACTGATGGTGCATTTCGGAACGACGTTCGATGACACACGCGCCCAGACCATCGATGCCATCAACAAAAAGGCGAAGGCTCAGTTTCCCGGTGTGAAAGTAGCCGAGGCCTATACCTCACGAATCATAATCAACAGACTTAAGAAGCGTGGAATCTCCAAGCCCACGCCTCAGGAGGCACTCTTAAGACTGGCTGCCGACGGCTATACGCATGTCATAGTGCAGGGCACCAACGTAATAGACGGCATCGAGGCCGAGGTCCTGCGCGACGAGGCTGCCATGATGTTGCCCTTCTTTACGGAGATACGAGTAGGGCGCCCTTTGCTCTATTCGATTGAGGACTGTCAGAAAGTAGTGGGAATACTCAGAGAGCGCCATAGCAGGGACCTTGCGAAAAATGGTGCTGTCGTACTTGTGGGCCACGGCACATCGACGCCCGCCAACGCAATATACTCGCAGATTGACTATATGTTTACCGCCGACGGGGCGCCGCAGTTCCATGTCGCGACCGTCGAGGGATATCCCACATATGAAACGACTCTGGCACGCCTCAAGTCAGCCAAGGCAAAGAGCGTAACGTTGGTTCCGTTCATGTTTGTGGCCGGCGACCATGCCCGCAACGATATCGACGGCGAATGGCGAGAACAGCTTGAGAAGGAGGGCTTCAGGGTCTCGACCGCACTCGAGGGACTCGGTCAGATACTCGAGATTCAGGATATTTATATCGAACATATCAGGGAGGCCTATAATGCGCCTGTGCCGGATGCGGCACGTCAGAAAACCTCCTACATTAAGGAAAACCTATAAGACATGACAGGAGTCAAGAAAAAAGTCCTCGTTGCCGTCGGAGCATTGATAATACTGGGGATATGTCTGTGGGGCGCCTATGCCCTGTGGCTGCGTCCGACATCAATACTTGTGGTTAACCCGCTGCCGGCTCAGGCAGCCGAGATTGTCCTTAACAACGACTGCAGAAATATTGAGGTGACATGCAAGCCAATGGAAGAGGCCGGTGATTTTGAGAAATATGATGCTGTGCTAATGTATGGCCGTGGACTTTATCTTGACTCCATTCAGCTGGCGTCGCTCGACAGGGCAGCCGCACGAGGAGTGCCAATATTCACAAATACCCTGCGTAATTTCAGTTTTGTGGTCACACACAACCTCGACTCAACACAGAATGCAACACTTAAGAAGTATTTTTCAAACCAGTGCGGCGCAAATTACCGTAATCTGGTGAGATACGTGGCAAGTATCGCCAATCCTCGCAGGTTCGGACCTGATGATTACGAGGAACCGGTCGAGATGCCAAAAAACATGTTCTATCACATGGAGCCGGGCCGATATTTCGACAGTGCTGCAAAGTTGACCTCTTATTTGAAGGGAAAGGGTCTCTATCATCCCGATGGTCGGAATGTGGCATTCATATCGGGAGTGAGTTTCCCCGTTGAAAACAACCGCGCCCATATAGACACCCTTATGTCGCGCCTTACGCAGGCCGGATATAATGTCTACCCCATAACCGCCACCGGGCGTAAGCGTGCGAGAATGATACGTGAGGTTAAGCCGGAGGCGATTGTCTATTTGCCAATGGGTCGCCTTGGAAATGACACCCTGATCAACTGGTGCTACCGCGAGAATATTCCACTGTTCATGCCCTTCCCTCTCATTCAACCCCGCGAGGAATGGCTTGACATAAACAAGCCGATGGGCGGCGGAACGCTCAACGCGAGAATCGTGGTGCCCGAAATCGACGGCGGAATGACGCCGCTTTGCATATCGACACAGAATGTCGGCCCGAAAGGATTCCTGCTTTATACTCCCGAACCCGAACAGGTGAACGCATTTATGGAACAGTTCGAGCGCTTCATGAACCTGCGTACTATTCCGAATAAAGGGAAGAAAGTAGCAATAGGATATTTCAAGTCGCCGGGTAAGGACGCATTGCTCGCCTCGGGCATGGAGGTCGTGCCATCGCTATATAATTTCCTGCTTCGCCTTCGCAGTGAAGGATATAATGTGTCCGGACTGCCCTCGGACGTCGAGACTTTCAAAAAAAAGCTGATGCAGCAGGGAAGCGTTATGGGCTCGTATGCTCCGGCTGCACAGGAAAAATTTATGAACGAGGCGCATCCGGTCTGGATCTCAAGAAAAGACTACGAGTCCTGGGCTAAGAGTGTACTTCTCCCTGAAAAATATGCCGAGGTTGAGAAGAGATACGGAAAAGCCCCCGGCAGCCTGCTGGCAAGAGGTGACAGCATGGCGGTAGCGGCCATTCAATATGGAAACATACTGCTGTTCCCGCAGCCCCGGCCCGCGTTGGGCGACGATGACTTTAAGTTGGTGCATGGTGTTGAGGTGGTGCCTCCACATTCATACATAGCACCCTATCTCTACATGCAGAAGCGTTTCGATGCCGATGCCCTGATACATTTCGGAACACACGGCAACCTCGAGTTTACGCCCGGCAAGAACGCCGGTCTGTCGCAGGCGGACTGGGCGGAGGTGCTGGTTGGCAACCGCCCTCACTTCTATTTCTACACCACCGGCAATGTCGGAGAGGCTATCATCGCGAAGCGAAGGAGTCACGCCGTGATCGTGACACATCTTACTCCGCCATATGTCGAGAGCGGAATGCGTCAGAAATATGCGGCACTCATTGAGGATCTTCACGAAGCAATCACAAATCCGACCCGCAACAGCAACAGCCTGAAGAGAAAGATAATCGGATACGGTTTCCATAGGGATCTGGGACTCGACTCGCTGCCAACAGGGAAATATACGGTAGAAGAACTAAAGAAAACGGATTCATTTGTTGAGGAACTGGCCAATGAGAAGATTACAGGCGCCTACTATGTAATGGGAGTTCCTTATTCCCCGACGGATATGCTTGCCAGTGTGACAGCCGTGTGCGCGGACAAACTTGCATATGCCACTGCGAAAAGAGATGCAGAGCGCGGCAAGATCAAAAAAGAGGACCTGAGAGATTATGCCTTTATAGCGCACAACTATCTTCCAGGCGCCCAAAAGGAGATAATGGCTCAGCTAAACGGCAAGAATGTGTCGGCAGATGGCGATGAACTTAATGCTGTGGAGTGCCGCCGCCTGTTGACAGAATCTGCAGGCGCTGAGATCAACAGCATGGTAAATGCGCTGAACGGTATCCCGGTTTCACCGGCACCCGGGGGAGACCCCGTGCTGAATCCCAATGTGCTGCCGATGGGCAGGAACATGTACAGCATCAATGCCGAGGCCACTCCCGGACCTAAGGCCTGGGATGACGGTGTGGCACTCGCCGAACAGACGCTGAAGAATTATGTGGCCAAACATGGCGAGTACCCCAGGAAAGTAAGTTATACATTCTGGGCCGGTGAGTTTATATCATCGCAGGGAGCCACAGTGGCCCAGGCCATGCGGATGCTTGGTGTGGAGCCGGTCAGGGATGATCAGGGTCGCGTGATGGACCTGAAACTGACTCCGTCGGAGACACTCGGGCGCCCGCGAATCAATATACTTGTCCAGGTGTCGGGTCAGTTGCGGGATATTGCCGGCTCGCGCCTGAAGATGCTGACCGATGCGGTGGCCCTTGCTGCCGAGGCAAAAGATGACAAATATCCCAACTATGTAGCGGAGGGTACTCTTGCCCAGGAGATGGAACTTGTGGAGAAAGGGGAGTCGCCAAAACGGGCCAGAGAACTCTCGACAATGAGAGTCTTCGGACCCGTAAACTCCGGTTACAGTACCGGCATGCTGAGGTATACGGAGAGTTCGGGCGAGTGGGATGACAAGCAGGAACTGGTTGATGGCTATCTGAACAATATGTGTGCCATGTATGGCGATGAGGAGAACTGGGGAGACATGAACAAGAATCTTTTCAGTGCGGCTATCAACGGTACCGACGTCATAGTGCAGCCCCGTCAGAGCAACACCTGGGGCCCTATATCACTTGATCATGTGTATGAGTTCACCGGCGCACTCTCAATGGCCTCGACCGCAATCAGCGGCAAGGAGCCTGACGCGGTGATGGCTGATTACCGAAACTCATACCTGCCGAGGCTTCAGGATACCCGCGAGGCCGTGGCAGTTGAGTCAAGAGCCACTATCCTTAATCCCGAGTTCATACGCCAGCGGATGAAGGGTGACGCGACCACCGCACAGATGTTCGGAGAAATTTTCAGAAATATCTTCGGCTGGAGTGCCACCAGAAGCAGTGTGCTTCCAGACGACATATATGACGAACTGTATGAAATATATGTCAGGGATAGGGAGAATCTTGGAGTCGAGGAGTACTTTGAGAGGACTAATCCGGCAGCGCTGCAGGAGATGACTGCCACGATGCTCGAGAGTGCCCGCAAAGGGTTTTGGAAACCTGACAAGGAGAAGTTGAGGCAGACCGCGTCGCTCAACGCCCGTATCACAGGAAAGCATGGAGCACCATGCACGGAATTTGTCTGCGCGAACAAGAAACTCCAGGATTTCATTGCATCAAACCTTGATGCGAAGTCAGCTGAGAAATTCACAAAAGATATTGCAGAAGCGACAGCGAATCCTGACGGATCGAAAGTGCTTAGGGAAGAGGGTAAGAGTACATTGACCGACGCCATGCGCGAGAATGCTCCCGAGATTGGAATCATTGCCGGTGTGTGCGTGGTGATGTTAATAGTATTGATGATCGTGGTGATTAGAAGGAGGAGGAAGAAATGACCACACTCATGATATTGCTCTGTTTCGCTATCTTTATTCCCGGATGCGTGAAACTCTCGATAATGCCATTGAGGATGTCACTTGCATGGGCGTTGATGTGGGGAGTGGCTGCATTTTTCATAACGTTGCTTTTCTCCAATCTGGCACGTGGCGAGGTGTATGCATTGATAAGTATTCGTGAGATATCAACCCTTGAGTTCATCGAGTTATCGATAATACTTGCGTATCTTTTTACAGAAGGTATATGGAAGAAAATTCTCGGATATTATCCGGGACTGATGACGATAGTACCGATCTCTATGGTCGCACTCTTATTCACCGGCTTGTTCCCGGGGATGGCTTTTTCAATGGTCGGGCTGATTGCTGGCATTGTGACAGCAGTTGCCATTGCCGGGGTGGTCTTGATGTTGAGGTATGCAAGGGCAGATGAGCGGACACTATATTTCGCGGTGCTTGTCTCCGTATTGTCGGATATTATAATTTTTGGTCTATTATGAACACAATATCAGATATCCTTTTCGTAATTTCTAACGGTCTGCTGATTCCGGTGATAGTGCTGCTGCTCTATCTGGCGTGTCGTGCGGTGTGGCTGTTATTCAGTTTCTATGGGGAATACAGACAGCGAAAGAAGATAGCCGGCATACTCAGACATCTGGTTCGGAACTACAGCGCAGATGAACTTGACAAGGCTGAGGCAGAACTGGCCGAATGCGGAGAATTCTGTGTCACCGAAAGCAT
Organism: Muribaculaceae bacterium; assembly: GCA_014867205.1. Taxonomy (GTDB): domain Bacteria; phylum Bacteroidota; class Bacteroidia; order Bacteroidales; family Muribaculaceae; genus Lepagella. The sequence goes on along the minus strand of WGUO01000033.1, from coordinate 21,228 downwards.
TAAAAACCTTCTTGCTCACCGCTGGGACAGAATATACTGTGAATTGATACTTTCGGATTTTCAGGTAGATGTAGAGAAGAGGCTGTCAAGGCACAGGATACTGGTAAAATTCGGACCTATGCTTGGGCTGATGGGAACGCTGATTCCGATGGGACCGGCATTAGTCGGCCTGGCCGGTGGCGACATAGTATCCATGGCGTACAACATGCAGGTGGCGTTCGCCACCACGGTGGTCGGAATGGCGGTGGCAGCCGTCGGACTGGTGACGCTACAGGGAGACCGGAGATTCTATGCCCGCTCGCTCAACGACCTTGACTTTGTATTCCAAAAACTGATGAGCCATGAGACGCAACCCCATATTGAGCGATGATGAGAAAGAAGACAATCCTCTGGGCATGCTGACCAATCTGTTTGACGTCGCTATGGTGTTTGCCGTGGCACTCATGGTTGCACTCGTGGCCCATTTCAACATGAGTGAGATCTTTTCAAAAGAGGATTATACGATTGTCAAGAATCCGGGATCGGACAATATGGAAATCATCATGAAGGAGGGGAACAAGGTCAAGAAATACACTCCGTCAGAAGAGGAGAGTCAATCCTCCGGCTCCAAGGGGCGCCGGGTTGGCACGGCCTATCAGCTCGAGAACGGAGAGATAATATATATACCGGAATAACGACTTCGCTATGATAAGAACAGAGAGTTGTCAAAAATGCAAAATAATGAGAAATATGAGATTTTCAGGATTAATTTTTACATTGGTGGCTTTTATAATGATGAGTTCCTGTGGCGGGAAACATACTGCGGCCACTAACGAAAATGGTGATATCACAGCGGCAGACTCTTTGTCGTCGGTCTCACCCCGTTATGCCAAGGGATTCAAAGTGAAATATATTGACGATATGGTTCTACTCGACATAAACGATCCTGAGAACCGTGAGGCCGAGCAATTTCACTTCGCTTTGACCGAAAAAGACTTTTCGGGGGAGATTCCCGAGGGATACAGTCGGCTTAACATACCGGTAGAGTCGGCGATATGCATGACGTCGCTCCAGTTGTCGAACTTCCTCAAGCTCGGCATACCTGAAAAAGTTGTAGGTATAACGAGCACGCGGCATCTTCACAACGAGCAGATGAACCGTCAGCTCAAGGAGGGTAAGACGCATAAGATCGGAATCGAGGGCAATTTCGACAACGAGGTAATAATGGCCCTGAATCCTGATGTCATCTTTATCTCGCCGTTCAAGAGAGGCGGGTATGACGCTATCCGTAATGTCGATATCCCGATGATACCGCATCTCGGCTACAAGGAGCTCACTCCGCTGGGACAGGCCGAATGGATAAAGGTTATCGGTCTGCTTACCGGCAATGTCGAGAAGGCCAACAAGGAATTCAATGCGATAGAAAAACGTTATAATGACCTGAAGGCGATGGTCGATACCGTCAAGACACGCCCCACAGTGTTCAGTGGCGAGATGCGTGGCGGCAACTGGTATGCCGTAGGCGGCAAGAGTTTCCTGGCGCAGCTTTTCAGGGATGCCGGTGGCGACTACTTCCTGAAGGACAACACTGAGTCGGGCGGTGTGACCCTCGACTACGAGACAGTCTATACAAATGCCGTCAATGCCGACTACTGGAGGATAGTAAACAGTTTTGACGGTAAATTCGACTATAATGTCCTTAAGGAGGAAGATAACAGATATACTGATTTTGATGCATGGAAAAAGCATGGAGTCATATATTGTAATATGAAGGAAGTTCCGTTCTATGAGAAGATGCCGGTGGAACCTGAGGTAGTCCTTGCCGATTTCATCCACGTGTTTCATCCGGAAATCCTGCCCGACCATAAGCCGGGTTATTATCATCTGTTGAAATGAGTCGAAAGACAAGAATCGTTATAATGCTGTTGTTGTTAATATCAATAATAGCGTTTCTGATACTGAATCTTCTGTTGGGAACTGTCAGGATTCCTGTGGGAGACATATTCGACATATTGACGGGTGTCGGAAGCGATAACCGTATCTGGACAAATATTGTCTTGAAGTCGCGGCTGCCGCAGGCGCTGACCGCCATGATGGCCGGTGCCGGACTGGGAGTGAGCGGACTGCTGATGCAGACGGTGTTCCGCAATCCGCTTGCGGGTCCGTCCGTGTTAGGTATCAGTTCAGGAGCGAGCCTTGGCGTGGCGTGTGTTGTGCTTCTGTCCGGGAGCATCGGTGGAGTGGCACTGAGCAAACTCGGGGTGATAGGCGAGGTTACCATCACCCTTTCAGCCATAATCGGCTCACTTCTCATAATGGCCCTGATTGCTTTCGTTGCGCAGAAGGTCAGGGGAAATGTAACTCTTCTGATCATGGGTGTCATGATTGGCTATATCGCCAATGCTATAATCGGAGTGCTGAAGTTCTTTAGTGCGGAAGAGGATATACGTGCCTATGTAATATGGGGATTGGGCAGTTTCTCGCGAGTCTCGGGTGGTCAGACCACGGTGTTCATCGTGCTGATGCTGATACTGCTTCCCATGGCATTTTTTCTGATAAAGACACTTAATCTTCTGTTGCTTGGCAACTCATACGCCCGCAATCTCGGATTGAACATCCAGCGCGCACGTCTGCTGGTGATAGGCTGCTCGGGAGTGCTTGTGGCCGTCGTGACAGCTTATTGCGGACCAATCGTGTTTTTAGGACTCGCAGTGCCCCACATCTGCCGGGGACTTTTCCATACATCCAACCACGCCACCATTCTGCCGGCATCAATGTTCGGTGGAGCATCGCTGGCCTTGTTGTGCAATCTTATTGCCCGACTGCCCGGATTCGAGGGGGCATTGCCTGTCAATTCGGTTACAGCGCTTGTCGGCGCTCCGGTGGTGATGTGGGTGCTGTTCAACAAACGCAAGAATGAGATATGAACCATAAGGAAGAAACCATACGGGTTGTCAATTTAGAGACAGGCTATCGTTCAAAAAAGGGAATAACCCTCATAACCCGCGATATAAATGCCTCGCTCTATTCAGGTGAACTGACGTGTCTTCTCGGGCCGAACGGTGCCGGCAAGTCCACATTGCTCAAGACGCTCACCGCCTTTCTGCCACCTGTGAAAGGAGAGATTTTCATAGATAACAAGCCGCTTGAAGATTATTCCGATGCCGAACTCTCGAAAGTGATAGGAGTCGTCCTTACCGAGAAACTTAGCCTCAACAACATGACTGTTGAGGAACTTGTGGGTATGGGCAGAAGCCCATACACCGGTTTCTGGGGGCGCATGACCGACGCTGACAGAAAGATAGTCGACGGAGCCATTTCTCTTGTAGGCATAGAGAGCCTCAGAGGCCGAATGGTACAGACCCTGAGTGACGGAGAACGTCAGAAAGTGATGATAGCCAAGGCGCTGGCGCAGGAGACTCCCGTGATTTTCCTTGATGAGCCGACGGCATTTCTCGACTATCCAAGCAAAGTCGAGATCATGCAGTTGCTTCAACGGCTTGCGCGCGAGAATGGAAAGACGGTGTTCCTGTCGACCCATGACCTTGAGCTGGCTCTTCAGATAGCCGACAAGGTGTGGCTGCTCGACAAACCACATGGTGTGACAATAGGAACCCCAGAGGATCTTGCACTCAACGGAGACATGAGCAAATATTTTCATCGTGAGGGTGTCGAGTTCGACCGTGAGAGCGGACTTTTCAAAATAAGCCATAAGATAGACCGAACTGTCAGGCTTATAGGAAAAGGTCCCGGATGCAATATGGTCAGGAAAGCACTTGCACGACAGGGTGTAAAGACCGATGACTGCGCGTCAGACATTGTGATTGAGATAACAGACAATGGATATCTGCTCAATGGCAAGCCGGCAGACTCGATAGCCGCGCTTCTTGATATGCTCAATGAGATAGTCTGAACTGTCAGATCCGCATTATTGCCATGTGAATATGAAACGCCTGTTGATAATTATAGACGGCATGGACGATGAGCCGATTCCGGCTTTCGGGGGCCAAACACCATCTTATCATGCGCATATGCCTGCCTTAAGGTATATGCGGCAGCATGGCGTGGTATCTCGCCGGACCACAATACCGCCGGGATGTGTCGCGGGCACCGAAGTCGCCGTGCTCAGAATCCTGGGTTATGACCTTCAGGCCGGTTGTTCATCGAGAGCATGGTTTGAGGCTCTGGGTGCCGGCGTCCCGGTCAGTGAGGCGGATCTGTGTCTGCGTTGTAACCTTATAAGCCATAGGAACGGTGTCGTCACCTCACACAGCGGCGCAGGAATTTCAGCAGAGGAATGTGCGCAAATTATTGATTTGCTAAATACAAATTTTGGCACCGGGAAGATGGAATTTCATGGCACGGGTGATTTTCGCACGCTGCTGATTCTGCGTGACTGCAATGCCAATGTGGCAGCCACCCCAACCCATACCCTTATTGGGCGCACATTGTCCGAATTGTTTGTATCGTCTGATGACACTGCGCTTGCCGGTACTCTCAATGATATCATCATACAATCAGCTAAGGTGCTTGCCGGCCACAAGGCAAACGGCATATCCCTGTGGGCCCCGGGGCGCCCCATGCAGTTTCCGCGGCAAACCGAGGGTGCGGTTATAGCCGGAGTCAATATAATGAAAGGAATAGGACGCGCGGTGGGAATGACGGTATACGAGGTAGAGGGTGCCACCGGTGACGAAGATACCGATTATCAGGCCAAATATAATGCGGCAATGAGAGCCCTGCGTGAGCATGACTTTGTGCTGCTGCATGTGGAGGCCCCCGACGAGGCTTCCCATCAGAGGAATAGCCTGAAGAAAGTCAGGATTCTTGAGGATATTGACCGTCAGATTCTGACACCACTGCTGAGAGAAGAAATAAATGTCGACGTTACTGTGCAGGCGGATCACGTCACATCCTCGATAAGCGGGAGGCATCTTGACTGGCCTGTGGAGGTGACACAATTCAAAATAAGAAACAAGACCAAAGACCATGAGAAATAAGATAACGGTAATAGGTATCGGACCGGGACATGAGGGGGATATGACCTTGCGTGCGGTCGAGGCGTTAAGGGGCGCTGACATTGTGGTGGGTTATAACTGTTACATACCTTTTATCTCGCATCTGCTGAAGGAGAATGCTGAGATAGTGAAGAACGGCATGAAACAGGAGTGCAAGCGAATTGAGAAGGCGCTTGAGATAGCCGAGAGTGGAAGGGATGTGTGTGTCATCAGTTCAGGAGACTCGGGAATATACGGCATGGCGCCTCTGGTATATGAAATGCTCAGAGAGAGGGGTATTGGGGTCGATGTCGAGGTGATTCCCGGCATCAGTGCCTTCCAGAAGGCCGCCTCACTTCTTGGTGCCCCTATAGGTCATGATTTCTGTGTCATATCATTGAGCGACCTTATGACTCCGTGGGCTGTCATTGAAAAGAGAATCAAGGCCGCGGCCGATGCCGATTTTGTCACGGCGGTGTATAATCCGAAGAGTACAGGTCGATACTGGGAACTTTACCGCCTCAAGGAACTGTTTCTTGAGGTTCGCAATGGTGAGACACCAGTCGGATACGTTCGACAGGCCGGTCGCGACGGTGAACAGGTAAAGGAGACAACGCTCGCCGAATTCGATCCGGAGGATGTGGACATGTTCACGGTTGTGATAATAGGAAATTCCCAGTCATACCGCTGGAAAGACAAGATCATTACCCCACGAGGCTATTATTCGGGCAGTGATACTGATGGGAATCGCCCCGGCCAGTCCATAATGATAGAAAGTTTCAGGACCATAGAGCGCGAACTTGCCGATCCCGATATTCCTCTTGGTGTAAAATGGCCTCTCCTGCACGCGATACACACCACCGCAGACTTCGATATGGAGAAGATACTTACTGTCGATGAAGATGCTGTCAGGAGGGTCTATACCTCCTTGACCGAAGGTGGTGTACGGACCATAGTGACAGATGTGACAATGGCTGCATCGGGAATCAGGAAAGGAGCTCTTGAACGTTTAGGTATTCAGGTGAAATGTTATCTGAACAGACCCGAGACGATTGAACTTGCCAAAGATAAAGGAATCACAAGGACACAGGCAGGCATCCGGCTGGCAGCTCAGGAGCATCCCGATGCCTTATACGTGTTCGGCAACGCTCCGACGGCACTCATGGAACTGTGCTCACTTATAAGGCTCGGCAAGGCGAAACCCTGTGGAATCGTAGCCGCACCGGTGGGTTTTGTGCATGTCTGCGAGAGCAAGCATATGGTGAAGCCTTTCAAGGATATTCCCAAGATAATAGTGGAGGGACGCAAGGGTGGAAGTAATCTCGCTGCCACATTGGTCAACTCAATATTGTGCTGGCCTGATGCTGAACTGTTAAAACCGGGTCGTGATGTCTGATAGAAAATTTACCGTAATAGGACTCACTGATAGCCGCGAGCAGTGGTTTCCTCCCGCTGTGACGAGCATTCTCAAGGCCGGGAAGGTGTTTTCCGGAGGCAAGAGGCACCACGAGATTGTCCAACATCTGTTTCCCGCTAATGCCGTGTGGATAGATATAACCGTACCTCTTGAAAATGTATTTTCGGAATATCTTCATTATGACGATATCATCGTGTTTGCGTCGGGCGATCCCCTCTTTTATGGTTATGCTGTGACGCTGCAGAGAGAGTTTCCTGATGCCGCCATTGAAGTATATCCGGCGTTCAACTCGCTTCAGATGCTGTCACACCGGCTGAGCCTCCCCTATGCTGACATGGTTTCCGTATCAGTCACCGGGCGCCCCTGGAAGAACCTTGATGTCGCGTTGATGCGCGATCAGCGGTTGATCGGTATACTTACAGATCGCAAGAAAGGACCTACGGAGATTGCGCGCCGTATGTTGGACTATGGATATGACAACTACAAAATGTCAATAGGGGAGTGTCTCGGCAATTCCATGGAAACAATCAGAACGCTCTCCTTGTCTGAGGCTGCGCATACAGAGTTTAGGAATCCCAATTGTGTGATTCTCCTTATGACCGGGCGAAGAGAAAGATTCTTCGGAATACCGGAGGAACTGTTCAGCCATCTCGAGGGTAGGGCGAATATGATTACCAAAATGCCGATCAGACTCGTTTCGCTCGCAATGCTTGACCTGTTCGGCAAATCGGTGATGTGGGATGTAGGATTCTGCACAGGTTCTGTGTCAATTGAGGCCAGACTTCAGTTCCCGGAACTTGATGTTGTGGCCTTTGAGCGGCGTGAGGAATCACGCCGGCTTATAGAGGAGAACAGCCGACGGTTTGGCGTGCCGGGTATTGAAAGTGTGATTGCAGATTTCATGGCATGTGACCTTGACTCATACCCTGCGCCTGATGCCGTTTTCATCGGTGGGCACGGCGGAAGGCTTGAGGAGATGGTGGCGCGGATATTTCAGCATTTGAAGCCGGGTGGATGCGTCGTGTTTAACTCGGTGAGCGAGGATAGTTGCCGGGCCTTTTCTGAGGCAGTACAGAAATGTGGAAGATACATTTCTGCAACACATCGTCTTCACCTGGATTCCTATAATCCTATAATGATAATGAAAGCAATATGAAGCAAATAATATATCTGAACGAGGCAGGGAAAAAAGTTGCCGACCGGATAAAGTCAGAACATGATGACTGCCGGTTAATACCAGTTAAGGATTTCAATGGGGACTTATTCCGGGATAGTTCCGCGCTGATATTTGTGGGGGCGCTTGGCGTCTGTGTGAGAATGATAGCCCCTTATATCCGTGACAAACATACTGATCCGGCAGTTGTATGTGTTGACAGCATTGGCCGGAATGTGATTTCTGTTCTTTCGGGCCATGTCGGAGGAGCCAATGAACTATGTTCGGAACTGGCACGCGTTTTAGGCGCGAATCCGGTGATAACCACGCAGAGCGACAATACCGGTTATTGGGCTCTTGACACTCTTGCGGCGCGGTTTGACTGGATATGTGAGGCCGGGCACACGGAAATGAACCATGCAATTGCGACCCTGGTAAATGGCGAGCAGGTAGGCCTACTGCTTGACGTACGTGATAATGGTACGGATATGCTTGAGTCCTCTCTTCCATCGAATGTCAGATTGATAAAAGATATCGAGCAGTCGGCAGGGTGTGCACTGGTGATTGCGGTTACTCCATATATCTATCATCCTCAGTGTCCCGTCCTCTATTTTCGACCCCGTATTCTGAATCTCGGTGTCGGATGCCGTAGGGAATGTGACCCGGAAGGAATACCGGAATACATCGAAAAATGCCTTATTGATAACAATATCTCTCCTGCATCTGTCAATAAAGTAGCCACGATTGACATCAAGAGGGAGGAGGCATTGGTCGAGAAACTGGCCGGTTGGAGAAACGTGCGCTACTGCAATATCTATACCGCCGAGGAATTAAAGGATATCCGGGTGCCCAATCCGTCGGAGAAAGTGCGCCAGGTTACAGGTGTCGCCGGGGTTGCCGAGAGTTGCGCGATAATGGCGTCGGGCGGTGGACCTCTGATACTTGAGAAACAGAAGGGCAAACTTGGCGACGGTGCTGATTTTACATTTGCAGTCTCGTTTGACCGCGGTGCATTGCGAGGCGGACACATCGAGATAGTCGGTGCCGGGCCGGGTGACCCGGATCTCGTTTCGGTGCGTGGACGCAAATTCCTTGAGAGGGCAGACCTGATACTCTATGCAGGGAGTCTTGTTCCGAAGGAACTTACTTTCTGTGCCAAGCCGGGATGTGTGGTGAGTAGTTCAGCCTCGATGAACCTTGAGGAGCAGTTCGCACTGATGAAGGAGTTCTATGACCGCGACCGTCTTGTGGTGCGTCTTCATACCGGTGATCCCTGCATCTACGGAGCCATACAGGAGCAGATGGCATTTTTCGACAGATATGGCATGTCTTATCATATCACACCCGGAATATCATCATTCCAGGCGGCTGCCGCAGCCCTGCGCTCTCAGTTTACGATTCCGGAGAAGGTGCAGACCATCATACTCACGCGTGGTGAGGGTCGTACCCCAATGCCTGAGAAAGAACAGTTGCATAAGTTGGCCGCCTCGCAGAGCACGATGTGTATCTATCTCAGTGCCGGAATAGTAGATGAGGTACAGCGGGAACTTCTGATGGCCTATCCGCCCGAGACGCCGGTGGCGGCGTGCTATAAGCTGACATGGAAAGAGGAGAAAATATATCGCGGCGTGCTGAGGGATCTCGCCAACATTGTCCATGATAATAACCTGACGCTGACAACACTGCTGGTAGTCGGAGACGCCATAGATAACCGCGAGGGCCTGTCACACCTTTATAATGACAGTTTCAAACACATGTTCAGAAAATGATACTCGTTTTCGGGGGCACTACTGAGGGTCGCGTTGCCGTAAAGACTCTTGATGAGGGAGAGGGCCGATATGTTTATTCAACACGAAGTCCTCTCCAACAGGTAGAATGTGCTCATGGAGAACACATATGTGGAGTCCTGAGCAAGAATGCGATGATAGAGTTCTGTAGGAATAATGAAGTGAGAGTCATCGTAGATGCCGCCCATCCGTTTGCCGAGCATCTCCACGCGACTATATCTGAGGTCGCCGATTTTCTGTCAATACCGGTTGTTAGGCTGGAAAGACACTACTTTGAGATTGATCGACCGGGTATAATCTGGTGTGACAGTTATGATGACGCGATATCCAAAATGACAGAGCGTGGGATTAATCGGCTCCTTGCGCTGACAGGTGTCCAGACTATCCCGAAACTGAAAAAATTCTGGGAAAAGCATGACACATGGTTCCGGATACTTAACCGTGACGAGTCCATTGATAAGGCGGCAGAGACATGTTTCCCTGAGTCTCGCCTTGTCTTCTACCGTGAAAATGACACTAATTCACTGATTGAGGAGTTGCATCCCGACGCGATTATCACAAAGGAGAGCGGTGATACCGGGGGATTCAAGGAAAAAGTCGATGCCGCTATGTCGAGGGGCATTAAGGTGTTTGTGGTTCGCAGGCCCAAGTTGCCGGATAATTTTATTACTGTAGAGGGGAAGCATGGTCTGCGGATGGAGATTGAGCGGTTAATACCGGAGTTCTATCCGCTGCACACCGGTTTTACAACCGGCTCATGTGCGACAGCGGCCGCAAAGGCTGCACTGACAGGACTGCTTACGGGAGAGGAAGTTAAGGAAATATCATTCCGGATTGTAGAGGGCGAGAGAATGAAGATGCCTGTTGAGTCAGTGGAGATATCTAATGACTCTGCCAATGCTTCCGTCATAAAGGTTTCTGGCGATGACCCTGACGTGACAGACGGCTGCCGGATTACAGCCACCGTGACTTATTCCCCGAATGCCGGCATCCGGTTTTTCGGAGGGGAGGGCATAGGCACTGTCACACTTCCAGGTCTCGGACTTGATGTAGGGGAGCCGGCCATAAATCCTGCTCCACGCAAAAATATGACTGAGGAACTATCCTCTTTATATGCCGGTGGGCTTGACGTGACAATCTCTCTTGAGAATGGTGAGGAACTTGCGGAAAAAACGTTTAATCCGCGTGTAGGAGTTGTGGGTGGCGTTTCGATAATAGGCACCACAGGAATAATACGGCCATTCTCGCACGAGGCGTTCATCGACTGTATTCGTCAGGAGATGGATGTGGCACTTGCCATGAAGTGCGAGAGGATAGTAGTAAATTCAGGAGGAAAAAGCGAACGATTCATGAAGAACCTGTTTCCAGGCCTTCCGCCTCATGCATTCATACATTATGGCAATGCGATAGGCGAGATCATGGAGATTGGACGCGACAAGAATGTGCCGAGAATGACTATCGGAATTATGCTCGGCAAAGCGGTAAAACTTGCAGAGGGGAACATGGATACCCATAGCCATAAGATAACAGTAAACCGTGAATTCCTGAAGGAACTCGCCGCAGAAAGCGGATGCTCGAGGGATGCCCTTGAGGTATTTGAGACATTCAATCTGGCCCGTGAACTTCCGAGACTTCTCAGTGAGGAGGATTCGGCCCGATTCTTTCCTGGACTCCTGAAAGAGTGCCATCGGCACTGTTCGGAAATATTTCCGAACAAACTTGATGCGGTTCTTATAGCGGATGACGGTAGAATCTTAAGCAGAATAGAGTCATGAAAAGTGCGTTTGTAATAGCGGCGGCTTCCTCGGGGAGTGGTAAGACCACCTTATCGCTCGGACTGATGCGGGCACTACGCCATAAGGATGTTGAGGTACAGCCATTCAAGTGCGGTCCCGACTACATTGACACGCAATACCACCGGATAGCATCCGGTCACGATTCCGTGAATCTTGATCTGTTCATGGCCTCGGAGCAATATGTCAGAAATCTCTTTGACCGTTATTCCGCAACATCTCCTGTATGCATAATCGAAGGGGCAATGGGTATGTTTGACGGCTTTGACGGCATGAAGGGAAGTGCGGCGGACATTGCCCGAAAACTGGAGGTGCCCGTGGTGCTTCTTATTAATGCCGCCTCAACCTCGTATTCGGTGGCAGCCACCATTTACGGCTTCACTCGTTTTTGTCCCGATGTGAGGGTGGCTGGGGTTATCTTCAATCGGGTTGCTTCGGCCAACCACTATGCGTTCCTGAAAGAGGCTTGCGGAGCGACAGGAGTGCCATGTCTCGGTTACATCAGAAAGAACGAAGCGTTAAAGACACCATCTCGTCATCTCGGACTCTCACTTGAGTCAATGGCTGAGATAGAGCGTTTTGTCGAGGCGACTGCCTGTGAGGTGGAAAGCACAGTTGATATAGAAAGACTGCTTCAAGTCACGGCGATCACACACAGGGACACAGATGTGGCATTCCCACCAAAAAGAGATTTGACAGTTGCGGTGGCACATGATGAGGCCTTTAACTTCATTTATCCGGTCAATATCGAGGCCTTTCGAGCGAAAGTGGTGTTTTTCTCCCCTTTGCGTGACACAGTCCTTCCCGAGGCGGATATGGTATATCTGCCCGGCGGTTATCCAGAACTCTTTGCGGAGGAACTCGAAAATAATATCGCGATGAGGAGATCTATAAAGGAGTACGCTGACAATGGAGGAAAGATTCTTGCCGAATGTGGTGGCATGATTTATCTTTCAGAAGAGATAGATGGGAATAAGATGTGTAGCATTTTGCCGTTAAAGACTTCGATGGTTGACGCCCGGTTAAGGCTTGGTTACCGCAAGTTGGTGTTCGGTGACTTTGAGTTGGCCGGTCACGAGTTCCACTATTCCGAGGTTAAGGGTTACGTGGGATTGCCTTCGGTAGCAAGACAATATGATATCAGGGGCAGAGAGGTCGACACTCCGGTATATCGTTATATGAATGTATTTGCCGGGTATACTCATCTCTATTGGGCAGAAACCGATATCCTTAAACTATGGGAAAATGAATAGAATCTATACAAGGACCGGAGATGCGGGGACAACCGCCATTCATGGCGGCATACGAGTGCCTAAAACTGACATCCGAATAGAGACCAACGGCTGTATTGACGAGTTGAATGTCGCGATAGGCACACTCCGTACGTCGCTTTCGTCGGCACATGAATGGCAGGGACTGCTCAAAGAGATACAGTTGAATCTGATGACAGCCATGAGTCTTGTGGCTACACGCAGCGACAGGAGGGAAGAGAATCCTAATAGACTTTCTGAGAATCTCGTGGAGGCGCTTGAGGAGAGTATAGACGCAATCAACAGGCAATGCACACGGGCAGACAGTTTTATACTTCCGGGGGGTACACCCTTTGCGTCGTTGCTTCATCAGTCAAGGGTGACGGCTCGAAGAGCGGAGAGGGCGCTATGGCGTCTACATGAGGCTGATCCTGTTCCTGACGCTATTCTAAAATATATAAATCGTTTGTCAGACCTTTTCTTCATAATGGCCAGATATGAGCTTCAGCAGGCTGACTGTAAGGAAGAGATATGGCGAGAATTCGGATATAAACGAAAGATGAAATGAAGAGACTTAAGCCGATAATGCTGGCAGGTACCGGAAGTGATGTGGGTAAAAGCCTTATAGCAACCGGGCTATGCCGGATCTTCAAACAGGATGGCTATAATCCTGCGCCATTCAAGGCTCAGAATATGGCTTTGAACTCATATGCCACACCCGATGGACTTGAGATAGGGCGGGCGCAGGCCGTTCAGGCTGAGGCTGCCTGTATTGATTGCTCGACCGACATGAACCCTATTCTTCTGAAGCCGTCGGGCGAACATACGTCGCAGGTCGTTCTTAACGGCAGGCCATCGGGAAATGCGGATGCATATCAGTATTTCCGTAAGGAAGGGAAAGAGGAGTTGCGCAAGATTGCCCATGAGGCGTTTGACAGACTTGCGGAACGATATGATCCTATCGTGCTGGAGGGTGCGGGAAGTATCTCCGAGCTCAACCTGCGCGATGGTGATATCGTCAACATGTCTATGGCCTCTTACGCTGATGCAAGTGTGATATTGGTAGCAGATATTGACAGAGGTGGTGTATTTGCAAGTGTATATGGTTCAATAATGCTCCAGACTCCTGAATACCGTACACTTATCAAAGGAATAATCGTAAATAAATTCCGAGGGGACCTGCGCCTATTTGAAGAGGGACGCAGACTGCTTGAGGAAATTTCAGGAGTCCCGGTGCTGGGCGTTGTTCCGATGGCTCCCCATATCCATATCGACGAGGAGGATTCCGTTGCGCTGGCAGTCAAGGGAAAGAACTCTGACAGCGACAGAATTAACATAGCGGTTGTGCTATTGAAACATATCTCCAACTTTACAGATTTCAATGTGCTTGAAAGGCATCCGCAGGTCAATCTCTATTATGCCACAGCACCGGCCGATATCTCTGAGGCTGATATTGTCATTATTCCCGGTAGTAAAAACACGCTCGATGATCTGCTTGACATACGTCGTCGCGGTCTGGCTAAGGCAATTGTAGAGGCGCGAGGAAACGGGAAAACGGTGATAGGAATCTGTGGCGGCTATCAGATGATGGGTGAGGAGGTCTGTGACCCGGATAGGATTGAAGGAAATCTGGAAGCACTCCCGGGGCTTGGCCTGTTACCGGTACGCACAGTGATCAGTCCGGAAAAGACCACCCGGCAGGTGAAGTTCAGGTTTATGGAAGACGAGCGTGTCTGTGACGGCTATGAGATACACATGGGCCGGACAGAGACCTCAAAACCATTTATCACGTTAGATGACGGGACCAAGGAGGGTTGCATGGCTGATGAGAGGTGTTTCGGAAGTTATGTTCATGGCATCCTTGACAACGCAGCTGTGATTGATTTTATCCTGCGGCCATTCATTGATTCCAAGGACACCACCGACTTTGACCCGCAGAAATTCAAGCAAAATCAATATGATCTGCTTGCCGACTGGTTGAGAGAGTATGTTGATCTTCCGCAAATCTACAAAATTATGTCAGAAAATGATTGAGGGACACGGCGACGATATTTTTCGTTTCAAGGATAGGGTAAGAATCAATTTCAGCACAAATATTCCGCAGGGCGTAAATCACGACGGACTTGTGCGACATCTCTTTGACTGTGGAGCGATATTCAGAAATTATCCAGAACCTGAACCGCGCAGCGTCGAAAGTCGGCTGGCGAATCGGCATGGAGTTCCTGAGAAAAATGTGATTGTGACAAATGGTGCGACAGAGGCAATTTATCTTATCGCCCAATATTATGCCGGCAGGAGGTCAGCCATAATAGCGCCGACATTCCGTGAGTATCAGGACGCATGTTGCGTATTCGGTCACGAAATAACCTTTATAAATGATTTAGACCAGGTAAACGCGTGTGAACCGGACTTAGTCTGGCTCTGCAATCCCAATAATCCTACTGGTCGAGTGTATGGGCGAGATGAACTGCTGACGGTAATAGACCGAAACAGGGCGCAACTATTTGTGGTGGATCAGGCATATGGCCGTTATGCGGTAAAGCCGGTCCTCTGTGAAGAGGATGTTATGGTCAGGAAGAATGTTGTCCTGCTAAATTCATTGACCAAGCAGTTTGTTGTTCCGGGGCTGCGGATTGGATATGCCATAGCGCCCGACGAGGTGGTTGAGAAACTTAGGGGCATCCGGATGCCCTGGTCGGTTAATTCGTTGGCCATCGAGGCTGCACATTACCTGCTTGATCATGAGTCGGAGTATTTTGTTGATTATGGAGAGTTGCATGAAGAGACACAGAGACTGGAGGAGAGCATGCATAAAATGGGAATCCGGGTACAGCCGTCTGACTGTAATTTTATCCTCGCTGTATTGCCTGACCGAACCGCGTCGCAACTGAAGGAATGGCTGATTGAGAAACGTGGTATTCTCATTAGGGATGCCTCAAATTTCGAGGGGCTGACTCCCCGACATTTCCGCATTGCCGCTCAAACGAAAGAAGAAAACAACAAACTTATTGACGCATTGAAAGAATGGATATCCTTATAGCAATACTTCCTCTGATTGTTGGTTGGCTCCTGGATCTTCTTTTTGGCGATCCGGCCTATCTTCCGCATCCGGTAGTTTGGTTCGGAAAGATGATAGGGAATTCTGAACATGCCCTTAACAAAGGAGAACATCGTAGACTTAAAGGAGGGTTTACGGCAGTTGTGCTAATCATGTCGGTATTCTTTTTTACATGGATGCTTTTGCGCTTTATATCCGGTTTTGTGTGGCTCAGTATCGCGGTGCAGTCAATACTTATCTTCTACTGTCTGGCAGGAACAACACTTGTAAAGGAAGTGAAGATGGTTTTTAAGGCTGTCGACAGGTCATTGGCCGATGGCAGGGTGCAAGTCGGCAGAATAGTTGGGCGAGATACGGCTACACTATCCGCTCAGGAGATACGCACAGCCGCTCTTGAGACTCTTGCAGAGAATCTGAGCGACGGGGTGGTGGCGCCGCTGTTCTGGTATGCAATTCTTGGTGTGCCGGGAATGGTTGCCTACAAGATGATAAACACGCTTGACTCAATGATAGGGTATAGGAATGAGCGATATGCCGAGTTTGGATATGTGGCAGCAAAAATCGACGACATAGCCAATTATATTCCGGCTCGACTGACTGCAATGCTCATGATTCTGGTGTCGGGCAGATTATCCTTATTGGGATTTGTAAGGAAGTTCGGAAGAGAACATGCGAGTCCCAACAGCGGATATCCTGAGGCTGCTTTAGCGGGTATTCTTGACTGCCGCTTCGGAGGCACACATGATTATTTCGGACAGAGTGTATATAAGCCTTACATCGGCGTTCATTCACGGGACTTCGATTATTCAGATGCCGTCGAGGCAATCGGAATAAATCGAAAGACAGAGGCCGTGATGGTGCTGATAACATGCGGAGTCAGACTTCTATTTCTATTATAGAGCCATAGGGTGGGATGTCATTGTAGACTTCCTCGTATGTCTTGTAGCCAAATGCCACGAGTGCATTGATCAGGATTCCACCATGGGTGAAAATCCCTATTACAGAATCCGGATGAACTTTATCCTTTAATTCAGATATGAAACTTTCAAGTCTGCGGCGTTGATCCGCCACGGACTCGCCCCCGGGCGGCACAACATTAATGTAATCCTCAAACCATTCCCGCAAAACAGAGTCGGATATATCATCATACGCCTTCATCTCCCAGTCGCCGAAGTTCATTTCTTTAAGTCGGTCATCCCTGACGGCGTCGGGATAGCCGCAGAAAGCCGCAAGTCTTACACATCTTGACAGCGGACTGCAGAAGACTTTATCAAAACGAAATGGCTTGAGCCTTTCTTTTACGGCCTTGGCCTCTTTGGGAAATGTTGAGGCCAATGGTACGTCGGTCTGTCCATAACAAGTGCCTTTGGGCACATCTACAGAGGTGTGGCGTATGAATATGAGGTGCATAGGGATGAGATTTATAGGTGATAGGTTTTAGGTGATAGATTTTAGGTGATAGGTGGGAGGTGGGAGACGGCACGTTGCTTCCCCTTGGTCGCAAAACGGAACATGGGATTATGCAAACTCCTTAACCCTAAACTTTAAATATTTATAATAACGCAGATACCTGCAAGCATTGTGGCTTCGCATATCAGGAATGTTGCCCCGCAGCAGTCTCCGGTATAGCCACCGATTCGTCGGCGCATCAGAGCGATGAGACCAAAGAGTGCTATCAGGGGAAAAATAACTGACAGCGCCGTGATTGGGGCGCATAACAGCATCGGAACCATCGGAATACACCCAAAGAAAAGGTTCAGCGCAAACTGCGGCAGTGACATTTTGGGATAACAGATCTTGTTTTTCGCACCTTCCGGCCTGGCATACCTCAATAAATTGACAAGTTGAGAGGCACAGAATTTCGAAAAGGGATCTGCAGCGACTATCGCAACCGGTATCAAGTGTAGAGGAAGCGAGGCAAGCAGCGATACGGTTAGCAGATAGTAACAGATTAATCCGATTACACCGTAAGTGCCGATATGGGAGTCCTTCATGATCCGGAGCACGCTCTCCTTGTCTCTTCCACCTCCGAATCCGTCACATAGGTCGGCAAGACCATCCTCATGGAGTGCTCCAGTAAGCAGCAGACGGGCTATGAGGGCAAGAACTATTGACGGGAGTGCGGGCAGGATAAAAGAGAGTCCGAGAAACATGCCTGCGGTGACCGTGCCTGTCAGCCAGCCAGCAAATGGCCAGAAGACAACCGCCTGGGTATAGGCCGAAGCCGGTATCTCAACCCATTTCCAGAGAGATATACGGGTGAATAGAGTCAGGGCTGCCGCTATGCGTCTCATCAGAAATATTTTGTTACGTTGACCGACTGGAAACTGTCCATGCGGTTGATCATTCTGACTGCAGATTCCAGGATAGGGTAGGCGCACACTGCCCCGGAGCCTTCGCCAAGTCTTAGATCAAGGTGCAATATTCCCTTGACACCTAATGCGTCAAGCATCAGTTTGTGCCCGCTCTCATCACCCTGATGCCCGAATATGGCATAGTCGAGAATATGGGGGTAGAACTGTGTCGCTGCCAAAATTACACTTGTCATAATGAAACCGTCAACCAGAATGATCATGCCGAGTTCCGCGGCCTGCATCATCGCGCCCATGGCCATGGCCATCTCATACCCTCCGAACCAGGCTATATGATCTTCGGGGTTATCCTCTCCACCATAGTTGCTGATTGCCTGTGATAGAACATCGTACTTATGGCGTATGCCTGGAGTATTAAGGCCTGCACCAGCGCCGATACATTTGTCCAGGTCGATTCCGGTAAAAAGGTGCATCCAGACTGACGAGGGTGAAGTGTTACCGCTCCCCATCTCTCCGAAGCTGATTATATTGCATCGGGTCGAGGTGTAGATGTCCCTGACTACTTCGGCACCGCGTTCAACACATAGATTCAGTTCATCGCGAGTCATCGCGGGCTCGTGGAGAAAGTTACGGGTTCCTTTCCTTACCTTCATGTCGATGATGCCGTGTCCTGCCGGGATGTCATAGTCGACTCCGGCATCTACCAGTACCAGCCGGAACCCATGCTGCTCACACAGGAAATTGATACCAGCGCCCCCCTTGGAGAAATGGCTCAACTGCTGCCATGTCACTTCCTTAGGTGAGACACTGACTCCCTCTTCAATAATGCCGTGGTCAGCGGCGAACAAAACATTATGAGGCTCTCGCAGTTGGGGAGTTAGGGTCTGCTGGATAAGACAAATCTGCCTGGCAAGTTCCTCCAGTCGTCCCAGGGAGCCCTTGGGCTTTGTCAGGTTGTCTATTTTCTTTTTGATTTCCGGCTCAATAGTGCGATTTACCGGATTTATCTTGAATTTCTTCATGACTTACTCTTTATTTTGACAGGGATTCCTGAAACTACCATATATACCTCATCGGCTAAAGAGGCAACATGTTGGTTTATCAGTCCCTGCAGGTCTGCGAATTTGCGCTGCAATGCATTGCAACTTACACCTCCAAGGCCAATCTCATTGGTGACTATTATGAGGGTGGCTCCTGTTTCCAGCAATCGCTTGATCTGTTGTTCGAGTGCTTCCAGTGCCTCGCCGATATCCTCATTTTTCTCAAAAAGCCAGTTTGTCGCCCAGAGGGTGAGACAATCAACAAGCACAACCTCTCCCTTGGAAAAAGATAGTTCCTCAACTGAGAGAGGTGCCTCGAGATTTCTCCAAATATTCTTTCTGCGGTTCTGATGTATGCTGACCCTCTGGCGCATCTCGTCATCAGTCACACGCGCTGTGGCGAGATAGGTCGGATGTAGTGACATTTTGAGTGCGATGCTCTCGGCAAAGACACTCTTGCCACTGCGCTGCCCACCGGTTACCATTATGACGCGTGGTGCGATCTTTTTAGTGTCAGTCTCTTTATCCATAGATAATAACCGCTGATAGGAAGAATGGCCCCGATGCACACGCATATAAGATATATGATCTTAGTAATCCAGCCAAACCAAGAGCCGACATGGAGCGAATAGATCCAGCCTTTGATATGGTTTGACTCACTTTTATCCTTATATGATGTCACGGATTGAATCTCCCCGTTTTCAGGATTTATGGTATAGGTGTCGGTGGCCTGCTGGTTACCCCATCCACCTGTCACTACATCGGCTTCATTCTGATACATCCTGATCTCTTTCGCAGGATTCGAATTATGAATGCGTGTATATGCCACGGTCCATGCCTGATAATTCTCTGCCGGAGTCTTATGGCTTGACGATTTGGCCACCTTGGATCCGAGTGTGGAATAGAACGCTGTGCGGTACCAACCGAACGACCAGTTCAGACCTGTTAGCGCACACACGATCAGAATCAGGGCACTTAATACACCACCGACACTGTGGAAGTCAAACCAGAACCGATAACTCCCCTTGTGGGTTGAGATGGTGAACTTGTCCCGCACTTTCCCTTTGTCTGGCCAGCAGATGATTAGGCCCGAGATTATGATGAGAAATAAGGAGATTGTAGTGATGCCGATAACGAGTTTCCCGGTCTTTCCGCCGAATCCACCATCAGCCTTTGACTTACCGAATAGACGGCGGTGTGCCGCACTGGCCAATTTGAAAACCTTAGCACGCTCATATTTACCGATGACTTCACCCGAATATTGGTCAACCCAGAGTGCGGCCATGGCCGACTTGGCAAGCATTACCTTGTACGCACGAGAAGTGTCGGGATATGTCGTGACACCTATGATATTGTTCTTACCTTCAAGATACCTCTCTGTAGATCTGAGGATTGAATCCATAGGAAGGGCTGTCTTGCCATTGGGATTGACCTCGGCCTGGTCGATGCGGCTGAAATCACGCTCGAAGATAAGGATTGCCCCGGAAAGGCAGATAAGGGTGACAATCAGTCCGAACGGGACTGACAGCCATAGATGCAGTTGCTTGAAAAAGTGTTTTGTCATTGATAATTATTTTATTCCAGAAATAATCAATCCAAGATGTGCAGATAGGCAGGTTTCCTGACTTAGCCCTGACCTTGCCGGCCTTCCCTCCTGGTGGAAGTGACCATATCGGCAGGTCTTTAAATGGGCATTACAGTAGCTGGAACTGTCCCGGACTCTCACCGGGTTCCCTCGCGCAGACATTTATGGACCATAGCCCAAATGTCCGCTCACCTAACGGCATTGCAAAGTTAAGGAATTTTTCCGAAATCCGAGCACTGTTCCCGATTAAAGTGTCTCATAATTTTTAATGGCTTTTGCAGGGGCATGTGTTGAGGTGGTCGTCGATGAAACCTGTTGCCTGAAGAAACGAATAGCAGATTATCGTGCCGAAAAATCTGAAGCCCCTGCGGTGCATGTCTTTGCTAATCGCATCAGATATAGGAGATGAAACCGGAATGGAACTGATGTCGGGAATGTCGTTCACGATTCGTTGCCTGTCGGGGAAAAAACCGATTATGTATTCATAGAATGAACCGAACTCGTCTATTATTTCGCGGAAGAGACGGGCGTTCTCAATTGCACTGTGTATCTTGCAGCGATTCCTGATGATGCCCTCTTGATGACATAACCGTTCTTCATCAGCCCGAGTCATCTCAGCCACGCGTTGGTAGTCAAAGTCAAGGAATGCCTTGCGGTATTCCTCTCGTCTGCGAAGTATGGTGATCCAGGCCAGCCCTGCCTGAGCGCTTTCAAGGGTCAGAAACTCGAACAGCGCGCGGTCGTCGGTAACCGGGCGGCCCCATTCCTCGTCATGATATTTCACGTATAGCGGATCTTCGCCACACCAAGGGCAACGTTCAGTCATCATGTCATGTATTAGTCATTATGCAAAATTA
>WGUO01000032.1 GCA_014867205.1 Muribaculaceae bacterium | reverse complement strand
AAAGTGCTCCTCGATGCCCCGCCGCTAGTAATAGAAAGTGCGTGCCTGCATCTCGTTGCCGGCGCCATATGCCGACCGTTTCCAGAGGTCATTGATCTCCTCGCGGGTCAGACGGTCATATCGGGTGAGGGTGTCGACAATCCACACATATTTGTTAATAAGTTCTTTCATAGGCCATTGGGGTGTGAATGGATATGCGCCTTAAGAGACGGCTAAAAATTTTTTCAAAAAAATACGGTGACAGGCGAACCAATCGGGATTACGCGCTGTTATAAGGATGTAAGGTTTGAAAAAATATCTAAAATGATATAAGGTTATACTGCTATAAGCGTTCTGAAAAAGTTGTTATTGTTGTTTTAATGAAGAAATTAGGTCGACGTGAGTCGACCTTTTTCTATTTATGCAGCCGGGGGCAGCGGCTTGTCGCCACTGCGTCCCGGCGGCTTGTATTATCTGCATGTCAGCGGTTGCCGTACATGTTGTCGTAGTATTTCTCGTAATCGCCCGAGGTGATGTTGTCGATCCACTCCTGGTTGTCGAGATACCAGCGGACAGTCTTCTCGATACCCTCCTCAAACTGCAGGCTGGGCTCCCAGCCGAGTTCGGCCTGAAGCTTGCGCGAGTCGATTGCATAGCGCATGTCGTGGCCCTTGCGGTCGGTGACATAGGTAATCAGTTCGTCGGAGTATCCCTCGGGGTTGCCTAAGAGGCGGTCGACAGTCCTGATGACGACGCGGATCAGGTCGATGTTCTTCCACTCGTTGAAGCCTCCGATGTTGTATGTCTCGGCCGGTTTTCCCTTATGGAAGATCAGGTCGATGGCGCGGGCATGGTCCTCGACGAAGAGCCAGTCGCGCACATTCTCTCCCTTGCCGTAGACGGGGAGGGGCTTGCGCTTGCGTATATTGTTGATGAAGAGGGGTATCAGTTTCTCGGGGAACTGATAGGGCCCGTAGTTGTTCGAGCAGTTGGTGACGAGAGTGGGCATGCCGTATGTGTCATGGTATGCCCGGACGAAGTGGTCGCTCGATGCCTTTGAGGCCGAGTAGGGGGAGTGGGGATTGTATTTTGTGGTCTCGAGGAAGAACTCCGAGCCGAAGGCCAGATGATGCTGAGCCGATGATGCGGTTGTGGTGAAGGGCGACTCGATACCCTCGGGGTCGGTGAGCTCGAGGGCGCCGTAGACCTCGTCGGTCGAGATGTGGTAGAAGAGCTTGCCCTCGTAGCCCTCGGGGCGAGACTCCCAGTAAACCTTTGCGGCCTGAAGCAGCGAGAGGGTTCCCATCACGTTGGTGCGCGCGAAGGTGAAGGGGTCGAGGATCGAGCGGTCAACGTGGCTTTCGGCCGCGAGGTGTATGATGCCGTCGATCTCGTATTTCTCGATGATGCGCCGCATCTCGTCGAAGTCGCAGATGTCGGCGCGTACGAATGTGTAGTTGGGTCTGTCCTCGATGTCGCGGAGGTTGGCGAGATTGCCTGCGTAGGTGAGCTTGTCGAGGTTGACGATATGGTAATCAGGATATTTGTTGACAAACAGCCTGACCACATGTGAGCCGATGAATCCGGCTCCGCCGGTAATAAGGATATTTTTCATTGGGGAGTTGTGTTGGGCAGGGGGCCATGCGGGCCTCCCTGATTATTGAGAAACTGAGTGCAAATATAATAAAAAAACGCTGAATCCGAAAGAATCTGACAGAATGTGGTGCCGGGGGCGTGAGTCAGAATAGGAACTGGATTCGGGTCTGGAATATGTTGACATGACGCGAGGGGAGGCCGGGGGCGTGTGGCCGGTCGGTGTATGAGTAGTTTACGCGCCATGTTATATACTTGTGAATGTAGTAGTTGAGGGTGACTGAGGCGCTGTTGGCGCTACCGCCGTATATTCCGGCGTGCGAGTCGTTGAGGTCGGCCCCGCTGTATCCGGCCACGATCTCCCAGGTGTGCGGGGCGGGGATGGCGAGATAGCCGGTCCAGGGGTTATATGAGTACCTGGCGTTGCGGTTCAGCAGGATTCGGGTCGTGACATATCCGCCGTAGCCTCTGAAGGCGCGGAGTCCGTTCCGGCGGTCGGTGTTGAGGAAATAGAACTGGCCCTCGGCGGCGACGCGGCCGCGCGACCACAGTATCTCGGGGGTCACCTTGAGGATGCTGCGCACATGGTCGACCTTTGCCGAGAGGCAGCTGACGCTCGAGACCTTGGTCGGGAAGGATGCCTTGAAGGTCGAGACCGGATTCCCGGTGTCGCCGTTGAAGGCGGCAGACTGGATCAGGGCCGAGGCTCCGATCTGGAAGATGTTTCCGGACGCTGTGAGCGGATGCCATGCGAAGCGGGCCAGTGCTCCGACGCCGGTGCGGCCGAGCTCGTTGGCGTGTTTGGTCATGGCCTCGCTCTGCGCGTATAGTGAGCCGGCGAAATGGAATCTGTCGCTCTTGAGGAGATACATGGCGCCGAGAAGTCTCGACTCGCCGAACGCGGACTGTGCGATAGGTTCCTCCATGCCGATCTTGTCGGAAGCGCCTGTCGCGCTCTGCAGCCCGAACTGATGCACGAAGAAACCGCCCTTTAGCCGGGAGTCGGCATTGATGTTCCACTGCAGATAGATGTCGGCGGGATATAGCTTGCCGAAACGGTAGGAGACATCGGCGCGCGCCTCGAATGAGCCGAAAGTAGCCTTGGCTCCGAGTCTGACGTCTGGAACAGCCACACCGGCGCGGAAGTCGGAGTCCTGCGGCAGGTAAGCGGCGGCGTCGAACAGGGCGCGGGCCGTGGGGGTAATCTTGAAGTCGGCGGCGAGGGAGGCCACCGTGAGGCAGGCCGCGCAGATAGTGAGAAGAAAATGCTTGTTAAGGCTCATGACGGTTAGTGTATTTTGGAAACCGGCGCCCGGGGGGACGCCGGCACCCGACAGGTCAGACGGGGCGGATCAGGTTGGTCAGCTCGATGAAATCCTCGACGGAGAGGCGCTCGGGGCGCTCGGACATGAAACGCGACTGCAGGGCCGGCGAGCCGGGCTGCATCAGCGGAGCGAGGGAGTTGCGTATGGTCTTGCGGCGCTGCCCGAAGGCAGTCTTGACCACGCGCCTGAAGAGCGCGGGATCGCAGCCGAGGGCGGTACGGCTGTTGCGGGTCAGCCGGAGCACACCGCTGCGCACCTTGGGCGGCGGCGTGAAGACATGCGGCTCGACATTGAAGAGATATTCGCAGTCGTACCAGGCCTGCAGAAGCACCGAGAGGATGCCGTAGACCTTCGACCCCGGCTTCGAGCAGATGCGCTCGGCGACCTCCTTCTGCAGCATGCCGGCGACAACCGGAATCAGCCCGATGTTGTCGAGCACCTTGAAGAATATCTGCGACGAGATGTTGTAGGGGTAATTGCCGATCAGCGCGAACGGGCGGTCATAGACTTTCGTGAGGTCGAGGCGCAGGAAGTCGGCCTCGATCACCCGCAGCCGGGGATAGACCTTCGCGAGGTATTCTACTGATTCCGTATCGAGCTCGACGGCAGTGACCTCGCGGCCCGACTCAAGCAGGTACTTTGAGAGCACACCCATGCCCGGGCCCACCTCGAGCACAGGGATATCGCCCCAGGTCCGGTTGTCGGCCCTCAGGGCGTCGGGGCTGATGGTGGCGGCGATCTCGGCGGCGATGTGCTCGTCGTTCAGGAAGTGCTGGCCGAGATTCTTTTTAGGCTTGACCTTCATGGAGTAAAAAATCAGAGATTAGAGTGCGCGGGCGCAGGCGGCCTATTGGTCGCCAGGCGAGGCCGGCAGTTCCTCGGCGGGCTCGGCGTTGCACGTTATGTCGTTGAGGGTGATTGTGATGAGGAGGACATCGGTCGGCCGCAGCCCCATGATCTCGGTGCGCGAGGCAAAGACAGCCTCGGCGGTTGTGGCGAATAGAGCGATGGAGCCCTTGTTGAGGCGCTCGTAAGCGCGGGTCATTACCTCGGGAATGCCGGGGGCGCCGACGGTCACCCTCTCGGGCGAAGGGACGGCGAGGTCCTCGCCGTCGTCTCGGCGGTAGTCAATGGCGACATAGGCTACATCGCCGGCATGCGCGTTGGGGCCGGAGCCCTTCTTGAGAAGCCTGTAATAGAGATTGTCGCCGATTTTTGCCATCTGCTGGTCGCGGGCCACCTCGGTGAGGTTGCGGCGCACTGCGTCGCGGTCCTTGACGCGCTGCTTCTCCTCGAACCGGCCCAGCAGGCGGTAGAACTCGTCCTGATATTCGAGCTGCGGGATCTCATAGTCGCCCTGGAGGGCGTTGGCCATGCTCTCGATCAGTACGTCATCGTCAGGCTTCAGTCCATAACTGCGCTCGAGTTCCTGCATGCGGAGGGCCATACGGACGCCGAGGCGCACGCCCCGGTTATAGTTGTCGTCATCCTTCCTGACAGCGTCGAGGCCCGTCTTGATGCCTTCGAGAAACTTCTGTCGTTCGGCGGGGCTTCGCAGGGCTGTGTCGGTGTCGGCCTTATGCCAGTACTCGTAGGCGCGGAGCTGCGCGTAGTAATAGAGCAGGGAGTCGGCCGCGGTGGCATCGGGCATGTCGGCGAGGTCATGGCCCCGTTCGGGTCCGCAGGCGGAGAGGGCCAGGGCGAGCGCGCCAATGACCGGCAGAAGTGTCTTGTTCATAACAGGGTGTCGGAAATCGGGTTAGGGTTGACTGAGGTGGAGTCGGGCGAGTCGGGTCTTGCGACCTCGAGCTCGACGGTATCGCCGGTCGGGGTCATGTTCGACATCTTGCGGCCCTCGCAGGCAGTCAGCATGGACATAGATATGACAATCGTCGCGACCATGGCCGCGGCGATTGCCTTTGATGACTTAATTCTCATTAGTTCACTTTGATAAGTTCGACAGTGAATATCAGGTCCGAGTTAGGCGGGATTGCGCCGGGAGCGCCCTGCTCGCCGTAGGCCAGGTTAGAGGTGATGTAGAATACGGCCTTGCCGTTCTCCTTCATCAGCTGCAGGCCCTCGGTCCAGCCGGGAATCACGCGGTTGAGGGGGAATGCGGCCGGTTCGCCACGGTCATAGCTTGAGTCGAAGACAGTGCCGTCGAGAAGCTGGCCGCGATAGTGTACGGTCACGGTATCCTCGGCCTTGGGGCTCTTGCCGTCGCCCTTGCGCAAGATCATGTACTTGAGGCCCGATGCTGTCGTGGCATAGGTGGAGTCGGTCGCGGTGGCCGATGCCTTGGCCGGATCGGTGAAGACAGCCGCCAGAGAGTCCTTGGGAGCCTCGGTGAGCTCGGGGGCCTCCTCGGTGTAAACGGGAGTGTCCACAGTGTCAGAGCCTGACTTCGAGTTGGATGAGCAGGCTCCGAGAGTCACGGTAAGGCCGGCGGCGAGCACGCCGGCGGCTAAGATATTCAGTTTCTTCATGACTTGATTATTTCTTTACAACCTTGATGAGCTCGACATCGAAAATCAGGGTCGAGTGGGGCGGGATCGCGCCCGGCACGCCCTGCGGGCCGTAGGCGAGGTCGGAGGGGATGAAGAACGTGTACTTTGCGCCCTCCTTCATGAGCTGCACGCCCTCGGTCCATCCGGGGATTACCCGGTTGAGGGGGAATGTGGCCGGCTCGCCGCGGTTCACGCTTGAGTCGAACACCGTGCCGTCGAGCAGGCGGCCGGTGTAGTGTACGGTCACCTCATCCTCAGCCGTGGGCTGCGCGCCCTCGCCCTCTTTCTCGACCACATACTGCAGCCCTGATGCGGTCTCCCTGACATCGGCGTTCTTCCTGTTCTCCTCAAGGAATTTCTTGCCTGCCGACTTGGCGGCCTCCTCGGCCTTGGCCTGCAGGTCATTGAGGTAATCCTGAATGAGTTTCTGGGCCTCCTCGACCGATATGGCGGGGTCAGTGCCCGCGAATACTGAGAGAATGCCCATCTTGAAGTCCTCGACGTTGAGCTCCTTCATGCCCATTCCCTGAAGCTGGCGGCCCATTGCGAGTCCCCAGGCGTAACTTAATTTATCCATAATATTTCAGTTTATATACATCAGTCCAATTTATGAGCGTCGGGGTTTTCGCTCCCGCGCCACTATATATAACAAACTCCGGGGCGAAATGTTAATCACGCTCCGGCGCGTCTCAGAGTCCGGTGGCGGTTATGTGGAAGCAGGGCGACTTGCGCTCGAACTTCACCATGCACTTGTTCTGCTGCCTGAGGTCGCGTAGCACCTCGGCCAGTATGTACTTCAGTTCCTCGTCGCTGACCTGCCGGGCGTTGCCGTCGTGGTTGAAATGCGCGTATGAGATGTCGAAGGTCGTGCCGAGCTGATGGGTCGAGGAGTCTGTGGCGTTGCGGTTCACGCGGCGCAGCCTCTTGACCGAGTATGCCGAGCGGAGCACGCTGGTGACGCGGAACTTGTATCCCCTGGCGTTGCGCCTGGCCAGCGAGTCGGTGAAGTTGCGGCCTATTGTCTCCAGCAGCGTGGCGGCCTCCGGCACGAGGTAGGGCATCGAGTGCGTCAGTTCGTCGACGTCATACCACCTGCAGCTTCCGATCCTGACGAGCGGCCTGCGGGTATAGTAGGCGTCGGCTACGCCCGAGATGGGCGCGATGCCGATACGCTCGCCGGCCGCATACTGGTACTTGTTCGAGTCGTTGAAGAGCTCGTTGAGGCGTCCGATGCGGTTGTAGCGCGACATATTGGCTGCCGGGGCCGGGGGCGTGTCGTCGGTTTCGGTGGCTGCCGGGTCGGCGGCGGTATCAGCCGGAAGAGCCTCGGCCACAGGCTGCGGGGCCCGGGGCAGGCTGTCGTTCTCATCTATCAGGTCCCACGGAGCCGGCGTGGCGCCGATGGTGTCGAACGGGTCGACGCGCCTCCCTCCCGAGCATGAGGAGAGCAGCATGAGCGCCGAGGCCGTGCCGGCCAGCAGTAGGGTAATTCGGGTCATCAGTCTGGGGTGCTATTGTTCCTGAGATGCAAAATTACAAAAAAGTTACTAATTTTTTCGAATTTCAACGTTAATAAGAGTTGAAAGTGTACCGGCCGCAGGATGCCGGGGCATATGATTATGGGAAATATATTCGGAAATAAAGAGTGCGCGCTGATCGACATGGATGGCGTGCTGTACGACTCCATGCCGGGGCACACGCTGGCGTGGAAACGCATGGTCGATGAGTTGGGTATCGACTGCACCCGCGAAGAGTTCTATCTCTACGAGGGGATGACAGGAGCGGCCACGATTAACCTGCTGTTTCGCCGGGCTTACGGTCATGACTGCGAGCCGGAGCGCATCAGGGAACTGTATGCCATCAAGACGCGCTACTTCAGGGAACAGGGGAAGCGGAAGCCGATGCTGGGAGCCGACCGGATGCTGGCTGCGCTGTGTCGCGGCGGTCTGCGGCGGGTGCTCGTCACCGGCAGCGGCCAGGCGAGCCTGCTCGAGTCGCTCGACCGCGACTATCCCGGCATGTTCGGGCCTGGGCTGCGGGTCACGGCCCACGACGTGCGGCACGGCAAGCCCGATCCCGAGCCCTATCTGATGGGTGCGGCCAAGGCGGGTGTCTCGCCGTCGGAATGTATAGTGATCGAGAACGCGCCGCTCGGCGTGCGCGCCGGGAAGGCGGCGGGTTGTTTCACGATAGCCGTCACCACCGGCCCTATACCCCGCGAGGCGTTCGAGCGCGAGGGCGCCGACATGATATTCCCCTCGATGCCGGCGTTTGCTGATTTCCTCGAGCGCGAGCTCGCCGAATATGAGCGCGAGAAAGCGGGAGGCGGGGTCACAGGGAATGTGATATATACCGACTCGGCGGAGAGCGGGTTGGCCTCGGTCCTCGTTGGCCTTGATGCCGACAGGGTGTTTCTGCTGACAGACTCTAATGTCGCGCCGGTATGCCGTCTGGACATGAGCCGGTTTGCGTCGGTCCATGTTATTGAGCCGGGCGAGGGGAGCAAGTGCGTCAAGGGTGCCTGCGGCGTGTGGGAATGGCTCGCCTCCTCGGGCGCGACGCGCCGCAGCGTGCTGGTGAACTGCGGCGGCGGTGTCGTGACCGACTTAGGCGGTTTTGCGGCGGCTACCTTCAAACGTGGCATACGCTTCATCAACATCCCGACCTCGGTGCTGGGGGCCGTCGATGCCGCTATCGGCGGCAAGACGGGAATTGACTTCATGGGCCTTAAGAACGAGGTGGGGGCTTTTGCTCAGGCTGAGCGGGTGATTGTCTCACCCGAGTATCTGGAGACCCTTCCCCGGGCTGAGGTTGTCTCGGGGCTGGGCGAGGTTGTCAAGATGGCGCTGATAGCCGACCCCGGCATGTACCGGCGGCTTGTGGAGGGGGATGCGCTGGGCGACCGCGAACTGCTTGGCGAGGCGATGCGCTCCGCGGCGCTCGCCAAGGAGGCGATAGTCGCGCAGGACCCGCATGAGCGCGGGCTGCGCCGGATACTCAACTTCGGCCACACGGCGGGGCATGCCTATGAGATGCTTGCCGCCGGACTCGGCACGCCGATAAGCCACGGCGAGGCCGTGGCGCACGGCATCCTCACCGCGTTGCGGATGAGCCATGAGCAGTTGGGGCTGCCGGTAGAGATTGCGACGGAATACCGGGAGAGGATACTTGACCGTTATTTCGCGCCGTTGCCGTTTGACGTCGAGGCAATGCGCGATGAACTGCATGAGCTGATGCGCCACGACAAGAAGAACAGCGGCACCGGCGAGATCACCTTTATCCTCCTCGAGGCCCCCGGCAAGCCGGTGGTGAGAGGGGTCAGGTTTTAGGGGTCAGGTGTTAGGGGAACGGCGGGTTGCTTCCCCTTGGTCGCAAAACTGAACATGGGACAACGCAGACAGGGGGAGCGATAATCTCGCTCCCCCTGTCATATATCATAGAGTTTAAAGTTTAGGGTTTATACGACTTATACGACTTATACGACTTATACGACTTATACGATTTATACGTCATATACGTCATATACGTCTTATCTCAGCGCGCCTGCCAATTAATCTTTAATCTCTAATCTTTAATCTCTAATCTTTAGCCTCTAATCTTTATCACGCGCAGCGTGTCGCCGTCGGTGGCGCGGACGGTGTAGATGCCGCGGCCCAGGGCCGAGACATTGACCGTGGCCTCGCCTGTGCCGGTGACCTCGGCACGCACCGTGCCGTCAATGCCATAGACCGTCACGCGGACCTCGCTGCCACTCTCCGACACAGCCGTCACGATACCGTTGGCCGACAGCAGCGTCATCCGGTCAGCCGTCACCGACTCGACAGAGTTGAAGCCCAAGCCTAATTCCGCGGGGTCGAACAGCACGTTGCCGTCGCGGTCAGTAACATTTACAAGGCCGACGTTGGAGAATGTCGGAATTGGCAGGTACTGCGCGTTCTGGCCTTTCCAGTCCGTAGTGAAGGCGTGGTCGTTGAAGTATACCAGGGTCGAGCCGAGTTCCCCGCTCAGGAAGCCGACGCCCTCCACGGCGCAGAGGGGCGATACCCTTCCCTCGCACTCTATGTCGCCGAAATTGAACTTGCGCCACTCTTTGCCGCAGTTCGTGACGGTCTCGATGCTCTCAGCCTCAAGGCTGGCAAGACGATTCATTCCGCAGTAAGTCTCATAACTGTCTCCCTCACCGAGCGTGAAGTCATAGAGCACGAACTCCTGCGGCATGTCGGCCGATTCCTTGAACGCCTTGCTGCCGTAGGCGCGGTTATAGATGCGCACTTTCCCGCCGTATTCATTCATATAGAATGAAGCCTCGGCGTCAACCCTCTTCACCTCTACCCCGTCGGGACGGTCAGCCGTGCGCTTGTAGCCGACGATGTTGTCGACCTTCATCTTATTGTACATGCTGTCGCCGAGATAGTCGAACGTGTCATACGAGATCTGGAAGCGGTAGAAGTCTACATCCTTCGAGTCAACGGCCTGGATATAGTTCCACACCTTGTTCTCCTGTATGAGCTTGTTGGGAATCTTGAACCGGCTGCCGTAGATCACCTCTCCGGCGGGATTGTAGACACAGGCGAGGATTGACTCATATGTCGGCCCGTCGACATCATTTGGAATACCCGGTATTGACGGACTGAATACGGCAAGATCGCCACCCTCAGTGGAGCCAATGCCCTCGATGACATATCCCTGGAATGGCTGCGACATCTGATATGGCACAGGAAGCTCTGATTCCGGAACACCGTCAAAGGACATCCGAATCCGATGTGTGCCCTCGATTTCAACGGGTTCCTCTATCACGACCTTGACAAAATTCATCTCGCTTGACACGTCAGTATTAAATGGCATATAGAGTGTCTGGCCATCCTTAAGCGTGAAGTCATAGCGCAGGTACTCGCCGTAACTGTCTGAGGTGACAGGACCGTCGAATGTGTCGGCTGCAGAGGTCGAAGACTGGAATATGCTGTTGTTGCGGGTCAGGATGTAAACCTTTCCGTTCTCCTCGCGGAAGAAGTTTGTCGGACCAGTTCGGTCGACACTGTCGGCATAGACGAGCTCACCATATACATTTGTTCCCTTGTAATAGTCGGACTTGAACATAGTGAAGCCGTGATACTCCTTGCCGTTGACCGTCGCGGTTCCGTCGAACTTGAACGAATGTCTAACTATGCCGTCTCCAAATTCATTGCTCTGATAAATTCCGCTATATTCCCAGACCTTCCCCTCCTCGATGATGGGATGGTATGTGGTTGTGGTTCCGCGCGGAGTGCCGTAGATAACATTGCCGGCGGGATCGTAGACACGCGCAAGTTCCCCTCCATCCATACCTATGCCCGGGCTGAACATGGTTGTGAATGTTGCCAAATCGCCGCTTCTGGTGGGACCTATGCCTTCTACTATCGGGTAGGGGTGGAAAGCACCGTTCCCCCTTAGTGAGAATGCACGCCGGGGAATTCCACCGACCTGTACCGGCTCTTCCTCCACAACTGAGACTTGAGCCAGTTCACTCAAGTCATATAGGGTCACAGGCACATCGATTGTCTCTCCAGCTGCCAGGGAGAAATCATATCTCAGGAACTCGCCATACCTGTCAGAGGTTATTTCTGTGTCAAACGTCTCATTCGGATGGCGACTTGACAGAAATATCTCGTTGTCAAGTGTAAGCACATATACCTTCTCCCCCCTCTTCGCGCAGGAAGTAGAAAGGCCGGTAGTTCTCATCTGTGTCGATCAGGGTGTATTTGAGGTTGCCGTCAATATCATTTCCCGACCGTTTCCAATACTCGGTCTTGACGCATCCGAACTTATGGTATTCCTTGCCGTTGACGGTCGCTGTGCCATCGAACTCGTAGTACCGGTACAACATGCCATGTTCATACTCGCCGTCCACCTCTCGGGTATATTCAGTTCCGTACTCCCAGACCTTTCCCTCCTCGATGATGGGATAGTACTCGTCTGCGGAGGCTGACGGTGACGACATGACCGCAGCGGCGAAAGGCATCGCAAATGTGAGTAGAATTTTTAAATTCATACGCATTAGGTTTTAAGTTAATATTTATGGTTATTGCGTTCCGGATAGTTGAATCAGAAACTTTCAGATACATGCAATGGTGATCGCATAAACTTCTGATAAATGCAACCTAAATGTTTTACTCATCTACTCGAAAGCAAAGGTAAACATTTATTTCTGAATCTGCAAAATTATATTACAAATTTCTTGAAATTTCGATAATTTTGTAGAAATAGAATATGAGACAGAAATATGGAGATCGCTAACCGGGTACGCAAGCCGGAAAATGCTTTCGCAGTGGGGCTGCGGCATTTTCCCGGCTCGTGTACCCGGTCTGGTCGAGATCTGTCAGATATTCCTATAGGTGAACCATCACCGCTATCTCGGTGATATTAACTATAACATATTCCTGAGTTATTCACCTTATATTATTTC
This sequence comes from Muribaculaceae bacterium, assembly GCA_014867205.1. GTDB lineage: Bacteria > Bacteroidota > Bacteroidia > Bacteroidales > Muribaculaceae > Lepagella. Next base: position 22,511 of record WGUO01000032.1, on the reverse strand, counting down.
TTTATAAACTTCAAGGATACGGGATCGCCGTCTTTGAAGATCGCTCTGGCTAAATAACATCCCGCAGGCAGACATGAGGCAGATAAGGCTTCAGTGCCGGAGATGCTTCCTGAGAGACATAGCGTCCCGTCAAGTGAATAGACATTGACGGCGACATCTCCGGAACAGCCGCTGACATGAAGGGAATTGTCACTGTAGGAGAGACGTCCTCTTTGGTTGTCATCCATACCCACACTTTCAATTCCGTTTGGAGTCATATAGGATTTAAAATCATCGTAAGAGAAGATACACTCCCCATTCAGATAGCAGGACGTGATACGCCGGCTTTGTAAGAATGGGGCGCATGTCGGCACAGGATACTCCAACATATCCCAATCGTCGATAGAGCCGATGCCCTCAATCCAGTAAGTGAATGGTTCCCCATCTTCTTGCAACCCTATTGACAGTACCCTTCTGGGGGTTCCCTTAATATCAATCACCTCGTCATTCACAATGTATGCATACTCAATGACAGAGCCATCAGGATCCTCTGACCCGTCCATGACCGGCACTGCATCCCCCTTGCGGAGATTAAAGTCGATGCTTGGCAGGTAAGTCTGATCGGCTGCGATGTAAATGATTCTGTTTTCCTCCAGAAGCGAATAAGGGGTTGTGGTGTCTTCCTCCTGATTAAAGCAGTTCACCTGAGAGAGCAGATGACTGCCGTCGTTCCATTCTCCGCTATAGCTAATCTGCTTATGATAAACTGTGGTTTCATCATTGGTATAATCGTAATACTTGTCCACAACATTCCAGACCTTCCCCTCCTCAAAGAGCGGATGGTATGTGGTTGTGGCCCCGCGCGGAGTGCCGTAGATAACATTGCCGGCGGGATCGTAGACACGCGCAAGTTCCCCTCCATCCATACCTATGCCCGGGCTGAACATGGTTGTGAATGTTGCCAAATCGCCGCTTCTGGTGGGACCTATGCCTTCTACTATCGGGTAGGGGTGGAAAGCACCGTTCCCCCTTAGTGAGAATGCACGCCGGGGAATTCCACCGACCTGTACCGGCTCTTCCTCCACAACTGAGACTTGAGCCAGTTCACTCAAGTCATATAGGGTCACAGGCACATCGATTGTCTCTCCAGCTGCCAGGGAGAAATCATATCTCAGGAACTCGCCATACCTGTCAGAGGTTATTTCTGTGTCAAACGTCTCATTCGGATGGCGACTTGACAGAAATATCTCGTTGTCAAGTGTAAGCACATATACCTTCTCCCCCCTCTTCGCGCAGGAAGTAGAAAGGCCGGTAGTTCTCATCTGTGTCGATCAGGGTGTATTTGAGGTTGCCGTCAATATCATTTCCCGACCGTTTCCAATACTCGGTCTTGACGCATCCGAACTTATGGTATTCCTTGCCGTTGACGGTCGCTGTGCCATCGAACTCGTAGTACCGGTACAACATGCCATGTTCATACTCGCCGTCCACCTCTCGGGTATATTCAGTTCCGTACTCCCAGACCTTGCCCTCCTCGATGATGGGATAGTACTCGTCTGCGGAGACCGGAAATGTCGACATGACCGCAGCGGCGAAACACACCAAAAATGTAAGTAGATTTACCAATTTCATAGACAGTGTTTTTAACAGTTCTGCTTTTTGTTTAATTTTGCGTTCTAATTTAGCAATTTCCATTCAAATTACCAAATTCTAAAGACGAATTGGTTTAATAATTAAAAAAAGAAGAGTCTTGAGCACTACTAATCTTTTCTTAGATAATACTTAACGATAATTATCTCGAGTTGGAATGTATCTTAAATCCGAAACTTTTCGGATTTAAGATACATTCCAACTCTCAGTTTACAGATTGACAGACAAAGTGCCTCCTGCTGCAATGGAGAAGCCTTTCTCAAATGTCACTGTCTTGCCCTTGACAGTCATATTACCACCTGAGGCAACAGTATCACCCTTTAAAGTCACGTCGTGCTCACATTCTAATTCTAAGATTCCTCCATTTCCAATATTGAGACCAGAATCGGATTTGATGCTCTTGAATGCAAAAATTCCGATCTTACCGTTCTTGCCTAAATTCAGATATGAGGAGTAGTCCTTCACATCACATGATTTTGAGGAAGAAGATAAGGGTTTTGAGAATTTGACATCCCGGAAAACAAAACTGCCGGCATCCGTATCAATTGCGCTGCCCGTAGTCACAAGGAATGTCTGTGGAAGATATTTATCCGACTCAATATAAATCGCCGTTATCTTATTGTTTGAGACTCCTTCAAAGGGATTTATACTGAATGAGTTTCCAGAACCATTCAAGCCTATTCTTGCACCGGCATTCTTTTTCATGACTCCGTAGGAATATCTGGCAGAAGAACCGTTAAACACAAATTTTCCTGACTGTAATGAAACCGTACCTGTCAACTCCCTAGGACTCTCAGTCCATATTTTTATCTCACTGTCTCCTATGATATTGTGAGTGTATTTTGCGAACCCTGCATAACGTCCCCAAGATTTATAGTCCTTTTTTGATTTATTCTCAAGTATTCCAATAGACAGATTATCCTCTATGTGCTTTGCAAAATTATCTTCAAGTTCGCTTGATATTCCAAACCATCCTTGTCTTGTGTTTGCAAGAAATGCCGGTCCTCCGAATTTACCTGCGACAGTAAATGATGATGCCATGTTATATACCCATCCCGGTAATTCATATCTTCCATCATATGGCGCAATCGAACATGCCCAAGAGTATGCCACAGCCGGACAACTCGGATTATTCAGCATATCGAGTCCCGCGCCTTTTTCCCATTTTGATTCGGAGTCTTGTCTTACATATTCCTCTAAGGCGCGAATACTTCTGTATTTTGGATATATTGAATCAGGAACATTCCTTCTGGCAAATGTAATTTTAGACGTACCTCCATGCCCCTGAAGACTGTATAATCCCGCCACTTTCATGCCTCCTATCACTTCTTCTGCATATGGTTTTAAAGACTCAAATATCTCGGAAGCATTGGATTTTAAAGTCTGCACATCAAACTTATCGGTATATGAAAACAGTGTCGGATATTCCCAGAAAAATCCAAAGAAATCTTGATGTTTTACAACAAACCCTTTCGAAAGATAAGACGAATTGCCTTTCCCTGGATACATTTCATACAATATTACCTTATCGATAAAATTTCTGACCTGCTGTTCAGTCCAACATAAAAGTCTGCCAACAGGTATTGTAGGAGAGAATTTGTCTGTTGTTACATTTCCAACAAACATTTTCGCATCACAGCGTTTCAGATTCCAATCTGTCACCAAGTCGGCAAAATATACATCAGTTGGAATATACTCGTCGATATAAGGGTCAGTCCAATTGTTAGGAATTGTATCTATTTTATTATATGGGTATTCGAACTTCCGGATCGGTGCGGAGGTCTGGAAGTCTCCGACGATAAGACAATAGAATCCTCCCCATGTCGAGTAAAAGTCACGCATCCATTCCCTTACACTCGATTCCCTGTCGAAACATCTTGAATTGGAGCCAACCTTATATTTGCTGTCAGAGAGAATATCCTCTACCGTCTTTACAGTCACCTTATAGCCTTTCTGTCGTTTCCAGTTAACAAGTCTTTGCAAGCTGTTCTTTAATGAGGCTGGTGTGATAAACACGTAATGTTCTATTAAAAAATTCTTTGCTTGCGATAGAGTATCGTCAGGAGAAACGCTTAAACTTCTTGACGATATCGAAAGACCGTCTACGGGATGCACGTCCTGAAACTTGTCGGTCTTTATCGGTCTGAACTTAAGGTCTGACGCCGTGCAGTCGCTGTATTCGAGTTTTATGCCTATGGAACTGTAACAGTCTATTTTTAGTGTGTTGTGATGGTAGACCATCGGATTTACCTCCACTATAACAAAATGTCTGTAGCCATTGACAAAATATTCGTCAGAGACTCTCGCCACAGGTCCGGTGGCAATTGAAGAATAGCCCTGCCCATAGACGACCTCTTTTGAGACACCTTCCATAACCTCGTTCGTAGTCAATGCCTCGAAAGGAATGATCGGTTTGCTGAGGGTCAGAGTCCTGTTGAATGTAGACGAAGTTATAGAAACCTTAAAGTCATTTACATAGACAGGCACTTCAAATTTTATATATTTGACAGGAATTGAGGGTTCGTTTTCTTCTACTGAGTTATACATTCCCGGAATACTGATGGTCTGGAACACTTCTCCAGAGGAATGTTCCGCCGTGCCGATTATGGCTGAGCCATAGTCGACGTTGACAAGGTATTGTAATGACTCCGCGGCCCTGACAGACAGCATGGACATCACAATAAATGTCAATATTAAAATAATTTTCTTCATACTTCTTGCTGTTATGGATCAGTCGGTGAGTATCATTCGCTTGGAGTCGACCTCGCTGCCGTCGGCGACGAGGGTGTAGATGTACATTCCGGCGGGGAGGCTGCTGCCCTCGACGGTTATCTTCACGTCGCCGCGCTCGGTGATGTCATATCTTCTCTTCTGGTTGCCGTTGAGGTCATAGATGCAGAGGAATGCGTTCCCCACGCTTTCGGGTACCACACAGTCAATCTCTGTCGAGGCGCGGAACGGATTGGGCCGGTTCTGCGAGAGGCTTGCCGGATTCGGGTTACTCGGGTTCTCGACAGTCCTGTTGGTCAGCGACTCAATCACCCGGCTCTGCTCGTCGACCTTGCGCTGAAGAGACTTCACGGCATCAACGAGAATGGGGATAAAGCCGGTGTAGTCGAGGCTGAGGTTTCCCTCCGAGTCCTCGTAGACAAGCTCGGGATATACCTCGCGGACGTCCTGAGCGAGGAAACCGTACTGCACATGACCTCCGTTGTTAGCGGAAACGCTGCGCATGGGCGCGTTCTCCGGAGCCTCTGTTTCGTCAGCCTCGTTGCCGACGAGTACATAGCTGACGGGTGAGAGCTCATTGAGTAGGAGCCCGAGACTGTCGAGAGGCTCGATGTCGGTCTTGGAGCGGGAATCGGACACCGTGAGGTACTGTGGAGCCGAAACCGGTGTCGAGAATGATACCACTCCCTTTACGCCCTGAACAGCCAATGTCGGGTCATATGAGAAGACGGACTTGCTCCCACACGAGATTTTAACTCCGCCCTTGCCTTGCAGGAGAAGTGCCCCGGACTTGCTCGTGCCTGATATGGATGACTCGGATACAGTGACGTCGGCATTTGTGCCGAAAGTGATCCTTCCGCCTGTATGGCCGAAACCGGGCCCCGAGATGTAGAGAGACGCGAGAGTATCGACTGGAGTGGTCGGGTACGCCGTTCCTATGTCTCCACCTACGGACAGAGGTGTGACCACGATATTGTTAAAAGACGTGTTACCGACCTGTACCTGTCCGTTGTTCATTACCTTGAGTTGAGCGAACGCGCTGATGCTGAGCAGCGAGAACATCAGCATGACTGTGATTTTTTGTTTCATGGTGTTTTATTTTTAGGTTGAACTTATTCTAACCCATTAGGAGTTAGTATCTCAGATTTTTGAGTAAGCGTTTGGGTGGTTAAGATTCTATAAGTGCGCCGCAGGGGTTGAGTAAATGAGTAAAACCTATAATTGACATGTTGCAGTGACACTTATAGAATCTTAATGTTGAAATATTCGGTATATTCTTCTACTTATTGAGGATACCCTCGTAGCAGACTTGGTCGGTGTTAATGCGGATTTTGCATGTTGTGGTTGTCATGACAACCTTCTTTACGAAATTGATCTCATCGTAGTAGACACCGATGCAATTGGTCGGAGAGTCCCAGACCTCATAGGAGACGATGTCATCTTCCTTGTCTACGCCGGAAAGATATACTCCCTCATCTGTATCAATGACACAGTAGATTCCGGAGGTCGGGAGTCTGTCTCTAATGTTTTCCCATTCCCCCTCATATTGTGAGTCGCATGCGAAAACTTTGGAGATGGGAACAATTTTTCGTACTTGCCCGGCGTAAGAAAATGTGCATGTCATCAGTAGACATCCAGTCAGAAGTAGTTTAAGAAATCTTATCATAGTGTTGTGTGTTGTGTGTTGTGTGTTGTGCTTGCAAAATTACTTCAGATAGCCGCCTACACCAAAGAAAACAGTTCAGATTGTTGTTCGAAATTAATTTCGAACAACAATCTGAACTGTTTTAAAAAGTATACGTTGTTTATATACTGCGAATTACATCATCAAGTGTGAAATCATTGAATTCTGAACCCAAAATGCACTTTACAAGTATATTTCTACGGTATGAGACTGTTGACTTTGAAATTGGCATCAATTTAAAACACTGCGTCGGAGAAAATCCGCATTTGATCAGAAGCGCGAGATGATACGTCTCAATTTGCATAGTATCGCTAATATTGTAATCGGTCAGTAATTCTATCCGATCTTTGAATAATGGAGACACTTTTAGAACATCCTCTTCAATTTTCGACCATAGAGGAGAGACATTGGACATATCCTTATTATTCCTTATGCAGTCATTTAACTTGTCTTGAAGTGAAACATTAAGAATTACGGGGACATTTTTTAAGGTGTCAGAATTCCTCTTACATGCTTCCAATAATTCTTTTCTTAAATTTGTCCTTCTTTTGTCCACTTCAATTTCAGATTCCGCATCTTCACTTTGTATGTTTTGGGGCCCAAGGGTTTGCCGCAGTCGTGAAGCCTCTTCGATAGATTCACTCATTATCTGTTTCTGTTGCCGATTTCTTTTCTTCAATATAAAGATAACGGCACCCAAAATAAAGGCAAACGATACAATACAGATTATATATATCCACAAATCCTTATTCCTATCCTTCGAGACCATCAGGTCTTTCTCACGTAACTTATAATTATATAATGTATTCTGCATCAAGGTTGCTTCGTCGGCATTCTTGTCTACAAAATGTTCCATTATCTTGCTGTACTTGCGGACATAGTCAATTATGGAATCTTTTGGAAGAAATTGGATAAGTTCTGTCTCCAATATATTCTGAAAGCCACGCTTCTGATTCTTCGTATCTTCCAACTGACAAAGTCTATGAGCATATAGATAAGCTGTATCCAATATTCCATTTTTTAAATAAATGTCAGACACTTCTCCTAATGTCATAGGATAATCTCTTTCGGATACTCTTTCTACGACACCGCGAGCAAGCATCAAAGCACTGTCATTTCTACCCTTTTTTAATTTTATAACGCCCAAATTAATCTGTTGCAAGGCCAAATCACTATCTGAAAAGTCTTTTGCAATATTCATACATTTAATGCAATAATTTTCGGCTGTCTTGTAGTCTTTCATTTTAATGTATATGTTGGTCTGCAGTTCAAGATTATACATTAATCGTTTACGGTCATTTGACTTTTCAAGAATAGGAGTTGCCTGATTAAGATATTCAACTGCCTCGTTGTATTCCCTAATAGACTGCAACATAAACCCTAAATTGTATAGCACGCGTGTCTTAAGGGTTTGCATATCATCATCATTCGTCTCAGATGGTAAAATATCCAGAGCCTGACGAACATACTTGATTGCCTCAGGATAGTCGCCGAGGTCTGAAAAAACCCGGCCTGCATAGTAGAGAGACTCGGCTTTACGCTTTATATCGCCTGTTCCGACATAGTATCCCACAACGCGTTTAATTGGCATCGCGTTAGTGTGGCGGATAAAGGCCTTGTCGCTGGCCTTGATGCGCAGCAGGTCATAGAGCATCTGGTCGGGATTCTCGAGACTCTCGTGGTCGATCGAGTCCAAGGCGAGGAGGCTCGCATTCGGGTCGGCTGACATTCCTTCCTCGATACGCTCGAGGTTTTCGCGGTCAAGTCCGCAACGTTCTCCGCAACTGCCTGACAGCAGCATGATAAACGGCATAATGGCAAGCCATAGGATTGGTTTCATAGGTGATGGGTTGGTGTTAGGTGTTAGATGTTAGGTGTTAGATGTTAGGTGTGTATTTGTACCTTTCGGTCGCAACACGCGGTGTGGAATAACGCAACTATCACATACAACGTGATATGGATAGTGAAAATTTTGCTCCTCCCTGTAAATTATCGTGTGGCTCTGCGCGGATGCGCGGGGCTTTATTTGTGCGGTAGGTGCGGTAGGGTATGGATAAAGGTCGGTAGGTGCGACGGGGTTGTAATTTCGCGGTGTAAACTTTTACAGACAACCTCAAATACCAAAAGACTATGTTTAAACTGAGAAAGAAAAATGAAGAGGCCGACCGGGATAATCTGGACCCGGCGGTAATGGCCCAGACCGAGACAACCGACCCACAGCCGGAGGCAGCCGGAGCGGGTGCAATACCGGCTCAGCCGGAGGGGGGCGCCCCGGATGCTGATGAAGAGCAGGACATTCAGACCGAAGAGGAAGAGGTGAGCGCGGAGCAGGACCCGGGGGCGGGGCTGATGGATGCCTTCGAGGCGTGGCTTCAGGATTCGGGTCAGGAGGAGGCACTGAGCGACGAGACGCGCCGGGCTGTCGGGCGTATCGCCGACGTGATGCGGGGCGCGGAGGCCGACGACGCCCTCTTCGAGATAATCTCGCGGGGCTGCGATTATGAGCGGGCTGTGGAGAGCGCTCTCGAGACCGGCGAGATCAAGGGCCGCAACGCGAGTATCGACGAGCTAAAGGCTCTGACGACCGACAGCGACGGGCTGCCACACCCCGGTACCGGTTGCGGCGGAGACCGCGGAAGCCGAAGCCCGAGTATATTCGACCTGGCCCGCGGAGCTATTTAAATGATGAGTCATTAATTATGAATTATGAATGATGAATTATGAATGAGGAGTGATGAGGCATTAATGATGAGCCATTAATGATGAATTATGAATTATGAATGATGAATTATCAGTGATGAGCCATTAATGATGAATGATAAATGATGAATTATGAATGATGAGTGATGAATGATGAATGATTGATTGCAATAACTAAACAAAATTCGATTGTAAACTGCTTAACAAACTAATTTTAATAACTGCTTAACAAACTAATTGCTAAAAGATTATGGAAAAGACAACAATAATGCCCGGCACATCGGGCAACATGACCCAGATGCCCGGAGAGGCAGCAACAGTATCGGGAGTGGCCGAGGCCACCGGTGGAATCAATGCCGGCAACCTGATCGAGTGTGACATCGACGACGAGCTCTTCCGCTTCAACAGCGATGACACCCCGCTGATGAACCTTATGCTCAAGGCCAAGCGCGTCAAGGTGAACTCGCCCGAGGTAGACCACTTCATGATTGACGAGTCGCGGAGCAGCGTAGTGGTCAGCGGCGATGTCCAGGCATCGGCTCAGATGCAGACCGTGCTGCCGCTCAGGGCGAGCGACCAGACGATACCGCGTCCCTACTCGACGCTGCTCGTCAAGGGGGTGAACGGCTATGACGAGAACGGCACACAGGAGACCCCCGGCAAGGACCTGATGCTCTTCGTGACCGGCTATGACACGACCACCAGCAACCCGGTGGTACGGGCCGTGAACGGACCGCGCCAGAGCACGGGCGACGAGTTCTGCACCGTGCCGGCCATACCCAAGGGAACGGTATGCGTCGTGCTGGCCAACTCGCTCTACGAGACGCAGAAGGAGGTGGACCCCGACATCATCGTGCCTCACCCCACACGCGTCTACCTGCAGAAGCGCGGCATGAACCAGGTGGTATCCGACTATTTCGAGAGCCAGCGCAAGCGTCTCCCCTTCGCCAAGGCGATTATCGCCGAGCAGGCCATCGCCAACTTCAAGGTGCGCGGCAACCGCACGCTCTGGGCCGGGCGCGGCGGCAAGTTCAAGGTCAATGTGCCGCGCATGGGCATGCAGTATGTCTACTGCACCGAGGGAATCCGCTGGCAGTTCAAGCGCGAGCTGCAGCACAGCGGCAAGTGGACCGTGGAGCGTGTGATCGGTCTCGCCAAGATGTTCTTCACCGGCGAGGATGTGCCCAAGACGGCCCTCCTTCTCGCCGGCAAGAACCTGCTGGAACAGATACAGTGCATCGACTTCTCGAAGCATCCGGAGATACAGATCACGACCAAGGTCAACGCCATAGGCTGGACGGTGACGAACTTCCACACCGTGTTCGGCGACATCGAGATCAAGCGCGAGCCGACGCTCGACCGCCTGGGCTGGAGCAACTCGGGAGCGCTGATAGGAGAGAACCGCCTGGTACACTACATCTATAGCGCGGAGCACAGTTTCAGCGACCGTGTAGAGGGTGAGGAGGCCACCCGCAACGGCATCCTGATCTGGGACGCGCTCGCACTGAAGGGTGCCTGCCATATCTGGATCGACGGAGAGGGGAAGGGGGGATCAGACGTCGCGCTGCTCTTCAAGATGTGGGACAAGGCCGAGGCCCCGACCGATGTGGTGAGCGGCGAGATCTACTACCTGAACTGTGACTGCCCCGGCATCTCGCCGTCGGCACGCGCCGGACAGATGTGGCAGTGCCGCCGCGAGCGCAACGAAGACAAGCAGATCGTCACCGTCTGGACCGAATACAAGGGAGAACTGAATTTGGAATAGATTTTAAGGTGTTAGATTCTAAGGTGTTAGGTTTTAGACTTGAGATTTTAGGCCTAACCCCGAACATCTAACACCTAAACTCTAACCACCTAAACTCTAACACCTAACACCTAACACCTATATGAACACCTATATCTATGGAGTGTACGGCATGACCGAGTGGCGCATGCTGATACCGGCCGGACAGGCCAGAATACTTGTGAGATTTACCGGCGGCTCGATGAGCGGCTACGGAGTGGTGCCGGCGCGCTTCTCCACCCGGTCGGAGTATGTCAGGCGGCTGATCGAGATGACTCCCGAGTTCAGAAGCGGGCGTATACGCAGACTGTCAGCGGAGTAGACCATGAGGACCAGCATCAAGACCATCGAGGACCATGTGCTCGACCTGCTCGACGAGAACCGCGAGCTCCTTGACGAGCGGGTGGAATACTGCGACCCGGGTGTCACGCTGCCGGTGCTGATACGCCGGTTTGTCGACACGGCTGCCCGTGAGGTTCTCCTCACGGCGCCGGTCGAGGCGATTGACGAGTGCCGGCATCTGGGCGGCAGCGATATGCGCGCCGTGCATACGCGGGCCGACATGGCGACCGTCGCGCTGCCGCCACGGTTCCTGAGGCTACTCTATTTCCGGATGACCGACTGGCAATACGGCGTTGTGACGCCGGTTGCCGTCGGCTCGGAACAGCACTCGCTGCTTGCCGCGGAATATGTGCGCGGAAGCCGGAGGCGCCGGCGCCGCGGAGCAGTGGCCGTGCGTCAGCGCGGCGATGTGAGGGAACTCGAGGTGTTCGGCACATACGCCGGCTCGCAGATCGCCGAGTTTGACTGGCTGGAGGCTCCGAGTCTCATCGACGGAATGATAGACCTGCCGCCGGGCCTTCTACCCGATGTGTGCGCCCGCATAGCCGGAATGGTCAGACAGGTCGTGGGCACAGACTGAAAATATCCTGTTCACCAATGGAAACAAAGAGAGAGAACCAAGGCAGCCGTCTGGCTGACATGACGGCAATCGGAGTGATGGGCATCGGATGCGCGATGCTTGTGGCGGGAATGATAATCCCGCCTCCGGGCGAGATCGACAGTTCGCTGTTAGTGGCGTTCGGAGAGATCTCGACATTCGTGGGCACGATCTTCGGGCGCCCCCCAGACAAGTCCGTCAAATGAACTGCAGAACCTTTAAGACAGATGTTTATGAGAAAGATAGATAAGATAATAGTACACTGCACGGCCACGCCGGCCGGGCGCGAGGTGACTGTGGCCGATGTCAAGGCATGGCACAAGGCGCGCGGTTTCCGCACGATCGGGTACCACTATCTGGTGTACCTCGACGGCACGGTCCATGCCGGGCGTCGGGAGAGCGAAGTGGGGGCGCATTGCTTAGGGCAGAATGCGCGGTCGATCGGCGTGTGCTATGTCGGAGGCCTTGATGCCGCGACCGGCGAGCCGCGCGACACGCGCACACCGGCCCAGCGGCGCGCCCTCCGCGAGCTTATCGGGAGCCTGCGCCGCCGCTATCCGAGCGCCACGGTGCATGGCCACAGGGAATTCGCGGCCAAGGCCTGTCCCTGTTTCGATATAGCCGACCTGTGAAGCCTGAGAGAGATGGCGCCTGTCAATATATGGGCGCCATCTTGTTGCGCAGGCGCGGAGGCAGGTTGCGCGAGTACTCGGCCCAGGCCTCGCGCAGCAGCCGGTGCTGACGCAGATGATACTGGCCGCGCGAACGGAGCTCGAGGCATACCGCCTCGAGTTTTTTTTGTGCCGGCGCCGGAGTATCGTTGTCAAGGCTGTATCTGTGTCTGATAGAGTCTGCGCAGGCCACAAGGAGAGCACCGAGCTCGGGGCGTGTGCGGAAAGTCGTGTCCGCGGCCATCACGTTGCCGAAAGTCACGGGGTCCGTGCCGAGGCCGAGGTCGGCGATGCGTGCTGTCCTGACGGCATAACTCAGGTTGCCCTCTCTGAGGAATCTCCATGCCGTGGCGGTGAGGGCGCCGCGCTGTGCGGCGACCATTGCCGCCGGAGCATGGTCCATATAGACCTTGCGGCCCGGAGGATTGGGGGGAATGACGCGCCCGACGGCTGATATCGCCTCTCGGTCGCGCTCGGCCGGCGAGAGGAGCCCGAATCGCCGGGTGAAGGGGAGCTGCGTGGTGTAATCAGTAAGGCCGATTCGGCGGTCGGCCCCGAGTGCGTTTATCCAGTACACGGGGCGGGGGCTTGACGAGGCGGCGTTGGTGGCGATGATGTCGAACATCATGAGCCGCGCGAAGTCGAATGCGCTCCCGGAGCCGCGCAGTGCCGTGACGTCATAGACCGCCGTGGAGTCGGGCGACACGCGGAGATAGACGTAGCGGGCCGGGAACTGCGGTGTCGCGGCGTAGCGCATACGGCGCAGGGCCTCGGCGGCGCCCAGTGTATCCTTGGCTCCGGGCGCGATCCGTACCGAGCGGAAGGCATCCCAGATAATGTCGCCGCGGCGCAGGGTAGTCGGCAACGCATGCGAGTCTCGCCAGTCTCGCATCAGGTTGGCGGCGTAGGTCGGCGAGTTGAGGTATGCGAGGTTCACAACCCTGACGTCGCGCCGCATGCCCTCGACCTCCTGGGCATACCAGAGGGGGAATGTGTAGTTGTCGCCGTTGACGAATATTATGGCGTCAGGCTCGAGCGAGGAGAGCATGTTGGCCGCGAAAGTGCGTGCGGCGTATCGGCCCGAGCGGTCGTGGTCGTCGAAGTTCTCTATGCCCATCCATGCGACTACCGCAAGCGGAATCGCGAACCCCCACACGCTGCGCGTGCGCCGTGCCACGGCCAATGCCCCGAAGCCGATCCAGACACAATAGGCCAGATATGAGCCGAGGAATGAATAGTCGCGCTCGCGCGGCTCGCCCGGGTCCTGGTTGAGATAGACCGTTATGGCCAGGCCGGTCATGACAAACAGCACGGCGGTGACCGAGCATATCTGTATGCCGCGGCGGCGCGACTTGAGCAGCCACACCATACCCACGATGCCGAGAATCAGCGGCAGGAGGAAGTAGCGGTTGCGCCCGGGGTTATCCCTGCCGGCCACGTCGGGCAGATGGTCCTCCGCGCCGAGCATGGCGTTGTCGACCGCCGGGAAACCGGTGATGAAATTGCCGTGCTGCACCTCGCCCTGCGATGGGCGGTCGTTCTGGCGGCCCGAGAAGTTCCAGAGCAGGTAGCGCCAGTACATGAAGGCTGTCTGGTAGGTGGCGAGCCACTGTGCGTTCTGCAGATATGTGGGGCGGTGGGAGCGCGGGCGGACACGCTCGCCCGCCGCGTTCATCCTGGCCACGGCACGGCCTGTGGAGTCGAATGCCTCGGAAATCCCTACCTCGGTCATCGTGGACTCATCCATGCCGATCCATTCGGCATAAGACTTGATGTCGACCGGGTCGGCGCTCGTGATGCGCGGGAACCACATGTCGAGCTCGGGGGTCTTGACGGGCCTTCCCCTCATGCCCCTGACTATATATGCGTCGCCGCCGCGCTCGAGCAGACGGGCGTTGCGGGTCGAGTCCTCGCGCGACACGCCGCTGAGCGTCGCCTTGAGGCGCGCGCCCGGTTCGGCGGCAACAAAGACAGGCCGGTAATAGTCTATCTCGTAACGTGTGTACTTAGGGTGCCCCTCAGCATCATAGTCCTCATGGAGCATCGGGCGGCTGAACGGAGTCGGGCCGTAGAGGAGGGGCTTGGCGCCATATTGCTCGCGGCTCTGGTAGGCGGCGAAGGCGAACGGCTCGCCGGGCATCGCCGAGTTGGCCGGCGAGGGTATGTCGCCGCGCACCGGTATCAGCGCATACGACGAGTAGCCGGTCAGCAGCATGGCGAGCATCCATATCGACAGGCAGAGGCGCCGCGACTTGAAGTTCTGTCCGCTTACCAGCAGTATGGAGGCCACGGCGGAGATTGCAGCGCCGGCCGCGAAGTGCTCGGAGAAGATGAATATGCCGGAGAGGAAGATCGCCGGGAAGCAGGTGATAGCCATCACCAGGCGGCTGTCGGAGCGTCGCGTGGCGATGATGGCGCCAAGCAGCGAGCAGCCGAGCAGGGCGACATAAATCGCGACGCCCGAGAGGCGGGGCCAGCCGAGGTCGTTGACAGCCAAGAGCTCGAACCGGGCGGCCAGGGCGATGGTCGAGGGCATCATGCCCACGAGCACGCAGGCCACCGCCATGAGCGACAGCAGCAGGATGAGTATCATCCGCCCGGCGGTGTGTATGCCTCGCCTGATGGCCCAGGCCATGGCGAGAGCGGGGATGCAGAGCAGGTTGAGCTGGTGTATGCCTATGCTCAGCCCGAACAGATATGCTATCAGAATCAGCAGCCGCCAGGAGTCGATGCGGTTGCGGGTGCCGGCCCACTTGGCCATGAGCCAGACGCAGAGGGAAGTCATGAATATCGAGAGCGCGTAAACCTCGGCCTCGACGGCGGAATACCACACGGAGTCGCACCAGCCGAAGGCGAGCGCGCCGGTCAGCGCGGCACCGGCCGCGGCCAACGGCGCCGGTATATGCCGGCGAGGCAGCTTCAGCAGTACCCAGAGGCCCGTGCGGAATATGGTCTTGGCAAGAAAGAAGGCCGCGAACGCCGTGAAGAGTCCCGACGACATGTTGACGGCGAGGGCCGCGTATCGAGGCGGCACGAAGAGGGTCACGACGCGCTCCACGAGCATCCAGACCGGGTTGCCCGGCGGGTGTCCGACCTCAAGCAGATATGCCGCCGAGACATATTCCGGGCAGTCCCAGAACGAGACGGTCGGGGCCACGGTGAGCCAGTATGTGGCGAGCAGTATGGCGAATGCTCCCCATGCCACCCACCGCTCGGCGCACAGATATCTTTTCTCTGACTCGGTCATGCTCAGCGTTCGGCGCGCATCGGGTTGTGGAGGAAGTCGTCGTAGGCGAGGCGTATGCCCTCCTCGAGCTCTGTGGTGTATGTCCAGCCCAGGGCTGTGGCCTTAGACACGTCGAGCAGCTTGCGCGGGGTGCCGTTGGGGCGGGTGGTGTCCCAGAGGATCTCCCCCTCGTAGCCCACGACCTTGGCCACGAGTTCTGTCAGCTCGCGGATCGTAAGCTCCTTGCCGGTGCCGGCGTTGACGGTCTCGTTGCCTGAGTAGTTGTTCATCAGGAAGACGCAGAGGTTGGCCAGGTCGTCGACATAGAGGAACTCGCGGAGCGGAGAGCCGTCGCCCCAGCATGTCACACTTGTAAGCCCGGCAACTTTGGCCTCGTGGAAGCGGCGTATCAGGGCCGGGAGCACATGCGAGTGCTCGGGATGGTAGTTGTCGTTGGGCCCGTAGAGGTTGGTCGGCATTACCGATATATAGTCGGTGCCGTACTGGCGGTTGAGGAACTCGCAGTACTTGAGGCCCGAGATCTTGGCCAGGGCGTAGGCCTCATTGGTCTTCTCGAGCTCGGAGGTGAGCAGGCACGACTCGGGCATGGGCTGCGGGGCCATGCGCGGATAGATGCATGATGAGCCGAGGAACTCGAGTTTCCTGCAGCCGTTGCGCCACGCGGCGTTGATGACGTTCATCTCAAGCATCATGTTGTCATACATGAAGTCGGCGAGAGCCGACTGGTTGGCGACTATGCCGCCGACCTTGGCCGCGGCGAGGAACACATACTCGGGCTTCTCGGCGGCGAAGAAGTCATTGACGGCCTGCTGGCTGATGAGGTCGAGCTCGGCATGGGTGCGGGTTATGATGTTGTCGTATCCCTGGCGCCTGAGCTCGCGCACGATGGCCGAGCCCACCATGCCCCGGTGGCCGGCCACATATATCCTGGCGTTCTTTTCCATTTGTCGTTATATTGTTTCAGACGGCAAATTTAGTCAATAATTCCGAAATAGGCCACATTCAGAGGGACTCTTGGCGCAAATTTCAGCAGGATGTGTAGATTTCGGTGAGGCGGGGGATGAATGACTCCCAGGAGAGCCCCGATGTAAAGGCCCGGTATGCGTTTTCGCCGATGCTCCGGCGCAGCCCGGCATCCGTGGCGAGGCGGCGCATTGCCACGGCCAGGGCGTGCGAGTCGGCGGGAGTGACGAAGATGGCCGAGACGCCGTCGGCCAGATACTCGGACTGCGCGCCGTTGGGCGAGCATATCTGTGGACGCCCGGCGGCCATGACATGGATGTTTGTGAGGCCGAAGGCCTCGCGCTCGACCGACGGGAGCACGGCGAAGTGCGACTGGCTGATGATGCCGGGCTGGAAACTGCCCGATGTCTTCCAGTCGATCATCTCCATGACGCCACGGTTCATGGCGCGGCGTCTGAGCGAGTCGAGATAGTCGGGATTGCCCGAGCCGGCGATGCGCAGGCGCAGCCTCAGGTCGCGCAGCGACACCATCGCGTCGATGATGGTCTCGATGCCTTTGCCCTTGACCACCGGACCGGTGTAGAGGGCGAAGACGGGCCCGCGGCCCGGCTCGGGAGCCGGCTCGCTGACCGGAATGTTCAGGCTGTTATGGATTATATGCACGGTGTCCATGCGCATCGGCAGCCGTCCGGGCCAGGGCGACCGGAACTTCCGGAACGATGTCTCCGACACGAAGATATGGGCGTTGATCTTGTCGTAGATACGACGGAACAGCCAGGAGTTGCGCCCCTGGCGCACGGTGTGTCGGGTGGATATGACGCGGACGTCGGGCCGCTTGGCCAGACGTTTGGCCAGAAGCACGGTGAAGGCGTCGCGGTAACGGTGCACATGCACATATGTGCGGTCGGTGGGAAGTGCCTTGAGTATGCGGGCCAGGATTATGGCCGAGGCCGGGTCGAAGAAGCCGCGCAGCGGCGCGTGGAAAAGCGGGATGCCGGCGTCGCGGAAGTGGTCGTCGACCACCTTGGCGTCGCGCGTCAGGGCCGCCACCTTCCAGCCGTGGGTATGGTAATGGTTGCAGATGTCGAAAGCGTACCTCTGTGCGCCACCCCACCTGTTTGACGAGATGAGATGTATGAGGACCGGTTGCTCGTTCATCATGCGTCTGCGGGGCTGTCTGTTAGTTTGTGCTTGAGAGCATCATGCGGATGTCGACGCTGGGCAGCGACAGGAACGACGCTATGAGCTTGTCGACGAGGCGCCCCTCGTAGGTCACCATGCCGGCCTGGACGCCCGGGGTGGTGACCATCATGCCCCGGAAGTCATCCTTGATCGCCATCTCGTTGAAGAAGTTGACCAGAGGATTCGACAGGGCCATCGCGACTGTACGGGGCACCGATACCGACGGATGCGACTCGTTGAGGTCCACGACATAGACGCTGTCCTTGAGCGATGACGACAGGCTCTTGGGAAACTCGAACTCGCGTGTGGTGTTGCCGGTGATTATGACGTCGGCCGACTTGACGCGGTTGGTGAGCACGCGGGGATGCACGGCCACAAGCTCGACGCGGGGGTCGCAGGCCGGTCGGGCCAGCATCAGCGCGGAGACGTCATTATCCATCAGCACGACCTTGGCGCCGGTGCCGACGGCGGCGTTGGCCGCGGCCACCGACTCTGTGCCGCTGCCTATGATCAGCACCTCGCAGGGGTTGAGGCCGGCCACACCGGCCAGCAGCACGCCCTTGCCCCCGCCCAGATAGGAGAGTGACTCCTGGGCATACATGATGGCGGCGCGACCGTCGATCTCATGCACGATGTCGGCGAAAACCTCGACGTCGTGATGCGAGTACATGTTGTCGAGGCATCCGCAGGCTATCCTGCGCTCGAGCATCGCCTTGATGACAGACTGGTCGAACAGAGAGTCGCCCATCATGCAGAGGAGTGTCGCGCCGGGCGTCATCTTCTTTACGTCCTTGGCGCGCAGAGGCTGGTAGCAGAGCAGCAACGGGCATTTCAGCACCTCGTCGCGGGTGCTGACGCGCACGCCGTATTCCGCATACTTCTCGTCGGTGAAACTGATGTCCACGCCGGCTCCGGCCTCCATCGAGATGCGTACTCCCGCCGATGTCAGCAGGCCGCACGCCTCGGGGGTGAGCAGAAAGCGGGTCTCGTCGGTATCGGAATAATTGCCGAGCAAGCCGACATGGATGCCCTTGGGAGTCCTCTCGACTTCCGCTACCTCAGGCTGAGGGGCAACCGATGTGTTTTTCTTCGAGTCTGTCATAACAATGCCGTTTTTGATGTTTTGTGAAGCATTACGGGGCTGCCGGGTCGCCCCGGCGCCTGCTGAAGGCAAAGTTACTAAATTTTTTTTAAAACACCGCAGTGTCAGCGAAAAAAAGCCGGAGCCGTGTCACATAAGGTCCGGATGGAGGTTGAGGAAGCGGGCGACGGAGGCGCTGATCTGGCGGCGGTCCTCGAGCTCGTCGCCGGGAAAGGTGATGTGGGCCCGGGTGTAGTGGGGCATGCGCGACCTGAGTCCGGCGTCGACGGCGTCGGCGATCTCAGCGGGCGACTTGCCGGCCATCAGGGGGCGGCGCGAGCTGTTGGCTATGATGCGCCGGGTGATGCAGGCCGGAGTGGCCTCAAGAAAGACCACTGTGCCGCGCGCGAGCATATAGTCCATGTTGTCGAGGAAGCAGGGGGTGCCCCCTCCGCAGGATATGATGACATCCTCGAACTCCCCGACCTCGCGGAGCATGGCGCCCTCCATGCGGCGGAAGCCATCCTCGCCGCGCCCGGCGAAAATCTCTGGAATGGCCTTGCGGAAACGCTGCTCGATGTAGAAGTCGAGGTCGATGAACTCACGACCGGCTGCGCGGGCCAGCGCCCGGCCGAAGGTCGTCTTGCCGCAGGCCATATAGCCCACTATGAATAAGGGTCGCATAATACTAATTATGAGTTATGAATGATGAATGATAAATTAATGATGAGTTATGAATGATGAATTATAAATTAATGATGAGTTATGAATGATAAATTAATGATGAGTTATGAATGATAAATTATGAATTATTAATGAATGATGAGTTATGAATCATTTGACATTCCACACTCCACACTCCACATTCCACACTCCACACTCCACATTCCACGTTCCACGTTCCACGTTCCACACTCCACGCTTTACACTCTACATTCATAATTCATCATTCATAATTTATCATTAAGAAATCATCATTCATAATTTATCATTAATAAATCATCATTCATAATTTATCATTAATAAATCATCATTCATAATTTATCATTCATCATTATATTGTGTTTCGGAGGATTGACCATGCAATCAGGGCGACGGTGAGGATTATTATGACCGGCAGCGAGTTGAGGCGGCTGTAAAGGAGGGGATGCCGTTGCCTTGTGGCCGCTGCATAAGCCATCAGGGCCAGCAGCGGCGCGACGCAGATGATGAAGGCGTTTGCCTGCCATGCGGCAGCGAAGTCGCCATGCAGCAGCGCGTGCAGCATCCGCTGGCTGCCGCAGCCGGGGCAGTCGTAGCCGGTGATCGAGTGGAAGGCGCACTTCGGAATCCAGGCGCTGTGCGCCGGGTCGACCGTGAAATAGATGACGGCGACGGCCGCCGCCACGGCGATGCCGAGCAGTGTGGCGCGCCTGGCCCGCATGCCGCGCCTCATCACGGCAGCAGGAGCGACAGCGGCATATAGAGCGCGTTGAACACCACGCCGGTCACTATCGAGACGATAATCCATATCTCGGCCCGGCGCGAGGCGCGGCGGGCACCCTCATAGTCGCGCGCGAAATAGCGCGAGCTTACACCGGCGCTGAACACGATGGCCGCGATGCCGGCCGGCAGACAGCAGCATATCGTGGCCAGTATCGACCAGACCATATATGTCGGGGGCATTGGCTCCCGCATCGGCTGGAGAGGCTCCGAGGCCGGGTCCATCACATACATGGGGTGAGGAGGCACTGTCTGACGGGGCTTGCCCTCAGGCACCGGCGGGGGCGTTGCGGCCCGCTCGCGGTCGAAATCCACACCGAGGCGCTCCGCCCATTCCTCGTCGACTTTTACGCTCTCCGGTATCTCGGGTGGCGTCTGCCCGGCTTTATCCTTGTCGCTTTCGTTTTCCATAATCAATCTATTTTCAGTAAGGAACATTAAACCTGCTGCATCTCCACGAGCCTGCGGTAGATTCCTCCGCGAGCTATCAGCTCGTCGTGCGTGCCGATCTCGGCGATCTCGCCCTCGTTGAGCACGCAGATCCTGTCGGCATTTACGATTGTCGACAGGCGATGGGCTATCACTATGGTGGTGCGGTCTTTCATCAGTTTCTCGAGGGCCTCCTGCACGAGCCGCTCGCTCTCGGTGTCGAGCGCCGAGGTTGCCTCGTCGAGGATCAGTATCGAGGGGTTCTTGAGGATCGCGCGGGCGATGCTGATGCGCTGGCGCTGTCCGCCGGAGAGGCGGCATCCGCGGTCGCCTATCTCGGTGTCATAGCCATGCTCGGTCTCCATGATGAAGTCATGGGCGTTGGCGATCCTCGCGGCCTCCTCGACCTGGGCGCGTGTGGCGTTCTCGACTCCGAAGGCTATGTTGTTGAAGATCGTGTCGTTGAAGAGTATGGCCTCCTGGTTGACGTTCCCCATCAGCGAGCGCAGCTCCTTGACGCGCAGGTCCTTGACATTGATGCCGTCGACCATCACCTCGCCGCGCTCCACGTCCCAGAAGCGCGGGATAAGGTCGACGAGCGTCGACTTGCCCGAGCCTGACTGCCCGACGATGGCCACCGTCTCTCCCGGCCTGACGTCAAGCGATATGTCGCGCAGCACGTCATGCTCGCCTGTATATCCGAACGACACGTTGCGGAACGTCACGCTGCTCTTGCGGCCGGCGTCGCGCGGCAGCGGCCTCGGGTCCGCCGGGTCGGTGATGGGATTCACCGCGTCGAGTATCTTGTCGATGCGCTCCTTGGCGGCCATGCCCTTGCGCACGGTATATGATGTCTTCGACAGGTCCTTGGCCGGATTGATCATGCTGTAGAACATGACCATGTAGTAGATGAAGGCCGCCGCGTCGATGTCGGAGCTGTTCGACAGGATCAGGCTGCCCCCGAACCAGAGGATGATGGCCACGGCCGTAGTGCCGAGGAACTCGCTCATGGGGTGGGCCAGGGCCGTGCGGCGGCTCACGCTGTTGTTGATGCGGTAGAAGTCCTGCGTCTGGCGGTTGAACCTGCGCTCCATAACCTTCTCTGCGTTGAAGGCCTTGATGACACGGAGGCCGCCGATAGTCTCCTCGGCGTTGGAGAGGATCTCGCCCCACTTGTTCTGCGAGGCGAGCGACTTGGCCTTGAGCTTCTTGCCCACGACGCCCATCACTCCACCAACAAAGGGGAGCATGATGAACACGAATATGGTTAGTTTCCAGCTCACCACGAGCATCATGCCCAGGCAGGCGATTATCATTATCGGGTATTTGACCAGCGAGAATAGGCTGGCCATGACCGAGTTCTGCACCTCCTGCACGTCGCCCGAGAGGCGCGCCATTATGTCGCCCTTGCGCTCGGAGGTGAAGAAGCCGATTGGAAGCGACACGATCTTGTCGTACATCTCGCGGCGGATGTCGCGCACCACGCCGTTCTGCATCGGGATGGTGAAGTATTCGCTCAGGTAGGCTGTCATCACCTTGATGAGGCATGTCATCACCAGCATCACGCCGAGCAGGGCCAGGGTGAACGAGGGCCCGTGCTCCCGGATAAGCTGCGACATGTAGTAGTAGAAATTGTTCTTGACCACCTCGCCGGCCGAGGCGCTGCCCATGGCCATGTGCGAGTATTCGGTGGCATCCATCCCGAAGAGCATCTGCAGGATCGGTATGATGAACGCGAACGAGAACAGCGTGAAGAAAGCCGTCAACAGGTTGAAGATGACGCTGAGCAGTATGTCCTTCTTATAGGGGGAGGCGTATCTTTTGAGAAAGGAAAAGAGTTCTTTCATTATCTGCGGAGTTGTTATTGCGAGGGGAGAAGGAGCGGGCCTCTCCCCATTCAGGTCACAAAGTTAGATATTTCCGCCGTGATTTGCAAATTTCACTCCGGGGCGAGCTCCCGGCGCTCTCCCGACTGCCCCCGGCCCCCCTG
>WGUO01000031.1 GCA_014867205.1 Muribaculaceae bacterium | reverse complement strand
TAAGTAACAGAAGGGGGAATTGTCATCGAAGTAAGGCTGCTGCATCCCAGGAATGTTGATCCTTCAATATTAGTAACAGAAGGGGGAATTGCCACAGAAGTTAGACTGCTGCATCGGATGAATGCGCCTCCCTCAATCTTAGTAACGGATGTGGGTATTGTCACGGATATGATGTCAGAGCGCTCTCTAAAAGCATTAAAACCTATACTTTTTACCAAATATGTCGTGTTTTTATACTCTACTTGGGTGGGAATGATGACGTTCTGAATGCCGCTCTCGACTCCCACTACTTTCAGTGCCAAACCTCTTAATTCAATACTATATATAAATTCATAATAAATGCCATCTAAACAAAGGTCATATGGGCCTATATTTGCTGATGCATTGACCGAGAAAAGCGCCAATATTACCAGAAGCATCATACGATACAGCCATGATGATAGTCCTGTTTTCATATACAAACTTATTTTTGATTGACAGATTGAATTTCGGAAAGCACAACATTTCGCCACCAGTCCGGCGAAAAACCGGCGGAAGGATGATATATCCAGATGATTCTTACTTCGGTTCCATCCGAAAGAATGTAGTATCCATTACGGATGCTATAGTTTTCTATAATCTTCTCTTCTCCCGCTTTCCATGCGTCTCCCCCCGGCATGTTATAGTACATGCGCGAGACACCCCAGGCAATAATAAGTTGCGGGCGGTATTTCTCCAGCACCTCAAAAAAAGCATCCTCACTGCTTCTATAATCGTCCCATATGCCACTCTGTCTGGGTTGAGTCATGGAAATCTGCAGATAGTTGTAAAAGATGACGGAGTTCCAGATGGCTTTCCGGAGATTATCGTCGATTTCACCCTCCACCATTGTCTGCTCGAACTTTTTGAAAGTCGCTCCCCATTTCCCGGCCTCTCCATTCAGATAAGGCTTGACGCATTTTTCGGTAGTGAATTGCGAACATTCCCCACTGTTGGAAGGATTTCCACAATTATCGCAACCGCCGCAATAATGGCTTTCGCCCAATACGAGAATTCTCTTGCCGAAAATGCCGCCTGTTGCATAATTTTCGCCTACCCACGGTTCAAAAAAGACATTCTCCATACATTTCGTATGCCGCTGGACTCCCCTCTTTGGCGTTAGGTTAGCTAAAAGAAAAAGCGCAGGAATCTGTATCGGTTGCCGTCCTACAAATCGAGGCTTCTCGCATTGCCCAGTCTAAGTCGGACGGCAACGCCAGAAGCCCACGCCAGTATATGCAATCATGGCATCCGGCTATATTCCTCCCGGAATACCATGCCGAATGCGGGATAATCACATTACCACGGGCATCTGCCGTTGCTCAACCCTTGACTTAGACTTGAAATTTTGCGAGAATTTCGATTTGTCAAGAATCAGCGCGGATAGACGCTTTCTATGTATATCAATCCAGGCACGACTATTCGCGCCCACGATACATCCCGCTCCGCTCAACCCCAGACCGTGAGGTCGGCCCTGACGGACCTCTCCCAACTGGCGTGGCTGCATTGCGGTCTGCAACGGCAAAGTTATGATTAATTTTTTATTCGTGCAACAGATTAATCAAAAATAAAATTATGCTGTAAAGCATAATAAAGCCGATTTCCAGAAATTATGATTAATTTTGCTTGTGAATAAGATGACTGATTAATATGGACGGAAACAATGAGATAATCATATACCGGAGCGAGGATGGCGAGACGCGCGTCGAAGTACAGTTTACCGGAGAGACCGTATGGCTGTCGCAGCAGCAGATGGCTGAACTGTTTCATACAACGCGACCGAATATCGTTCAGCACATTCGGAACATATATGCTGAAGAAGAATTGAACGAACAGGCAACCTGTAAGAATTTCTTACAGGTTCGTCAGGAAGGTTCACGACAGGTGACACGAGAGATTCCTATGTATAATCTCGACATGATCATCTCACTGGGGTATCGTATCCGGTCGGTGATAGCCACCCACTTCAGGAAGTGGGCTACTGAACGCCTGAAGGAGTATATCATCAAAGGATTCACTATGGACGATGAGCGGCTGAAAGGGAACGGCGGCGGCGCATATTGGCACGAGTTACTCGACCGTATCCGAGACATCCGGTCCTCTGAGAAAGTAATGTACCGTCAGGTACTCGACCTGTACGCTACGGCGGTCGACTATGACCCTCGTTCAGAGATATCGGTTGAGTTCTTCAAGATTGTTCAGAACAAACTTCATTTCGCTGCGCATGGAAACACCGCTGCCGAGGTGATTTTCAAGCGGGCTGATGCGGATGCCCCGATGATGGGTCTGACATCGTTCAAGGGCGATCACCCCACACTTCGAGATGCACAGATTGCCAAGAATTATCTAAGTGAAAATGAATTGAAAATTCTCAACAATCTTGTTTCTGGATATTTCGATTTCGCCGAGATTCAAGCCATAAAACGTCGCCCGATGTATATGAGCGACTATGTGCAACAGCTCGACACGATTCTCTCATCGACCGGAGAGGCTCTTCTCACCGGGCCTGGCACCGTCAGCCATCAGCAGGCGATGGACAAAGCCCGCGAGGAATATCGCAAGTTTCAGGTTCGCGAACTATCCCCGGTAGAGCGAGCCTATCTTGAAACCATCAAGACCCTCAACGCCAAAGCCAAGATGAAAGAGAAAGACAAGTAATCATTTTCAAGATACCTCTAAATTAAGAGGCACCTTGAAAATTACGAGAAATTTAATCCATGTCCTGTTAAAAGATAGACACTCTTTGCTACGTTCCGTCAGGGTTTGACCAGGGGGAGGTATTCGCCATAGCCCTCGGCTTCCATCTCGGATTTGGGGATGAACCGTAGGGAAGCGCTGTTGATACAGTATCTCAGTCCCCCGCTCGAACGGGGTCCGTCGGTAAACACATGGCCCAAATGTGCGTCACCAAGTGCGCTACGCACCTCCACGCGCCTCATGCCGTGTGAACTGTCGGGAACCTCCGTCAGCAAATCGGGCGATATCGGCCTGCTGAATGCCGGCCACCCGCACCCTGAGTCGAACTTGTCTGTCGATACGAACAGCGGTTGACCGGTGGTGATATCCACATATATCCCGGGCCGGAATTCATCATCATACTCATTGGTATATGGCCGCTCGGTCGCACTCTGCTGTGTAACCGCGTACTGTTCCGCTGTCAGTTTGCGACGCAACTCCTCGTCAGTAGGTTTCCTATACCTACCCTCTTGACTGATATTATCTTTGTGATTCCCGAGATATGGATCCTTAGCCTCCGCGGCCATTCTCATCATGCCCGGGCTGATGTGGCAATATCCGCCGGGATTCTTCTCCAGGTATTGCTGATGATAATCCTCTGCCGGATAGAAATTCTCCAGCCGGCTTACCTCCACGACTATCGGACGTGCGTAATGCGCCCTCTCCCGGTCAACCGCATCATCAATGAGGGCACGGTCGGCGGCGTCAGTATAAAAGATCCCTGTGCGGTACTGCGTGCCGACATCGTTACCCTGACGGTTAAGGATTGTCGGATCAATAGTCTTGAAATATAATTCAATAAGGAACGGCAGCGACACCACCTCCGGGTCATAGACGACCCTTACAGTCTCAGCGGCTCCGGTCGCTCCTGAGCATACCTCGCGGTAGGAAGGCGAGGGTACCCGGCTGTTGGCATAGCCTGCCTCGGTTTCTGTCACTCCTTTTACTTTCGAGAAGAAATGCTCTGTTCCCCAGAAGCAACCTCCGGCAAAATAAATCTCTTTCATTTCTGTATCCTCCATATTCCGACATGGGTCAGTTACCTGGTCAGCCGCTCTACCCGAGCAACCGCACAGCAGCACCCACATCACTGTCATTACAAATATAATACGCATCAACAACTCAACGTCTTATCCATAGCCAGGGTTCAGTACGCAACAATTTCAAAACGGCACCGGTGACTCGAAACTGTAGTCCTGGCCGTCAAGCGGGAATGTGAATTCTATCTTATGGGCATGCAGGTGAAGACGGGTTACTGCTCTTCCTGACTTGTCTCCATAGAGGCGGTCACCGGCTATCGGCATGCCGAGACCTCGGACGGAGGCAGCATGCACGCGCAACTGATGGGTGCGTCCCGTAAGCGGGTGGAACAGTACCCGGCTGCGGTCATCCGTTACATCGGTGAATTCATAGTCCGTCACCGCCTCCTTGCCGTCGGCAAGTGCCACCCGCTGTCGGGGCCGGTCGAGCCAGTCGGGCGCGAGCGGCATTTCTATGCGTCCCCGACGCGCCACGCCACGTTCCCTGTAGTCTCCCTCCAGGTCTGCCACATAGGTCTTCCGAACCTTACGCATCGCGAACAGCGACTGCAATATCTTGTATGTCTCCTGACCGAAAGCTGCGATAAGGAGTCCCGAGGTATCCTGATCAAGTCGATGTACCATCCTGACATCCCTGTCGGCGCCGTATCTATCCGACAGCCATTGCTGCAGGGACACCGCCCCCGACTTGCCCGGCACCGACAGCATGCCGCTCGGTTTGTCGACGACGCAGAACCATCGGTTCTCGTATACCACCTCCGGCTGATATTCCTTCTGCTGGGGCAAGGAGAGGCTGTCGAGAGGGGGCGTTACGTCGAGTCCCTGAAGCATCCAGCCAAGCACCGGGCGGCACTTGCCGCGACACGCCGGGTAATGATGCCCGTGTACCCGCACCTCACCATCCTTGGGTTTGCCATACCAGTATTCCGCCATCGCCAACGGCGCCAAGCCTCGCAGGTATGCTGCCTGAAGAAGTTTCGGGGCACAGCACTCCCCGGCACCCGACGGCGGATTCTTCATCGCGGTCCCGGCGAATATCTCGCTCAGGCTCCGGCTCTCACCCCGGGCGTTCAGCACTTTTAAATTATCGGCAAGCCACTGCTGCAATGCCTCGGAGTCGGCACGGCGCTTTTCCCTCATGGCTTCCAATCGCGCCTCTGCCTCGCGCAGCATCTCCTCAAGAGGAGATAATTCAGCCTCAAGCCGCTTCTTAAGGCGGTGCAGTTCGGCTTTCTCGAACTGGCTCTGCCGCGTCATCGCGCCTAATTCCTTCTCATCTACCCCACCCTCCTTCCTCCTGGAGTCACGCTCAAGTTTCGAGAGCCGGCATTTTGTCTTATAACCGGCGATCTCGGCCTTCATGGCATCTGCCGCACGGTCATATTCCCCCCGCACCCTGCGTAGTGTCTCCGACTCAAACCGGGCTATCTCCCCGTTCTGGCGGGAAATTGCCGCCTCATGCGCCTTGAAATATCCGCCGGGCAGCAGATAGTCGAACACCGGACCTACAAAATCGGGGTAATTGAAACCACCGTCGCCCAACTGGCCTGAGAAGGCATAGAGCGTATGGCGCATACCTGAGACGTCGCGGGCTATCAGCACGCCGAGCATCTTCCCGGCCTCGAGCTCGCTGAGAAACCTGAGATCTGCGGGGTCATTGCTTGCCCGCAGTTTCTCGAGCCTGGCAGTGAGCCGGTGGAAGGCTACATCGCAGGAAGCATCAGGCGTATAGTCAAACGGATTGTTCATGACCGCGAAGTTATAAAATATCGACGAGGCTTGCAAAAGCAGAGGCATTCCTTGTCGGCAAGGACCTTAAGGATTAGTCCTCTGGAGATTCAAAAGATTCGCCTAAAATTGGTTGTAAATGAATTTTTTTCATTATCTTAGCAGTCCAAACCAGATGCCATGCCGAAAATCAATAGACTTAAGATGCTCATGACAGAACGACTTTTGACTACCGGGAGCCTTCCTCCCATTTACTCGACTTGCGCAGTTTAACAATATGGATATGATGCCTAAATCACTAAAGATCTTAATGATATTATTTCTGGCAACAGTAATCTTAACTATAACCACCTGTGACCGAAACAATACTGGGATAGAGAAACTGAATCTTGCAGACCACCTAATGGACTCAAGACCGGATTCAGCCCTATCAATATTAAATTCTTTAAATACAGAGACACTCGGTAACAAGAAAGAAAAAGCACGTTATGCTCTTTTGAAATCAATGGCGTTGGATAAGAATTATATTGATACCACAAGTTTCGATATTCTCCAGCCGGCCATTGACTACTTCTTAAGGAAGGGTACGGCTGATGAAAAACTGAGGACCTATTATTATCAGGGACGTATATATCAGAATCGTGAAAATAATGATTCGGCCATGCAAAGCTTCATGCGAGGCAGAGAATATTGTGGACAGGCATCGGATACTTTGACGATGGCTAATCTTTTAGTTGCGCAAGGAACGATTTTATACACAACCTATAAGTTTGATGATTTTATTAAAGTCAATCTTGAAGCGGCTGAATTATATAGGGAATCGGGACGTCCTGATTATGAAATATTAAGCCTTGCCAATGTTTTGGATGGCAGTATTCTGAACGGTGATAAGAATCTTGCTGACAGTATAATGTCAATCGCACATAGTAAAGTAAGCATCAATCCCGAATATGCCTCGGCTATATCTCCATATGTTTTATTATATGCTATTACATTTGGAAAGAGAGATGATATATTGGATGCGCTGAATTACTATAATTTAGGAGATTCCATAGAGGATATGACCAAAATTGATATAGCGCAGGCATATAGTAAAATTGGGGATGCTTATAATGCAAAAAGATTTATAGATTTAATTGACTCTTCATCTGATGTAAGACATTCTTTGAAATATTATGCAGTAATCTCAGACATATTTGAACAAAATGGAGATTACGCTGATGCACTGGAAGCTTACAGAAATTTTTCTACCACTATTGAGTCGATACATCAGAATATATTCTCACACGACTTGCTTTTCGCCCAAGAGCGTCATGATATGGAGAAATCCAACCTTCTGAAGCTCCAGAAGAGGGATCGGTTTATTTGGCTGAGCCTATGCGTGGCGTTTGTGTTGCTAATAATTATTGGATACATATATTATCGTTATCGATTAAGTAAGGCAAAGAACTTACTGGAAGAACAAGAAAATAAAAGACTGCTCCTTGAGCAGGAAAACCTAAAAAAAGAAAACGAAAATCTTGAGCTGAGAAATTATCAAGCCGAACTGGAGAAGAAGAATCTTCAACAGACAAATGAGAAACTTGAATTGGAGAGGCATAACGCGATTCTTGAAAAGCAGACTGCCGAGTTGGAGTGTGAGCGTCAATCGTTAGCGACTGAAAATCTCCGTCTTAAAATAGAGCAATTAAAGGATGAAAGTTCATCACTTAAAGAAATATTGGAAAAGAGAGAGGATCTTGCCAAGCCCATAGAAGAGGCTATAAAGATCAGGATTGAAATGTTAAATGGTCTGTTGGCCGCGCAGATTACTGATAATGATGCTTACGCTAAATCCTACGGAGACTGGAGAGACAAGCTTATTCAAGATAAGGATGAGTTTATGAATACGACTCGCCTTGCATTCAAAGCATCTCATCCGAGGTTCATTGAATATTTAGAAGACCACGGACTGACAGAATCAGAAATCAATTATATCTGCCTTTACGCGATTGGTCTCCGGGGAAAAGAGGCCGGGGAATATATGCAGTTGAAACGGCATTATCATATCAGCAGTGATGTCCGAAAGAAACTTTGCATTGATGAACATCAGACCAACATAGGAATATATATTCGGAAACTTATGAAGCAATTATAGCATCAACGAGTTATTGTTGGGGATTAGAAACCATCTTGCACAGAGACTATTTAGTGAGATTTCTGTTCTCCTAAAGGCCATTGTCAAACTTTGGCGGATGCGTCATAGAAATAACGAGATCTTAATCTTATAGTTGGTTAGTAATTAATAAATTAAATTTTCAGTCCGTCAAACTTTTATTCTTGTTAGAAAACTTTTATAATAATATATTTGCAACAGTTAAAACAACAAATCTAACTGATATGAAAAAATTTCTTTTAATTATTGGAGTATTTTGCATCTGCATCTCACAGTTGTATGCCCAAGAGCATGACCTCGTGCATTTAGGCAATATCTCGAAATGCGCCAATGAACAGACTGAGTCCCTTTTCAAAGAGACAGAAACGCGTATTACGATATTTGATTTTGAGAACCTTCCTCGAAATGCGAGGGTGAAGAAAGTGCCTACACGATCGGAGGTGAGATTCAAAGATGTAACACTGACAAAATCCGGGACTCTTGAATCCGTGCTTGGAGATGAGATAAATAATATTGATTCACTTGTAGTGCGTGGTCCAATTGATGCGGCGGATTTACATACGATCTGGAGCAGCAGTTTCTACGGAGGCTTGACTGTAGCCAACCTTGAATATGCGCAAGTACAGGACAATAGACTTCCAAAGGACGCATTTTGGTATCCATCAGAGCAATTAACTCCCGGTGCAGGCTATATAGATTGCATCCCTTTGCGCAGAATTATACTCCCCGAAGGATTGGAGGAGATAGGTGAAGGGGCATTCTGTTACGCCATTGATCTTGAAGATGTAAACTTCCCTACCTCTTTAAAAGCAATCAGAAGAAGATGCTTTTCGGACTGCATCAGCTTGAATGTCAACCCTCTTGTCATTCCTGAGGGAGTGGAAGAGATTGGTTATATGGCATTTGTCAATTGCAAGGCATTGACCGGCAAGGTTGTCCTTCCAACAACTTTGAAGAGAATCAATGACGGCGCATTCTTCTCAACTAAAATCACAGAATGTAATTTCCCCGATGGTCTGGAAGAAATCGGCGATGGAGCATTTTATGCAACCCGTTTAAAGGAAGTCATACTGCCGAATTCATGTCAGTCTTTCCCCGGGGGCGATCATTTTGCGTTAAACTATGAACTTGAAAAGGTTCGTTTTCCGGGGAATGTGAAATTAATGCCCAACAGTTTCGTAGACAACTGTATAGAATTGAAAGAATTTATAATAGAAAACCCTAATGCCATTGAGGAAATTGGGGACAGAGCCTTCTGGCAGTGCGGTAAGCTTCAAGAACTTAAACTTTCATCCAAATTGAAGTCTATAGGGCGTGAGGGACTGTACTATTGCAAGGGATTGAAAACGATCTATTTCCCTTCCACATTAGAAACTTTGGGTGCTGAAAGTTGTGAATACTGGAAAAACGTAAAAAGTATCTACTGTGCAGCTGAAATACCGCCCCTCTGCATAGATAGCGAACTAAATCCCGGCTCGACACCATTTGGGGATTACGGTGATGACTTTGTAAACCGAACCCCTCAGGATACTCCTGTTTATGTGCCTATTGGTTCTGCTGAGTTATACCGCAATGCGTGGGGCTGGAATTACTTCACGAATTTCATAGAAACCGATGATTTCCCATCTTCCGGTATCAAGCAAGTAGATAATGGCCGGAAAGAGCCATCCGCCATCATATACGATGTATTCGGTAAAAAGGTGGATAAGCCGGTTCCCGGGAATATCTATATCCGGGACGGGAAGAAATACATTCTAAAATAAACAATACTGGTCTTTAATCAAAACCGCCCGGGTCGACAGTGAGACTGTCAGCCCGGGCGGTTTTGTGTCGGCAGGATTGCAGATCGGAGAGTCTGCGGGTTAGCGGTCAGCGGATCAGGGCGCGGCCGGCCCATACTGACAGGACGCCGAGCACTACGCTTGCCACAAGGTAGAGGATGAATGTTGTCCAGTCGCCCTTGTTGCCGAGTACCCACATGTCGTCGGCAAACGACGAGAATGTGGTGAAGCCGCCGCAGAAACCGGTGATGAGCATGACGTTCTCGCCGGGCGTCATGACATGCGCCTTCTCGAGCAGGCCGAACAGAAGGCCGATTATGAAACAGCCGATGATATTCACGAGGAATGTGCCCATCGGGAAAGAGCCGTGAAACATTCCCGCGCTCCACTTGCCGACCAGGAACCGCCCACAGGTTCCGACAAAGCCGCCGGCCCCGGCTAACAGCATCATTTTAATCATAGGGGTGAGGGTTTAGGGGTTAGGGGTCACTTAAGTTTGTCTCTAATACTACAAATAATTAGGAATTTTATTGTATATTTGCAACACAAACACGCAATGCGACATTTATGCACACGTGTACAATCCGAAACAAGCAATATGAGTGAGCAATATATAGTCAGTGCCAGGAAATACCGGCCTGCCACGTTCCATAGCGTTGTCGGGCAGCAGAACCTGACCTCGACGCTCAAGGGGGCGATCGAGTCGGGACGTCTGGCCCACGCCTACCTTTTCTGTGGCCCGCGCGGTGTCGGCAAGACATCATGCGCCCGCATCTTCGCCCGGACCATCAACTGCCTCTCCCCCACCGCCGACGGCGAGGCCTGCGGCGAGTGCGAGTCATGCCGCGCCATAGACCGAGGCAACTCCTTCAACCTGATGGAGCTCGACGCGGCATCCAACAACAGCGTCGACGACATCCGCGCCGTCACTGAGCAGGTCAACATCCCGCCGCAGGTCGGCAAGTACCGCGTGTTCATCATCGACGAGGTACACATGCTCTCGTCGGCAGCGTTCAACGCCTTCCTCAAGACACTCGAGGAACCGCCGTCATACGCCATATTCATCCTGGCCACCACCGAGAAGCACAAGGTCATACCGACGATCCTCAGCCGCTGCCAGATCTATGACTTCAAGCGGATCACCATCAACGACATGGTAGACCACCTTGAGTACGTAGCCGGGCAGGAGGGCATCACCGCCGACCGCAAGGCCTTAGGAGTGATAGCGCGCAAGGCCGACGGCGCGATGCGCGACGCCCTCTCGATATTCGACCAGGTGGCCACCTCGTGCCACGGCAACGTGACCTATGAGGCCACTGTCCGCAACCTCAACGTGCTCGACTACGACTACTTCTTCCGGCTGGTCGACACATTCGCGCGCGGCGACGCCGGCGAGGCCCTGCTCCTCTACAAGGAGGTTCGCGACCGGGGTTTCGACTCCCTCTTCTTCGTCAACAGCCTCGCGCAGCATGTCCGCGACCTGATGGTGGCCGCCGACAAGCGCACGCTGCCGCTGCTCGAGACACCCGACGATGTCGGACAGCGACTCGTGGCGCAGGCCGGCTCGCTGCCGCTGCAGTGGTACTATGCCGCCATGCGGCTCCTCAACGAGTGCGACCTCAACTACCGCACCTCATCGAACAAGCAGCTGCTCGTCGAGCTGACACTGATACGCCTGTGCCAGCTTCTCGCCCCCGCGCAGCCCCCTTTTGACGCTCCCGACCGCCCAGTGGCCCTGCGGAACCCATCGGAGCCTCCCCGGGCCACAAAGCCGGCCACATCGGCATCATATGCCGCACCGGCGCCGACACAGGTCTCAGCCGCCGAACCGCCGGCACCCGTAGCTGTCACAGCAACACCGGCGATGAGCATACCGATACCTCCGGCCGCACCCGCACCGGCACGTCCCGCGCCACAGCCCCAGGCACCTGCCGCCCCGGCTCCACGCCGCCCCGGCGCGCGGCCGCACTCATTCCAGATGAAGCCGGGCGCAGCCATTTCTGCCGGAAGCCTCGAGCGTAAGCGCGAGGAATTCACCGACGAGGCATTCATGCAGGCCTGGAGTGAGTTCATACGCTCGGTGCCTGAGCAGCAGATTCTCGTCAGCGCCATGCGGAACGCCACCCCCATGCGCCGAGAGAACCTCGAGTTTGACGTCATGGTCGACCATCCGGCACAGCAGCAGGCTTTCGAGTCGGCAATGCCACGGCTGCTCAGATTCCTGCGCGAGCGGCTCAACAATGATTTCCTGACCGTCAAGGCCATCATCAACCCCGACAAGGAGATTGTCAAATACCTTCCGCCCCAGGAATTCCTGAAAAAGGCCGTCACCGACAACCCTCGCCTCGGCAACTGGCTAAAGCAACTCGACATCGAGATTTCATGAGCACATGATGCAATTCAAGCGTTAAATAATTATAAATAATGTTAAATACGGGCAATTTCAGAGCAGTCGCGGCATAAACGGAGGTCATGGAGTAGACATTCCCGTATTTATTTATTATCTTTGCAGAAGAATTCCGGAGGGGACGCAAGTCCTCTCCGCATTTTTTAATACATTATGATAGACAAGCAAGCGCTTCAGGACTTCATAACGGGGCGTCTCGAGGGTACAGACTATTTCCTCGTTGACGTGACTGTGAGCAAGAGCAACGAGATAAAAGTGGAGATAGACTCAATGGGAAGTGTCGACATCGACTACTGCGTCGGGTTGACACGGGCCATCGAGGAGGCCTTTCCCCGCGACGACGAGGACTACGAGCTCGAGGTCGGCTCGGCGGGCCTGACATCGCCGTTCAAGGTGCGCGCCCAGTACGAGAAGAACATCGGCAACACGGTTGAGGTGCTCACGGCAGACGGACGCAAGCTTCACGGCGTGCTGACCGGCGCGGGCGATGACTCGTTTACCGTCGACGTCACGGTCAAGGTGCGCCCCGAGGGGGCCAAGCGCCCGGTGGAGCAGACCGAGTCCCTCACCTTTCCCTACACAGGCGTCAAGTCTGTGAGATACGAGCTCGAGTTCTGACAAAAAAAGATAATAAGGAAACATCATAAAGAAGATAGATAAAGTCTTATGGCAAAAAAAGCAGAGACAGTAAATATGGTCGACCGGTTCGCCGAGTTCAAGGAACTCAAGAACATCGACAAGACCACAATGATATCGGTGCTTGAGGAGTCATTCCGCAAGGCGCTGGCCAACCAGTTCGGTTCTGACGAGAACTTCGACGTCATCATGAACCCCGACAAGGGGGACTGCGAGATCTACCAGAACCTCAATGTCGTGCCCGACGGCGAGGTAGAGAACCCCAACATGGAGATAGGGCTGACCGATGCCCGCGAGATCGACCCCGAGTGCGAGATCGGCGAGGAGGTGGCCAAGCAGATATTCTTCGAGAAGTTCGGCCGCCGCGCCATCCTCAACCTGCGTCAGACGCTTCAGTCGAAGATCCTCGACCTGCAGAAGGACGCCATCTACTCCAAGTTCAAGGAGGTCGAGGGCGAGGTTGTCACCGCTGAGGTTCACCAGATCTGGAAACGCGAGATGCTTCTGATCGACGAGGACCAGAACGAGCTTATCCTGCCGAAAGAGGAGCAGATACCGGGAGACTTCTTCCACAAGGGCGACATGGTCCGCGCCATCGTGAAGCGTGTCGACAACCAGAACAACAACCCGAAGGTCATCATCTCGCGCACGGACCCGCGTTTCCTGCGCCGGCTGTTCGAGATGGAGGTACCCGAGATACACGACGGCCTGATCACGATCAAGGATGTTGCCCGCAAGCCTGGCAAGCGCGCCAAGATCGCCGTCGAGAGCTATGACGAGCGCATCGACCCCGTCGGTGCCTGCGTAGGCATCAAGGGCACCCGCATCCACGGCATCACCCGCGAGCTCCGCAATGAGAACATCGACGTGATATCGTACACCGCCAACCCGCAGCTCTATATACAGCGCGCCCTCTCGCCCGCCAAGATCTCCTCGATGCGTATCAACGAGGAGGAGAAGAAGGCCGAGGTGTTCCTGCACCCCGACGAGGTGAGCCTCGCCATCGGCAAGGAGGGACTCAACATATACCTGGCCCAGAAGCTTACGGGCTATACCATCGACGTCTACCGCGACATCCAGGAGGGTGAGGAGGATATATACCTCGACGAGTTCCGCGACGAGATCGACGGCTGGGTCATCGAGACGCTCAAGGATCTGGGCCTCGGCACAGCCAAGGCCGTGCTGAACGCCCCGCGCGAGGTGCTCGACCAGGCCGACCTCGAGGTCGAGACCATCGACAATGTCCTCGCCGTGCTCCGCGCCGAGTTCGACGACGAGGAGTGACCGCCGGCACTCTCCACGGCCCCGGCCGCACACCGGCAAATTTATTGTATAATCTAACGACAGCATATGCGCACAAAGATAAGTAAAGTAGCAAAAGACCTCAACGTAGGAGTGAACACAGCGGTGGAATTCCTGCGCAAAAACAACATCGAGGTCGATGCCGGGCCGAACGCCCGAATCGACGACGATGCCGTTGAATTGCTCACACGGGAATTCAGCAAAGACAAGGACGCCAAGGCGGTGGCCGAAAGATTCATCAAGCAGCGCCACGACGAGAAGAAGGAGAAAAATCCGCGTGTCTCCGAAGATAGGGGTACCACACTGCGCGGCCCGAAGATTCTGGGTACGATTGACCTCAGCAACCCGGGTGCCGGCATGGAGGCAACCACTGACGCCGCAGCTGTCAAGAAAACCGAGGCTCCCGCTCCGGCCCCCAAGGTGCAGAAGGCACCCGAGGCAGAGCCCGTGCGTCAGGAGCCGAAACCGGAACCTAAGCCCGAGCCAAAGACAGAGGCCAAGCCGGAGCCTGTGCAGCCCAGGCCGGCAGCCGAGCCCAAGCCGGCTGCAGAGCCTGCCAGGCCCCAGCCTCTCCCCGAGAAGCCCGCGCCCAAACCGGAGGCTAAGCCCCAGGTGAAGGCAGAGCCTAAAGAGACACAGCCAAAGCCCGAGGCTCCGAAAGCCGAGGCTCCCAGACAGGAGGCTAAGGCAGCCGAGGCCCCCAAGGCCGAGACTCCTACCGGCGAGGCCAAGGAGACGCCTTTCCGTCTTGGCGGCGCTCCCAGTGCCCCCGAGCTCAAGGTGCTCGGCAAGATCGACCTCTCGGCTATCAACCAGAGCACACGCCCCAAGAAGAAGGGCAAGAACGAGCGTCGCGCCGAGAATGCCGACCGCAAGAAGCGCAAGCGCATCGGCAAGGAGAAGGTCGATGTCGACAAGGCTGCTCAGCAGCCCGGATTCGGCTCGGACACGCGCCGCAAGCCGGGCGACGGCCAGAGCCGTCAGGGAGGCGGCCAGGGCCAGCAGGGCCAGGGCCGTGGCGACCGTGGCAAACGCCGTGACCGCCGTCAGGCAAAGCCTGAGGTAAGCAGCGAGGATGTACAGAAGCAGGTCAAGGAGACTCTGGCACGCCTCACCAACAAGACCACCAAGAAGTCTGTCAAGTTCCGCAAGGAGAAGCGCGAGGAGATGCACCGCCACGAGCTGGAGAACGCCGAGCGCGAGGCCGCACAGAGCAAGATCCTCAAGATCACGGAGTTCGTGACTGCCAATGACCTTGCCAGCCTCATGGATGTGCCGGTCAACAACGTCATAGCCACCTGCATGAACTTAGGCGTGATGGTATCGATCAACCAGCGTCTCGACGCCGAGACAATCAATATCGTGGCCGAGGAGTTCGGCTTCGAGACCGAGTTTGTCAGCGCTGACGTCACCGAGGCCATCGATAACCCCGAGGACAAGGAGGAGGACCTGCTGCCGCGACCGCCGATCGTCACCGTGATGGGACACGTCGACCACGGTAAGACATCGCTGCTCGACTATATCCGTAAGGCCAACGTCATCGCCGGCGAGGCCGGAGGCATCACACAGCATATCGGCGCCTACAACGTCACACTGCCCAACGGACGCCGCATAACGTTCCTCGACACCCCGGGGCATGAGGCCTTCACCGCCATGCGTGCGCGAGGCGCCAAGGTCACCGACCTTGCCATCATCATTGTCGCCGCCGACGACGACGTGATGCCCCAGACCGTCGAGGCCATCAACCACGCGTCGGCAGCCGGCGTCCCCATGGTGTTCGCCATCAACAAGATAGATAAGCCAGCCGCCAATCCCGACAAAATCAAGGAGCAACTCGCCGCGATGAACTATCTCGTGGAGGAGTGGGGCGGCAAGTACCAGTCGCAGGACATATCGGCCAAGAAAGGCATCGGCGTAGAGGACCTGATGGAGAAGGTTCTTCTCGAGGCCGAGATGCTCGACCTTAAGGCCAACCCCGACCGCGCCGCGATCGGCTCGGTCATAGAGTCGTCGCTCGACAAGGGCCGCGGCTACGTGGCCACAGTGCTCGTGCAGAACGGCACGCTGCGCGTAGGCGATGTCATCCTGGCCGGCACCAACTACGGTAAGATCAAGGCGATGTTCAACGAGCGCAACCAGCGCGTCACAGAGGCAGGGCCGGCCACACCGGTGCTGATACTCGGTCTGAACGGTGCCCCGCAGGCCGGTGACACATTCAATGTGCTCGCCACCGAGCAGGAGGCACGCGAGATTGCCTCCAAGCGCGAGCAGCTGCAGCGCGAGCTGAGCATGCGCACCACCAAGCGCCTCGGACTTGAGGAACTCGGACGCCGCCGCGCCCTCAACGACTTCCACGAGCTCAACCTCGTGGTCAAGGGAGACGTCGACGGTTCTGTCGAGGCTCTTTCTGACTCGCTGCTCAAACTCTCGACTCCCGAGATTCAGGTCAACGTGCTCCACAAGGGCGTCGGCGCCATCTCCGAGTCTGACGTGACGCTCGCGGCAGCCTCCGACGCCATCATCATCGGTTTCCAGGTGCGCCCGTCTGCGGCCGCACGCCGCGAGGCCGAGAAGGAGGGCGTCGAGATCCGACTCTATTCTGTAATCTACAAGGCTATCGAGGAGGTCAAGGACGCCATGGAGGGACTCCTGTCACCCGAGATCAAGGAAGAGATCACCGGTACGGCCGAGGTGCTCCAGACCTACAAGATCTCGAAGGTCGGCACCATTGCCGGCGCTATCGTGCGTGACGGCAAGATCAAGCGCTCGTCGAAGGTGCGCGTGATCCGCGACGGCATCGTGATATACACCGGCGAGCTCGGCTCGCTCAAGCGCTTCAAGGACGACGTCAAGGAGGTCATCTCCGGATATGACTGCGGCCTCTCCGTGCAGGGCTACAACGACATACGCGAGGGAGACCTTATCGAGGCCTACGAGGAGGTCGAGGTAAAGAAGACCCTTTAAGCCAATTCATAAACCGGAATGCATAATGCATGATTGTAAAAGATTATGCATTATGCATTCTGCTTTATATTTAGTGTTTTTCAGAGTTTAGGGTGTGAGAATTCGCATAGAGTTTATAAGTCATATACGTCTTATACATCTTATAAGTTTTATAAGTCTTATGCACCTTATAAGTCTTATGCACCTCCCACTTAACTGCCCTCAAATTCATCACTCATCATTCATCACTCATCATTCATCAAGTGCACTACTTTCTCAACATAGGTTCCAATCTCGGCAACCGCAAGCTCAACATCAGCCGCGCGTTGCGCGCGCTCGAGGCCCGGTACGGCTATTTCGAGACATCATCGATGGTCGAGTCACGCCCCTGGGGATTCCTCTCCCCCAACTCTTTCGCCAACATCGCGGTGATGGTCATCACCGACAAGTCACCTGCCGATGTGCTTGCCGACATCAAGGAGATTGAGGCGGAACTCAACCCGACCCCGCACCGCACGCCTGACGGCAGATATGCCGACCGTGTCATCGACATTGACATCATGGCCGCCGACGACCTGACTGTTGACACTCCCGACCTGACCATCCCCCACATACACCTGGCCGAACGCCGCTTCTTCCTAGAACCCTTCGCCGAACTCGCGCCTCTCTGGCGACACCCCGCTACCGGTCTGACATGCGCGGAGATGCTTTCCCGGCTCCCCGCTCCGGCCGAGGATGCATGACACCCCACAGACCATAATTGCGCCATTCAGACAAATCCCCGCCTACAATTTTTGAATATTCACAAATTTATAGTACTTTTGTAAACGATAACTACACAGCAATAGCAACATAGCCAATATCAAGGATAGATGAAACGTGGTCAACATAGACATTCGTCGCCGGTCTCGTGCGGGGCCGGCCCTGACCGCGTCAGCGCATCCGCCTCACAGGCATCAGTTCAGAAAACCGGGGAGACTCCCGGGGAGAAACGCGTACAGCTCGCGCCTAAGATACTAAAGGCCACGGGAGTGACACTGCTGGGACTGCTGCTCTCACTGATATTGACGACACCCTTCTCAGCCTCTGTGTCAGGCATTTTCTCGACGCCAGAACGAGGAGACTTCCGCATGACCGACCTCTACGCGCAGGTCGCCGACGCCCGCCCGGTACGCCAGCTCGACGACCGCATAGTGCTTGTCGACATCGGCCTGGCAGACCGTGAGGAGATAGCCGAGGCACTCCAGACGCTATCCATCTGCGAGCCGAAAGCCATCGGCATGGACATCAATTTCCCGCTGCCGGGCGATAACGACTCTACACTTCTCGAGGCAATATCCACCACGCCGGGCCTCGTGGCCCCCATAGGCATCGAGCAGAAGGCCGACGGAAAATTCGCGCTCGCCGACCGGCCGTTCTTCTACGGCACGGTGCCCGGCCTAAGATACGGAGTCATCAACCTCCCCGCCGAGCGCGAGAACGCCTCTATACGCGAATATGCCGTAGACTATCCTACTGCAGACAGCAGACTGACATCGTTTGTCATGGCGGTGGCCGATATCGCCGAACCCGCCGCAGCCGCCGACACACGCCGCCGCGGCAATCCCCGCGAGACCATCGACTATGCGTCTCGGCAGTTCCGCAGCATCAGCCTCGACGAGATTGCCGACAATGTCGGTCTCATCAATAACCGCATAGTGCTCCTCGGGGCACTTACCGACGCCGCCGACATGCACGCGTCGCCCGTCAACTCCTATATGTCGGGCCTGATGATACACGCATACTCACTCTCAAGCCTGCTCGACCGCAAGTGGCTCACGGTAATTCCCGGCTGGGTCGACTACGTCACCGCCGGCTTCTTCTCTTTCATCCTCATACTGACAGCCGTGCTGACCCCCACCAACCGCAAATGGCGCGGCATGATACTGCGTATCTTCCAGATCGCGATTCTGATGCTCACGGTCGTGTTCGGATACTTTCAGTATATCGACCATGCCATGATATTCAATTTCACAAACACACTTCTGATGATGGCCTTCGGCCTGTTCGCACTCGACCTGTGGAACGGCATCGAATGGATGGCCGACGGACTCAAGACTGTCATCAGAGGCAAAAAACAGATAAAATGCGCACTAAACTCCTGACTCTCCTTCTTATAGCAGCCGTACAGCTCATGTCGGCCCAGCATCTGCGTCTGCACAGCGCCACCGAAGGCGTCGCCGTGCTGAGCGGAGGGAAGAAGACCACCGCCACCGCCGGCATGACGCTCAAGCCCGTCGACTCGCTGATAATACCCGAGGGGGGCGCGGCCGAGGTGCTGAATACATCAGACAACCGCATATACAAGTCAGTCCGTTACGGCCAGGTCTCGGTCACTAAGCTCATCATCGAGGCCCGTGAGTCGGCAGGCAGCAAGATGGGCAATATCGGCAGCAAGATCAGCCTGGCAAAGAACACCTCACCGTCCGGACGCCGCATCTACAAGGAGCAGGGTGTCGTGAACCGGTCGCTCTGTGTCTACGACCCGGAGGCGGGCAACGTCGAGATGGACATAGAGTCGCTGGCACGGTTCGTGACGGCGCGCCTCCGCAAGGACTCGACAGAGTCGCTGCCCGAGGGAATCGCGATCGAGACCGGAAAGGCCGGCGATGCCGGACACTCGGTCCGCGTGGCCAACTCAGGCACGGTGCCGGTATATTTCAACATACTCTCATACGCGGAGTCACCCGCGCCACGCATTGAGATCTCGCGCATCGGACAGCCCGGCGCATGCTATGTTCTGCTCCCCTCGCAGTCTCTCGTCCGCGAGCAGTTGACATCACTCGGCGACGACCGCCATTTCATCGTGATGACACCCTGCACGTTCGAGCTCGACCGCCTCATCGACGAGGTGAACCGTCTGCTCGCCGACCCGGCCTCCGACGCCAAGGCCGACAACTCGCTACCCGTCTATATGCAGACGCTCTGAAACCTGACAACCATATAATTACAACCACATAACTCATAAAATTGAACTTATTACGTCCGAGTCTCTATCTGTCGGGACTCGCAGTCGCCTTCACGGCGGTCTCAACAGCAGTGCCCGCATGGTGCGCGCCCAAGGAGGGCCAGGATGAGGAACATGTCTACCGGATGCCCCGCAAGTCCGAGCCTCTCAGGCTGCGTCCCTACTCAGCCACGACCTATTCCGGAAACCTGTATGAGGTCAACACGATGCGCGGCGACGAACTCCACAACTCGGGCAAGGACACAATCGTGTCGTTCGAGGTCAACCCCGCCGGCTTCAACTACATTGTCGTAGAGCATGGCAAGAAGAACAAGTCTCGCGCCGAGCTCTACTCTACCACCGAGCATGACCGACGCGGCGCCAAGTTCGACGTCAAGAAATACGGCACCCCCTCTGTTGCCGTCTACACTCCCGACGCGCGCAGCCTGATCATCGCCACCGACCGCGCCATATATATCTGCAACGGACGCACCATGGAGCCTGAGGCACGCCTCGCCAACGCCCCCTTTATCCCCGATGCAATGGCCGTAAGCCCCAACGGCTTCTTCCTGGCCGCATACAAGGGTGACCGCTGCCTGATCTACAACCTCGAGAACAAGACCCTCCGCAAGGAGATCAACGCCGGCGCCCGCATCACCGACGCCGCCTTCTCGCCCGACAGCTCCGACATGGCCCTGCTCACCGACGACGGCGTGATGACAATCTACGGAACGCGCACCTTCGACATGCGCAAGATGGTCGATGACCTCGGCAACGGCGTGGCAATGGCCTATAACTTCGACGGCAAGTATGTGGCTGTGGCCGAGAGCGACAACCTCATCCAGGTCATCAACCTGCTCAACGACGCCGACCGCCAGGACTTCGCGCTCGACAACGGCAGGATCCATGACGTAGGGTTCATATCCGACTCCAACGACAACACTCTGATGGTCTATACACTCGGCAACTCGGTCGAGGCACGCCGCCTGATGTACCTGAAGCCTTACTACAACCGTCTGGTCAACGACGAGGTCGACGCCCTGATGGCCGACTGGCTCAAGATGATGCCGGGCGAGTCGATGGAGGAATACCGCGCCCGTGTCACCGACCAGACCCGCGCCGACAAGCGCCGCATGTTCGAGTATGAGATCTCGACCAAACTCGCCGGCAACCTGCTCGGAGGCGCCGCTGTGAGCCTCGGCTCCTACGACCGCGCCAACGGTGTGCTCGCCATCAATTTCGACACGATGCCCACAATCTACCTGCCGGTGCCCGAGAACGAGGTGACGGCATTCGGCAACGCCTCTGACGTACGCCTCGACGACGTGCTCTTCGGCATAAATCCCGACGACTCGTTCGAGATAGTATATGCCAAGGTTACCAACCGCAACAACGGCAAGACCTATGTGTTCGACAACCTGGGCCGCGCCACCATGAACTATATGAGCAGCGATGACGCCATCTCGATAGAGGCGCTCCAGCAGCAGCAGATGGAGGAGCTCCGTCTGCAGGAACTCCGCGAGAAGGTCATAGAGGAGGCCAAGAGCCGCAACGTCATCTCCGACAACACCAATATCACCGTCGACTCGCGCATCGTGCCTGAATATGACGCCGACGGCAATAAGATACTCAACTACCTGGTGACATTCACCTACGACGTCGCCCCCGGCTTCTCGGCACAGGAGGACTTCGGCCCCGGCAAGTACCACGTCGGCGAGTCGGGCGCGGCAAGCTCGATGCTCGACATCGTCAAGAAGGCGTTCGAGGGTGATCTCGCGCAGTATCTGACCCCGGGCCGCAAGGTCCGCGTGGCCATCACCGGCACAGCCGACGCAACGCCGATCGTACACGGCATCCCCTACGACGGCTCATACGGCAACTACGACAACGAGCCGGTATATGTCGACGGCAAGCTCTCCTCGATCAGCGTCAGCTCGAGCGAGCCGATCAGGGAGAACCAGCAGCTCGCGTTCGTGCGTGCCCTCGGTGTCAAGGATTTCCTCGACAAGAACGTCAAGGGTTACAGTGACCTCAGCAAGGATTACCGCTACGAGGTCAACGTGAGCGCCGACAAGGGCAGCGAGTTCCGCCGCATCACGGCCGCCTTCACATTTGTCAACGCATATTGATCAATCCACAACGCTTCCGCAGGCCGGACAGGCCGGCCTGCGGAACTGAATAATCTTTCCTAAGTAAAGTGAAACTAAAATTCATAACCCTCGCGTCAGCCGCAGCCTGCGCGATTGTCTTCCGGCTTGTCGCCGGCAGCCAGACGCCCGCGGCCGAGCCTACAGGCGCCCTGCCGGACTCTC
Source organism: Muribaculaceae bacterium (assembly GCA_014867205.1). Classification (GTDB taxonomy): domain Bacteria; phylum Bacteroidota; class Bacteroidia; order Bacteroidales; family Muribaculaceae; genus Lepagella. The sequence goes on along the minus strand of WGUO01000031.1, from coordinate 13,316 downwards.
CGGTTGTCGCCGAGATAGACTCCGTGGCATATGCCGACTCGGTGGCACTCGCACTCGCAAGGCAACGTGTCGACAAGGCCTCGGAATCATACAAGCATCTGAAATTCATCCAGTATGACGGTACTACCGAGAGCGACCTCTTCCCGGCGGTAATCAGCGTGCACGGAGACGTGATCACGGCCATCGGCACACCGCGCGTCGACGAGGCCGACCATAACCGTCTCAAGGGAATGTTGCTCGACCTGGACCCGCTGCTGATACGCGGCGCTCTCTTCTACTCGTCGGCCGGCAACCGCGACGAGATGAACCGGTTCGCCACGGCCTGCGTCGACACCCGCATCCGCCCTGACATGCGCGAGATGCCGTTCGGCACCGCCAACGCCTCCCTTTATCCCTCGATAGTCTACTGCGCGGCCTCTAACGCCTACAACAGCGGCAACTACGAGCGCGCACTCGACTACTTCGAGGAATACCTTGACGGCGAGGCCGACGACCACCGCGAGCAGATTGCGATGTTCTACGGCCAGGCATGCATCAACGCCAGCCAGCAAAAGCGGGGAGTCGAGCGTCTCAAGACAGCCGCCAACCGCTATTCCACCAACTACAACCTGCTGATGATAACGCTGCAGGACTGCCTCGACGCCGGCGACCACGACACCATGCACCCTCTCATGGAGCGCGCCCTGCTGATGCGTCCCGACGACGAGCAGCTGCTCAACGTGCAGGCAGCGCTCATGGAGGAGGAGGGCAACTACAACGGTGCCCTCGAGATGTACTCGCGCCTATTCGACCTGCACCCGGAGAGCATGTCGGTCAACCGCCACCTTGCGCTCTGCTACTACAACCTCGGCGCCGACTCCTACAACCAGGCGCTGACCGCCGCCGACGACAAGGAGGCCAAGCGCAAGATGCGCCAGTCGAAGGCCTACTTCCAGAGCGCGGCCTCGAAACTCGGCGCGGTGGTCGACAACGACCCCTCCAACCCGAAGTATCTCAAGGCCCTGGCCATGACCTACGGCTGTCTCGGCGAGACAGTGAAGCTCGGCGAGCTCAACGCCCGCCTCACTGCAATCGGCCTGCAGCCCGTCACCGTGACCGGAATGCCCGAGGCGATAACCTACAATGACCGCCCGGCGGCCGACGGCAAGACCGGTGGGGCGAACGTGCCTGACTTCAGCGAGTTCGCGCACGCCTATGCCGACCGCGAGCTGACCCGCTTCGCGCAACGCGGCGAGTTCGAGAAGAGCGAGGACTACGAGAAGCGCGTCAGCCAGGAGAAACTCTACGCCGAATACGAGCGCCTGTGGCGCCAGGCAGAGGCCGAGTACCTCCGCCAGTATGCAGGCAAGATCCGAATCACCGACCTTACGCTCGAGCCATACGACGTCGACAACGAGAGTTATCTCATCAACTCGGCGATGGGGCCGATTGTGCTCCCCGTGCCGCTGAAGAACAAGGAGGCCGAGGCATTCAAGGCCACATGGAACAACGTGCAGCTCCGCAACCCGAAGTATTGCATCCGCGACAACCACGTGGGCATCGCGTCGGTCGACTTCGTGACTCCAGGCGGCAAGACCTACTCATACGTGGCAAGCGCGGCCGCCGACTATGAGGGGGCGTCAAAGGCTCCCGACCTGTCGGAATGGTTCTCCGCTCCGGGCCGTCCCGGCGGCCTGACTGCCCAGGCCTCCAGGCCGCGTACCGGACAGACCTCCGGACGCACCACGCGCGTCAAGAGCGACGTGGACCGCGACATACCCATCACCACGCGCAAGGCATCGAATACCGTCGCGCTCGTATGGGCCAACGAGAACTACAAGAACGTGACCCCGGTGCAGAGCGCGATCAACGACGGCGAGTCGTTTGCCGAATACTGCCACAAGACTCTCGGCGTGCCCGAAGGCCAGATCATCACCATGACCGACGCTACATATGCCGAGATGCGCAGTTCGGTCAACAAGCTGCGCCAGCTCGTCGGAGTGCTCGGCGACGGTGTTGACGTGATATTCTACTACGCCGGCCACGGATTCCCCGACGAGTCGACCAAGGACGCCTACCTGCTGCCGGTCGACGGCGACGGCGTGGACACAGAATTGACCTACCCGCTCAAGAAACTATACACCGACCTCTCGTCGATGAGGGCGGACAACGTGATGGTGTTCCTTGACGCCTGCTTCAGCGGCGCCACACGCGAGGGGGGCATGCTGGCCGAGGCCCGTGGCGTGGCCCTCAAGCCGCGTCCAGCGGACCCCGAGGGAAGCATGTTCGTGCTCACCGCCGCCTCCGACCAGGAGACCGCCCTGCCCTACCGCGAGAAGAACCACGGCCTCTTCACATACTTCCTGCTAAAGAAGCTTCAGGAGAGCAAGGGCAACGTCACACTCAAGGACCTCAGCGACTACGTGCAGGAGAACGTGAAGAAGAGTTCAGTCACCGTCAACCAGAAGATCCAGACCCCGTCGGTCAAGGTGTCGGGACGTCTGGCCACCGAGTGGAAATCGAAGAAGATGCGCCCGTGACGCCGCATCAACGGGCGGATAATCAAGAGAGATGAAGAGACTACACAACCTGATGAGATTTGCCCTTGGCGTGGCGGCGATGATTACCGCCGCCACGGCATGGGGAGCGCCCAAGACCGTCACAGTGACGGGCGAGGCGACATATTACGACAACGGCCACCACTCCAAGGTGGAGTGCATGCGTCTTGCCGCCGAGCAGGCACGAGTCGATGCGCTGGCCCGCGAGTTCGGAACCATCGTGACGCAGGACATAGTGCAGACCGACCGCATCCGCACCGGACGCGAGACCAACGACCTGCTCGCCGTCTCGATGACCGAGGTCAAGGGTGAGTGGCTCGGAGACACACGAGAGCCGGAATACGAGTTCTCATACGACAAGGACCAGAACATGGTGGTGAAATGCACCGTGCACGGCACGGCGCGCGCCATCACCAACGAGGCTATCGCCTTCGAGACCTCCGCGCTGCGCAACGGCATACATGCATCGAACGCCGACACACGGTTCCGCGACGGAGACGACATGTACCTCTACTTCCTCGGCTCGGCCGACGGATACCTGACCGTCTGGCTCGAGGATGAGAGCCGCACGGTCTACAACCTGCTCCCCTACCCGCGTGACCCTAAGAGCGAGGTCAAGGTGAAGAGATATCAGGAATACACATTCTTTAACGCCGCGCTCGGCAAGGGAATGTTCGGCCCGGAGGAGGAACTTTTACTCACCGCCCCCGACGAGACCGAATACAACCGGCTCTACGTCGTGTTCTCTCCCAATCCCTATTCGCGGCCGCCCATGAGCGCCGACGGCGCGCTGCCGTCGCTCCCCTCCGACGAGTTCTCCAAGTGGCTCATGCGAATGCGGCGCAACGACCCAAAGATGGGCGTCAAGTCAATCAACATCGAGATCTCGCCCAAGAACTGAGGCCGGCCGCGGTTATAACATAAATATTCACAACATCAATACCAATAAAAATCAGACATTATGAAAAAGATCATTGCAATCCTCATGGCTCTGGTGATGCTCGTACCGGCATACACCGTGGCAGCCAACAGTCAGCTTGAGAAGGCACGTAAGAAAGAACTCAAGACCAAGCTCAAGGAGTACAAGAAGGGCAAATGGGAGATTCTGGGCAGCCGCACGCTCGAATACTCCCTGGCCAAGCACTATGACCGGCTCAACGAGCTCGGCGACGACGGCCATGAGGTAGAGGGCATCTCGACACGCACCAAGTCGAAGAACACGGGCAAGCAGATGGCCATCAACAACGCGGCCATCACCTACGCCCAGGAGGCAGGCAGCTCGCTGCAGGGCCGCGTGGTAGCCGACATGAATGCCAACGGCGCAGACCCCAGCGGAGAGTTCGAGAACTTCTACGCAGCCTATGAGCGCCTCGTCGAGAAGGAGATCCGCAACGAGCTCGAGCCCTCGTACACAATCATCCGCACCAACCCCGACGGCTCGTATGAGATCCGCTCATACTTCATCGTAGCCGAGAGTGCGGCAAGCAAGGCACGCCAGCGCGCACTCGAGGCCGCCATGAAGGACAGCGAGGCCGCCCAGAAGCACTCAGAGAAGATCTCAGGCTTCGTCAAGGAGAGTTTCCAGGACTAAACAGACAATCACGACAGGGCACCCGCCGGCGGCGGGTGCCCGTAATCCTCACAACCGACACGAATGGCAATGAACCATAAAGGACTCTCCGCGCTGCTCATGCTGCTCTTAGCCGCCTCACCGGCCGCGTCAGCACAGACCCGCAGCAGCCACGGACAGTCAAAAAAACAATCGTTCGAGGAGTTCCGCAGCGGCATCATGCGCGACTATCAGGAATTCCGGCAGACACTGCTCGACCGTTATGCCGACTTCCTAAACGGGGAATGGCACGAGTATGAGAGTTTCAACGGCGTGAAGCGCGACAACAAGCCGAAGCCGCGCACAGTGCCTCGTGTCAAGGCCGCGAGACCCGAGCAGAAGCCCGCCATAAAGCCGGAGCCGAAACCGGCTGTAAAGCCAACCCCCCAGCCGACAGTCAAGCAGACTCCTAAACCGGTTCCGGAGCCAAAGACAGAACCCAAGCCGACTGTAAAGCCGACGCCAAGACCGGAGCCGAAGACCGAGCCGAAGCCACAGACACGCCCGCGCCGCCCGGCTGACGCCGACTCGTTCGAGTTCTACACGATTCCCGTCCAGGTGCCTCATATCGACTTCAGCATAACCGACCGCCTCTATGCCAACAGCGACTACGCCGCGCAGTGGCGCGCGCTTCAGGATGCTGAGGTGGCCGAACGGCTGCTGCCGCACATCAAGAGACTCGCCGACGAACTCGGGCTGAACGACTACCTCACATATCAGCTGATCAACTTCTATATCAACTCGCGGTTCGGCGACGCCGACTCCACATCACGCATGTCAGCTGTGCATTACCTGCTGGCCAACCTCGGCTATGACGCGCGTATCGCCACCACAGGCAGCGGCACGCCGCTGCTTCTGATCCCCTTCAAACAGACCATATACTCGCGCACATACATGATGATGGGCGATAAAAAATATTATGTGTTCGAGCCGGAGGGCTACAGCCTCGCCTCGGCCGGCCCGCAGAGCATCATGACTTGCCGTCTGCCCGACGATGTCGACAAGGGCCGGAGCATGGACCTCGTGGTCGGTCAACTCAACCTGCCCGAGAAACCGCATGCGTTCGACCTCGAGTGCGGACCGATCCACCTCAAGGGTGAGGTCAACGAGAACCTGATGCCCGTGCTCTACCACTACCCGCAGATGCCGGTCAGCGACTTCGCCAACTCCGATGTACAGCCCGAGCTCCGCAAGAGCCTCGTGAGCCAGATGCGCTCTCAGCTCGAGGGCCTCGACGGCGACGAGAAGGTGGCGCAGTTGCTCACATTCATGCACACTGTGTTCAACTATGCGACCGACGAGGAGAACCATGGTTTCGAGAAACCATATTTCCTCGAGGAGACGCTCTACTATCCGAAGAACGACTGCGAGGACCGCGCCATATTCTACACCTACTTCCTGTGGAACGCGCTCGGCAAGGAGGCTCAGCTCATATCATTCCCGGGCCACGAGGCAGCCACGGTGCGCCTCGACACGCCGGTCGAAGGCACCTGCTACGACTACGACGGAGCGACCTACTGTATCTCCGACCCCACATTCATCGGCTCGAAGACCGGCATGATCATGCCCCCCTACAAGAACACCCCGCCCAATGTTGATTTTACCTTCAGGTGAATGCAGGATTGATCGGGATTGATCAGGATTAATCAGGAGAGACCAAGATTAATCGGGATTAATCGGGATTCTCACAGGGTCGCCAAATTAATCTTTTATCTTTAATCTTTTAACCCCCAATTACCCTAAGTTATGAAAAAAAGTTTCAAAGTAATCGTTACAACTCTGTTGGCGCTCGTTGCAGTTGCGCCGGCACAGGCGCAGTTCAACCTCAAGAAGGCAATCGGCGGAGCCGCCAAGGCCGTCCAGGCATTCACGCTGACCGACGCCCAGATGGCCGATTATGTCCGCGAGTCTGTAGACTGGATGGACCGCAATAACCCTGTGCTGCCCGAGGACGACCCCTACACGCAGCGTCTGCGCCGCCTGACCGCCGGCATAACCAATGCCGACGGCATACCACTGAACTTCAAGGTATACCATGTGATCGACGTAAACGCTTTCGCCTGCCCCGACGGCAGCGTGCGCGTGTTCTCGTCGCTGATGGACATCATGAACGATGATGAGCTTCTCGGCGTCATCGGTCATGAGATCGGCCATGTGCTCAAGCACCACTCCAAGAACGCCTTCAAGACCGAGTTGCTGACCGGAGCGCTCAAGGATGCCGTGGCCTCGACCGGCGGCGTTGCCGCCGCGCTGACCGACTCACAGCTCGGCGCACTCGGAGAGTCGCTGATCAATGCCAAGTACTCGCAGAAGCAGGAGAAGGAGGCCGACAACTGCGGCTACGACTTCCTCAAGGCCAACGGCAAGAATCCCTGGGGCATCGTGATGTCGTTCGAGAAACTTCAGTCTCTCGAAGGGAATCAGGCCAACCAGAGCTACATCCAGAAGATGTTCTCATCGCATCCCGACACCAAGTCGCGCATCGAGGCCATGACCAAGCGCTGCCAGAAAGACGGCATAGCACGCCCGGCAGCCGAGTAAAGCTTATTCCTATACAAACCGACAATAAAAAAGGCCCCCCCGACGGAGGCCTTTTTTATTGTGCTTACTCAATTGAGATAAGCCGGAGTGTCATTTGCCCTTGAGCAGGGTGCGGACTGCGGCGTCGAGCTGGGCGTCGCGGCCTGCGGCCTCATCGGCGGGGTTGTTATAGACCTCGACATCGACGTCAAGCTGCTTGTTCTCAAGCGCGTTGCCGTTTAGGTCGACACAGGTCACCTGCGGGATACCGAACACGATCGACGGGTCGATCTGGGTCTCCCACCATACGGCGGTCATAGTGCCGGGCACGGGAGCGCCGACCAGTTTGCCGATGCCTAATGTCTTGTAGGTATAGGGCGAGCCGTGAGCGTCGCTGTAGTTACCCTCGTTGACAAGCATCACCGACGGCTTGGTCCACTGCGAGAAGGGTTCCGAGCCGATATACTGGCCGCGGGGCTTGAAGTCGACATAACGGCGTCCGCTGAGGAGCTGCGCGAGATCATTATGCAGCCAGCCGCCGCCGTTCCAGCGGGTGTCGACGATCACGGCATCTGCGTTGCGGTATTTGCCCAACAGGCGGTCATAGACCTCACTGAAGCTGCGGCTGTCCATGCCCTCGACATGCACATAGGCCACGCGGCCATTAGAGATCGAGTCCACGTAGGCCTCGTTGCGGGCCACCCAGCGCTTATAGAGGAGCTGGTTGAACCGGCCATTGGAGATAGGCTTGACACTCACGGTGTCGCGCTTGCCTCCGGCACGCTCTATCTCGAGACGGGTGGCGCGGCCAGCGCGTCCCTCAAGCAGGGGATAATAGTCCTTGCCGGCCTCGATGCGGTGTCCGTCGATCGAAAGGATTATGTCGCCCGGACGGACGTCAGCCTTCTTGGCGGCAAGCGGTGAGCCACCCACGACCTCAGTCACCTTAAGGCCGTCGCCGGCGTATGCGGGGTCGTAGAAGGCGCCTAACGATGCAGAGGCCATCTTCGGACCGTCACCATAATGGCGGCCGCCCGTGTGTGAGGCGTTGAGCTCGCCCAATATCTCGCTGAGCAGTATCGCGAAGTCCTCGCCATTGGTGATATAGGGCAGGAACTTGCGGTAATGGTCACCGTAATATTTCCAGTCAACGCCATGCAGGTTCACGTCATAGAACTTGTCGGCCACCTGGCGCAGCATATGATCGTACATGTACTCACGCTCGAGCGCGTTACTGCGATCGTAGGGGGCCTCGAACTCGATAGGCTCGGCCGCACCCTTGGCCAGGTCGACCTTCTGCATTCCCTTGTAACTTATCACGAACAGGTTCTCGCCCTTGGCGTCAGGCTGCAGAGACCCGGAGACACCCTTGAGCAGCATCTTGGACTCATCCTTGCGCAGGTCATGCACGTAGAGGTTCGTACCACCCTCGGTCGAGCCGGCGGTATAATAGAGTTTGTCACCCTTGGGCGCGAGCCAGTAGTCGCCGATTCCGGCGCTCCGCTCCGTGAGGCGCGCCATGCGGTCGCGTCGGCCCTCGAAGTCCAGGTCAACCGGCTTCATACTCTCCTTGTCAGCCTTCTTGTCCTTTTTATCTTTCTTTCCCTTCTTGTCATCCTTCTTCTCCTTCTCGGCATCCTTGGCCTCCTTCTCCGCCTCCTCGCGGAGGGCTGCCTCCTCCTCGGTGGCGTTCAGTTCATCCCATGCCTCGGCGTCGAGAGCCATGAGCAGCACGTCAGACTGGTTGCCCCATGACCCGTGGCTCTTCATACCGAACCGGCCCGACTCGTAGGTCACGGCGCGACCACCGAGCGCCCACTTCGGGTTGGCGTCAGCATAGCCGCTCTCGGTCAGGTCCACCACCTTCGAGCCGTCGGCCTTGACAGCGGCGATGTCAGTGTTGTTCCAGCCGCCGTTGCCGATATAGCTTACCAGCAGCCACTGGCTGTCTGGACTCCACTCGAAGGGCACGTCACCATCGGTGTATGAATAGTTGTACTTTCCGTCGAGCACTGTCTTGACCTCCTTTGTCTTGAGGTCGATGACGCGCAGTGTGGTGCGGTCCTCGAGGAAGGCCACCTTCTTGCCGTCGGGGCTGAATGCCGGCTGCTGTGCCACGCCCTTACCCTTGTAGAGGGGTTTCTCCACGATTTCTGTGGCATAAGTGAAGCGCTTCTCGGCGGGATTCTTTATCTCGGCGGTGAAAAGCTGCCACTGGCCGTCGCGGTCGGAGTCATAGACAAGCGTGCGGCCGTCGGGCGAGAAGGCCACCACGCGCTCCTGGGCCGGGGTGTCGGTGATGCGGCGCGTGGTCTTGTATTTAGTGTCGGTCACATACACCTCGCCGCGAATCACGAATGCGACCTCCTTGCCGTCGGGCGATACGGCCATATAGTCGGCGTCACCTTTGGCAAACGCCTTGACGGCGTCGCTGACATACTGGTCGGCGTTGACGCGGACATCAAGTTTGACGGGCTGCGCGCCCTCGCGCATAGTGTATATGTCGCCGTCCCAGCTGAACACGAGCAGGCCGTTGTCAGAGGCCGAGAGGGAGCGGACGGGATGCCTGGTGAAGCCGGTGAGCTGCTTGCGGTTGCCCTGCATGTCGGCCGAATAGACGTTGAGCGTGCCGTCCTGCTCGCTGACATACCAGTACCCGCGGCCGTCAGCCTTCCACACAGGGTTCAGGTCGTGGCCGTTGAAGTCAGTCAGTTTGGTGAACTTGCCGTTGTCGAGGATCCATATGTCGGAGGTGCCTGATGAGCGCTCATGCTTGCGGTATATGTCCTCGAGGCCTTTCTTGTCCTCATAGATGATTCGGCCGTCGGGGGCAATGTCGACAGCACCCATCGGCATGGGCTGGAAGAGGCGGGGACGCGCACCGGGCGTGCTGACGTCGACGGCATAGGTTCGGGTGAGGCGTGTCGGGTGGCGCATCGTCTCGCGCGAGGTCTGCTCGCCTGAACTGTAGATCACCGTGTTTGCGTCGATGAAGGCGAGAGGGGACTCGCTGCCGGGGGCAGTTGTGAGACGCCTGGGGGTGCCCCCTTTGGCGTCAACGGCATAGAGGTCCCGGCTGCCCTCACGGTCGGAGGCGAACACGATGGTTCGTGAGTCGGGGCTCCACACCGGCTTGGTGTCATAGGCGCTCCCGGCGGTAAGCTGGAAGGCGTCGCCCCCCGTGGCGGGCACTGTGAATATGTCGCCCCGGTAGGTGAAGGCGATAGTCGAGCCGTCGGGCGAGACTGCGGTATTGCGCAGCCAGCGCGGGACGCCGGCGCTGTCAGGCGTCCCGGCGGCGAGGGCCGTCGCGCCTGCGGCCGCCATCGCGGCCCAGAAAAGAATGTGTCTCATGCTATAGCGTTTTGATAAGTGTTTTGCGTTTTGATAAGCCTTATCTCAGTCAGAGAGGCTGTTCTACCTGCAAAGATAGCGATTGTCAGCGACAAAACCCGCATACACGTCAAAAAAGTTTCATATGCGACGAAATGACGCGACAGGGGGCGTGACAAAACGCCACGCCCCCTGTGTAGGTTACGGCCCACTGGGGGCCCCATGATACATCATAGATCGGCGACAATGTCGTCGGCGGCCGTGAACGCGCCCGGCTCGACGCTCAGTATGAGTATGTAGCGGCCGGAGTCACCCTCCCCCTTCTCGTCGAGAAGCCGCACGTCGACAAAATTCCCCTTGTAGTCTCCGACGGCCTCGAACAGGTCGTCGGTCGCGGTATTGAGGTCCATGAGCAGGCCTATGTCTGCCATCTCCTGAAGAAGGGAGCCGCAGAAGTCGGCCTGACGTCTGATGCTGCTGTGCTTATCGCCGGAGCCATAGGGAAACAGGAAAAAGAACCCATAGTCGCTGACCTTGTCGTCGCCAAAGCGGGCGATGGCGCTGACCTCGGGCACCATGCCGTAATAGTTAACGCTATAGCCGCCGTCGGTCTCGAGCCACAGCGCGCCGTGGTCTTCCTCGGGGGTGAGCCGGAGCAGCCGACGGGCCTCGCTGACACACCCCTGCTTGTCGAGACCGGTGTCAAGAACACCATAGACCTTGCTTACCATGTCTTCCGCCGTGAGCGAGACGGGCAACAGCACCGGCTCTTCTGACGCGGAGGCCGCGGCATCCTTCGCGGACGCGGCAGTATGGTCGGAGGCATCCTTGGCCTGGGCCAGAAGCGCCGACACTTCCTCCACACTCATGGTGGAAAACGATGTTGCCGCCTGCGCCGTCAGGGCGGTGCCGAGCAGTAGGGCGGTAATCACAGTATTTATTGCGGAAGGTCTCATCGGAGAGGGGTTTTATGAACTCATAATTCGCTGTCTATATTCATAAAACGGCCCGAGGCACCAGAAGGTTCAGGGGAAATTGAAGGTTTTAGGCGAGATGTGTTAGGTGAGAGGCACGAGAGTTGAGGGAAGCGGCGGGTTGCTTCCCCTTGGTCGCAAAACGGAACATGGGACAACGCATACCGGGGGAGCGAGATTATCGCTCCCCCGGTTTATATCAAGGAGTTTAAGGGTTCGTTAAATGTACGTTTGTAATTAGGCATACTGTAGGCATATCGCTCATCCACTCAAGGCAAAGGCATGCATTTAGGTCAACATATGCAATTTTATCTTACAGAAATTTAACAAGAGGCTGCGTGAATCCCAATCCTCGATATATTCGTGTTGCGCTACAGGAATCTGTAAAAATCGGGCTGGCTCCTTGAATGGAATCAGCCCGAAAATTGCTGTGGCGAGACAATGTTTTTTAGAGGCTGTTGATTCTTCCTGCGAAGAGGATAGCCCCTGTGGTGGTCTCGCGGACCAGGAATATGAACGGACGGTCGATTGTCAGTTCCGCTTTACCGGCTGAGATAACCGTGCCGGCGGCTATCGTGGCGGCGGCAGCCACCGAGCCTTCCTCGTCGACCCTTATCTTGACACCCTGCTGATAAATCTTAAGATATTGCGTAATGCGGCTGATGTTGTTAAGTCCATGGTTTGTGTCGAAGGGAGCGAGGATGCCCATCCTTTTCAGAGACCCGACCAGGTCGAGGTCTGACTCTACCTCGAACCTCGGCATCTTCAGCTCGACATCGGCGGGTGTAAGGTATCTGAGTTCTGACAGCATCTGATGCAGTCTCTCCTTTGAGAGCATCCCCCCGTTTCCTTCATTTGGAACAGCCAGAACCATCTCGAAGTTGCCGTTGCCGTATTTGAGTCCGACCGATGTGTAGTCCTCGGTCTGCAGCATGGTTGCGTTGCCGGAGAACTGCATCTGCATGTGTTCTGACTCGGAGCCGTCAGCGTTGTGGAATATGGCGGTTCCGGTCTTTGCCTTGTCGAACCGCTTCTGCCACTCTCCCTTGAAATAGACGGCATTCACTATGGCGAACATTGTTTTATCGGCGATAGGTTTCTTCAGGAGTTCGGGAATCATGCCCGATGTCTTGCCGCTGACCCAGCCGTTGATGTCTGCGCGTCCGGCCTCGCCTGCCGGCGATATGTTCCGGCATTCAGCTCCGAAACTGTCGGAGAGCACGCCTGAGAATGTGTCAAGGAAACCCTCCACAGGGTCTGCCCATGCGCCGTTGGCGAGCGAGCATGTCACGTTCCCGTCTACCTTGGGGAGGAATGACGACAGGCTCCTGCAGTAATCGTTAAGAATGGCGAGGTCGGCGTCTGTACCCTCAAGCCCCATGGCGCTCATGATCTGGTCTCTGGAAAGGCCGCAGTCTCCGTTGGCGAGCATGGCGGCCGTCATGAACGCGCTGAACGGCGAGATGACGAAATTGCCATTCTTCTCTTCTCCGACGGCACTCAGCAGGTCAATGCCGAAGCTGTTGCCTTTATCCACCAACGCACGTGTATCCTCTGTAAGCGGTATCCTGACCGGCTCGGAAGACTTTGCTCCCTCCACGTCACCGTCATTGCTGCATCCGGCTGTCAGCAACGCTGCGCTGATGCCTAACATATATGCCGCATATCCAATTCTTTTCATAGTCATTATTGTTTATGTGTTTGATTATTTTATTTTTATTTTCTATTAGGTCTGAATCCATATACAATAGACAGGTCCTTGAAAGAGTCCAGAGTATTTGAACCGGGCTCATACAGGAAGTAACCGTTGTTATTTCCTCCCCAGCCCCATACGCAGTTGAAATAGTCATAATATACCTTTTTCTTTTCCTCTCCCTTGACAACCGCAATCTCCTCTTCCCCGACAACATATCCCCCGTCGATTACCCATGCATGGCCATAGTTGGTGCCGTCTGCTAATAAGCTGTATCCTATACATATGACAGGATTACCTGAGCTAAGTTCATCCGCGACTTTGGTTGTGGAGAAACGCTCCAGTTTCTGGCTGACGTAACCTATTTCTTGGAAAGAAGGTATAAATCTGGAGGTAAATGTAGAGGTGGCAGTCGGAATTGAATAATCGCTGTTGAGATATTTTGGTCTTCCGAGCATCTCAAAAAGCCTCGACCACCCGTCATGATACAGGTAGGAATACATTCCGTTCCAGTCAAAAGTATATCCCTCTGCTGCAGCCGGCCACTTGTAATACCCTATTATGGTGCCCATGGCGAGTGGCCCGCATCCTACAAGTCTCTGTTCATAAAGCGGCGCTCCGGAATTACAGTATTTGTTATAGGGAAAGTG
>WGUO01000030.1 GCA_014867205.1 Muribaculaceae bacterium | reverse complement strand
TTTATCAACCTATTTTATCAGTTTAGGCTTGCACAAATCATAAAAATATGAAAGCGGAAAGAGCTCCGCTTAACATAGAAAAGAACGTATGCTCCTCTTTCGTAATGAGAACGTAGGAAATTTTCAAAACGGATGCAAAGGAGAGCGATACGGTCTCGCGCGTATAGCGTGGGCTGTTATTGTTGCACCTGCATCCATGGTTTTTCCTACGACCTTCATTACAGGACAGCATTCCGGCTCACGTTTCTTTTTTTACCATGAACTAACCCTCCGCCAGAGCCGCCGGAACTCATAAAAACATCAAAGACATGAGTAAAAAAGCAAACAGATCATTAAGGTCTGTAAAAACAGACAAGTCAAAGTCATCTGTAGGAGTAACCATAAGATTCTTCCTCTACATTATGGTTGCTGGTATCATTAGTTCATGTTCCTCTGATCCTTTTGTGGGTCAGTGGGTGCCAGATAATGACAGAACCGGCAAGTCAATTATAGAGATTAAAAGTGACGGCTCTGTTCAATACATTTTAGACGCCGATGATGGGTCTGCTTCCATAAGCGGCACTTGGAATCGAGTGGATGGCTCAGACAATAAAATCACAGTTAAATATGATGAGTCAACAGTGGAGGCAGAGGCAGACAATCCATTAGTTCAAGAGCTCTTAGCTGGAACACTTGCAGTTATGGCCCAATCTCCGTTGCCCATGAGTATCTCCGATGATGGAAAAGAATTGTATGCCGGAGGAAATGGTTGTTTTGTTAAATACTAAAGCCACAATACCATGTAGAGTTTGGCAATCGATTCGCTCGATTGAACAGAAGACTTAAACCAAAAGACTTACGTTAGATTAAAATAACAAAATATGAAATCTTTAAAACTGAAAAACAGACATTTGTCGCTTGCCATTTTGTGTCTTGCACTATTGGTAAGTATTCTTGATGCGAACTCACAGACAAGGAGATATTCTCATGGAAACACGCGGTCAAAATCTGCTAACTCCAATATAAAAAACACTTCACCAGCAGATGGACAGATTCATGTCAATATTGGAGAGAGCAGCATTGGGCGCGGTTATACGACACTCCCATATGAAGCCACGTTTAAAGAAACAAAAAAAACCTCGAGAGGACCAATTACTATTGAGTATACTTGCCATATTGAATGGCCAGACTATTTTGATCCTGTCTATCAAGACCAACTTCCCAAAATAAAGGAAGCAATAACCCAAAGAGTCATAAAGTTGGGAGAAACTGAACTTGCTGAAGTAGTGGCAGGTGTAGATATGACCTCAAATCTAATTAGCTGGATTGAAACTCGTGTTTCCGCATTAAGGTACAAAAGCGATACCAACGGACTTTATAACGGGCCGCGTAGAGATAATCTGCGAATAAGCTTCATTATTAATAATGGTAATGCTGAGATTGTGACAGAAGATATTGTGACGGACCTTAATAATAAAACAGTAAAATACGAAACAAAAGATATTGTACATTAATGGCCTAGCCTAACACGAAATTCGTTCAACTGTAAAATTGATCGCCTCTACGACCTTTAAATCGATGGTTCTTCCAGATGCTATCAGGTTTTATCCTTTCTCCCGTCAGAGAAGGATACAGAATCACGACCACGGATGTAGATACAAGGTGACTCCGATATCCGGGTAGGCGCAAATTAAAAACTTTGACTAATATTTACGGCAACCAGAATAAAGTGATAATTTTGCGCCCAAGACGGCGGAACACTTTCCGCCGTCTTGCCGAAACCCATCTTTCATACCTTATGAAGAGTGGGGTTTCACAGACATAAAAGAAGGTATGCTCGACTTTAGTAATGAAAACATAGGAATTTTTCAAAACGGATGCAAGGGAGATTGATACGGTCTCGCTCGTATAGCGAGGGTTGTTATTGTTGCACCAGCATCCATGTTTTTACTATGATCTTCATTACAGGACAGCATTCGGCTCGCATTTCTTTTATTCCTTGAACTAACCCTCCGACTGAGCCTCCGGAACTCATAAAAACATCAAAGACATGAAGTTAGTGAAATTTTTCAAAGTCACAGCGATTGCCTGTGCAACCTTATTTGTTATATCTTGCTCGCAGATGGCACAGCCTTCGGCAGACGAGGTAATGGCAAAAATGCAAAGTGGTGAAAACCTTGAAGTCGCAGATTACAACACAATGCTCGATTATCTCGAAGTATTTTGCGATGCCGGGGAAATGAGTGATTCCGACTATGAAAGCGGAAGAATGATAGGCGAACAATATCCATATTTCATGTCATTTACCATGGCTCTTGACAATGCACCCCAAGAAGTGAGGAATGAAGAACGCTTTTCTGACATACAGAAAAGATTTATGAATCTTATGTCGCGATAATAAAACAATATCCAACAGAGAGACATAGAGCACATTTCGCAACAAACTGTAAGACATAGGGGCGCAGATCAACCTCAAATTTGGTCTTGCAAAACATTATTTTAGTGGTCAAAAAAGATTATGACAATACTGAAGATCAGGTGCAGTTTGAGGCAATTTATATTAAGAAACTTATTATAAGAGAAGTACAACCTTGGAGATAATTTCTTAAGAATCTTAAGCGCATAATATTAATTATTAAATAATATTCAATATGTTTAGAAAGCATATCTCTTACATCCTGACTGCAATATCAGCATTGATATTACTTGCAGGGTGTGCGAACAACAAGATTAAAAGCGGGGCTGATACCATGAGAACGTATGAGTCCTCTGACAACTCAATGGAACATTCTAACGATTCAATTCTGGCTACAGACCAACTTATAGAATATTCGACTGACACAATTCCTGCAGCAATTGTAGCAGAAATTGAAAATAAAATTGTTTTCATATCTAAAGAAAACTATGAATGTACTGTTTTAGATTTAAAAAGAAAACTGAATGTGAAAGGAGTTGCAATAAATAATTCCGGAGAAATCTTTATACTTAAACCTTCAGACGTATATTTAAAATACGATAGCAGAGGGACTGGCCTAAATGGCAATTATATAAAAGGTCGCAACGATTTCAAAGATCTGCCAACAAAGGAAGAAGCAGAAGCGATAATATCTAATATTGATGTCGTCCAGAATTTATTGGAAATCGGAGGTATGTCACCTTTGAAAGGGAAGTATTGGACCCAAACAATTGTACATGATGAAAATGAACACGTTCTGAATTATGGCAGTTATTGGATTTTCATTAATGGCGACAAACCGGTTGTGACTACACAACAGACAATTAACGATGCTCATCTACGCCTTGTAGAAAGAATTTTATAGTTAGTCCTCTGTGGAATGCTATGTATCTTAATATTCTTACTGTAGTTTTCAACATCTGTAAATCAATTTAAACCAACTTATTAATAAGATTCATAAAAATGAAATGTTTTTTGTTCTTACTGGCTGTATTGGCCACAGCTATTCCTGCATTTTCGCAGACTGCGAAAGTTGTAGTGGATTCTGAAGGGAATTTTGTAGGAAACTACATTCAAACAAATGCCAATACATACACAGTCTGTGGGCAGGACGAATTTGAAGTTCCCAAAACCGGCCATAAAGTTGTTATCTACAGTGCAGAGGAAGGTCGGGGTGTAATTTGGAATAAAGACTTCGGAACAGTAAATGTCCGCAATGCACCTACTACGTCAGGTAGAATCGTAGGCAAAATGGTATATGAGGAGGGGGAAGTGCCTATAATGTATGACTGTCTCGGCAAGGAGAACGGCTGGTATAAGATTAATTTTGACGGACAAATAGGTTATGTTCGTCAGGATCTCGTGGAGTGGGGATGTTAAATTCAATCAAACTCCACTGGGACACCTCTATGAACATTGCAGATTAGATATGGTAAAGGCATAGGATTTGTGGCGCGCGTGCCACAAATCCTATGCCTTGGTTTCTGATTATATTTGAGTGTGCTCTGTTGGTCATCATCGTGCCTGATTTAGTGTTGTGGTAAGGCAGGCGGCGTCGGTCATCGGCAACATGCTCGACTGCGTGCCACATGAGGACATATCGGGATTTGTCAAATTGGAGTCAGAGACGAGGGTTGAACAAATATATTAAGCAACTTATTATGGTTGCAAATAAAATTAGCAACTTATTCTGGTTGCTAATTTCAACAGTAATGCTTATATTTGCACAAAATTTCAGACTATGAAAATTGGAGCGATAATAACCAGCGATATTGTGGATTCCACAAAAATGGTTGCGGAGGAGCGCATCTCAATGTTGCTTATGCTGCAATCCCTGCCGGAATTGCTGGCGACAATGACAAAAATCGATTTAGAGATTTTTCGTGGGGACAGTTTTCAGATTAGGGTTGGGAACCCGGTTGACTCATTAAAAGTTGCACTTGCCATACGTGCCCATATCCGTTCCTTTAAGTTTGCCGAATACAACCGCCAATGGGATGCCCGCATGGCAATTGGAATTGGAACTATGGAATATGATATCGGCACTCTTGCCATGAGTGACGGTGAGGCATATAGAGCGTCAGGCAGAGGCCTTGATGCCATCGGTAAATGTCGGCTGGCAATAGAGACGCCTTGGGAAGAAGTTAATAAGGAGTTGCGTGTATCGACTGCTTTTGCTGATGACATTGTTTCCAGATGGACTCAGAGCCAAAGCCGGGTAATGTTTAAAAGTCTGACAACCAGTCTTACTCATGCCGAAATAGGGAGTATACTCGGAATTACCCGGCAGATGGTTGACAAGGCACTGAGAGCAGGTAAGGAGGATTTAATGAATTTGTATATCAACAGATTTGAGGAACTGATTAAGGAACGACCCGTATGAATACAATTATACTCATAAAACTCATTGCGTCACATCTGACTGGAGATTTTCTTCTCCAGAGTGACAGAATGTGTATTGATAAATTCTCAGACAATTCCAAAGCAAAATACAGGGTGCTTATTCTTCATGCCTTAGTTCAGGCTGCTTTGGCATACGTTTTCGTTGCCCAATGGAACAGCTGGGTTATACCGGTAGTGATTGGTTTCAGCCATTTCGCAATAGATCTGGTCAAAACAATGAGTAAGAGGACAGGCCTTATAAGTCTTATCTGGGACCAGTTCGCACATGTCTGCGTCATAATTGGCTTGTGGTGGCTCGCATTCGCAAGAATGCCTCAGCTGGATAGGGCAGCCGAAATATTCTCAACAAATTTCTGGCTCATCGCTACAGCATACATCGCAGTGCTTGCACCGACCTCCATTTTGATAAAGTCTTTTATTGAATATGAAAAATGGATGCCATCTGAAGCTTCATCTCAAGGGCTGCCCAATGCCGGCAAATGGATTGGATATCTGGAAAGGATACTGATTTTGACCTTCATATTCACATACAATATAGAAGGTATAGGGTTCCTATTGGCGGCGAAATCAGTTTTCAGATTCGGAGAACTGAACAAAGCCAAAGATATAAAGATTACAGAGTATGTGCTCATAGGCACATTCGCCAGTTTCACGATCGCCATATTGATTGGTTTCGGCATTAACTGGCTTATTGGCATGAATTTTGAATAACACGATATAAACGATATAGGTATCTGCGCGCGACCACTTCTTTCACGAAATCATATTTTGAGAAAAAGACATAGGCCACCAACATGTCTGACAGGCAATATGCTCGACTGTGTGCCGCATGAGGATATATCAGGATATGTCTACATGGTGCCCAAGTGGGCACACAAATGGTTCCGCCACCGTGGATACGTCAGCACCATCCTCGGCCACGAGTGATAACTCATCTATGGCTCATCCGCATCTAACAGTTGCGGATGAGCCAAAACATCCGGCTACCTATCGGAATACGGATAGGGTGGGAGGGTTATCATGGGTTTTGAGGGTCTTCGGGATAGGCAAGACCGTCGTAATCTTCTGGGAGGTCGCCATAACGACCGTTGCGGAGATCATCTATGAATTCCATCCAGCTTGGTCCGGATTCCTCTTGTTCCATAAACATTTTCTCAATCTCCGCCATGTCTAAGTCGGGTGACTGCCATGATATACCGCCCCCTTCGGCAGCTTCTCTGTCCATTGCCTCCATAATCTTGCGAAAATCTTCGGCATTAGTGATCTTCGTCATATTGAAACCACCTTCAAACAGACGGCCTCCATCGATTTCATCTTTTTCTCCGCAACACAGCGAATCAATCTCAGATAGAGCATTGTCATGCTCCTGCATATCCCGGTCTTCCGAATTGATAAACGAGTTAATTTCCGCTGCGTATGCCGCTGAACGAAAATCATTGGCATCATCATCAATGTAATCAGAATCGCGGAAAGTCTCATCGCTTGCCCCGATATATTTATCATTTTCGTCGGGGGTCGTGAGGAAGTCGACCCATTCCTCCACGCAGTCCTTTATTTTAACCATATCAGGCAGTACCTCGCCATGTCGGTTGACACGACACATTGAGAGAACCGGATAAACGAAGTCGAAGTCACCCCGCCATCCACCTCTGGAAATGTCGAGTTTGCCTGTCCATCTTCCCGAAAATTCAAGATCCGGCAGCGTCTCTATTCCAACGCTTGCAATATGGTCCTTGATTTTGTCGAATATGCGTTGCGGAAGATCCTCCGTATTAAGCGCCGAGTATTTGGCGATAAGTTTGTTTCGTGCCATAGGTTGAGGTTTATCTTAAAGATTACGGCACCCGGCGGCGCAGTATCGCTGCCGGGCAAGCTGAGACGTGAGTCTGCCGGCTACCTATCGGATTACGGACAGGGTGGAGACTTTACCCTCGCGGGTTGTGAGCCTTATCAGGGAGACGCCGCCCGAAAGGGTGCTTATTTCCAGAAGGTCGGTGGCCTCAAGGGTGTATATCCTGGTGCCCGTGACGTTGTAGACATCAACCTTGAACTTGCCGGGACTGCGTGCGATTACCTTGCCGTCATGAAGTGTGAGTGATGAATCACCGTCGGTGACGCTTCTAACCGAAGATTCAGACTGGCGGAACTCGCCGCTGAATCCCTCCTCGATATCTGCCTCTCCCACCAGTTCACCGCCGAAATAGAGCTCATAGTGGCCCGGGGTTATACCCTGATAGGTGGCCGTGATGTCATAGTAGCACAGGCAGTCGCAGCCGCCGTCGCCATCTTCAGAGGCATAGAAAAATATCTTCCCGCCCTCTACCTCGATATTCGAGATGAATCCCTGCGGACAACATGTGGCAAGCAGGTTATGCCAGGTCAGGGTGAGCACACCGTCGGCATAGCTAAGCGACCAGGAGATGTCGCCCTCCTCGGCAGCACGGGTCTTCTCGGCCGGGGCCACACGGTTGCCCTTGCAGTCGGAAGCGGTCACCTCGGTAGCCGGAATCGTTTCAGCCCCGGCCATTGCCGGAGTCATGACAAACATCAGTGCTGCGACAGCAGAAAGAAATGTACCTGTTTTCATAACGCAGTCAGTTTTAGTGAGTACAGTATTATCCGCAAATATAGGAATTTAAAACCAGACTCACAAATCTGCCGGACTGCAATTTCGGTATATTTGCAATTGCGGTATAAAATAATTATATTTGTGGAAAAATAAGGAACCGCCATGGACAGGACAATAGTACGCTACCCGATAGGAATACAGAGTTTTGAGTCGCTTCGCGAACTCGGCTACATCTACATTGACAAGACCGACCTCATCTACAATCTTGTCAAGACGAGCAAGTGTGTCTTTCTATCGCGGCCGCGCCGCTTCGGCAAAAGTCTGTTGTTATCGACAATCCAGGCCTATTTCGAGGGGAAGAAAGGACTATTCAAGGGGCTTGCTATCGAGCAACTGGAGATGGAATGGGCGGCGCATCCCGTGCTGATGCTAAGCCTCGCCACCTACCACGCTGCCAACGAGGGCAACCTTGAGGAAATACTTGCCAACCAGTTCCGCGACTGGGAGAAGCAGTATGGCATAGAGGCGGAGACCTCGGATTTATCCTCGCGTTTCCGTAACATAATCAAGGCTGCCTACAATGCCTCGGGCAAGCCGGTTGTGATCCTTATCGACGAATATGATAGTCCCATAATCGAGACTATGCACGACCCGGAGAGGAGCGAGGCCCACCGACTGCTTCTCAAGTCAATATATGTCAACATCAAGGATCTTGACCAATATATCCGGTTCACCATGCTCACCGGCGTGAGCCGCTTCAGCAAGATGACAATCTTCAGCGGACTAAACAACCTAAAGGATATCTCGCTCAATAAGAGGTACGCAACTATCTGCGGTGTGACCGAGAAGGAGCTCAGGGAGAATTTCCGGCAGGGGATAGAGGATCTCGCGACTGACGAGGATACCGACGCCGAGGGAGCCATTAGACTGCTGAAAGCGAACTATGATGGTTATCACTTCACAAGTGACTGTCCGGATATCTATAATCCCTTCAGCCTCCTGAACGCCCTTGACGAGAACAGGATCGGCTCATACTGGTTCCAGAGCGGGACGCCGGAGTTTCTGGTACGCCAGATTCAGAAGGGGGATAACTTCCTGCCCCATATGTTTGACGAGACAGTGGAGGAAAGCACACTTTCCGACATCGACATATCCCTCGCCACCCCGACTGCCCTGCTTTATCAGACAGGCTACCTGACCATCAAGGGCTACGAGGAGCCGGATCTGTACCGCCTCGGCATCCCGAATCTGGAGGTGCGCAAGGGGCTCTTCCAGAATCTCGCCCGTTACTATTTCGACGAGAGCCCTACAGTCATATCCAAAAATGTTCGCGAGGTGCGGAAACTTCTCGAGCAGCGGCGCGTCGACGAGGCGATGGAGTGTCTGCGGACCTTCATGGCCGGCATCCCCTACGAGTTCGCCGACAAGGCCACCGAGCTGCACTACGAGAACAACCTCTTCATCATCTTCGTGCTGATCGGCGTTGACGCGCGACCCGAGTGGCACACCTCCGACGGGCGCATCGACCTGCTGCTGAGCATGCGCGAGTGCATCTACATCATCGAGCTCAAGCGTGACGGCACGCCCGAGGAGGCCCTCGACCAGATCCACAAGAAAGACTATGCCCGGCAGTTTGCCGGCCACCCGCGACCGGTGGTCAACCTCGGCGTCACCTTCAGCACCCAGACCCGCAACATCACCGCCTGGCAGGCCGAGATGTAAGGGCGCAAACCCTTACAGCCGGGATTTCTCGGCATTGCCTGCGCCCGTGCCCCGGTAGCGGTCGCGGGTGGCGTTGAAGCGGTACTGTAGAGTGGGCGTTACCTAACGGTCTCTGCTGCCCGGCTGTCATCCATCAGCTTACGCATGGCATTGAAATCCTCGTTGGTCATGCAGTAGAAATGTTCCGTACGTTTGTCTCCGAGCGGTGAAGTCACATCGCTGTTGGTATGATGATATTTGAAGCCGCACTTCTCGCAGACGCGCTTTGACTTGATATTCCCGTCATAATAGCCGCACCATACGGTCTTCAGACGCAACTCATTGAAACTCCGCGCCAGCACTGCCTTCACAGCCTCTGGAATCAGACCTTGTCCCCAGTAAGGCTTGCCGAGCCAATAGCCAATCTCCGCCTCGCCGTCAGCCATATCGGCCGAATGGAGACCGTCGGCATACATTATGCCGCAGCTGCCTATCGGTTCGCCTGTCTCCTTCAGCACGACAGCATAAGTCTCTGGCGCGGCAAAGATAGTCCTGATAATCTCAAGACTATACTCCACGGATGTATGCGGCAACCATCCCGCGATCGGACCTACATCCGGATCGCACGCGTACTTAAACAAGATTTCGGCCTCCGACTCCTGCCACGGGCGCAAGACCAGCCTTTCAGTTTCAATCATAGCGACAGATTCGTTAAGCGACAACATTCTCAGCATGCAGCGACAGTTCCCGCATACAGCGGCAGTACCCGCATATAGCGACGGTTTCTGCATACAGCGATGGTTTCAGCATACAAAGATAGCGAATATTTCGGCGAAATCACCAACTATTCACCGCATTTATGCGGCGAATCAGGCCCTTTCCTACCGCAAATTGGGCATCGTAGCCACTACGCCAAAAAACGGCATTAGGGAGGCGCCCTCATTTTTGGAATAAGTAGTTGCGAAGAATTAATGAACATTTTCAACATATCTATGAGGATGGAGAACTTGATTAAGAATCAATCTGACGTAAATTCCGACAGGTTCGTCAGATTCCTCAATTTGCAATTGCGGCATAAAAGAATTATATTTGTGGAAAATTCAGGAACCGCCATGGACAGGACAATAGTACGCTACCCGATAGGAATACAGAGTTTTGAGAAGCTCCGCGAGCTCGGCTACCTCTACATTGACAAGACCGATATCCTCTACAATCTTGTCATGTCAAGCAACTGTGTCTTTCTGTCGCGGCCACGCCGCTTCGGCAAGAGCCTGCTGTTATCGACAATCCAGGCCTATTTCGAGGGGAGGAAGGAACTATTCAAGGGTCTGGCCATTGAGCAAATGGAGACCGTATGGACTAAACATGCTGTCCTGACTCTAAGTCTCGCGAAATATCATCATAACCAAGAGAATGACCTCGAGAATATCATTGACTATCAGTTCCGAATATGGGAGGACAGATATAATGTAAAAATCAAGGGGGAAAATCTCTCCTCACGCTTCGACAGTATCATCAGGGCAGCCTACGAGGATTCAGGGCAACCGGTAGTGATACTTATCGACGAATATGACAATCCCATAATCGAGACGATGCATGATCCGGGGAGAAGTGAGGCTAACCGCATGCTGCTCAAGTCAATATATGTCAACATCAAGGATCTCGACCAGTATATCCGCTTCACCATGCTTACGGGCGTGAGCCGCTTCAGCAAGATGACAATCTTCAGCGGGCTCAATAACCTTGAGGATATCTCTATGGATATTGATTATGCCGCCATCTGCGGTATCACCGAGGATGAACTCAGGGATAATTTCCAACAAGGGATAGAAAATATAGCGTCAATATATAAAACAGATAGTGAGGGTGTCATTCAGTTGCTCAAGGCCAACTATGACGGATATCATTTCACAAGGAACTGTCCGGACATCTACAATCCCTTCAGCCTGTTGAATGCTCTTAAGAAAAGGGAGGTAGGTGCCTACTGGTTCCAGAGCGCGACTCCTGAATTCCTGGTCCGACAGATTCAGAAGGGGAATCGTTTCCTGCCCCATATGTTTGACGAGACTGTGGAGGGAAGCACGCTGTCGGCAAGCGACATACTCAATGACTCGCCGACCTCTCTGCTCTATCAGACCGGCTATCTGACCATCAAGGGCTATGAGGCCCCCGATGAATATCGTCTCGGGATTCCCAACCTGGAGGTAAGGGAAGGGCTTTTCAAGAATCTCGCCAGTCTCTATTTCGGCAAATCCACTACTGAGATATATCCCTATGTTCGCGAGGTGCGGAGGCTTCTGGAGCAGCGGCGCGTCGACGAGGCGATGGAGCGGCTGCGGACCTTCATGGCCGGCATCCCCTACGAGTTCGCCGACAAGGCCACCGAGCTGCACTACGAGAACAACCTCTTCATCATCTTCGTGCTGATCGGTGTAGACGCGCGGCCCGAGTGGCACACCTCCGACGGCCGCATCGACCTGCTGCTGAGCATGCGCGAGTGCATCTACATCATTGAGCTCAAGCGCGACGGCACGCCTGAGGAGGCCCTGGAGCAGATCCACAAGAAGGACTATGCCCGCCAGTTTGCCGGCGACCCGCGCCCGGTGGTCAACCTCGGCGTCACCTTCAGCACCAAGACCCGCAACATCACCGCCTGGCAGGCCGAGATGTAAATCTGCATCGGGTAAGCCTATCAGATAACGGATATTGTGGAGAGGTCGCCCTCACGGGGCGTGAGGTTTATCAGATACGGTCACGTCAGCCATAACCGACTATATGAACACATTGCCGTTCTGGCGTTTCTTAGGATGTTCCTCCAAGGAGATGGCAGCCAAGGAATGGCGCAAGTCTACCAGACCTCCCCGCCTTACGGCCGCCCCGAATATGCGCGCAATGGGCATGGATATTCCGGGGGGATGCAGGAGGAGATTGACAGGATATGGGCTGAATCGAGACCGGCCGGCGGCGCCAAGACGACTGTAGGCCGTAACAACCCATGTCCCTGCGGCAGCGGAAAGAAGCACAAGAAATGCTGCGGCAAATGACAAGGCTCTAATCCCTGGAAAGCATTCGTTTGGTGATAGCCGCGCACGTCAGGAGATTGGCAATTTTGTCTCGGATATTAACATTCTCTAACTCTTAGCTCTCTAATCTTTTTATTCTTGAGGTAAGATATAACTAATTGATAACAGTGCTTTTGCATTTCTATCTTCCATTTCTATCTACCTTTTGGTGCTTTAGGGGTTAGAGATAAGGTATAATGTCACTAAAATAAACCGAAATTTAGATGCCTATGATAAGAACATTGAGACATAATGAAGTGCTGTCTCCTGTACCTGTGCGGGAGTCAAGGAGTGCAGTTCAGATATCTGTGCGGGAGTCTGGAAGACTCCGACCATCAGTAACCGGGTACACGGCGGCGGAATGCGCGGCGCAAGCCGAAAACGCATTCCGCCGTCGTGTGCCCGGAAGAAGAATAGATAATATATGTCTGGAAGACATCTTGTTACGCCAGGAAGAGACTCTGAACGTAGCCTTCTGCGCTGTAACGAGGTGTCTTGACAGACACATGCGTTGTATCTACTACCGGGCACACGAACCGGAAAAATGCTTTCGCAGCAGAGCTGCGGCATTTCCCGGTTCGTGTACCCGGTTACTCATGGTCGAGGTCTTTCAGCCCTCCGCACAGGTAAATGCTTAAACCGTTATTTTAGTGACATTAAGATAAGGTAGTAAGTGGTCCACCGGTTGTACGCGTCAGTTCGCGGCCCTCTCTTTTTATGGCTGACGGGCATGCCGTTTGGAAATAGGCGGGATTATGGTTAATTTTGCAGAAAAGAAGGAGAAGTATGGTTAGTTATCTGCAGATTGAGAAGTTGACGAAGTCGTATGGCGACCGGCTGCTGTTCGCTGATGTCACTTTCGGCGTATATGAGGGTGACAAGATCGGTATCGTTGCGCGTAACGGCGACGGCAAGAGCACGTTCCTCAACATCCTGACAGGACGTGAGGATTATGACTCGGGCAATGTGGTCTACCGCAACGGCCTACGTGTCGGTTATCTGGAGCAGTTGCCGCCGATGCCCGCAGGGATGACGGCGCTCGAGTATGCGACTCCGGCTCCGGAGCCGGGCAGCGACGACCACTGGAACGGGGCAGACCTGGCGCGGCAGATGCTGACGCAGTTCCGCATCGCGGATGTCAACATGCCGCTCGAGCATCTGTCTGGCGGCCAGGCGAAGCGCGTGGCGCTCGCCAAGGTGCTCCTCACCAAGCCCGACATGCTGATTCTCGACGAGCCGACCAACCATCTTGACATCGACATGATCGAATGGCTCGAGAACTATCTGAGCCGTCAGCGCGTCACACTGCTCATGGTGACGCACGATCGGTATTTTCTTGACAAGGTCTGCTCGCGCATCATCGAGATTGACCGCCAGACGCTATTCAGTTATGACGGCAATTATGGCTATTATCTGCGGCGTCGCGCCGAACGCATGGAGGCCATGAGCGCCGAATTGGCCAGGGTGAAGAACCTGCTCCGCACCGAGCTTGAGTGGATGCGTCGCCAGCCGCAGGCCCGCGGCTCAAAGGCCAAGTACAGGATTGACAATTTCCATCAGCTCGAGGACCGCAGCCATGTCGACCTCTCGACGCGCGATGTCGCGCTTGAGGTGAAGTCGAGCTATATCGGCTCCAAGATCTTCGAGGCGCGGCATGTGGCCAAGGCTTTCGGCGACAAGGTGATTCTACGCGACTGGAACTATACCTTCGCTCGATATGAGAAGGTAGGCATCGTCGGCGACAATGGCGCCGGCAAGTCTACATTCATCAAACTTCTGCTGGGACTGATGCAGCCCGATTCCGGCTCGTTCGACATCGGCCAGACCGTAAGGTGGGGTTACTACAGCCAGGAGGGCATGACCGGTTTCGACGACTCGAAGAGGGTTATCGATGCCGTGCGCGAGATTGCCGAGGTGGTGCGAATCGACGAGAAGACCACCATGACGGCCTCGGCATTCCTGTCGAAGTTCCTCTTCACACCCGAGACGCAGCAGAAGTATATCGCCAAACTGAGCGGGGGCGAGCGACGCCGGCTTTATCTGGCCACGGTGCTTATGCGCAGCCCGAACTTCTTAGTGCTCGACGAGCCTACCAACGACCTCGACATCATGACGCTGACTGTGCTCGAGGATTATCTTGCCAATTTCAAGGGGTGTGTCATCGTGGTGAGCCATGACCGTTTCTTCCTGGACCGTATCGTTGACCATCTGTTTGTGTTCAATGGCGACGGAGAGGTGCGCGACTTCCCGGGCGACTATTCCACCTACCGCCACTGCGTGGCCATGGAGGAGAAGGGGCGCAAGGCGGCCGAGGCGGCGAAAAGTGGCGCGGCGGCTGAGTCGACGGCCGGCACGCGCCGCCGCAAGGATGAGAAGCGCAAGCTGTCGTTCAAGGAGAAGCGAGAGATGGAGGACCTTGAGCAGCGTATCGACGCGCTGACCGACGAGCGTAAACAACTCGAGGATTCCCTGTCGTCGGGAACCCTCGGTAATGATGAGATTGTAGCGGCGGGTAACCGCCTGGGTGAGGTCATCGCCACGCTCGACGAGGCCGAGATGCGATATCTCGAGCTCCTTGAGATCGAGCAGGGCTGACGCTTGCCGGAGACAATCCGTAAACTCGAAGTCAATTCGGAATCCTGAGGCGTCTCAGAACTCGTAGTCGACGCAGGCGCGGGCCTTCTTGTGCCCCGCTAACAGGCCGGCAGCGGCCACATGGGCCGGATGCTTGGCGTATTTCTCGACGTCGGCCATGGTGGGCACTATGGCTGTCAGCACGACGTCCCAGTCCTCGGCCGGGTTCTCGTTGAGGCCAACTTCAATCGACTGGAGCACGTCAATCTGAGCGGGAAGCGCCCGCAGCGCGTCGGCAAATCTGCCGGACACCTCGCGGCGCTCCTCGGGAGTGCCGCTAAGCTGAAAGGTTACGATATGTTTGATCATGGGGATAAAGATTAAAGATTAAAGATTAGAGATTAATTATAGAAGATTAGAGATAAAAGATTAATTAGGGTTCGCAAGCGAGGATAAGTCATATACGTCTTATACGTCATATAAGATGTATGAATCATATAAGACTTACAGCTCTCGGATCTAAACCCTAAACATTAATCTTTAAGTAGTTGCAAAAAATTAAACGATAAATATGAAGTTTGAAATCTTGAACTATAAAACTTGTTCTTTTTGGCCGCTTTGCCTCTGTCGTTCAGTCGCATAGCCCGCTATGCTCCCTCACTCCATAGTCAAATAGTCTCAAAAATAACTGCGTTTTATATGTTCATTAATTTTTCGCAACTACTTAATCTTTTATAATTAATCTTTCGGATAGAGGCGCTCGCGGGCGGCGGCTACGCGCTCGTCGCAGACGTAGTCGTCATAGTCCATCATCTTGTCGATGATGCCGTTGGGCGTCAGTTCGATGATGCGGTTGCAGACCGTCTGGATGAACTCGTGGTCGTGGCTCGACATCAGTATCACGCCCTTGAAGTTCTGCAGCGTGTTGTTGAACGCCTGGATTGACTCGAGGTCGAGATGGTTGGTAGGGGAGTCGAGCACCATCGTGTTGGCGTCGGTCAGCATCATACGTGCTATCATGCAGCGTATCTTCTCGCCACCCGACAGCACCGATGCCTTCTTGAGCACCTCCTCGCCGCTGAAAAGCATCTTGCCCAGAAATCCCTTGAGATAGATCTCCGACGAGTCAGAGCTGTACTGGCAGAGCCAGTCGACCAGGTTGAGGTCAGTGTCGAAAAATGCGCTGTTGTCAAGGGGCAGATATGCGTTGGTGATGGTCTGACCCCACTCGAAGTCGCCGGTGTCGGCCTTGCGGTTGCCCATGATGATCTCGAAGAGGGCGGTCATGGCGCGCGGGTCGCGGCTCAGGAATGCCACCTTGTCGCCCTTCTCGATCTGGAAGTTCATGTCATCGAACAGCACCTCGCCGTCGACCGAGGCCTTCAGGCCCTTGACCTCGAGGATCTTGTTGCCGACCTCGCGGCTCGGGGTGAAGATGATGCCCGGGTAGCGGCGCGACGAGGGCTGAATCTCCTCTACGTTGAGTTTCTCGAGCATCTTCTTGCGGCTTGTGGTCTGCTTTGACTTAGCCACATTGGCCGAGAACCGCTGTATGAACTCCATGAGTTCCTTGCGTTTCTCCTCGGCTTTCTTGTTGGCGGCCTGCTGCTGGCGCAGCGCGAGTTGCGACGACTGGTACCAGAAGTCGTAGTTGCCGGCGAATATCTGTATCTTGTTGTAGTCGATGTCAAGCGTGTGGGTGCTGACGGCGTTGAGGAAGTGGCGGTCGTGGCTCACCACGAGCACCGTGTTCTCGAAGTTGGCGAGATAGTTCTCGAGCCAGGCCACCGTCTCGAGGTCGAGGTCGTTGGTCGGCTCGTCGAGCAGCAGGTTGTCAGGGTTGCCGAAGAGGGCCTTTGCCAGCAGCACGCGCACCTTCTCGTTGGCGCTCATGTCCTTCATGAGCATATAGTGGCGGTCCTCCTTGATGCCGAGGCCGCTGAGCAGTGCGGCCGCGTCGCTCTCGGCGTTCCAGCCCTCGAGCTCGGCGAACTTCTCCTCGAGTTCGGCGGCCACGATGCCGTCCTCGTCGGAGAAGTCTGGTTTAGCGTAAATGGCGTCCTTGCGCTGCATGATGTCCCAGAGCACTGAGTGGCCTCGGAGCACGGTCTCGATCACTGTACACTCATCAAACTCGAAGTGGTCCTGCGAGAGCACCGACAGGCGCTCGCCGGGGCCGAAGGTCACCGTGCCGTGGGTGGGCGAGAGCTCGCCCGAGAGAATTTTCATCAGAGTCGACTTGCCGGCGCCGTTGGCACCGATGATTCCGTAGCAGTTGCCCTGGTTGAACGTCAGGTTGACGTCCTGGAAGAGGACACGCTTGCCGAACTGCATGCCGAGATTGTTTACCTGTATCATCTAAGTCTGTATGTCTTGTATATGTCGGTTGGAG
The DNA here is from genome assembly GCA_014867205.1 of Muribaculaceae bacterium. Taxonomy (GTDB): domain Bacteria; phylum Bacteroidota; class Bacteroidia; order Bacteroidales; family Muribaculaceae; genus Lepagella. The sequence goes on along the minus strand of WGUO01000030.1, from coordinate 20,213 downwards.
GGGCCTTCGCCGAGGCCCGGCGTGTGTCAGCGGCGGAATTTGGGGTTCTGGCGCATCTGTTTCATCATCTTCATCGGGTTCTTCATGTTCGAGGCCATGTGCATCATCTTGCGGGTGTCCTCGAACTGCTTGAGCAGGCGGTTCACCTCCTGGAGTGAGGTGCCCGAGCCCTTGGCTATGCGCTGGCGGCGCGACCCCTTGATGATGTCGGGATTCTGGCGCTCGTAGGGGGTCATCGAGTTGATAATGGCCTCGATGCCCTTGAAGGCGTTGTCGTCGATGTCGAGGTCCTTGACGGCCTTGCCGACGCCCGGTATCATCGACGCCAGATCCTTGAGGTTACCCATCTTCTTGATCTGCTGTATCTGCTTCATGAAGTCCTCGAAGTCGAACTTGTTCTTCTTGAGCTTCTCGGCCAGTTTCTCGGCCTCCTTCTGGTCATAGACCTCCTGGGCGCGCTTGGCGAGCTCCACGATGTCGCCCATGCCGAGGATACGGTTGGCCATGCCCTCGGGGTTGAACTCCTGGATGTCCTCGAGTTTCTCACCGGTGCCCACATACTTGATCGGCTTGTCGACGACGGCGCGGATAGAGAGGGCGGCTCCGCCGCGTGTGTCACCATCGAGTTTGGTGAGCACGACGCCGTCGAAGTCGATTCGGTCGTTGAACGCCTTGGCGGTGTTCACGGCGTCCTGACCGGTCATCGAGTCGACAACGAAGAGGGTCTCCTGAGGCTTTATGGCATTCTTGATGCGCTCGATCTCATCCATCATCTCCTCGTCGACGGCGAGGCGTCCGGCCGTGTCGACGATCACGAGGTCATAATGGTTCTGGCGCGCGTGGTCGATGGCGTTAAGCGCTATGCCCACAGGGTCCTTGCTCTCCTCCTCGGTGTATACGGGCACATCGATGCTCTGTGCGAGCACGCGGAGCTGCTCGCGGGCTGCGGGACGGTATACGTCGGCGCCGACCAGCAGCGGGCGCTTGCCGCGTGTCGACTTCAGCTTGCGGGCCAGCTTGCCGGCGAATGTGGTCTTACCGGCACCCTGCAGACCGGCCATCAGTATCACGGCCGGATGTCCGTCGAGATTGAGCGGAGCCTCGTCGCCACCCATCAGGGCGGCCAGCTCGTCATGGACAATCTTGACCATGAGCTCCTTGGGCTTCAGGGCGTTGATTACGTTCTGACCCAGAGCCTTCTGCTTGACGGTGTCGGTAAATGACTTGGCGACCTTATAGTTGACGTCGGCGTCGAGCAGTGCCCGGCGAACGTCCTTGAGGGTCTCGGCGATGTTTATCTCGGTGATGCGTCCCTCGCCTTTGAGGATCTTGAACGAGCGTTCGAGCCGCTCGGAAAGGTTCTTGAACATAATTCTCCTTTTTTAAAGTTTAGGCCTCGGGGAGGCGGTTGGTGCGGGTGTCGGGGAAAATGACCACCGGCTTGATCTGACGCGCCTCGTCGGGAGTGACGAGCGCATAGGTCATGATAATCACCACGTCGCCGGGCTGCGCCTTGCGGGCGGCCGCGCCGTTGAGGCAGATCACGCCCGAGCCGGGTTCTCCCTCGATGACGTAGGTGTCGAAACGCTCGCCGTTGTTGTTGTTGACAATCCAGACCCTCTGGCCCGGAAGAATCTCGGCGGCGCGGAGCAGGTCGGCATCGATCGTGATGCTGCCCACATAGTTGAGATTCGCCTCAGTCACTGTGACGCGGTGAATCTTCGATTTCATCATTTCTATAAGCATGTCGGCTTCTTGTTGTGCCGTGCGGACGCCGTGCAGGCGTCAGGACGGTCAGATGTTCTTTTTGTAGCAGATATTGTCGATGAGCCTTACCTCGCCGCAATATACGGTGATGCAGCCTACAATCCATGGTGACTCATCCCACTCGGAGAGAGGGAGCAGCGTCCGGCCGTCGACGATCTCGAAATACTCGACCCTCATGCCGGGCACGGCGTCGATGCGCTCCACCACGGTGTCATGTGTCGCCTGTATGGAGTGAGTCCTGGAGTACTCTACCGAGTCGGCCAGGGCGCGGTGTATCTCGGGGGCGGCAAGCCGCTGGGCCGGGGTGAGCAGCGCGTTGCGGCTCGACAGGGCCAGGCCGTCGTCGGCGCGGCGTATCGGGCAAGGCACTATCTCCACGTCGATGCCCTCGGTCTCGACCATGTTGCGTATCACGGCGATCTGCTGGAAGTCCTTCTCGCCGAAATAGGCTCGGGTCGGGCGCACCAGCGCGAACAGGCGCGACACCACCTCGGCGACGCCCTGGAAGTGCCCCGGACGGTACTTGCCCTCCATCACCATGGCGGCCATGCCGAGATTGAACTCGTGGCGTCTGCGTCCCTCGAGGCCCCCGGGATACATCTCCTCGACCGTGGGCGCGAAGGCCACCGAGGCATGCGCCTGCGCCAGCAGGCGGAAATCCGACTCCTCGTCGCGCGGGTAGGTGGCCAGGTCGGTCGGATTGTTGAACTGAGTCGGGTTGACGAAGACGCTTACCACCGTAATGTCGTTCTCCGAAACGGCACGTTCCACCAGCGAGATGTGTCCCTCGTGGAGCGCGCCCATCGTGGGCACGAATCCTATCGTATGCCCGTTCTGCCGTTCGCGGCCCACCAGGGTCTCGAGCTCGGCAGCCGATCGTATTATCAACATAATTGTTTCAGTTTGTACGTTTCTTTTTACCGCATTCTCGCATGCGGATCCATTTGGCTCGCCAAAATTACAACAAATTCACCAAACTAAATAATTTTTCATCATAAAACACTCTAAAGTTGTCTTTCGGGCGTTAAAATATGATAAAAGAGGGGCCTCACCGAGCACATTTACCCCGCTGTTTGGATTTTTTTTATTAATTTTGCATTTTGAAAGACGCGTATACTTAGCCGTATACACAGATGCGTATAAACATAAGAAATGGCAGCACACAAAATCATATTCGTCTCTCAGGAGATCTCGCCCTATCTGTCAGTAACCGACAATGCCCGTTGGGGCCGTTCGCTTCCGCAGTCGATACAGTCGCGCAAGTATGAGGTCCGCACCTTCATGCCCGACTACGGCGACATCAACGAGCGCCGCAACCAGCTCCACGAGGTGATCCGCCTGAGCGGCATGAACATCGCCATCGGCGACAATGACCATCCCCTGGTGGTGAAAGTGGCATCGATGCAGCCCTCGAGAATTCAGGTCTATTTTATCGACAATGACGATTATTTCCAGAAACTCGCCACGGACATCGACTCGTTCGGCACCAACCGTCCCGACAACGACGAGCGCATGATATTCTTCGCCCGCGGCACGATGGAGACCGCCCGCAAGCTGCGCTGGGAACCGGAGATAATGGAGGTGTCGGGCTGGATCTCGGCTCTTGTGCCCATGTATCTGAAATGTCTTTTCAACGACGGCCCGTCGTTCCACAAGACGCGCCTCGTATACACCATACTCCCCGAGACTCCGGTCGAGGCGGTCGATGCAGCGTTCTTCGACAAGCTCCGCGCAGAGGGCGTCAGCGATGACGAATTGTCTAAGTTTGGCGACATGCCCTTCGACCACAAGCTATTCCATAAGCTGGCGATCGCCTATGCCGACGCTGTCGTGTTTCAGGTCGAGCTTGACCCCGAGCTTGTGGCCTACTGCGAGGCGCGGGGCAAGGAGTGGAAGCGTCTCGACGGCGAGGGCGACCATGCCGACGAGTATGACGCGCTGTACAAATCCCTAATGTCTGAATCCTGATGAAAAAATCCATATGGGCTGCCGCCCTCCTCTCGGCCGGCCTCATGATGTCGTGCGGCGACGACGTGAGCAGCCTCGGTGGCTCGCTCACCACCGGCGAGGTCTCCATCTCTGTCGACTCAATCGTGGCCGATGTCGAGGCCCGCAGCATCTATTACGACAGTTTCGACGGGCGTAACCTCATCAAGCTGCTGGGCCGCATCAATGTGCCCGAGTATGGCAGCCTTGACTGCTCGTTTGTCAGCCAGATGCTCTCGGCGCAGAAGATGAATATCCCCGACTCGATCAGCGTCAACGATGTTGACTCGATCCGCATGGTGCTCTCCGTGCCGCGCGGCTCGCTCACCGGCGACTCGCTGGCTCCGCAGCAGCTTACCGTCTACCGGCTCAACCGCCAGTTGCCGGCAGGCATATCCTCTGACTTCGACCCCACGGGTTATTACGATCCCTCGGCGCCGATGGGGCGCCGCAGCTACACGCTTTCCAACATCGCCAAGGGCGACTCCGCGCTCAAGCGCGACGCATATGTCAGGATTCCAGTCATGCTTCCCATAGAGTTCGGCCGCGAGCTTTTCAATAAATACCGTCAGGACAACTCGATATTCGCATGGCCGGAGACATTCAACCAGTATTTCCCCGGAATATATGTGGAGCAGAACTTCGGCAACGGCTGCGTGGCCAATGTGGCAAAGGCCGAGATATTCACATACTGGCACCGCATGCGCCAGGTCAGCCAGATGCAGCCTGACTCCACCTACAAGCCTGTCGACGTGTTGACACGCGACTCCGTCTGCCTGCTTGCCTCGCAGCCCGAGGTGCTCTCAAGCAACATCATGCGCTACCGTGTGTCGGAATACCTTAAGGGGCTTGTGGCCGCCGGACGCACGGTTGTCACGACTCCCGGCGGATATGTCGGCGCCATTGAGCTGCCTGTGAAGCAGCTCCTCGACGCGTACAACGAGAATGCATCGGCTCTTCAGGTCGTGTCTGACTTGCGCTTTGAGCTCCCTGCCTCCGAGATTGCCAACGACTATGGTCTGACCGTCGCTCCCAACATGCTGCTGATAAAGAAATCGGAGGCAAAGGAATTCTTTGAGAAGAACAAGGTGCCTGATAACCTGCACTCGTTCCAGTCGGGCTACGACAGCGAGAAGCGCCGATACGTGTTCGGCTCGATGCGCAAGTACTTCCTCGAGGTGCTTGAGGCTCAGCAGAAGGGTGAGGAGATTGGCCCGGAGTACAGTGAGTTTCTGCTTGTACCCGTCAGCGTCTCAACCGAGACGGTCGACGGCTATAACTCAAGCACGACCTATGTGACTCGCTGCCAGCCCTATCTGACACGGCCCACCATGACCGAGATACATGCCGACAAGAGTATCATCACCTTCACCTACTCGGCCCAGCAGATCCAGTGACGATGAAAATCCTGCTTTTCAGTCTGCTGTCATTTCTGACAGGCGCAGCCTCTCCCGGAGCACCGCAGGGAGCGGATCTGCTCTTTGTGGGCGACGCCATGCAGCATCAGGCCCAGCTTGATGTGGCTCGTCAGCTCGGCGGGGGCAAAGGCTATGACTATTCCGGCTGTTTCACATACATCGCACCGACAGTGACCGAGGCCGACTATGCCGTCTGCAATCTCGAGGTGCCCCTGGGGGGTGGCCCCGACTACACTGGCTATCCCTGTTTCTCGGCTCCCGACTCATATGCGGTCGCACTCAAGGACGCGGGCTTCGATATGTTCCTGACGGCCAACAACCATTGCCTGGACCGGCGCGACCGTGCCGCGAGGCGCACACTCGCCGCGCTCGACTCTCTCGGCATTGACCATGTCGGGACTTTCCACGACTCGGCCGACCGCGAGCGCAAGGTCCCGTTTATCAAGGATATCAACGGCATAAAGATAGGTTTCCTCAATTATACCTACGGCACAAACGGCATAGAGCCTCGCGAGGGCACCGAGATCGCGCTGATCGAGAAACCCCGCATGGCCGAGGAAATCAGGCGCACCCGCGAGGCGGGTGCCGAGATTGTAGTCGTGGCCATACACTGGGGCGTGGAGTATGTCCTGCTTCCCAACCGCAACCAGGAGGATATAGCCGACTTCCTGGTTGACCAGGGCGTCGACCTGATCATCGGGGGACACCCGCATGTCATTCAGCCCATGAAGGTGGTCCGCAACGAGAAGGAGCAGAAGGATGTGCTGGTGGTCTATTCGCTCGGCAACTTCATATCGAACATGAAGACGGCCGACACGCGCGGCGGCGCACTGGTGCGCGCCCGCGTAGAGAGGGGACCGGACGGCAAGGCCCGCTTTGTCAAGGCCGACTACGACACCTTCCTCAGCGCCAAGCCGAGTGGAGCAGGTACGAACTTCATGGTCGTGCCCTCATGGATGCCCGAGCGCATCCCCGCCGGCCAGCGCGCCCACTGGGACCTGTTCGACCGTGGCGCCAGCCGCATCTTCGACACCCACAACGTCAACGTACCCCGACGCCACAAGTAGGCATGCGACAGGAGTTTGGCTCTACGGGTATTGATGAAATAGCGCCGTTGAACCGGACTGAGAAACTGACAGACCTCCATAACGATACTTACCACCATGAACATCTGTAGATTCCTGATAATTGCTTTTGTATGGCTGATTGGATTGGCGACGTTCATTCCCGGGGCACATGCCAAGGGTACCCCGGGTGTGCCTGATGAGGAATTCTACCGCCGGATGCTCAATACCGATATCCGGAGCCTGATGCGCCAGTCGCGTGAGATCATGATTTCCAATCCCGACTCGGCCATGGCTTATCTCAATGTCGTTGCCGCCCGCTATTCACCCGATATGTCGGAAAAGGAGAAGAATGTCTGTGCGAGTGCAATGAACAACTTAGGATACATGCACTTCTACCATAACAATGACCCGGTTGTGTCGTATTCATATCTGGTGCGCGGCATGAAAGTCGCCGAGGAAGTCGGCGCAAAGGACCTGATAGCATATCTTTCGCTCAATATGGCGAATGTCTTCTGTGTCCTCGATGAGTACGACTCTGCCCTGGACTGTTTCCGCAAGTCTATCGCCGTCGGGCTGGAGGCAAAGCAATATGAGCCTGTCCTTATTTCCCTGTCAAACGCGATAGCGTTAATTTACTCCACCAAGCATCCCGGGAAACTGGCTGAGACTCTTCCGGAAATCAAGGATATACATAAAATAAAATTCACCGGGCTCCCCATGGCCGACTATACCATGAGCCTGCTGGCCGGAGCCGAGGCGTGGGACCGGAAAGACTATAAGGGGGCCGAGAGACATTTTACCGCCTCGTTGAGCCGGATTGATACCCCTCTGACGCCCGAGCGGTTCCGACAGATGAGTCTCGCGTTGCTTGCCAATCTCGCGTCGGCCCGGGGTGACTATCCAAAGGCACTGAAGCTGTTGCACCAGTCACTGGCAGAGAGCAGTGCACCTGACATCCGTGCGGCCCTGTACAATCAGCTGCAGCAGTGCCATAAGGCGTTGGGCGATACTGACAAGGCAGACTATTATCTGAACCGGTATGTCACGCTGACCGATACACTGCTGCGCTCGGGGCAGTCCAAGGCTTTGCGCGACATTGAGATGCAGAACAGCACGGCCGAGTTTAACCGGCAAATGGAACGCGCCGACAGCGAGCGCCGTAACCTCGTGGTGGTGATATGGGTTACGATCGTGGCACTCCTGGCGGTGATAGGCTTCGGAATCTGGTTATGGATGTCGCGCAAGAAACTTCAGAACGCATATGAGGAACTTTACCGCCAGGCCAAGGCAAGGGCATTGCCGATAAAGACTGATGCTGCGGAAACCGGCGGCATGACAGACTCGGGTTCTGCCGAGTCGGGAGAGGTAGATGAACTTGCAGACCGTCTATGCACAATCATGGAGACATCGCCCGAAGTATTCACGCAGGACTTCTCGCTCGACTCGCTGGCGCGCCTTGCCGATGCTCCCGTGCGCAAGGTGAGCCAGACGATAAACTCTCACTTCGGGACGAATTTCAACACCTTCCTTCAGAAATACCGAGTGACCGAGGCATGCCGTCGCCTCGACGATCGCGAGCGGTACGGTAACCATACAATTGAGGCAATAAGCGAGGGCCTCGGCTTCAAGTCAAGAAGTAATTTTGTGGCCGTCTTCAAGAAATTCACCGGGCTTACCCCCTCGGTATATCAGAAAATAGGGGCCTCGCGCTCAGAAGATGCAAATTAGCACATGTGCTGATTATCAGTGCGGTTTGTGTGCTAATTTCTGCAATCTGACCGAAATGGGCGCATAAGGATGACTTTTCGCATATAAAGACATGACTTAGTTGGCGTCGGTAGTAAATTTACCGCCGACAAGATTCATTAACCGACCTGACGACTTCCACTATAAGTATCTACTTAATGTAGAAGAAGGGTCATAAACGAACAACACTATGCGAAACGTTACTAAGAAATCGGCCGCACTGCTTCTGGGTCTGGCCGTAATCGGTGGAGGAGGCCTGATAAGGGCCCATGTGGAGAAAGCTTCACCGATGCAGAAGGAAATTAAATCAGTCGACCTGATGGAATTCTATACCCGCCAAGCTCACCAGGCATCACTCCTGCGGAAGACTCCATTGAAAAATCAGGCCGCCCGCGCAGCCGAGCAGGAGGTCATACTGCAGGAGGATTTCTCCGGATTGACCGGAGGCACTGAGGCCGAACCGGGGGCAGAGGTTGGAACATATACTGTCGACGGCAACTCGGCATGGCCTGATGACATCACCTCAACGCCGGGATGGTGGGGAATCGGCACCTTTGCTGTGGATGGCTCGCTGGGCCTATGCTATCCCGGCATGGGTGGAGTGGTCAGCACCGGCCCGATGAACATGTACGGCAACCTGCACGTGTCATTCCGCGCCAAAGCTCGCGAGGGCAACAAGGAGGGAAGCAACCAGCTGCTGATGGTCTCCATAACAGAAGGGGACAAGGACGCACCGACCATGTCCACACCCGAGGGATTCATTCCCATCAATCTGAAAGTCGAGGATGGATGGCAGGAATTTGATCTCAATTTCCGCAATCCTAACAAAGGTGATGACTCGCGTCTGCAGATCAACGGCATGACCTACTCTCCGGCCGGGTTTGTGATCGATGACATCAAGATAACGCGCGACTATGAGTTCTGTCTGCCTCCCACCGATCTGGCCTGCAGTGATTTTACCGATGACGGATTCACCATCAGTTGGGAACCGGGAGCGGAGAACACTACATACCTCTTCTCGCTGGCACAGGAGAAGAAACTGACGGAGGCTTTCGACGGCATAGAGACATTTGAGGCCTCAATGCTGCCCTATTGGAATACTACCGGCACAATAGTGGCCGAGGGTGGGGCTGACAACTCCAGGGGTCTGCGACTTGATGATGGTCAGAAATTGGAGATTGCATTCGGAGGCGGCCGTCTGGCCGACCTAAAGGTGTTTGCCCGGGGCGAAGGCTTTGGCCCGGAATCCGAAGCTGTGGTCCGCGTCATCGGATTCATCGGTGAGCAGGAGGAGGAACTCGCTACTATAGCAGTACGCAACCTTGTTGCCGGTGGTGAAGAACTCAACCTGCGCTCCACATTCTCCAGCAATCTTTATTATTGGGAGGGAATCAGACTCGTGGCAGATGACTTCGCCGATGGTCAGTACTGCGTGCTTGACAACGTCACCTATAAGGCATCTCCGGCCTGTGAGCGCACCGTGCTTAAGGAGGATGAGCCTGTGGCCGAGACGAGCATAGCACTCACCGGCCTCGACCCTGAGAATGAGTACTACGTCGGCCTGAAGGGGGTGAAAAACGCTGATTTTATTTCCGATTTCGTTGGCTATTACTATGTGCCCGGCATGCCGGCCCCCAAGGTTCTGGATCCCACGGATGTTGAGAAACGTGGCGCATACACCGCCAACTGGACTCCGTCGCCCAAGGCTGTCGCATACACAGTAAACAATTATATGATAAACACAATCGCTGAGGACCAGGAGAATTACGTTGTGATCCGCGATGACTTCTCTAAAGCCGACAATGCGGTGCAGGCTGCGGTGGAACAGTTGTACTTCGACGACTGGACAGACTGCAAGGGATGGCATACCGATATGCTTCCGGATAATTTTATGACCCTGTCGCTGGCTGATGCCGGATACATCGGAGCCCTTGGACAGGCACTCTATTCGCCGGTTGTATCGCTCGACAACGGCGACGGCAAGTTCACTGTCCGCTTCAAGGTCAAGGCTTTCGGTGGAGAGAAAATCGCTGTCTACAGCAATGGAGAGGTTCAGTACTATGACTTTGCCGAGGTCAATCCCGATGGTGACCCCTATGCATTCGAGGAGCACGATGTTGAGATGGAGTTTGACAACGGCTCAGAGGCCCAGTCAATTATAATCGCGGGTACCTATTCCACCGTCCTTCTTGACTGGTTCGAGATCACGCAGGATGTAAAGGCCGGCGACAAGGTGCTTCGCTTTGCCGGCCTGGCAGACCTGAAGGGACATGAAGCAGCCGAGCATCGCTTCACAGGACTGCAGAATGGCAAGGACATCACCTATGCCTACAATGTGGTTGCCTACGGCGATTATATGGGTCAGCAATTCAATTCTATGCCATCGGAACTGATGGGCGTAGACCTGAACACATCGGGCGTCGGCGAATTTGTATCCGAAACAGCCGTGACGCATGTTGCCGGAGTCAAAGGTGGAATCGCAATAGAACTGAGCGAGTCCGCTATGGTGAATGTCTATACTGCCGCCGGAATGCATGCCGCCCAGGTCAATGCGAACGCAGGTAAGAGCATCATCAGCCTGCCCGCAGGAATCTATTTCGCAAGAATCGGCAACCGCACATTCAAGACAGTTGTTAGATAATATTCATGTCAGCGTGGAGGGAAGACGGTTACTTCCCTCCACCTATTTTATTTACAGTTGCTTATGAAAAAAATATTTACATTGTCGGTTATATTGATGTCGGCCTGTTGTGTAAATGCGGCATCCGGACTTGACATCGACTTTAACAATGGCATTCCCCCTGAGGTGAAACTCTATGATCTTGATGGACTGACACCGGCGCCAGACCTCGGTTTCACGGGCCTTAAGGCCGGCGTGTCTTGGAGCGCGTGCGATGTTGAGAACTCAGGATCGCGTGTGGCGGTCAGCACATCATGGTATAAGCCTGCCGGAAAGTCAGACGACTGGATGGTGCTTCCCGCTGTCGAGGTTACTCCCGATACAGAGTTGCGTTGGACTGCCAGGGCTTTCGACCCGCAGTTGCCCGACGGCTATTCTGTTTATATTTCAGTTACGGGCGATGAGCCGGATGATTTTGACCGGACCGCGCCATTGTTCCGCATTGACGCGGAGTCGGCCGAATGGACCGACCATTATCTATCTCTGGGCGCGTATGCCGGCAGTAGTGTGAATATTGCCTTTGTCAATGACAGCGAGGACTGCAACATGCTTCTTTTGCGCTCCATAACTGTCGGCGCTCCGGAGAAACTGAAGGTGAGTTTCGGCGGCCCGAGCGCCATAGCGGAGCCGGGTGCGGAGATTCCCCTTAAGTTTAAGGTGTCGACCGACCTTACCTCATCGCAGAACCTGTTGCGAGCCGGTTGCAAAGTTGATGGGCGAGATTACACTGTCACCGACCCGGGAGTACTGGAGCCGGGGCAAGAGGTGGTCTTTGAGTTCCCCGCATCAGTGAGGGTGGAGAAAGATGTCCTTACACCCGTCACGGTGTGGGTTGAGTCGGATAAGGCCCGGATCGAGAAGAGCGTATGGCTCGGCAACACCGGCCGCAAGATGGTGATTGAGGAGGCGACCGGAACATGGTGTGGCTTCTGCGTCAGCGGAATTGCCGTCATGGAGCGGGTTAAAGCCTCATATCCAGAGCAGGCGATATGCATCGCCGTCCATGAGGGTGACCCGATGGCTATCGACGGCTACTCGGTGGCAGGCTCCGGCAATCCTCGACTTACTATCAACAGAGAAGGTGGCAAAATGCATCCTGTGGACCTTGAGGATGTAATGGTGACCCATCTATCCGACGTGCCTCGGGTAGCGGTTGAGGGTGAATGGTCTCTGACAGATGGCCTGGTTAATGTAAAGGCGCGCATCCTCTCCGGTGAGAAGTCGGAATCATTATACCGTATGGCATTTGTTTTGGTTGAGAACAACGTTCATGTTGCAGATGACCCGGGATATAATCAGAAGAATTACTATTCCGGAGGCGCGGAAGGCCCCATGGATGGTTTCGAGGATCTTCCGAATCCAATTCTTGCACCGGATATGTGGTATCAGGATGTGGCACGTGGCATCTATCCCTCGCAGCAGGGTCTGGCATGCTCGTCAGGGGCACTTCTGCCGGTCGGTGAGAAAACGGAAGTCGGATACTCCTTCCCGCTGCCTGGGAATGTGCTCGACGTCGCCAACCTTGAATTGTTTATTCTTGCAATCGATGCCTCGTCGGCTGCTGTGATGAACGGCTGCAAGGCCACCCGTCCTGTAGATTTAGGAGTCGGGGAATCGCAAATGGCTGAGAGTGGCGATGTGGTGTCGGTGGAATGGTATGACATCTCCGGACGCCGGGTGGCAAGTCCGGGAGCGGGCCTTTATGTCCGCCTGGAACGCTACCGCGACGGCCGGACTCACGCCTCAAAGGTGATGCTGAGCCGGTAAGAGTGATCTCCGGATAAAATTAGTAGTAATCTCCGGATAAAGATAATGTCGCTGAGATAGTGTCACAGACTGGTTCTGTGTCTATATCTCAGCGACATTTTATTTTTAAGTTTTGTAATTCAGAGAAAATTCATAACTTTGACGGCAGTTCGCAACTAATAAAACTAATGGTTCATATATGGAATCAACCCAAGGAAACGAGATAATAGTATATCAGCCGGATGATACCCTCGCTCTCGATGTAAGAGTTGAGGATGAATCTGTATGGCTAACCCAGGCACAAATGTCTGAGCTGTTTCAAGCGACTAAACAGAATATTAGTCTTCATATCAGGAATATCTATAAAGAGGGAGAATTGGAGGAAAGAGCAACTGTCAAGGAATACTTGACAGTTCAAAAAGAGGGAAAACGCAGTGTGAAACGAAATATTTCCTATTATAACCTTGATGTGATAATATCCGTTGGATATAGGGTTAAATCGTTAAGGGGCACTCAGTTTCGTCAGTGGGCCAACAAGGTGTTGAAAGAATACCTACTCCGAGGGTATTCCGTCAACCAGCGTATGATGCAACTCGAAGACAGGATAGACAGGCGCTTTTCGGAGTTTGACCAACATTTTCGCGAGTTGGATGAGAAAGTGGATTTCTTTGTCCGTTCGTCATTGCAACCTAAAGAGGGTGTCTTCTTCGAAGGTCAGATCTTTGACGCGTATGCTTTTATAGCCAATCTGATTCGGCGTGCTAACGACCGGATAGCGGTTATTGATAGTTATGTTGATGATTCGGTACTGGTTCAACTCTCAAAACGCACACCGGGTGTGAAGGTAGACATTTACGACGGCAAGATTTCGGACCAGCTTCGTCAGGATGTCGAGCGCCATAACCGTCAATATCCGGGCGTTACGTTACACTCCTACAAGAAGGCACACGATCGTTTCCTGATAATCGATGAGGAAGTGTATCACATCGGCCACTCCCTCAAAGACCTTGGCAAGAAACTCTTCGCTTTCTCGCGAATGGATGTTATGACCGGCTCCGACCCCCTGTCCCGCCTCTGAGCCGCGCAACATTGTGTGGACAGACCTGGATAGTTCAATATTTAAATTCAAAAGGCTCACATATAATGAAAATTCATAGTCTTTCCAATAAAAAAGCGGAGACACTTCGTAGAGTGTCCCCGCCTGTTGTTAAAATTACTTAGGCCTATGGCGTAAAGCCTGAAGTGAGATGTCTAAAATCTAATGCATCAGACGCCTAACATCTCAGATACCTAACACCTAAAATCTCATATGCCTAACATCTAACATCTGACATCTCAAGGCCTACTTGCCTAACTTGCACTGCCAGGCCCAGGCGTTGCGCATGGTGTCGTCGACGGGCACCTCGGCTGTCCAGCCGAGAACCTCGTTGGCCTTCTTGGGCTCAGCCCAGATCTTCTCGATATCGCCCTCGCGGCGAGGCCCGATCTTGTGGGGTACCTTGACGCCCGTGGCGCGCTCGAACGAGTTGATGAGCTCAAGCACGGAGAGTCCGCGGCCAGTACCTAAGTTGAAGATCTCGACCCGGTCGGTATCCTTGTTCTCAAGCATACGCTTCATGGCGATGACATGCGCCTTGGCGAGGTCAACAACGTCGATGTAGTCGCGGATGCATGAGCCGTCGGGCGTGTTGTAGTCGTCGCCGAACACTGTCAGCTCCGGACGGATGCCGGCGGCTGCCTGCGTCAGATAGGGCACAAGGTTCTGCGGCACGCCCACGGGGAGTTCGCCGATCATTGCCGACGGGTGAGCGCCGATCGGGTTGAAATAGCGCAGGATGATGCTCTTGATCGGAGTGCCGGAGCGAACGTAGTCCTCGATGATCTCCTCGGAGATCTGCTTGGTGTTGCCATAGGGCGATGTGGCCGGCTTTATCGGTGCCGTCTCGTCGATAGGGTTGCGGTCAGGCTCGCCGTATACCGTGCAGCTCGAAGAGAACACGATGCCCTCCACGCCATTCTCGGGCATAAGCTCGAGCAGGTTGATGAGCGTGTTGAGGTTGTTGCGGTAATAGAGCAGCGGCTTGTGTACGGACTCGCCCACAGCCTTCGAGGCCGCGAAATTGATGATTCCCTTGATGCCGGGATTCTCGCGGAAGCAGCGGCTCAGAGTCTCGAAGTCGGTGCAGTCACCCTCGAAGAACACCGGGCGCTTGCCCGTGATTGCCTCGATGCCGTCGAGAACCTCGCGGTTGGAGTTCGACAGGTTGTCGATGATTACGACGTCATAGCCGGCGTTCTGCAACTCGACTGTGGTGTGCGATCCGATATAGCCGGTTCCGCCGGTTACCAATATCTTATCTTTCATAGTCTTGTCATTTGAAGAGTGGAGTGGGGTAGAGGCCCTCGTCGACGAGTTTCTTGAACTGCGCCACGGTGGCGTCGCGGTCGGCCGCGAAAGTCACGCCAAACCATCTCGAGGGTGTCGGCTCGACCTTGAGCGTGATTGTGCCGTCGTTGATGAGGTCGTTGACAACACTCGGGATGTAGAACTCCGACTTGAGCTCATCGCCATGCTCGGAGAGAAACTTCACGAAAGCCTTCTCGCTGTAGTCGAAATAGTCGGGAGTGAAGCCCCACATGTTCATCGATACGCTGGCGTTCTCGGGGAACTCGATCTCCTCGCCGTCGACCACCTGGATGAGGCGGCCGTTCTTGCGCTCGATGCCGTGGCACTCCTTGACGCCGGTCAGGAATCCCTCCTCGTTGACCTGGCAGAGGCCGCGCGACACGCCGCCGTTCTCGCTCAGAGTGTTCTCGATGTTGAAGCCTACCATGCAGTAGCAGTTCTTCTTGCCCTCGACAGAGCGGAGGAAGTCGGCCAGCACACGGAACGACTCGGCTCCGTAATAGTCATCGGCGTTGATGACGCCGAAAGGCTCCTTGATCACATCCTTGCCCATCAGCACGGCGTGGTTTGTGCCCCAGGGCTTGGTGCGCCCGGGGTTGGGCTTAAAGCCCTCGGGGAGGTTGTTGATGTCCTGGAACACCACCTCTACCGGTACGTGTCCCTCATATCTGGAGATTATCTTATCGCGGAACTCCTGCTCGAAGTCATGACGGATAACGAAAACGATCTTGCCGAATCCGGCGCGCAGGGCGTCGAATACCGAGTAGTCCATGATAGTCTCGCCCGAGGGGCCGAGGCCGTCGAGTTGCTTGAGGCCCCCATAACGGCTTCCCATGCCTGCGGCAAGTATAAACAGAGTGGGTTTCATATAAAATTTAGATTTAAATAGGTTGTGATACCAAAGTAAATTCCGTAAAGTAACAACGCGCGTGGCGTCAGGTGGGTTTGCGGTGCAGCAGAATGATCGTGATGACGAAATAATCGAACAGCACCACCTTGGCATTGGCGTTTCGCTCCACGTCGCGGCGCGCGCGGTCGGTCTCGGCCAGAAAGTCCTCGACGTTGGCGTGGTTGACAAAAGGGGAGAATCGGGTCGAGAACGCCTCCTCGTCGGGGGTCATGGCTGACAGCTGCGGCATCTTCATGTTATAGATGAAGTTCTCGCGAATCATGCGGGCCATATAGTCAAGCAGCCGGCGTATCTTCTCGCGGCCGAATCCGGCCAACTTGTCGCTGATCTGCCTCAGCCGGGCGACCCGCTTGGCGTAGGCTGAGCGCATCACCTCCTGATATATGGCGAGAAACTCCTCGTTCTCGCCCGAGTGCGAGCCAAGTTCGTCGGCGCGTATCAGGCTTCCGGCGCACAGGCGGCCATACTGTGCGGCGGCCGCCTCGGTGAATCCGTGGCGTGACATGAGGTAGGCGGCTATGTCGCTGTCGGACAGACGCCCTGCATGCACGCGCTGCACGCGTGAGAATATCGTGGGGAGAACCTGAAGCTCATTGTCAGACACCATGATGAATATGGTGCCCTCCGAGGGCTCCTCAAGCACCTTGAGCAGTTTGTTGGCGGCCTCGACGCGCATCCGCTCGGGCTGCCATATCAGGAATATCTTGCGGGCCGACGCATAGGGAGGATAGGAGTCTTGTCTGATGATGTCGGCTGACTCCTCGACGTAGATGGCGGTCTGCGAGTTGCCCGCCTCTATGATTTCCTGCCACTTCTCCTCGGGCATGGCCGGGTGCTCGCTGAGCATCCTCTGCCACGCCTCCGCGCGGTCAGACGAAATGACGTAGCCGAGTTTCTTGTTCTTGACGATTGGGTAGACGAAATGCAGGTCGGGGTGGGTCAGCTCGGCATGCAGGCGGCAGTTGCGGCATTGGCCGCAAGGCTCTCCGTCGCGCGGCGACTCGCAGTGGAGATACTGCGCATAGGCTCGTGCGAGCATCATCTTGCCCGTGCCCGCCGGACCCGACAGCATCAGGGCATGCGGCACATGCCCGCTCTCCACAAGCCCGCGCAGTGTCTGCTTCACATCCTCGTGCCCCGGAATATCGCTAAACCTCATTGTCTGTCTCCCTTTTTATGCGCTTGCCCCGATGGGGCTCGCTCCTTAATCTGCAAAGATAGGGAATTATATCGTAAATCGCAATTTTTTATTTCCGTATTTATGCCCGAAAAGGTAGGTATGTGCTTTGATTTGCAAAAAAAAGTCAGTAAATTTGTCGTATGGACAACCTTACCCCAACCGGTCAGCACATGGCTGGCAGTCCGGCGCCGCAGTCATTCCTTAAGTCTGTGGCCGAGGCTTATGTGTCGAGATATGACGATATGACCGACCTCTGCTTTGTGTTCCCCAACAAACGGAGCGGTACTTTCTTCCTGAAGAGTCTTTCCGAGAGTCTGGGCGACCGGACCATGCTCGCACCCGACGTCATGGGAGTCGATGAGTTCATGGCGCGTGTCAGCGGCCTTGAGGTAGTGTCGCGCATCGACGTCATTTTCAGGCTTTACCGGGTCTACAGGAGCCTCAGTGACCGCGAGGGACTTATCCGTAGCAAGGAGGACCTGCTCGACTTCGACCGCTTCGCGCCCTGGGCCGAGACTCTTGCCGGGGACTTCAGCGAGGTCGAGAAATATGATGTCGACGCCGAGGCGCTGTTTCGCAACGTCAGTGACTATCACGACATACAGTCGAACTTCCTGACCGAGGAGCAGTGCCGCATCATTGAGCGTTACTTCGGATACTATCCGACGTCGGACAACGTGGAGCGTTTCTGGAAGAACGTCGGCTCTCCCGAGGAGAGGAGTCGCCTGCAGAAGAAGTTCGTAGACCTCTGGAGCCTGCTTCCGCGCCTGTTCGAGGGCCTTGTCGAGGACCTCCGGGCCGACGGCCTCGCGTTGCCGGGCACGACCTACCGCGAGGCGATGCGTCTGGCAGATGGCCGAGGAGTCTCGTCGCTCCCCTGGAGCCGGGTGGTGGTCGTGGGATTCAACATGCTTTCCACCACTGAGGCCAGACTCTTCTCCGTTCTACGCGACTCTCGCGCCGATGACGGGGAGCCATACGGCGAGTTCTTCTGGGATGCCACCGGACCCGTGCTGGGTGTAGCCGGCGCGGTCCAGAGGGGACCGGCCGTCAACGCCATGCAGCGCAACTTGCGTAACTTCCCGATGCCGGGCTGGGCGGCAGGTTTCATGGCCCGAAGCGAGGCTCGCGCCATGCCGCCGTCGATCACGGTAGCGGCCGCGCCGTCGAACGCCGCGCAGACCAAGATCGCCTCGATGCGCGTCGGTGAGTGGCTTGATCGTTTCGGGGCCGACCATATGGCGGACGCCCGGGTTGCCGTTGTGCTTCCCGACGAGAACCTGCTTCTGCCCCTGGTTCATTCGCTGCCTCCGGGGCTGAAGGCCGTCAATCTGACAATGGGGTACTCGCTGCGCTATACGGCGGTGGCCTCGTTCGTATATCACCTGCGCAGGCTGCAGAGCCGCCCGCGAAAGACCCCCGAGGGCCTTCCCGGATATTACCATGAGGATTTCCTCCTCTTCATGTCGCATCCGCTGGTTCAGGCCGTGGCGGGGGCGGCGCGAGCCAATGAGATAAACTCGGAGGTGGCCCACCGGCACATGCGCGTAGTGCCCGTGGAGTGGGTGGCGGCCATGTCGCCGGCCACAGCATCGCTGATCACCCCTGTGCCGGGAGACACCCCTCCGCTCGAGGTCATAGCGTATGTGCGCCGTGTCCTCAATGAGGTAGACGCCCTGGCTGCGGGAGACAGCGTCTCGGGGGTTGTCAACACCCGCATAGAGCGCTCTCAGATCGCGCTCTATCAGCAGGCGCTCTCGCGCCTTGCGCTGAGCATCTCGACGCATGGTGTCGACATGCGCCCTGCGGCAGTGTTCCATCTGGTGGACCGTCTGCTGGCCGGCGAGAGCGTGACATTCGAGGGGGAACCCCTCGAGGGGCTGCAGGTGATGGGGCTGCTCGAGACGCGCGCGCTTGACTTCGACCAGCTTGTCATCCTGTCGATGAACGACAAGGTGATGCCGCGCCGCTCGCGCAAGCGCACCTTCGTGCCTGACACGCTGCGGCGCGGGTACGGGCTTCCGGCCTCCGGACAGGCCGAGGAACTCTATGCCTATTATTTCTACCGGCTCATATCGCGTGCGCGTGAGGTGACGCTGGTATATGACGCGCGCGCCGGCGAGGGCATGCGCAGTGGCGGCAAGTCTCGGTTCCTGATGCAGCTCGCCATGCTCCACGCCCGTGGAGCCGTGCGTGAGGTATCCTATGCCTATCGGCTTGAGGCATCCCCCGCGCCCGACGGCAGTGTCAGGAAGACCGACGCCGTGATGCGTCTGCTTAATGAGTACACCCGCGAGTCGGGCGGCCGTAATCTGTCGGCCTCGGCGCTGATGAACTATTGCTCATGCCCCGTGAAGTTCTACTACAAGAATGTCCGCGGACTCAATGATGACCCGGAGGCTCCTGACCACATATCATCGGCCACGATGGGACAGATAGTGCATTACGCCATGCTGTCGCTCTATCTGCCTGGTGAACTGCGCTACAGATACCTGAAAAAGCATGTCGTGCTCGACTGCGCGGCGTTGCAGGCGATACTTGACAGCCCCGAGCGTATCCGTACTGCCGTGATACGCGCGGTCAACAAGGAGCATTTCCACCGGCCGGAGAATGAGTTTGACATTC
The DNA here is from genome assembly GCA_014867205.1 of Muribaculaceae bacterium. Classification (GTDB taxonomy): domain Bacteria; phylum Bacteroidota; class Bacteroidia; order Bacteroidales; family Muribaculaceae; genus Lepagella. The sequence goes on along the minus strand of WGUO01000030.1, from coordinate 681 downwards.
CCCTCACCGGTGCGGTGGCCATGGTGGCAGAGAAACTCGAGGTGATGGTGGCCAATGCCGTTCGCCTCGACATGGAGAATGCTCCCGTAGAGCTGGTCGGAGGCGAAATCAAGGGGAGTGCGCGGCTGGCCGTGGGCGGTGCTCCCGAGGTCAATGTCAGATATGCGTTCGACCGTGTCGACGTCGTGTCGGCGGGAGGCTCAGGCGAGACGGCTGAGCGCCACCTGCGTATAGTTGACTATAAGACGGGTGATCCCAGAGTCAAGGCCTCGACTTTCGACAATGTGTTCGACGGCACTAAAGATGCCAAATACCTGCTGCAGCTGATGCTGTATGCCCGGCTGCTGCCCGACATCACTCCTGAGAAGGAACGTGGACTTGCCGGGCGTGTCGACATGGCAATCCACAGTGTCAAGGATATATCGTATGCGCAGGCCGTAAGTCCGGTTATAGAGAAGCGGGCCGTCACTTTTGACAGTGAGATCCGCGATGAGTTCGACAGCCGCCTCGGAGAGTTGCTGCGTGACATCTTTGACCCCGAGAAGCCGTTCACTCCCACAGAGAACCAGAACAACTGCGCGTATTGCGCATTCGGTTACCTCTGCGGCCGTGAATGACCTCCCTGATGTTTAATGTACTATGTTTAAACCCTAACAACTAACACCTAACACATAACACCTA
>WGUO01000003.1 GCA_014867205.1 Muribaculaceae bacterium | reverse complement strand
TTCTATTACTACCGGCGGGGCATCGAGGAGAACTTTCACATCGACATCCTATGCGACCGGGCCGGCAGATACTACATAGACCCGGGCCAGCGGATGCAGAACCGCGCAGTGACCAACTGGCTCCTCGAGTCGTATGCCGCCAACTCGGCCATGAAGGAGTCAGCCATTCCCACCGACCGTGTCTCGGTCGAGGATGTCCCCTCGGCCCGGGAGTTCCTGCCGATGGTGCTCGGGGCCATCGGAGACTGCTCCAAGATCAGGTTCACCTATGCAGGCTTCTCGCGAACGATTCCCGAGCAGGATATAGTGTTCCACCCATATTTCGTGAAGCGCTACAAGCAGCGCTGGTACATGATCGGCCTGAAGGAGAAGTCAGACGACATCCGCACCTATGCGCTCGACCGCGTCAAGAAGATGATAACGCTCAGCGAGAAGTTCGTCATGCCTCCCGTCACTCCAGAGCCCTTCTTCTCCAACCTGATAGGCATCACCGAGTCAAAGGCCGAGGTCAGGACCGTCCGGATAATGACCACCCCCACCCAGGCCAAGTATTTCCGCGCCCTCCCATTCCACTCGACCCAGGACGAGCAGACCGCCGACCGCTACTCGATATTCTCCTTCCAGCTCAAGATCAACTATGAGCTGGTGCATGAGCTGCTCAGTTTCGGAGACTCGCTAAAGGTGCTCGAGCCGCCCGAGCTTGTGGCCATGATGCGCAACCAGCTCCGCGACACACTGCGCTATTACGATGACCCAGGCTCGATTCCCGGAGTTCCGCCCGAACCCCGGAAGTAGTTTCAGCCCCGGAGCGGCAACATTAACCCGTCGCGACGCGTTCTCAAGATAACAGACAATCATGCCGGCGCAATCCGCCGGCCCGCAATACAGGCATTATGGCTGACTCGAATTTCATAGACTATGTAAAGATACTTTGCCGCAGCGGCAAGGGCGGTGCCGGCAGCCGCCATTATCATCGTGCGAAATACATACCCAAGGGTGGCCCCGACGGGGGCGACGGGGGCCGCGGGGGACATATCATCCTGCGCGGAAACAGCCACATGTGGACACTTCTCCCCCTGCGATACCAGCGCCATATCTTCGCCACCAACGGCGAGAGCGGCGGCGCCGGACGCAGCCACGGCAAGGATGGCGAGGACCGCATCATCGATGTCCCCGTCGGAACCGCCGTCTTCGACGCCGAGTCGGGCGACTTCCTATGCGAGATCACAGAGGACGGCGAGGAAATCAATCTGCTCAGAGGAGGCAAGGGAGGACTCGGCAACTGCCACTTCGCCACACCCACCAACCGCGCCCCACGCTATGCCCAGCCCGGACAGCCCGCCATCGAGAAGGCTGTCGTGCTTGAGCTCAAGCTGCTCGGCGATGTCGGACTCGTAGGCTTCCCCAACGCCGGGAAATCGACTCTCCTCTCGGCACTCTCGGCCGCCAAGCCCAAGGTGGCAGACTATCCCTTCACCACCATGGAGCCCTCGCTCGGAATCGTAGACTATCGCGGCACGCAGTCGTTCGTCATGGCCGACATTCCCGGCATCATCGAGGGGGCCTCCGAGGGAAAGGGCCTCGGGCTCCGCTTCCTGCGCCATATCGAGCGCAACGCCGTGCTCCTGTTTATGGTGCCCGCCGACTCCGACGACATAAAGAAGGACTATGAGGTGCTGCTGCACGAACTGCACGAGTTCAACCCCGACCTCTCCGACAAGAGCCGCGTGCTCGCCATCTCAAAATCCGACATGCTCGACGAAGAGCTCCGCGACGAGATCGCCAGGACTCTTCCCGATGACTTGCCTACCGTATTCATCTCGGCCGTCACCGGACAGGGGCTCACCGAGCTCAAGGATATCCTCTGGCGCGAGATCAACTCCGAGGAGAACAAGAGCAACTTCACGATCACACACCGCAAGCTCGACCGCCATCACCGCGTCGAGGAGGAAGACAACTTCATATTCGAGCAGGAGCCTGTCGACGAAGAGCCCATGCTCGAGACCGACCAGGACTGGGAAGACGAGTTCTGGGACGAGGAGTCATCTGTCAACAGCTGACAACTGACACCCGCCCCCGGCCCTGACCCGGACGCAACCGAACTGACCACGAATTGAAATGGATAAACTTCAGATTGACCTCGACCACATATTGCGCTCGCGCGTGGGGGGCTGGAAAGGGAAACTGATCCCCCGCCCCCTCACGGCGGCTCTGGAGCGCATGGTGCATCAGAAAGAACTCAACGCCACGCTCGACGCCACCTATCCGGCCGAGGGCACTGCCTTCGCCGAGGCCCTTTACGACTACCTCGACCTCTCGCTCGAGGTCAGGGGCGAGGAGAACATTCCCGTCGACGGCCGCTTCATCTTCGCCTCCAACCACCCCCTCGGCGGCCTCGACGGCATCGGGCTCATCAAGACGCTCGGCGCGCGCTATGGCGATGACGGATTCCGCTTTCTCGTCAACGACATGCTGATGAACGTCGTGCCGCTCCGCCCCGTATTCCTCCCCATAAACAAGTATGGCTCGCAAGGCCGCGCCGCCGCAAAGGCCATCGCCGAGGCCTACGCCTCCGACGTGCAGATGCTCATCTTCCCGGCCGGACTCGTATCCCGAATTCATCCCGACGGCGTGATCCGCGACCTCATGTGGCAGAAGTCATTTATCCAGAAGGCCGTGGAGTTCCGGCGCGACATCATCCCCGTGCATTTCGAGGGCCTCAACCGGATGCGCTTCTACAAGACCGCCCGGCTGCGCAAGCGTCTCGGCATCGGCATAAACATCGAGCAGGCCATGCTCCCCGCCGAGCTCTGTGCCGCCCGGGGAAAACACTACTCCGTGACTTTCGGCAAGCCAATCGCCTGGCAGTCCATCGCCTCGCGCATCGACAGCGGCGAGACCCCGGCCCAGATCGCCGCCACTCTCCGCGAACTCGTACACAACCTCTGAACCGACGCCGAGCATGAGTCCCGAAATAAAACCCTCCCGGGCCGAGGCTGCCAATATGGCCCTCACTCTGATATGCGCCGTGATGTTCGCGGTCTTTTTCTGCGCAATGCCCAGATATGTCGATGACTTCTGGTTCTCCCAGATTATCTATGGGCGCAGGCAGACCGGCCTCCCGGTCACCCTCCATGAGATTTACGAGACATGGGCCGCCCATTATCTCCACGACAACGCGCGTCTGGCAAACATCATTTTCGTACTCTTTCTGCTCCTGCCCAAATGGTGCGGCTCAATCATCGCCTCACTGTTGTGGACATACGTGTTGCTGCGCGGTCCACACATCTCAGGCATCAGCCTCAGGTCATCCCCCCTTATCCCTCTCTTTCTCACCCTGTGTGCCTTCGCCCTCCCATGGTACGACAGCATCGGGGCCGAGAACTATCAGTTCAACTATGTGATCGCCACCGCCATCTCGGTGGCTGCCATAGGCATGTTCCTCTCTGCCCCGAGATATGGCCACGCGGGGGTTCTCCTGTGCTTTATACTCGGCTGCGTGGCCGGTGCCTGGCATGAGGGCTTCGGAATACCCGTAGCGGCGGGAATGGTCTCACTATACGCGCTGAGGCGCAAATACAGGACAGTACCGACAACCGCCATGCTGGCCGGAATGGCCGCCGGGATAATCTGGATAATCGCAGCCCCGGCTTTCTGGCACAGGCTCAACAAGATCGGAGAGACCGGTGAAAGTCTTACCGGTCACACCATCTTCATCTCTGCGCTGCATCCTCTGTTCTTCCTGATGCTCGCGCTGCTTGTCATAATCCTGCTCAACAGACAGAGGCGTGCGGCTTTTCTCAACGGCGCGACCCTGATTCTTCTGGTGTCTGCCGTCTGCTCGTTCGTAATCCATATGTTCAGCACACGCCCCCCGCGCACCGGCTGGTGGTGCGAGTTCGCCTCTATCCTGCTCATTATCCGCGAGCTCCCGGTGCTTCTCAGGCACCCCTGGCTGAGATACACACCGCGCAGCGTCGCTGCGGCCGCTCTGCTGTCAGCCCTGACCATTGCGCATCTCGCGGTTGTCGACTATTACTCTGTCCTGATAAGACATCACTTCAACCGCGCTCTTGAGCAGCATATGAGGGACCCGGCACAGACCATCTTCGCCGATGTCGTCACAGAGCATGATTCCCCGCTTCTCGCATGTCTGATGCCAGACTTCACACTCTTCGTCGCCCAGACAAACCTGAAGTTCATCAATGAGTGCATACACGCCGACGATGACCTTCTTTTCGTTCCTGTTCCCCGCGAGCTCAGCGAGGTTGACTCTCTCAGCGGCCGCCCGCTCGGAGGCAATCTCAACTGCCGGATCTACAAGGGCCGGATCTTCATGCCCACTGACAGCACCGGGTATGGTGAGTTCCCGGCCGAGGTTGACTTCGGATTCGCACGCCGCAATAACGTGCGGATGTGCTATTACACATTCGTCTCGCCGCGCGACGGCCGGCGATATGCCTACCTATACCCCTGGCGCAGGGTCATAGAGATGAGGCTCGGCGACATCACGGCTGTCTCGCGCCAAGACCCTCTTTGTCCCTAATTATTTGCTTATTCAGCGAATTCTGAGTAAATTTGCAGACGGTTTATTCTGTCTGGCCCAAAACCGGAAGCGGGCCCTGTGCGCCCGAATGCCGCAATCCAGCCCGACAAAAACTGTCAATATATTGATAAAGTGGATACTAAGTACATCTTTGTGACCGGAGGAGTGGTCTCCTCTCTCGGCAAGGGAATCATCTCGAGCTCGCTCGCGCGACTGCTGCTCAGCCGCGGTTACCGCGTGACAATCCAGAAATTTGACCCGTACATCAACATCGACCCGGGCACACTCAATCCCTACGAGCATGGCGAGTGCTACGTCACCGTCGACGGACATGAGGCCGACCTGGACCTCGGGCACTACGAACGGTTCACAAACATCAAGACCTCGCGTGCCAACAACGTAACCACAGGCCGAATCTACCAGTCGGTCATCGACAAGGAGCGCCGTGGCGACTATCTCGGCAAGACAGTCCAGATTATCCCCCATATCACCGACGAGATCAAACGGAACGTCAAACTGCTCGGCAAGACCGGCGAATATGATTTCGTCATTACAGAAATAGGAGGCACCGTCGGCGACATCGAGTCTACCCCCTTCCTTGAGGCGGTGCGCCAGCTCAAGTGGGAACTCGGCCGGAGCGCACTCTTCATCCACCTCACCTACGTGCCTTACCTGCATGCCGCCAAGGAACTGAAGACCAAGCCGACACAGCACTCCGTCAAGCAGCTGCAGAGCGTCGGAATCCAACCCGACATCCTCGTGCTCCGCACCGAGAAGGAGATTCCGGCCGCCATGCTCCGCAAGGTGGGCCAGTTCTGCAACGTGGCTCCCGAGGCCGTGATCCAGAGCCTCGACCAGCCGACAATCTATCAGGTGCCCCTGCGCATGCACGAACAGCATCTCGACGACATTGTGATACGGCTGACTGACGCCGACCCGACGCCCGAGCCCAATCTCGAGCGCTGGAACACATTCCTCCACAAGCTCGCCAACGCCGGGAAGGTGGTCAACATCGGGCTCGTCGGCAAGTATGTCGAGCTCCAGGACGCCTACAAGTCCATCAACGAGAGCCTAATGCAGGCCGCGACATATCTCGACCATAAGGTCAACATAGTCTATGTCCACTCAGAGAAACTCAACGAATCGAACGTGGAGGAGCGGCTCGGCGGCATGGACGGCGTCATAATCGCCCCCGGCTTCGGCCAGCGTGGCATCGAGGGCAAGTTCGTGGCGCTCCGCTGGTGCCGCGAGCATGACATACCTACTTTCGGCATCTGCCTCGGCATGCAGTGCATGGTAATCGAGTTCGCACGCAACGTGCTCGGCCTTGAAGACGCCAACTCGACCGAGATGGACACCAAGACCCCACACAACGTCATTGACCTCATGGAGGAGCAGAAATCAATCTCGAACATGGGAGGCACCATGCGCCTCGGCGCCTACAAGTGCCGCCTGCGCCCCGGCTCGCGCGTCGCCGAGGCCTACGGCTCCGAGGAGGTGATGGAACGCCACCGCCACCGCTTCGAGTTCAACGACGACTACCGCGCACGCTTCGAGGAGGCCGGCATGCTCTGCGTCGGCGAGAATCCGGAGACTCACCTCGTCGAGGTGGTCGAGATTCCCGGAAAGCGCTGGTTCATCGGCACACAGTATCATCCCGAATACCAGTCGACAGTACTCGAGCCAAACCCGCTCTTCATGTCTTTCGTCAAGGCCGCAATCGATTATTCCGATGAAAAACCTGCAGCCAACTGAACGGGCTCTCTGGCTGAACCAATAACCAAAGCATATAAACCAAAACCCGATTATAACTCAGAATGGATAAAAACACCCTCAACGGATTGATGCTCATGCTCGTGGTGTTCGCCCTCTTCATGTGGCTCACACCCAAGGAGCAGGCACCGCAACCCGCTGCCGAGAATCCCGACGTGGCCACCGAGACACCCGTGGCGACCACTGTCGACGCCCTCTCGCCCACCGAGCGCGAATGGCTCGTGCAGAACATCGCGGCCCACGGCTCGATGCAACTCGGCGCCGACAGCATCCGCACCTATTCGCTCAATCAGGACGGCATGAACCTCACGCTCCGCGGAGACTCCGTAACCGGAACAGTGACTGTCAACGGACGCAACCTCGTCTGGGCCGACGTGGTGGCCGGCGACCTCTCCAAGATGACTGTCGCCGAGCAGCGAAAGGCTATAGAGACCGTGCGCCTCGCCTCCACTTCTCTCGGCAAGTACGGCAAGTTCGCCAGATTCCTGTCAGGCACACCTCAGACCGTCAGCCTCGAGAACGACGTGCTCGCCCTGCAGCTCAACACCAAGTCCGGCTCCATAACACGCGCCGAACTTAAGAAGTACGACACCGAGTATTCCTCTGACGAGACCAAGAAGTCGAAACGGAAGGTCGTGATGTTCGAGGGTGACAAGAATACCTTCAACTTCCAGCTCCCGCTGCCGCAGCCGATCGAGACCGCAGAACTCTACTTCAAGCCTGTCATGCTCAACGACTCGACAGTGAGGATGGCGCTCGAGCTTGCCCCCGATGCCTACTGGGGAATCGAGTACACGCTGCCCCGGGGTGACTCGTATGTGGTCCGCATGCGCGTCGTGCAGAAGAACATGGCCGCACTCGTGCAGTCGAACAACCGCAACCTCGGCTTCACCTGGACCCAGGACCTGCACCGCCAGGAACAGGGCCGCATGTTCGAGGAGCGAAACTCAGCGATCTACTACAAGTATGCCGGCGGTTCTGTAGAGAACCTCAACGAGAACAAGGATGACACCGAGGAGCGCAAGGCCAAGATCAAATGGATCGGCTTCAAGAACCAGTTCTTCTCGACCGTCATGGTGGCCGACCGGCCCTTCAACACCGCAGACTTCAAGTCTACCGTGCTCCAGGGCTCCGACTACCTGAAGAGCTTCCAGGCACAGGCCGTCAGCAACGACTACAACTGGAACTCCGAGAACCCGGTCAACTTCTCCCTCTTCATCGGCCCGAACCTCTATCCCCTCCTTTCAAGCCTCGACCGTGAGATACAGACCGACGAGGACCTGAGCCTGACGCGCCTTATCCCCCTCGGCTGGACTCTATTCCGATGGATCAACACAGGCGTCGTGATCCCCGTGTTCACGTTCCTCGGCAAGTTCATATCCAACTACGGCATAATCATCCTGCTGCTCACGATCTTCATCAAGCTGATCCTCTTCCCGCTGACCTACAAGTCGTATCGCAGCCAGGCAGTGATGCGCGTGCTCGCGCCTGAGATAAAGGCCATCAACGACAAGTACCCCGGCAACGAGAACGCCATGACCCGACAGCAGAAGACCATGGCACTCTACTCACAGGCTGGGGCAAACCCGATGTCGGGCTGTCTCCCCATGCTGCTCCAGATGCCTGTGCTTATCGCGATGTTCGCCTTCTTCCCGTCGTGCATCGAGCTCCGCGGCCAGAGCTTCCTCTGGGCGCATGACCTCTCCGCGCCCGACGCCATAATCTCCTGGAGCGGCAACATTCCGTTCATCACCAAGTATTTCGGCAACCACATCTCGCTCTTCTGTCTGCTGATGACCGCCACCAACATCATCTACACATACCTCAACACCCAGAACCAGGCCAACACGATGCCCGGCATGAAGTGGATGATGTATCTGATGCCGGTGTTCTTCATGGTCTTCTTCAACAACTATGCGGCGGGTCTGTCATACTACTATTTCCTGTCACTTCTCATCACCATCATCCAGACCTACGCGTTCCGCTTTGTCATCAAGGACGAGAGCGTGAGGGCCAAGATGAGGGAGAACGCCAAGAAGCCCAAAAAGAAATCGGGATTCATGGCGCGTCTCGAGGAGATGCAGCGCCAGCAGCAGGCCATGCTCCGCGAGCAGCAGAAGCAGCAGGGCAAACGCCGCTGATCATGAGACAACTGCGAGCCATCAGGATTCTTCTCGCTACACTATTCTTCGTAGCGTCTGCGGCCTGCCTGCTTATCGGGCCGCAAGTGCATCCCATGGCCCGCGCCGCCATGAGACTGCAGATCATCCTCTCGGCCGCATCAATCACCATGGGAGCCACACTCGTGTGGCTCCTTATGACTTTTCTGTTCGGTCGCGTATATTGTGCCATCGCATGCCCGGTCGGCACGTTCTCCGACATTTTCCTCAGGATACGCAGACGCATCCCGGCCCTCGACAAGCCGTTCCGCTACCGCCATCCCACCCGCTGGGGCAAGCACGTGCTCTGGATATATATCCTATGCCTGCTGGCCGGCGTAATGGCGGTCCCGTTCGCCATCGAACCGTGGAACATCGCCCGCAACATGGCGGCCGCGGCCAATCCGGACACGGTCTCATCGACATGGGCCACAATCGGCCCCGGTGTCGCCACCGGCATCGCCGCCGGGATTGTCTCCGCCATTCTTATCGCCGCGACCTCACTCTGGCATGGCCGCGAGTTCTGCTCGCGCTACTGCCCGCTCGGAACGGCTCTCGGGTTCCTGCAGGAGCACTCGGTGATGCACATCGAGATCGACCCCGACCGATGCACCTCATGCGGCAAGTGCGAGGAGATATGCCGGTCACAGTGCATTAAGGTGGTGAGCCGATATGTCGACGCCTCGAGATGCGTCAGATGTCTCGACTGCGTGGCCGAGTGCCCCGAAAACGCCATACGCTACCAGATAAACCGCAACAGGCCGGCAACCCCGCTGCTGCGCAAAGTAAAACGACAATCCAAGACATGAGACAGTATCAGGATCTTCTCCGTCACATAATGGCCTGCGGCACACCCAAAGGCGACCGCACAGGCACAGGCACAATATCGACTTTCGGATACCAGATGCGATTCAACCTGGAGGAGGGATTCCCTCTTCTGACCACAAAGAAGGTGCATCTCAAGAGCATCATCTATGAGTTGCTGTGGTTTCTCAAGGGCGACACCAACGTGCATTACCTGCAGGAGCATGGTGTGCGCATCTGGAACGAATGGGCCGACCCGGACGGCTCGCTCGGCCATATCTACGGCTATCAGTGGCGTTCCTGGCCCGACTACAACGGCGGCTCAATCGACCAGATCTCGCAGGCCGTCAATGATATCCGCAACAATCCCGACTCCCGCCGGATTATAGTGAGCGCATGGAATGTCGCCGACATCGACAACATGAACCTCCCGCCGTGCCATGCATTCTTCCAGTTCTATGTGGCCGACGGTCGCCTGTCATGCCAGCTTTATCAGCGCAGCGCCGACTGCTTTCTCGGAGTCCCATTCAATATCGCCAGCTACGCGCTGCTCACCATGATGATGGCGCAGGTGTGCGGTCTGAGGCCCGGTGATTTCATCCACACGCTCGGCGACGCCCATATCTATCTCAACCATCTCCCACAGGTCGAGCTGCAGCTCACGCGTGAGCCGCGCCCGCTGCCCCGAATGGTGATAAATCCTGATGTCAAGTCAATCTTCGACTTCACCTACGATGACTTCCGGCTCGAGGGCTACGACCCGTATCCGGCAATCAAGGGTGTCGTTTCGGTCTGACAATACATATTTTAACTTAATTATCGTAAAAATAACGGCGCAAATTGTTTATTTGCGCCGTTTTGCTTATTTTTGTCCTGTCAATGTAAATTACCCTGTCAAATAGACCCGTACATTATTCAGCCGATAAAAGATACAATAACACAAATATTAACTAAAAACGCTACAAGCATGAAGAAATTTCTACTTGCAGGTCTTGCAGGCTCGGTTGCCCTCGCAGCAGCGGCCGCCGCTCCCGGACCGGTTAAAAAAGCAGTCGACACCTCGGCCCAGCAGGTGTCTGTACAGAACGAGATGCGTGTACTTAAATCCAAGACTCTCGCCAAGGGCGTGAAGATGAATGTCGTCGCTGACAAGAACGGCAATGTATCCAAGCGCATCGAGCTCGCATCATCTAAATCGCGAATCAATCCCGTAAGAGACACTCCGGCTCGCGAACTCTCCGAGGGCTACGTGCTCAACGAGAACTTCGAGGGTTACACTGAGGACCCTGACAACACGGCATGGCTCCCCGCCGGCTGGACTCTCAACCGCAACTCCGGACGCGAGGAGGCCCTCCCCTGGAGTGTGGTACCCGATGTTTCTGCGTTGCTCATTGGCGGGTTTGACGGTGCCGCCATGGCTATCAACTTCGACCCCGAGTATCTTGACGAGTGGCTCGTAACCCCCATAGTCGAGGTTCAGCCCGGCATGGAGCTCTCTTTTAAAGTCCTTAACGACGGTGTCTGGTATTTCTCCATGGAAAATGTCGACTGGGAGACCATGCAGTATGTCGGGGACAAGATAGTCGCCTTTGACCATAAGATCAACATCAGCACCGACGGCGGCCAGACTTGGACGCTGCTCAAGTCGCTCGCCGATGATTTCATGGACATGGACTTCGCCACACTGCTGGCATCCCAGACAATGTCGGCCTCGACCATAAAGATATCTCTTGACGAGTATGCAGGCCAGAACGTGATGATCGGCTTCCAGTATGTCGGCAAGGACGGCAACACCGTAGCAATCGATGATGTCACCGTCGGCCTCCCCAACCTCGAGCTGAGTTATGCCAATCCGACCGGAACCTATTTCTACGGCATGTCGCCCAACGCCTACTCACTTAAACTCTCGATACTCAACGCCCCCGTATTCCACCCCGTCACCTGGGTCAACCTCAGCGACAACGAGGGCGCGACCTACTCATGGGACTTCTTCGACTCAGACAACGAGTGGAAGAACAGTGACGAGCAGGATGAACTGACACTCTCTTTCCGCACCGACTACTCAGGCGACTTCAGCACCCGCAACAACCTCTACTATACTCCTGTGCTTCACGGCTCCGCCCCCAATTCCTCGCCCGGAGAGTACACGCGCGGCAATTACGTGCAGGCAGGCAACGATGCCATCTTCGAGATTCAGTACGAGGATGGCGACAAGTTCCTTGAGCCGTTCGGAATGGGAATGATCGACCCATCGACCGAGGGTACGACAACCATCTCCGACGAACTCGTGCCTATATTCGGTTACAGCGGCGATTCCGACAACTATTGGACACGCTACACATTCGGCGACGAGGGTAACGACGACAACTGGGCACATCTCGAGAGCTACATGACATATTTCTTCCCTTCCGAGTCTCCTCTCGTGATTCGCGGCGCATGGGCCTCGGCATTCGGAGTAATAGGCGATGAGGCCAACTTCAAGGCTGAGATCGTACCCCTGAACGAGGATGGCACGCTCGGCGACCCGATCGCGTCAGCATCATGCAAGGGCTCAGAGGTCACCAAGATCGAGACGCAGGGATCAAGCGACTTCCTGACGCTCAACTTCACATTCGCCGAACCGGTTGTGATGAGCAACAGTGTCTGCGACGCCTTTGTGGTCCGCATCAGCGGTTTCCGCGACAGCGAGAATGTAGAGTTCTTCACTCCTGTCCTCAGCGAGAACCCCAATCCCGACGGCATGGCCCTTGGCTGGATCGGCAAGCAGATATCTTTCGATGGCGACGTCCGAGAGAGCCTTACCCCGGTTGTCAACTACACGGAGACGATGCAGACATTCTACATCCAGCTCGATGCCGCATTCCCCTGGCTCCAGGGCGAGGCTGACGGAACAGTGGCTCAGGGCAGCACCGCCGAGGTCGCCCTTGACAGCTATCATCCCGGCGAGAACCTGACTGTCGATAACCTTCCCTCCTGGCTCACCGCCAATGTCAGCGGCCGCTATGGCGAGACAAAACTCAATGTAACTGCCGCCGAGGATGCTCCCGAGGACGAGAATGTGACCATCACCGTCAAGGGTGCCGGCGTAAGCCATGACGTCGTCATTACCGTCGAGAAGGGTAGCGGAATCATCGACATTGACTCTGTCGACGCTGACGAGACTGTCGCCATCTACACCCTGCAGGGCGTGCGCGTAAGCAGCGCCGACGCTCCCGGCCTCTACATCGTGCGCACAGCCGACGGAAAGGCGCACAAGGCAATCAAGAAATAATCTATCCGACACATATCTACTGAGAAGGCCGCAGGCAATAAGTCTGCGGCCTTCTATATTTCATTACACATGCCCGGGTGAGTCAAAGATGCCTCATTCTCTCGAGGGTCTCTTCCTTGTTGGCCGGAGCGGCCCCTATCCGCTTGATTCGCTTGAAGTGCGACACATACCAACTGGTTGACGGATTGACAAGAAGATATCTTTGGCCATCACCCTCGGATACAAACGTCTCCAACTCTACCGGCGCTGGCACATATCCCTTGCCAAAGTCAATCGGCATCCACATCTGTGTGTTTATGTCTAACGGACCTACACTGTCTGCCGGGACATACAGTTCTCCCTCAAATATCCGGACAGGACTACCACCGGCCACCGGGCTGCTCAGGTCCGAATCCACATAACGCAGACTCTGCGGTATCACAACTACATTGGTACGTGCATTCTCTCCGGTAAAAAAATCATAGAGATATCTTGTGCAATGCGCTGAAAACGCATTCTCGGGCATTGAGAAGCATAATAACGGGAAATCCTGCGACTCATGTCTCGCCCCGAAATATGGACGCTCTCCGGTGGGCGCGTTCTCATGGACATGTCTTACAATGGCCTTCATTTCTCGCCGCATATCAAGGGCCACTATTGCCGAAAACAGCATCGACGCATACATCAGGCACAATGCGGGCACGAGAAGCACATATCCGGCTATCTTATAGGCTGGGCGCCCGAAGGGAATCACCTTATCAACCATATAGAGCAGACAGACAATCGAGAAGAACGAACATGGCCATGACACATCGGCCGTGCCGCTGACCGACATCATCAGGCCAAAGCCCGCGAGCGAACAGGTCTCAAGCATCACAAACCAGGTGTCACACCATATCTCTTTTCTTTTTCTGGTCAGAGTAACAATTAGTGTCAGTGCCTGAAGCATCAAAAATGATTTCGACGTTTGGGCTACCCAGATTATCTCACCGAAATCCGAAATATACTTCTGAATTCTTATCGCCCATGTCATTCTGGTCTGCATTCCGGGTATAGATATGAGTAATAGGATACAGACCACAAGAGTGGCTCCCGCCGCGATGGTCGGCAGATTCCTGTACCGTCTGTCAGCTATAATAAGTGCAGCCAGTCCCCAGAAAGCCACAAATGCCATCCCCTCATGCCAGAAGCCTGTCAATAATGCCACAAACAATGCCTTGCCCAAGCCTTGCCGACCCCCCCCGCAGCCTGCGGAGCAACAAGAACAGCCATAACACAAGCGCACTCGACGGTATATAGTTGAGCTGATAATCGAGCGCACCCATCCTTACCCGCCATGGCAGAAGAAAATAAAATAGTACCAACGCCACTCCCACAATAAGTGTATTCCTCATCTCAATCCCGGCCACGCGGAATGCACTGATAGTTACATACAGCCAGACTATCCCCATCAGACCCGAGCCAAGCCATTTGGGAAACATCAGAAGCACCGGCGCCAGCAGGTTGCCGAGCCTGACGTTATCAATATCGTAGTGATTCTTCCAGGTTTCCCATATTGCGTCAAAAGGAATCCCGGCCTTAAAGATATTCCCGCCGTTCTCAGGATCAATTATGCCCTGCGCCGCATACCATGGCCGCAGAAACATCATATACCAGTAGTCATCACTGCACTTCGGCATAAACGTGAAGAAGCACATGAAGCCCGCCATATACAGCCCTGTCAATACCCAGCCCCACAAATTCTCCTTCACTGTATCCTTACCGTACAGTTCTCTCATATCCTCTTTCCTATAAATCATATTTGCTTCTTAAAACTTAATATCCCCTGCTAAAAACCAGCAGTCCACGAATTGTAGAACCAGCCTATCAAGTCGGCAATGCCTCCGACCACGCTATGCTTCAATCCATCATTGGGATCATAATATGCCCGCGACTCTCCCCACAGAAACAGCAGGACCAACAGCCAGCCCCGGCTCGGAGGAAGCACCCTGTCTATCCAATTGTTGAGACGACTCACCATGCGCCGGTACCAGAATGGGAAACATCCCTCTATCCTTTGTCGGCTCAGCACAAGAAAGGCTGTCATTACTGTCATGAACGCGAATTGCTGAGTTCTTCCGAAATCACAGCTCAGCACTGTCAGCATCGGCAGCAGACACACCAATAACATCAGATATATCATGCCGATATTCGTTCGGTCGGTCTGATTGATATCCGTTGATTCTCGTCTGAATGTATACAGGAAGTTTATGCCGATGTAATAGGCGAAAATAAAGGGTATCGGACGCCACAGCAGTCCGGGGCTTCCATAGTCATAGCCGATGTTTTTATGGAAATGCCATATAAAAGTCTCTTTCGGATCCCATCCCAATGCGTTTATCGCATCATGCGCGCCAACCGTCAGGGGCCGGTCCGGCAGCAGGTTGTTCCATGAGTCAACTATGGTTCGCACTATCGTGGCCGAGCCTTTATTCACGCACATCAGCACAAAGACTCCTGCCACCGTAAGAACCACGCCCCATGACACAACCTTATGCCTCCCATGCAACAACAGCAGAACCATCAGCGGTATCCCCCAGAATATGTATGCCTCATGCATCAGGAGCGCAAATACCGCAAGTAGCCCGGCCCCTATCCTTTTCATTACACCGGCATCCGGGTCGCGAAGCAATAGATATATGCCTACACTTACCCACATGAGCATGAAATCCTTGCGGACGATGTCATGTGTCAGGCCGAACATCAGCGGACAGCACAGCAGCCACCAGCACAGGTGCCTCTCCTTGAATTTGACCACAAAATAGCCGAACAGGGTCAGATAGATCACCAGACATATCCAGCATCCTAAATCAAGTCCATTCACTCCGGTAGCAAGTGACGTCTGATACAGCAACTCGCCAAAAAGGCCTCGCCTCACAAATCCACCTCTATATGATATCAGAATCTCGGTCAACTGAAAATTACCATCCTCAATAGCCCCCAAAATGCCCAGTTTGTACCAGTACACATACACGCCGTGCGCCACAAACAGTATCAGTAGAAAACTTATCAGTCTTCTCCAGCGCACCGGCATATCCTGGGGGTTATCTTTCAGCATCTTTGATTCTCTTTGGTTTGATGTCATTTGCAGCAGAAGGCCTTGCTGAAGATGGTATGCGGTCTGCTGCACGAGTCTGCACCGTATAGGATACTCATGTTGAACTCGCCGCTCACGGCGAAGTTCAGCACAAATCTCCCGCCAAATTCCGCCGTGGGAATTTCTCTCCACCCGCAACCCACGGACCCATCCTCCTGACAGCCCCATGCAAAGCCTATCATATAGTCATCGGGCACGCTGACCCTTTTCTTGCATCTGGCGGGCTTTATCTCGAGCGCCATCACGTCATTGTTCCCGCTGTGGAAACTCCCCTTATATTCCAGCCCGCTGCTCATGGACTCTATCGTGCCGAGGGACGCATAGGAATCACCTCGTGTCTCACCCCAAAACGTAAGATACACATACCCGGCGTATTTCCCGACACTCTCGAGAAATTCGTCAAGGACAAGGGTGACACAGTTCCCGCCAAGGTCTCTGCGCCACAGTTCCACCCCGACCTTTTTGTCACACTCGGGGAAGAAGAGATAAAGTGTCTCGTATTTGAGGTCATCCATATCGATCTCCGAGAATATTTCCGGCACCGGAATCTCGCGCCTTGCCATCACTCCCGGTCCGGCATCCCTGCCGAGTAATTTCTCCTTGAGTCTGTCAAAAAAGCCTGTAGCCATAACTTGATAAGAAATATTCAGATCTGTTTCCCTTATAATGCAAGATGTTTTTTCAGTTCAGCCTCACTTCTGCGGCTTCAGACTGAGACGCGCTGTCGCTGGCATGACTGCTAATTCGGCGGCAAGGTCGTTCATCTGGTGGAATTCGGCATAGCCGGCAGTTGATTTCCGGCCGATATTCTCGGGCCAGGGGGCAAGAAGCAGAAGACGCCCCTCGGTGCATAAGTCGAAATTCTTACCGTAGGGCTTGAAACGCTCCTCGAAACCTTGGTCCTTAAGAATTATCATCCTGCCACCATTCTCTCTCGCATAGTCCATGATCGCCTTTTCAGCCGGATGGATAGCCGGAGAGATTGGTATCGCCCCTTTGTTTATCTCCTGGCGGCAATATTCATCATATCTTCGGAAC
Source organism: Muribaculaceae bacterium (assembly GCA_014867205.1). Lineage (GTDB taxonomy): Bacteria > Bacteroidota > Bacteroidia > Bacteroidales > Muribaculaceae > Lepagella. Next base: position 101,941 of record WGUO01000003.1, on the reverse strand, counting down.
TCTTCCTCACTCCAACGGCGGTGGATGCGCACCGAAAGCAGATATATCTCCCTCAGCAAAAAAATATTCCCCAAGGCAGCATATTCATGCCCCGCAATATCCAGATGCAGATAGCGCTTGAAGAGCTCTGGATTTCTTTTTCTGAGGATATATCTTCGCGGATTGTCCTCGACATATTTTATGGCCCGGTCAAGTTGCTCCTTGGTGAAGATGATACGCTCAAAATATGGGCCGAAAAGAGTCTTGACCTCATTCAGTCCCTGGAGTCGGCTGCTTGCCTTTGAGCAGGCGCCGAAGAATCCGGCGAGCTCGCTGCCGAGCATTCTTTTAAGCCTCTCTTTCACATTCAGAACAAAATGGATATGGTCGGGCATCACCACGAACCGCAGAATACTCATTTCCGGGTGATGTGTGGAAATATCAAGAATCTCCTGCTTGATAGCCTCGCCAAGCGGAGTATGGTCGGGAATGATCATCTCGCCTTTCTTGATATTATTCAAGCGCTCATCAGGAATTTCCGAGAGGCGGGGCGACCCGGGGAGCGCAGTGGCAGTGATAAGATAATAGCCGGGGGCGCAATAGTCATGAAAAAAAGCCCTCTTTGCATGTTTCCCCGACTGCCGGTCGGGCACATTACCGGCGCCCTGCAGACCGGAGGCATTACCGGCGCCCTGCAGACTGGAGGCATTTTGCTTCCTCTTCATGAATTCAGGAAGCGGATGATGGGAGGGGAATCCTGATGAGTTCTTCTGCATGATATCAAACGCTTTTGATTGATTTTGAATTTCAATTTTCACTTCGGCTGCTTCTCCGACTCGGGCAGTTTCTTCGGCTTCCGCCTCAACCCCGATAGAAAGCGCCCCAGGCCAAGGCTGAGGGTCATCTCTCCTACCGGGCTGAGGCCGCACCCGAGGCTTGGGGCCATCTCTCTCACCGGGCTGAGGCGGCAGCCGAGGCTGTCAGTAGGTCTGGCCGTAGGAGGCGCGGTCGAGACTCCGGTAGCCGATGGCCTCGGAGATATGGCTGACCAGCACGGGGAGGGCGGCCGCCTCGGCGGCCGTGTAGAGCGGCGTGCCGTCATCGCTGCGGCGGGTGGCATAGTCGAGGTCGGCGATTGTCCGCGCCACTCGCAGGATGCGGTCGAAGGCTCGCGCCGACATGTTCAGGCGCGTCATGCGCTCCTTCAGTTTCTTGAGTCCCGCCTCGTCGGGCCACGCATAATCATGCAGCAGCCGCGAGTTCATCTGGGCGTTGCTGTATACGCCCGGCACACTCCTGTAGCGTTCGGCCTGGACAGCCCGCGCCGCAAGCACCCGCGCCCTGATTGACGCAGAGGACTCCCCCGGTGCCCGGTCAGCCATCGCATCAAACTCCACCGGCTCTATCTCGACCTGAATGTCTATGCGGTCAAGCAGCGGCCCCGAGATCTTGTTCATGTATTTCGTCACCTGTCCCGGGGCACATGTACACCGCTTGGTCGGATGCCCGTAATAACCGCAGGGACATGGATTCATCGACGCTACCAGCATGAAGCTCGCCGGATAGTCGACGGTATATTTCGCGCGGCTCACGGTGATGACCCTGTCCTCAATGGGCTGCCTGAGCACCTCGAGCACCTGACGCGGGAACTCCGGGAACTCGTCGAGAAAGAGCACGCCGTTGTGGGCGAGCGAGATCTCTCCCGGCATCGGGCTTACGCCGCCTCCCACCAGCGCCACCGGCGAGACCGTATGATGGGGCGTGCGGAACGGCCGGCGTGTCATCAGCATCGAGCCGCGCGACAGTTTGCCGGCCACCGAGTGTATCTTGGTAGTCTCAAGTGCCTCGCCCATGCCGAGGGGCGGCAATATCGACGGGAGGCGCTTCGCCATCATTGACTTGCCGGCTCCCGGCGGTCCGACCATAAGGATGTTATGGCCACCGGCGCAGGCCACCTCAAAGGCCCGCTTCACCGTCTCCTGGCCCTTGACCTCCGAGAAATCAAAGTCAAACCGCGTGCTGTCGGCGGCGAACAGCTCGCGTGTGTTTATCACCGTCGGCTTGAGCTCGGTGCGGTTCTCGAGTATTCCGATCACGTCGGTCAGGTTGCGCACGCCATAAACCTCGATACGGTTCACCACGGCCGCCTCGGTCACATTGGCCTCCGGCACTATAAGGCGCCTGAAGCCCAACTCGCGGGCCTTGACCGCCATAGGCAGGACTCCCCTCACCGGGAGGACCGAGCCGTCGAGGCTCAGTTCCCCGGTCATCATGCACTCCTGCAGGTTCTCACACTTGATCATCTCCGAGGCTGTCATCAGCCCGATGGCTATCGGCAGGTCGTATGACGCCCCCTCCTTCTTGACGTCGGCAGGCGCAAGATTGATGGTCGTGCGGTAATGCGGGAACGTCAGGCCGCTGCTCTTGAAGGCCGACTGTATGCGCAACTGGCTCTCCTTGACGGCTGTGTCGGCCATGCCGACTATGTTGAACTGCGTGCCGTTCTCAACCACAGTCTCTATCGTTACCGGGAAGGCGTCAATACCATGTATCGCCGCCGAATATACCTTTGTCAGCATCGGAATAATTTCATTGTTACTGTTGCTTTACCAATGCCCGCATCCGGGCTGCGGCCGCCTCAAGGTCATCGCCACGGTAGACAGCCTTGCCGCGCCTGTCGAGCACTATCACATATGGCACACGCGACACGCCCAGTTTGCGCGCCTGCGCGTCTGAGACGCCAAGGGGCATCCATCCCCTCACCACGTTGCGCAGCGAGTCGCGCATGGACCCGTACCACCGCGCCGCCGAGTCCGGCTCGAAACTTATCTCGGCAATCACTCTGCCCGACGAGTCGCCAGTCTCTTCCGACAGCCTGCGTATCTTCTTGATATCCTCCTTGTGCCCGTCCACATTATTGCGGTTGAAATACATCAGCACCGGCACGCGCCCGGGTGTTATCGTGTCGCAGCCCGTCTCGATTGTGTTCAACACAATCCGCTTCGGAATCTCATAACCCACCTCGGCGCCAGCCATATCGGCACGTGACACCAGCTCGCGCCATTCAGGCTCCGCGGCATCCCCTTTCAGGAGGCTCCATGCCTTCACGAAACCATCCTCGTCGGCGCGTCGGTCGTAGACCGTCAGCAGCAGAAGCGCAGACACCGGGGCGTCGGGATGAGCGGTGACGTAATCCGTGACTCCACGGTTCAGTGCCTTCGGAACATTCATATCCTTGATGTGGGCGGCACGCCATGCGCTAAGTTCCTCCGTTATCCGGTTGCCCGATATTTTCCAGGACGCCGGGTCACTTCCCTTCCCCTCGATCTTTATCCTGTCGCCCCGCTCGGCATAGAAGGCCACCCTCAGGTTCCGGTTGCCGGTGGCCATGACGTACACCAGTGCAGGATTCCGGGTCACGCCCGTCATGCGGGCCACGCCTTTCTGCACCGGCACCACCTGTTCCACCACCCACCCCTTCTTGCTGTCAGAGGCATAGTAGACCAACGTATAGGTCGAGTTCACGTCTCCACTGAGCGTGAACTCGACCTCGAATTCATTCTTGACACAGCCCGTCAGCATCGACGCCACGGCCAGCATCAGCATCACAAATATACCGGCGTGTCGTGTCATACGTACTCCTCTCCGAACCGGCTCCGTATGTCGTTCACGACCTGGCGTATCTTCTGCTCCTGGTCGAGCGGATATATCAGCAGTGCGTTGCCCTCGTCGGCCACAATGAAATCCTTCAGGCCGCGGGCCACAACTATCTTGTCGGGGCCGGCCGCGAACAGAGTCCCCTCGCACTCCTGAGCCAGCACCTTGCAGTTCTGCGTCACGTTACGCTCATGGTTCTTGGGAGAGCAGTCGTAGAGGGCATTCCATGTGCCGAGGTCACTCCATCCCAGGTCCGCGGTCTCGACATACACATTGTCAGCCTTCTCCATGATTGCATAGTCAATCGATATGGCAGGCGCACTCGGGAAGGACTTCTCTATGAACTCCATCTCCCTGCGGGTGCCGAATACCTCTATACCGGCGTCGAATATCGCTGCCGTCTCAGGCGCATACCTCTCGAATGCCCGCAGTATGCTCGATACCTTCCAGAGGAACATACCGGAATTCCAGAAGAATTCTCCGGTACTCAGGAATACCTTGGCCATCTCGAGATTCGGTTTCTCGGTAAATGACTTCACCTTCATTATGTCGGTCACGTCCTCTACCGGATTGCCCCGCTGTATGTAGCCATAGCCGGTATGCGGAGACTTGGGCATAAGCCCTATCGTGAGCAGCCGGTCACCACCCTCCACAAACTCAAGGCCCTTGAGTATCACCGAATGAAACTCGTTCTCCTTGAGTATAAGGTGGTCTGACGGGAGGGTAACTATAGAGGCCTCCGGGTCGAGGGCCTGTATATGGTGCGCCGCCCAGCAGATGCAGGGCGCAGTGTTGCGCCGCGCCGGCTCAAGCAGTATGTTCTCCTTCCTGACATCGGGCAACTGCTCGCGTATCAGGTCATAGTATGCGGCGTTGGTCACAAGTATTATGTGGTCAGGGTCAGTTATCGGCAGCATGCGGTCGTAGGTGAGCTGCAGCAGGCTACGCCCGGTTCCGAAAAAGTCAAGGAACTGCTTGGGCTTGTCACTGCGGCTGAAGGGCCAGAACCTCGAGCCTACACCGCCGCACATTATCACGGAATAACGGTGGCTCTTGCTATCATTGCTTGATTCCATAGTATAAAGAGGTTTATTATTATCCGGATACGCGCGGGAGGCATCACTGCGCCGACGACGGCAGCGTGCGGAACTGGTGTTTCACACCCTCCACCACATTCAGCATATAGTCGCCGAGTTTCTCGGCCTCGCCTATGAGGTCCATGAAGAATATGCCCTCCTGATAGTCGTATTCCTTGTTGTTGATATTGAATATGTTTCCGTCACGCAGTTTGTTGCGCAGGTTGTTGATCTCGCGCTCCTTGTTGTATGCTGTCACGATCTTCGAGTTATCGGGGGTCTCGAGTTCCTCAAGCAGTCCCAGCACATTCTTCATCGCCACGCTAACGAGCTCATACATCTTGTCGATCTCATGCAGCACGTTCTCGTTGAACTCGACGTGTATCTGGTTCTTGCGGTTGAGTGTCTTGGCCACATTGTAGCAGCCGTCGGCTATCGACTCTATCTCGCTGACTATGCGGAGCATGCCGGCCACACGCATCTTGCCCTCGGGGCTGAGGCGACCCTCGGCCACCTGGTTGAGGAAGGTGCCGATCTCCATCTCCATCCGGTCTGATATCTCCTCATACTTCTCAAGCCTGTTGAATGTCGGCTGGTACTCCTCATCTTTCTCGGCGAGATGTATCATCTTCTTGGCCATGTCGAGCATCCTGTCGACACGCTGGCCGTAGACGAGTATCTCCTTCTGGGCCTGGGTGATGTTAAGCTCGGAGGCCGACAGGAGTCCACGGCCGATATACTTGAGCTCGAACACCTCCTCCTCGTCCTTGTGGCGAGTCGGCATAATCCAGCAGACTATCTTCACGTAAACCTTGGTGAACCATATCATGACCAGCAGGTTCAGGGCATTGAACACCGTGGGGAACATCGCCAGGCCGAATGCTATGCAACTCTGGGCTCGTGCCGTCATGCCCCCCTTCTCGTTAAAGAGGGTTGTGTCGCGCATCCCTGACTCTTGGGCATCGCTTATCGACAGCGGGTCAAGTCCGCAGCATGCATTAGTGATGTCGGCCACAAGCTCGACAAAGGGATGGAAGCAGCAGAGCACAACCAGCGAGCCTAAGACATTGAAAAGCACATGTCCCATAGCCGTGCGCTTCGCCGCTAAGTTACCGCTCAGCGACGCCAGGACAGGCGTGATGGTCGTTCCGATGTTTCCACCCAGGATTATCGCGCAGCCCAGCAGGAACGATATCCATCCCTGCGAGCACATGATGAGCGTTATGGCGAACGTCGCCGCCGAACTCTGAGCGACCATCGTGAACACGATGCCCAGGGCAAAGAATATCAGCACCGAACCCGCGCCCAGAGTGGTGTAGTCCTGCACGAAGCTCAGCATCTCCGGGTTCTCCTGCAGGTTGGGCACATACACGCTGATCAGGTCAAGACCCATAAACAGGAAGCAGAATCCGACCAGAAACTCTCCCATCGACTTATAGGCGCTCTTCTTCATGAACATCATCGGCACTCCTATGGCCAGCAGAACTATGCTGTAGTCCGATATGTTCACCTCAAAAGAAAAGGCAGAGATAATCCAGGTCGTCGCCGTCGTACCGACGTTCGCTCCGAATATCACTGCCATTGCCTGCGCCAGGCTCATGAGTCCGGCATTGACGAAACTCACCACCATGACCGTCGACGCGCTCGAACTCTGTATCAGTGCCGTGATCAGTATGCCCGTCACCACGCCCAGAACACGGTTGCGGGTCATGACGCCCAAAATATTTCGCAGGCGGTCGCCCGCCACTTTCTGCAGTCCCTCACTCATCACCTTCATACCGTACAGGAAGAGACATACCGCTCCCAGCAGGCTGATGAAATCGATTACGCTGTAGTTCATTGTTTTCTCATGTTGTTGATGCTTGCGGCACTTGTGGCCGCGGCCCGGTCATTTTTCAATGCCTTGTGTGACATTCCGGATAACTTAACGATATTTTCTGCAAATATAGCAATATTTTTGCTTATCTTTGTAATTAAAACAGAATTCATGGACATAAGTGTGATTTTTCCCTTTGATAAGGACGTACCGGACATCCGCGATATCGCGGGGATCCACCCCTTCGGCTCGTCAAACACCTCGGTCAGGCGCCGCCGCGAGCTGATGGCCGTCGTGGCCATGGGCCGGAACAATGAGATTGGGTTCAGGGGCGACATGCCCTGGCACATCCCCGAGGACCTGAGGCATTTCAAGGAACTCACCATGTCACACCCGGTCATCATGGGCCGGGCCACCTGGGAGTCGATTCCCCGGCGTCCGCTGCCGGGGCGCCGCAATGTCGTGCTCTCCCGACACGCGGACTTCTCTGCCGACGGTGCAGAGACCGCCCGCTCAATTGCCGAGGCTCTCGACATATGCCCTCCCCCCGAGATTCCATTCATTATCGGAGGCGGCTCCATTTACCGCGAGGCGATGCCCCTGCTCACACGCATCTATGTCACACGCATCGAGGCAGACTTCCCGCAGGCCGACACTTTCTTCCCCGACATCAGCCCGGAAGACTGGGCTCTGACCGAAAGGTCGGAGCCGATGCTCTCGAAATGCGGACTAACATACCTGTTTGAGACATATGAAAGTCGTCATAATCAATAAATCGGATTCCACCGGCGGGGCGGCCGTAGTCAGCATGCGTCTGCTCAATGCCTTGCGTGATGCAGGGGTCGACGCCCATATGCTCGTCACCGAGAAACGTCTGGATTCCCCTTTCGTCGTGACAGCCGCCTCATCAACGAGAATCAAGAGGGCATTTCTTGCCGAGCGGCTTAAGATATTTCTTGCCAACGGCATGAACCGCGAGACGCTGTTCAAGGTCGACACCGCCTCTGACGGTCTCCCTCTTCACCGCAGCCGGCTGGTGCGCGAGGCCGACGTCATTTGCCTCAACTGGGTAAACCAGGGGATGCTCTCGCTCAAGGAACTGCGCTCTCTCATCCGTCTCGGCAAACCGATTGTTTGGACAATGCACGACATGTGGAATTTCACCGGAATATGCCACCATGCCGGCGATTGTACCCGCTGGCTCACCAACTGCGGGCTATGCCCTTTCCTCAGCCCCAATACTCCGCCCGACGACCTCTCTTTCTCCGTATGGAACAATAAGGACATCATCTATCGCGAGGCCCGTCGTCTCTCAGGGTCTGCGCCAAGACTTCATTTCGTGGCAGTATCCAACTGGCTCGCCGCCCTCGCCCGGAAATCATCCCTGCTTGCCGACGCGTCGCTCAGCGTTATTCCCAACGCCTTCCCGATTCCCGGTGACATTGCCCCGCGTGTAGAGGCCTCAGGCGATACCTTCCGGTTAGTCATGGGAGCGGCGCGTCTCGATGACCCTGTCAAGGGCTTCCCGATCATGGTCGAGGCCACACGCATCCTCCGCGACAGGTATCCGGAGCAGGCCCGACACATCGAGCTGGTGACGTTCGGGAACTTCAAGAACCCGGCGTCGACCCAGGGTATTGCCGTAAGCCACCGGCATCTCGGCGTCATCAGCGGCGAGCAGAATATCCGTCGCGTCTACGAGAATGGCGACGCGGTTATCTCTACCTCCCTGTTCGAGACTCTTCCCGGCACACTCGTCGAGGGCCTTGTGTACGGCTGTATCCCTGTATCTTTCGACCGCGGGGGCCAGGCTGACATCGTTGACCATCTCTCGACTGGCTATCTGGCCCACTGGGATGATGACACACACACCGCAGCCGGCCGTATTGCCGACGGCATCGTGTGGGCCATGCAGCAGGAGCCGGTCGCCATGCGCCGACGGATGCTTGATGCCGCGCGAAGCCGGTTCTCGGCCGAATCGGTGGCTCATGCCTACCTCGACCTTTTCGCCAGACTCGGTGTAAAAGACTGATACAGACTCGTCAGTCCTTAAAGACGGACTACAGCATAAAATGAAATCCGCCCCTCGCAAATGACTCCGAGGGGCGGATTTACGTATTGTGTTTCTATGGTTTACGCGTCTATGTTAGCATATGTCGCATGCGCCTCGATGAATTCGCGGCGCGGGCCCACGTTCTCGCCCATCAGCACCGAGAAGGTGCGGTCTGCCTCTGCCGCGTTGGTCAGCGTCACCTGCTTAAGCATGCGGTTCTCCGGATCCATTGTCGTCTCCCAGAGCTGCTCGGGATTCATCTCGCCAAGACCTTTGTAACGCTGCAGGACAAGCTTATTGCGGTCGCCGCCGAGACGGTCGTCGATAAACCGCTGCACCTGCTGGTCTGTCCAGGCATACTCCTCGATCTTGTTCTTGCCCTTGGTCGAGCACTTGTAGAGCGGCGGAGTGGCGATATAGAGGTAGCCGTTGTCGATGATGGGACGCATGCGCCTATAGAAGAATGTCATCAGCAGTGTGGCTATATGCGCTCCGTCGACATCGGCATCGGTCATGATGACAATCTTATGGTAACGGAGTTTCGTCATGTTGGGCTCCTTGGAGTCCTCTTCAGTGCCGATTGTCACGCCGAGAGCCTTGTACATGTTCACGATCTCATCGCTCGAGAGCACCTTGTGGTCCTGCGCCTTCTCGACGTTAAGGATCTTGCCACGCAGCGGCAGGATAGCCTGGTAGTGCGGGTTACGGCCCTGCTTGGCTGAGCCGCCCGCCGAGTCACCCTCGACCAGGAAGAGCTCACACTCGGCCGCGTCGCGGCTCTTGCAGGGGGCCAGCTTGCCTGGAAGTCCGGCGCCGGCAAACGGCGACTTGTTCTGCACGCGAAGTCTCGCGCTCTGGGCTGCATGGCGCGCCTGGGCGGCAAGCACTACCTTGTCGACTATCACCTTGGCCTGCTTCGGATGCTCCTCCAGATAATTGCGGAGTGCCTCGCTGACGGCGGTCTGCACCACGCCCATCACCTCGTTGTTGCCGAGCTTTGTCTTGGTCTGTCCCTCGAACTGAGGCTCTGCCACCTTGACCGACACGACTGCTGTCAGACCATCGCGGAAGTCCTCTTTCGAGAGCTCGATCTTCAGTTTGTCGAGCATCTTGTTGTCGTCGGCATACTTCTTCAGCGTCATCGTGAGGCCTCGGCGGAAGCCAGTCAGGTGTGTTCCGCCCTCTATGGTGTTGATGTTGTTGACATACGAGTAGATGTTCTCGTTGAAGTCGGTGTTGTAGGTCAGGGCGACCTCGATGGGGACACCGTTTTTCTCGGTGTTCAGGTGGATGATGTCCTCGATCAGCGGCTCCTTGCCGGCGTCTATATATTTCACGAACTCCTTGAGGCCCTCGTCGCTGTGGTAGACCTCGCGGCGCGGGTTGCCCTCGTCGTCGCGAACGCGCATATCTGTGAGGGTCAGAGTGATTCCTGCGTTGAGGAAAGCCAGGTCGCGGAGGCGGTTGGCAAGTGTCTCATAGTCGTAGACTGTCTCGCTGAATATGCTGGCGTCGGGATGGAAGAGAATCGTGGTGCCGGTATGGTCGGTCTCTCCTATCACCTGCAGCCCACAGGTGGGCTTGCCATAGGCATATTCCTGCATGTGGATCTTGCCGTCGCGGTGGATCTCGGCACGCAGATAGTCGGAGAGGGCGTTCACGCAACTCACGCCCACACCATGCAGACCGCCCGACACCTTGTATGAGCCTTTGTCGAACTTGCCGCCGGCATGCAGCACTGTCAGAACGACCTCGAGGGCCGGCTTGTGCATCTTCTCGTGCATGTCAACCGGGATGCCTCGGCCGTTGTCAACGACGCGTATCGAGTTATCCTCCTCTATAGTGACGTCTATATGGTTGGCATAGCCGGCGAGTGCCTCGTCGATTGAGTTGTCGACCACCTCGTACACAAGATGATGCAGACCGCGGACCGATGTGTCGCCGATATACATGGACGGACGCTTGCGTACGGCCTCGAGCCCCTCGAGGACCTGGATATTGTCCGCCTGATATTTCTTCTGCTCGGGCTGAGAGTCATTCAGTCCCTCAGTCTCCTGTATGAAATCTTCTGCCATTGTCCTTATTCATTTTCAACCCACAAATTTACAAAAAAATCCTCACATACGCAACCACAATCCACGAAACGGAAGGCGGCTTGTCAATAATTCGGAACGCGACATACAGCCGGGCGCGGCCCCCCGGGCGGGATGGCCGCGCCACGCATATCTTTAAGCACGAATTACTCTTCGTATTTCTTGAGGATCAGGGCCGCGTTGTGGCCGCCGAAGCCGAATGTGTTCGAGAGAACTGTCTTGACTTCCTTCTCGACTGCCTTGTTGAAGGTAAAGTTGAGGCGGCTGTCTACCTCCGGATCGTCGTCTCCCTCCTCATGGTTGATGGTGGGAGGAATCACGCCGTCGGTGATTGTCTTGACACTGAGCACGGCCTCGAGGGCACCGGCTGCGCCGAGCAGGTGGCCGGTCATCGACTTCGTGCTGCTGAGGTTCATCTCATACGCATGAGGGCCGAACACCTCCACGATAGCCTTGGCCTCGCTGCGGTCGCCCACAGGGGTCGATGTGCCGTGGAGATTGATATAGTCGATATCCTCGGGCTTCATGCCTGCGTCCTTAAGCGCGTTTTCCATCACAAGTCTGGCGCCAAGCCCCTCAGGGTGTGTGGCCGTGATGTGATAGGCGTCAGCACTCATGCCGCCGCCTGCGACCTCGGCATAAATCTTCGCACCGCGTGCCTTGGCATGCTCAAGTTCCTCGAGAACCAGAGCGGCCGCACCCTCGCCGATCACGAAACCGTCGCGTGATCCGCTGAACGGACGCGAGGCCTTGGTCGGCTCGTCGTTGCGCGTCGACAATGCCTTCATCGAGTTGAAGCCGCCTACTCCCGCCGGGGAAACGGCTGCCTCGGCTCCTCCTGCCACTATCGCGTCGGCATAGCCTATGCGAATCAGGTTGAAGGCGTCGATAAGCGCGTTGTTCGACGATGCGCATGCCGATACCGTGGCATAGTTGGGACCGCGGAACTCATGCGCGATCGATATATGGCCGGCTGCGATGTCGGCAATCATTTTCGGGATGAAGAACGGATTGTACTTCGGTCCCTGCTCCGCGCCGTGCACAGCGTAATAGCCTGCCTCCTCCTCAAACGTATGGAGACCGCCGATGCCGGCTGCGAATATAACGCCTACGCGATTCTTGTCAATGCCCTCGTTCTCAAGCCCTGCGTCTGCGATTGCCTCGTCGGCTGCCGTCAGCGCATACATGGCATAGAGATCCAGCTGACGCATCTGGCGGCGGTCAAAATGAGCCGCAGGGTCATATCCCTTGACCTCACATGCGAACTGGGTCTTGAACTTCGCGGCGTCAAAGTGCGTGATCGGGGCTGCGCCGCTCTCGCCTTTCTTGGCTGCCTCCCATGTGCTCGCAACATCGTTGCCAAGCGGAGACAGAGCGCCCAGACCCGTTACCACTACTCTCTTTAATTCCATCGCGTCGTGGGTTTTCTTATTTCTTATGAGTCTCGATGTAGTTGATTGCGTCGCCTACTGTCTTGATGGTCTCTGCGTCTGCATCGGGAATGGTCAGGTCAAAGGCCTTCTCAAATTCCATGATGAGCTCTACGGTGTCGAGCGAGTCTGCGCCAAGATCCTTGTTGAACTCTGCCTGAGGAGTTACCTCGTTCTCGTCTACTGTCAGCTTGTCTACGATGATCTCTTTTACTTTCTGTTCAATGTCAGACATGTCTTATGAATTTTAAATTGTTAATATTTTCTTATGTCTTTTTCAGCAGCGCTTCAACCATGCAAGCAATCTTCTGAAATTTACCGAATTGCTTCCGTCATTCGCGTGTATGCATAATGCCGTACGCTAATTCAGAATGCAAAGTAAAGCAAATTTTTTCTAATAAAGAAATTTTTCCTCATTTTTTTGCACACAAAAATAGGTTTTGTGCATTGGATTCTTCCCAATTTTACCTTTTTGGCCGCTTATCGCCTGCATGGCATCAACTTGGGCACCATATTCCTCTGTCTGTCAAAACGCACGACAGCCCGGCCGCATGGCCGGGCTGCTCGTTATGTTTCATTCATGTCAGAGCATGGCTCTCATTTTATCTCCCAGGTCTCTGTGGTCTTCATTATCAGGTCACGAAGGTTGCTGTAGCCCTTCTTCTCCTTGATCTCACGGGTCTGGCGGTCAACCTCCTGGTCATATACGGGAGCCGAGTAGTCGCGGATCACTCCGAGCGCGAGCGGAAGCTCATGGCCGTCCATCATGGCGAGCTGCTGCTGCAGGAAGTTCTCGCGCGAGTGCGCGTCATGCACCAGCACGTCGTCGATAGTATAGCCATCCTCGCCTATCACTACGGCCTTCAGGCCGAATCCATCCTGTACGAGGCCCTTCTCGTTGTTCTTTCCGAAGAGCATCTTCTCCCCATGGCGCAGCAGAATGGTGTGGTCCGCACGGTTCTCCTTGTCGGCGAAGTAGCGGTGTATGCCGTCGTTGAATATCACACAGTTCTGAAGGATCTCGACCACAGAGGCACCCTCGTGGCGGGCAGCGGCCACCATCACCTCGCGGGTGGTGTCGAGCGCCATGTCGAAACTGCGCGCGAAGAAGTTGCCGCGCGCGCCGAAGCAGAGTTCGGCGGGAATGAACGGATCCTCAACCGTGCCGTAGGGGCTCGACTTCGACACTGTGCCGCGGTCTGACGTCGGCGAATACTGACCCTTGGTGAGGCCATATATCTTGTTGTTGAGGATGAGCATGTTGATGTTCACATTACGGCGCACTGCGTGAATGAAGTGGTTGCCGCCGATGGCGAGGCCGTCGCCGTCGCCCGAGATCTGCCATACGGTCAGGTGCAGGTTCGCGGTCTTCACGCCTGTGGCGATGGCTGCCGCACGGCCATGGATGGTGTGCATGCCGTATGTGTTCATATAGTAGGGAAGGCGCGAGCTGCATCCGATTCCCGAGATTACGGCTGTATCGTGAGGAGCCACACCGAGTTCGGCCATGGCCTTGTGCAGCACGTTGAGTATCGCGTGGTCGCCGCAGCCGGGGCACCAGCGTGCGTTCTGGCTGTTCTTGTAGTCGCAGGCGGCGTATGTTCTGTTTTCGTTGTTTTCCATGACTTATTCCTCCATGTGTTTGATTACACCATCTACTATCTCTTTCACCAGGAAGGGCTGGCCCTCTATCTTGTTGATGCGCATGATCTCCTTGCCGGGCAGATGCATCTGCAGGTAGTCGGCGAACATGCCGGTGTTGAGCTCGGCCACTATGATGCGCCTGTAGCGGTTGAGCGTCTCGATGGCATTCTTGGGCAGCGGGTTGATGTATCTGAACTGCCAGAACGCCACCTTGCGTCCCTGCTCGTTGAGCTCGGTGGCGGCGGTGAGGAGATGTCCGTATGTTCCGCCCCAGCCCACCAGAATGGTGTCGGCGTCGGCGGCGAGCATCGGCTCCATCAGGGGGATGTCGTCGGCGATGCGCGCTATCTTCTCGCGGCGGGTCTTGACCATGAACTCATGGTTGGCCCCGTCAGTCGAGATGACAGAGGTCCTGTTGTCTTTTTCAAGGCCTCCGATGCGGTGCATGGCACCCTCTGTACCGGGCAACGCCCAGTAGCGTGCGAGCGTCGCCTCGTCGCGGTCATATGGTTTCCATCCGCTCTCCAGCCTGTCGGCGGGAAGCACATGGGGATGTATCTCGGGATAATCGCCGGCCTCGGGTATGCGCCATGCGCTCGAGCCATTGGCGATATAGGCGTCTGTCAGAAGTATGACGGGAGTCATGTGCTCCATGGCGATTCGGGCTGCCTCAAATGCCATATGGAAGCAGTCTGTCGGACTGACGGCTGCAAGCACGCAGAGCGGTGACTCGCCGTTGCGGCCGTAGAGGGCCTGCATCAGGTCGGTCTGCTCGGTCTTGGTGGGGAGGCCGGTCGAGGGGCCGCCGCGCTGCACGTCAATGGCCACGAGCGGAAGCTCAGCCATCACGGCGAGGCCAAGGGCCTCTGACTTCAGAGCCAGACCGGGACCAGAGGTCGACGTAACGGCCAGATGCCCGGCATAGCTTGCTCCTATCGCCGAGCACACGCCGGCAATCTCGTCTTCCATCTGAACTGCCTTGACGCCAAGATCCTTGCGCTTTGCAAGCTCATGGAGTATATCAGTCGCCGGAGTGATGGGGTATGAGCCGAGGAACAGGGGACGCCCGCTCTTCTCGGAGGCCAGTATAAGACCCCAGGCGGTAGCAGTGTTACCGGTCACGTCGGTATATGTGCCGGGACGCGACGTTGCCGTGTCGATTCGGTAGACCGGCATCGAGCTGTGTGTGTTGTGCCCATAGTCCCAGCCGGCGCGGAGCACCTTTGCGTTTGCCTCGTACACCGCCGGCTTCTTGGCGAATTTCTTCTGCAGCTTGCGGAGCACTCCCTCCACCGGACGGTCGAACAGCCAGCAGATTACGCCGAGGGCAAGCATGTTCTTGCTCTTCATCATCGCCTTCTGGTCGAGACCGCTGTCGGCGAGGGTGTTGCGGAGCAGCGTCGTCATCGGCACGAGCATGATGCGCTTGGGGTCGATGCCCAGTTCCTTGACGGGATCGTCGGTTGCATACTCGGCTTTCTTCAGGTTGGCGGCCGTGAATGAATCAACGTCACAGACCACCACGCCGTCACGCTTCAGATAGCGCAGGTTGGTCTTGAGGGCGGCCGGATTCATGGCCACGAGCACGTCGGCCTCGTCGCCGGGGGTGTGTACCCCCTTCCCGACGCTGACCTGATAACCCGATACGCCGCTCAGCGACCCCTGCGGGGCGCGGATCTCAGCCGGATAGTCCGGAAATGTTGATATCTCGTCGCCTATCTCGGCCGAGATATTGGAAAAGATGTTTCCTGCCAGCTGCATGCCGTCGCCGGAATCGCCTGCAAATCTGACCACGACCTTGTCGATGGCCTTCACATTCGTCTCTTGTAGCATAACGAAATGTTTTGTGTTTGTTTATGGTATTAGATATGTTTTCTTCTTATCGGTCGCCCGGATAAAATCTCACTTCCGGGTGCCGTGATGTCAAAGCACGATTTTCGTGCTTTTGCCACGTCCGGTCACGATGTAGACGCCATGGCCGAGACGGCTGCCGTCAACACGGCGTCCGCTCAGGTCATAGATCACTGTCTCTCCGTCGGTGATGATGTTGTCACCGTCTACTCCGACACCCCAGGGCGTGTCCTCGCAGACATTGCCGATGCCTGACCAACCGCCGTTGAAGTCGCGGAACTTATACAGGAAGACCGGGGTCTGCTTGCTCTCATAGTTCTGGAACCTGGGCTGCGTCTTGTTGAACTGAAGCGATCCGAAGGCGTCGAAGGTGAATATGAATTCTCCCTCGGTGCCCACCGCGCCTGTGCCGGGAGTGTAGGTGTCGCTTTCGAGACGCATCTTGTTCTTGGCCGTGCTGTTCCATGAGCCGAGATAATTGCCGTAGATGTCATGTATCATGACCCGGTACTTGCCCGAGCCTGCTGACTCGAATTCCACCACGGCTGCATCGGCCGGGAGTTCGGTCAGATGTCCATCGCTGTCGAATTCCACAAATCCGGCACTCTCCATAAATGGCGTCGAGGTCGTGCCTCCTTTCGCACTCATGGTGTGCAGAGTGTTAGACGAGAGTATCAGGAACGGTCCCTGCTCGGGTGTGAAGGCTGCCTGATCGGAGACTCTGTCCCAGCGGGCGCCGGAATAGTCTGTGCCCGACGGGTCGCGGGCCAGCATGTCAAGTGTCGACACCGAGCTGCGGAGTTCCTGGCCGTCGACCTCAGCCACCGCATATGCCTTGATAAGATGATAGTCGTCGCGGGTGAATGCCGGGTCAATCTCCACCATGCCGTCAGACTCGCGGTATGTGCCGCCATCAATGCTGACCATCAGTGTGCCTGACGTGAGGCTTATCTTCTGCACATAGCCGTCCCACCATCTCAGCGCATAGGTATTGACTCCGGTCAGGCGCGTGGCCTCGAAGACAGGGGCCTCGGGACGGTCGGTAGCCACAGCCACGCTCTCGTCTGAAAGGCTGAACGCGCTTCCCTGCTTCTCGCCCCAGATGTATTCGGCAAGCCCGGGATAGTCGATAAACGGATTCCTGTTGTTCTGCAGCAGATATATCTCCTCGTTGCGCGAGATTTCCTTGCTGTCCACAGGGTCCTCGCGGTTCCATTTCAACAGCAACTCCACGGCCCAGGGCGCAAGACTCCCCTCGCCGTCGTAGACATACGCATACTCAGAGTCCCAGTTCAGGCCGCTGTAGGCCGTGAACACATAGAAGTAGGCGCGGGCAAAGTCTCCCTTATATTCATCGGCAGGCTCGAAGACGCTCGACGCGCCGCCGCCCTGACCGGTTGCAGGCGTGCCGATACGCAGCAGTCCGTTGTCGAGCAGACGTGCGTCCGTCACCTCTCCCGGAGGATAGTTCCCTTTCTTATTATTGGCGTTCTGGTCGCTCGGGTTGAGATGGAACAGGTCGCTGTATGCCTCGGTGCTCCCCTTCTTGCCGCCCCACCATGAGTTGGCCACGGAATGCTCGATATTCAAGGCGGCATGCTCGGGCAGATATACGAGGTTGTTGCTGTACATGTCCCACCATGCCTCGCGACCATTGACCATCCGCACGTCGGTTTTCTCGAACGCGTTCCACGTCTTGGTGTTGTATGTCACCACCGCATGACCCTCGGAGAGGGCGCGGATGGCATTCACGAGCGCCTCGCCGGGCTTGCCGTCGAGTGTTGAGTAGTAGTTTTCGGGCACCTCTCCGACGGCTGTCAGTGAGCCGACACATATCAGGGAGGCCCATAACCCTGTTTTAAGATTCATTTCCTCTCTCGTTATTTGACCATTACCTTGACTGACTTCGAGAATGTCGGCTTTGCCACGATATAGACTCCGGGCTGCATGTTCCTGCCGTCGTACTCGCGACCGTTGAGGTCGAATATGCGCGCGCCATCGGGAGCGTAGATGTTGTTGCCCCAGACCTCCACAAAGTCAGAGTCATCCTCGTCGGGTGTCGTCATGCAGACACCGGTCGAGCGTTTCAGCTCGAGACGCGCGTCGCGGATCTCCCATGTATCGGCGCCTGTCGAGCTCGAGCCATACAGGAAACCGATCTTTATATCCCTGTCGGCAAACTCGCTGAGACCTATCTTCCCGCTGTTTACGAATGTCCAGCTGTCCGGCTCAGGCCATGTCGGTATCTCTATTTCCGAAATCTCACCTGTGGCTACATCCTTGACCACTAACTTGCAGAGTGTCCTGAGTGTTGTCTGGAACTTCGCCGCGTGACTGAAACTGAATGTTGCGTCTACGACATTCTTGAGCGAGATCTCGGGGCTCCACGCATATGCCTCGGCACGGTATGCTGTCTTAGACATATAGGCGCTTGCATTGAGATATCCTTTGTCCTTGTATATCTTCCAGCTCCACACATACGAAAGTTCAGGGGCCAATTCAATATTCTCAAAAGTCCACTCACCCTCATCGGCGTCGCCTGCCTCAAGCCACGTATAGACATCTGTCTGCGGCTCCGGGTCTTCGGGATCCTCGGGGTCTTCCGGACCTGTTCCGTCAAGGCTGAACGGCACGTTTGATTTCGAGCCCCATATGTGTTCGGCGAGGTCGGGAAGGTCGATGAAGGGATTGCGGTTCTTCTGATTGAGATAGATGCCGTCGTTGCGGACACGTTCCTTCTCGCTCACGGGGTCATTGGCGCTCCATTTCAGCAGAAGCTGGCTTGCCCATGTCTTGAACATCGTGCTCAGCGACGGGTCGTACATCCAGTATGTGCCCGACTTCCAGGATATTTCGTCATAGACGGTGAACATATACATATATGCGCGGGCGAAGTCACCCTTGTACTCGTCAGCCGGCTCATACGCATTGCCGTTGCCGCCTCCCTGCCCCGACTTGGGCGTACCGACAGAACTTACGCCATTGGTCCAGTCCACATATGAGAGCTCGGCAAGGGGATAGTTGCTTTTCCGGCTGTTTGCCTTTGAGTCTGACGGGTTGAGATGGACGATATCCTGATATGCCGCATTCTTGGTCTTTCCCCACCATGAGTTAGGCACCGAGTGCTCTACGTTCATCACATTGGAGTTGGGACGTCCGTCAGAGACGCGCAGAAGTTCGTTGCTGTACATGTCCCACCAGTAGTCGACTCCGTCAATTGTACGCACGTCAGTATCCTTGAAGGCATCCCAGGTGCCGCTGCCGTAGTTGATGACTGTATGGTCCTTCACAGCAGCCTTTACGGCACGCATGAGCTCAGCTCCGCATTTGCCCTCGAGCGAGTCATAATAGCCCGTGGGGTATGCGGCTGATGCAGAGTTAGCTGACAGACATATGGCTGATGCGGCCAGTGCTGCCTGTATTCCGTTTTTTATTGATATTCTAAGGTTAATCATATCTAATGTCAGTTATGTTCTGCGGTTTGGATTCTGTATCCGGCAAAATTAGTAATTATTTCCAACACAACAAAAATTTCGCAAAAAATTTACCCGGCGGAAATTCAGCACATCCTGCATGACATAGCGAGGGTGCCGATTCCGCATGTCAGCGGTAATCGGCACCCTCACCTAAATTTTATTGAAAGGCCCGTTATCTTACTATTATCCTGACGGGGCGCCCGGAGCCGATCGAGACGATATAGATGCCCGGAGCGAGCGGATAGAAGCCGCCGTCCGCGACATCGGCATCCTCGACCACAAGCCTGGCCCCGAGGTCGTAGACCCGAAGCAGGCCCCCCTCGCCGACAGCACGGCTTATCTCTATTCCTCCGTCGACACCATAGACCCGGAACGGCGTCTCATCGACAGGGTCGTTTATGCCGCTGGCTGCGACATAAACCGAGTTCGACTCGGGCGACTCGACATTCAGTCTGTTGTATGTCACCGTGTAACTCTCCGCCACCTTCGGGTCACGGTCGGTCATGACATATGACGTCTCGCCGGTCTCGTAGGTCTCAGCCTCGGTGTCTCCCTCGCGATAACGCACGCGCGTCACCGTATAATAGTCGGCCACACCCTTGGCGGCCTCCCAGTTGGCCCTGTACGAATCGTCAGTGACCTCGGTGGCCGGCAGTGCATTGAGTGCGGTCATCTCGGGCACTGCAAGTGCCTCTCCTCGCAGATTCACAGCGATGCTCCCCTCAAGACCGCCATCGTAGAGCGTAAGGATTGCCTCGTGCTTCCCTTCGGTCTGCGGCAGGAAGGCGATGTCGAGCAGATATCCGCCATTCTGATTGATGGTTGAGGCCGGTACGCTCGTCACCTCCACTATGAAACTGCCTCTGGATGATCCGACGACACGCAGCGACATCGGACTGGTCAGGTTATGTCCTGTGATCTGCAGCGCACGGCTGGTGACGTGCCCCACGGCTGTCTGCCCGAAGTCGAGCGACTCGCCGTTGACGGGTGCCGTTATCTCAGGGTCACCCGTGATAGGGGGCGTCAGGCCGGTGTTCTCCTGCTCGGATATGACGAATGTCTCGCCCTCCCTTATGCCCCAGATGTATTCGGCAAGATTCGGGAAGTCGACAAACGGATTGCGGTTCCCCTGGTATTGCTCCACATAGTCGTTGCGGTCTATCTCCTTCTGGCTCACCGGGTCCATGCGCGACCACTGCAGCAGCATGCTGGTCGCCCAGGGGAGCAAGGTCGGGTATGTGTTGCTGACAAACATATAGTCATATACCCACCTCAGGTCGTCGTAGACTGTCGCCATGTAGAAGATTGCGCGGGCAAAGTCGCCCTTGTACTGGTCGGCCGGCTCGAACACGGTCGACGCGCCACCGCCGAAACCGGCCTTGGGGGCACCGACCTTGGTCACGCCGTTGTCGAACTTCGTGTTGCGGGTCTCGCCGAACGGATAGTTCGACTTGGCCTGGTTGGCGGCGCCGTCGCTCGGATAGAGGTTCCACATGTCGGAATAGGCCGGAGTGTACTCGACATCGCCGGCACGCTTCCACCATGACTTGGGCACAGCGTGCTCTCGCTGCATCCGGTTGGCCGAGAAGGACTGCCTGCCTGTCTGCCACGACTGTATCAGATAGACTGCGTCTGAATACATATCCCACCAACGCCGGCATCCGTCAACAAGATCAGGGTAGACGTCGGAGTATTGCCAGTATTCGGGCAGGTCGTAATAGCCGAGCCTCGTGTGCGACTGCACGCACTGCTTGGCGGCATACTTCAGCTGCTCGCTCTTCTTGCCGTCCATGCGGGTGTAGTACCCCTCGCGATAGCCGGCCGGGAGCGATGTCGCCAGTAAGACGACGCCAAGCAGTGCAAGACAGAACCTTCTCATTTCACTTCCTTGATCTGACGTATTCCCCTGACGCCAAGATATGTGGTTATGTCACATCTCACCTTGACCTTCGTGCCGAAGACTTCGGGATGATCCTTGAGTCCGAGTTTCGAACGGCTCACTATATTGAGCTGCACAGGCACAGAGTTGCGCACGCCGCATGCGGGCGACTCCACTGCCGACAGCACGATGTTGGTCTGGTTGAGATAGTTGGTTGAGCCGGCGACCTCGTTGGCCGAGAACTCGACATTGTCGATGCTGAAGTCTCCGTTCACCACGTAGCCGGCCACATAGCCCTCGACCCATACGTTCTCCAGGTCTTGCGTGGTCTGCATCACATAGCTTACGTTGTAGGGAGCGGCCTCGGTCCCGGAGCCCGCCGGAGCGGGAGGCTCGACACCCTGGCCGGGAGCCACGCCGTCGAGAGTGAAGTCCTTGCCGCTGCCACGGCTGCCGACCATACCGTTCATACCCAGGAATGTCCCTACGGTTCCATTGAGCATGAGTTCCTGACCGAGCACATCGGGATTGTCAATCAGGTTGACCATAGCGCGGAGCATTGACCCGCGGGGAAGCTCGACAACGGCACACTTCGCCACATCCTTGATGTCGGCGCTTGCCGCGATCAGCACGTTGTTGTCCATCAGCGCATCCTTGCCGAACACCACATCGTCGTTGCCCTTTACCTCGCTTACGCCGGCCTTGACGGAGCCTACTATGTAGCCCTTGGCCCAGCCTGTTATTCCCTCGTACTCGCCGCCGAGGATGTCCTCAACCGTGAAGGGATCGCTCTCCTCGCCCTTGGTCGTGATTCTGACGTCGTTGAGGCCGCGCAGCACGAGTTGCCAGGCGTCTCCGTAGTATGACAGTATACCGCTCACGATACCGCGTCCCTCAGGGAGTTTCTGGTTGTAGAAGTTGGAGTAGCCGGAGTTGCGCACTGTCAGTTCCTTGCCGTTTGCATCAACCAGCGTACGGTTCACGCTCTCCTGATAGGGGGCATAGGTATCCTCTCCCTCGTTGATCTTGAACGATACATTGCGGAACTCCACCAGCTGACTCTGCAGCTCGGGGAGGGTCGCGTTGTTGAGTTCGTCGAAGTTGCTGAATGCTATGCAGTAATACTCGTCTGCGGGATAGGCATCGCCGAGATGCACGGTCTTGTACTCCGGATCGGGCAGCCCGTTGCGCTGCGCGTTGTCGAGCCAGTAGTCATAGGCCATGAATCCGAGCTGCGGCTGGCCGTTGTATGGCTCGCCGGGTGCGCCTACCTGCTGCAGGCCGCGGTAGTAGCCGATATAGAGGCCCGTCAGGTCAACCACCATCTCCTGTCCGAGGCGGTACTCGTTGTAGAGGCTGCCCTGGTTGATCGAGAAGGCAAGTGCTGCCGTCTCGTCCTGTATCACCAGCGACTTATAGATATTGCCGGTGGCATCGCTCGAAACCACCCGGCCATGGATTATGTAGTGGTCGCCGTTCTCTTTGGTGCCGATCTTCTCGGTCTTGTTCTCGAACTCGCTCTTAAGTTCGAGAATGGTCATGTTCGCGCTGATCGTGGCCTCCGGCACATCGAGCGCAGGCGCATCCATGTCAGCCTGACACGAGACGAGACCGGCTGTGGCGGCCACACCCATCGCGATTGAAAGATATATTGACTTTTTCATCTTTATTCCATTAACGGTTATTTTTTGCCGGTCACCTTGACATTCCGTATCTCCCAGGTGTCGGCCCCTGCAGTCGAGGACACATACTTGAATCCGATCTCGACCTCCTTGCCATCGAAGGCGGAGATGTCGATCTTGCCGCTCGATGAGAATGTCCAGGTGTTGACCTTAGGCCATTGCGGTATCTCCATCTCAGTCCAGTCACTTGTTCCCTTCTCGCGCACCACAAAGCGGCCGAGAGTGGCTATGGTCTTCTGGAACTTGGCGGCGTGGTCGAACTCGACCGATGCGCCGGTCACGCCGGCCAGCGAGATGGCGGGCGAGTATGCTATCGCGACACAGTCCTGTGCGGAGCCGCCGAAGGCCGACCCGTTGAGATAGTATTTGCCGCTGTATTCCTTCCATGACCAGACGTTTGTGACACCGGCCGGAAGCTGGATGTTGTCGAATGTCCAGTCGATTGACGTCTCTGACACGCCGAGGCCCTCATAGATTGTACCGGGCTGAGCCGGAGGGTTGTCGGGAGTATCAGGTGTGTCAGGGGTCGACGGCGTCGCGTTGCCCACATTGACGTTGTCGATACAGTAGGTCGACGAATAGCCCTGGCCTCCCTGTGCCGAGTAGTAGCGCCAGCCGATGTAGATGGTGCCGCTGAACTGCGAGAGGTCAATCTTGCCCGAGTTCAACCAGTCGCTGTATGGACTTCCACCGCCACCAGATGCCGGAGGTGTGGCTATAGCGGCCTGCAGACGCGTGTTGGTCGACTTCTTCGGGTTGTCTGATGTCATGGCGTATACCTCGAGCGTGCTGTTCTCTGCCGGATATGCTGCCTGCGTGATGAACTCGAGGGTCTTCGTGTCGAGTTTGCTCAGGTCGATGGCCGGGCTTATCAGCCAGTTCTCGTACGGGCCTCCGGTCTGAGTGCCCTTGTAGGCACTCGTGGCGATATAATGGTTGCCGTTGAAGTCGTTGATGTACCAGCCGCTCAGACCGCCGCTTACCATCACGTTCTTCCATCCCATGGCCTCATAGGTCGAGAAACTTGTCGACGCCTCCCAGTCAACATAGAATGGTCCGTCGGCAGGCGGAAGCACTACCTCTTCCTTGCCCTTGTCGCCCCAGTTATAGTCGGAGGCGCTCCGGATACCGTATGCGCCACAATATTTTTCGCCAGTCGTGCCCTTGATTGTCACCTGCTTGCCGAGGTTGTCGGGATTACTCACAAGGTTCAGGGCGTCGCGCACTCCCCCCGAAGGGAGCTGCACCGTGGCGCAGTTCTCCCAATTGGTCTCGTCGGGAGTCATGGCGATGATCAGGTTCGTGTTGGTTGTGAACGGTCCCTCGAATTGCGCGCAGCGTGCATTAAGCACATTGCCGACCGATGTATTGACCACACCGACAATGTATCCGGTCACCCAGGCCTCGCTCCGGTCCGTATTGACCGAGCCTATGCGGCACTGGTATGCCGTCATGGGGTTGTCCCAGGTCCCGGTGCCTATGCCTCCCTCCGGCAATACCACCGGGGGCTGCGCGTAGTCGTCGCTGCACGACACAAGACCCGTCGAGCCTGCCGCCAGCAGCATCATGATATATATTATTGATTTTTTCATCTCTTGTCTATTGAGTTTTGTGTCAGAATCTGATGCCTACGTTGAAGAACACGCGGATGCCCTGCGCGTACCAGATCTTGTTGGGGAATTTGTTTACGTCATAGTTCGTGTAGTCGAACTTACCCTCCTGCCAGCCCGTGGTCTGGACGTTGCGGTTGTTCAGCAGGTTGTTGACGCTCAGGTTGAAGTTAAGCGAACCGAACTTGGTGTATATCACCTTGCCGATCGAGAGGTTCATCACCCACTCGCTGTTGAGTTTGTCCTGACGGGTGATCTCGTCGCGGCGCTGCTTGTATTCCTCCTCGGAGAAACAGAACTTCCACAGGCCGGGCATCTCCTCGTGTCGGCTGGGCGAGATCTCGAAGTAGTTGTCGCCGAACCACTGGGCGTTGACCTCGAAGAACCACTGCTTGATGTTGTAGTTCACGGCAAACGACACAGCCTGCTGCGGAGTGCCGCCGACATGATAGTTCTTCAGGTATACGCGGCGCACCACGTCGGCCTCCGAGCCGTTCTCGTAACTGCGCACGCCCCACGGATTGTTGGTGTAGTTGTAGTTGGCGATCGTTCCGACTGCCGTCACCGACAGGTTACTGAGTATCTTGTACTCCATGCCGAGCTCGAGGCCCTTGAACTCAGTGCCCATTCCGCTCATGGCGTAGTTCATGAACGAGTTGAGCTCATAGTCGTAGAAACCGCTGCGCTTCATGCCGTCCCACATGCGTGTGTAGAATCCGGTGAGCGAGCCGCGGAAACTCCTGTAGTTCCATGTGTATGAGAGGTCAGCCGAGAAGTAGCGCTCATTCTTGAGGCGGCCCATCGGCGTGTCCTTGGTTCGCGGAGACACGTATGCGTCGTTAGGGAGCGGGGCTCGCGTGCCATAGCCGACATGTGCGGTGAAGTAGTTGCGCCCGTCGAGCTTATAGGTAGCACCGGCCTTCACTCCGAAGTTGAAGAACTCGTGGTTGCGGCCTTTGCCCTTGGACATCGGGAGAGGCTTGCCCTCGTCGTCGAAGCCGCCCGGGGCGCGTCCGTTGCGCATATTGCCGTGACGCCAGAAGTTCGTGTAGCTGAACTCGGCGGCATAGTTGACATTCCAGTGCCGCGTCACTATCTGGTTCTGTATCCACGCACGGGTGTTGATGTCACGTATATAGTAGTCATAGCCGAAACGGTCGCCCTTGTAGACCTTGCGGTTGGGGTTGTCGAGGTCGTTCTGCATGATGTTGACGTCGCCGGCGAAGTCACGCTCCGAGAAATTGTCTACATCGCGCCAGTACTCGCCGCCCAGCAGGTCGCGGATGGTCTTGTAGTAGTTGGCGTCGGTGAAGTTGAAACTCACGCCCCCCTGAAGTGTCATGATGTCGCTCAGGCGGTGGTCGAGATATGAGTTTAGCATATAGGCGTTGAAGTTCGAGTGGCGGTTCTCGAGAATATATGTCGACTGTCCCACAAGCTCGGGATCGCGGTCATACTGCTGGCGGTTGAGGAGGTTGGTCTGATAGAGGCTGTTCCAGTCTATCTGGCGGTGGCTCTTGTCTCCGCTCCACCAGTCGCTGACAAACTGCTGCTGGGCGAGTTGCGCGGCATAGAGGTCGGGGTCCTCCTCCTCGGTCACGGTCGGCTTGAAGTATGACGGAAGATTGCGGTAGTAGTCGGGACGCGGGTCAGCGGCCTGATACCAGTTGAGTGCAGACGAACTGTAGTTGTTCGAGCGGAACGCAAGTCCGGTGTTGAGCTTAGTTCCCATCTTGGGCTTCCATATCCAGTTGAGCATCACCGAGGGATCGAACGACTCGACCACGCGGGCCGATTTCTTCTTGCCGTCGAGGTATCCCCACGAGGGATTGTAGAGATTCGAGCCCGCCAGGTCGTATGCCTCCTGTGTGGCCGCTGCGTTTGTGGCGCGCTGCGTCGGCGCTCCCCATGTCGAGAGGTTGAGCGAGTGCTTGTCGTTGAACACCTTCTCAAGCGAGAGGAAGTAGCCGAACGAGTTGTAGAACGTACCCTCTACCACCCCCTCGGGTGCATAGCGGCCTATGATCGATGCCGTGAACGCCCAGCCGTGCTTGTTGAGGCCGGTGGCGTACTGCAGCATGGCGCGCAGCATGTAGTTGGAGTTGGTGTACGACAGGTTGCCCTTCCAGCCCGGGGCATACTCCGAGGCATAGGTGGTAACGTTGTTCGAGCCGCCTATCGAGCCGTAGCCATAGGGAGAGGCGGCCTGTCCGATCTCGGTGGTGCGGTTGCGGAACGCGCTTGAGGTCATGCCTCCGAACATCGAGAAGTTGAAGCGGCCACGCATGGCGTCGTTCATGTTGAATCCGTTGACATAGCCCGTCTGCCAGTTCTGGTCGTAGCCGCGCATGCGGAAGCGCACTATCGAGAAGTTATAGTTTGACGCCTGGTAATAGACATCGTCGGTGGCTCCCTGTATTGTCCCGACTGACTGGCCTATGCCCTCGTAATCGAGAAGATCCTCCTCGTTGAAGAGGAAATTGTCTGAATCGACTGCCGAGGCCTCGAACCCTGAGGGTGTCAGCCTGATCTCGCCGATGTTGCGGGTCATGCCCTCGTTGATTGTCACGTCCTGATAGGCATCGTTATAACCGGATGCGATAATCTCGATCACATCGCTGCCCGGCGCGCAGTCAGTTATAGTGAACACGCCGTCAGAGCCGGTCACCACGAATATGGCCTGGTCGCGCAGCAGCACGTTGGCATCGGCCACAGGCTTGCCCGTCTGCGCGTCTACCACTGTGCCCTTGAGCCCGCTCGCCGCTACCGCAGGAAGCACCAGACATAGCAGCATCAGCATGGTTAGTTTTATTCGCATGATACTTTATTCTTTATAATGGATTGGGTTACTGTTGTTTCTGTTATTTCACACTGACCTCTCTGACCAGGAATATCTCCGTGGGAAGGTGGTCGGAATATCCGTTGGTCCAGGCGCCTGACGAGAATGTGCGCAGAGGATAGCCCTTGTACTGGCCGTCCTGCTGCAGCAGGAACTGCCGGTTGAGCACCTCGGCCGCATAGAACCTGAGCCCGCACTTGCCGTCAACGAGGTTGGAGTTGATGATTATCTGGTCGAAGAGGTTCCATCCGCCCCTGTATATATAGGAGCCTATACCCTTGTCGAGTTTCTCCCAGAACGGATTGTAGAACCCGCCTTCGGCCGTCTTGTCGATATCCTTGACGGCGCCGAGTACCTGCGAGACTGACTTGTTGAAGGGATCGTCGTTCATATCGCCCATCGTTATGATGCCTATGTCGGGATATTTGGCAAGCAGGTCGGCCGCTATCCTGGCGTTGAGGCGGGCGGCCGCCTCGCGCAGCCTGCTGCTCTCAGCCTCGCCGCCGCGGCGCGACGGCCAGTGGTTCACGATTATGGCCACACGCGAGTAGCCGGTCGCCCTCGTGCCCATCAGTCCGATTACACACATCTGGTCGCGGGTACGGAATTTTGGCAGTTCTGGAATCTCAAGGCGATGGTTCTCAACCGTAAGTACCCTGAACATCTCCGGATTATAGAGCAGCCCGACATCGACACCCCGGGCATCGGGCGAGTCATGATGCACGATCTTTAGGTTCCAGTCACGTATCGCGTCGGCCTTTACCAGGTCCTCGAGCACCGTGATGTTCTCGATCTCGCTGACCCCTATGACAGCCGGCCCCTTAGGAGTGGTCCTGGTAGTCATCTGCGATATGGCGTAACTGAGGTTCTTTATCTTCGACCAGTATTTCTTTCCGTCCCACTTTCGCGAGCCTGCGGGCGAGAACTCAAGGTCGTACTTGCCGTTATTGTTGATTGTGTCGAACAAATTCTCAAGGTTATAGAAGGCCACGCCGAACGTCGCCACCTTCTTCTCCTCGCCGCGCGACGGCACTGCCGCACACAGCAGCATAAGCACAGCGGCTGCAAGAGCCGCGACTCTGCGTATTCTCATGTCGTATGGATTAGAAGAATTTAACGGTCCTCCCCTCGAGCGTGCTCAGAACATTGTTGGCCAGCGAGCTCGCGCCGAGGCGGAAATGGTCCGCGTCAAGCCATTCGTCGCCAAGCACCTCCTTGACTATCGCATAGTATGCCACGGCCTCCTCGGTGGTGCGCACGCCTCCTGCCGCCTTGAAGCCTACACGGCGACCGGTGGTCTGATAGTATTCCCTGATGCACTGGCACATCACGTATGCGGCCTCAAGCGAGGCGCCGCTGTAGATCTTGCCGGTCGAGGTCTTGATGAAGTCGGCGTCGCTGTACATGGCCAGAAGCGACGCGTTGCGGATGTTCTCTGCCGTCTTCAGGCAGCCTGTCTCAAGTATCACCTTCAGTCTGGCGTCCTTTGCCGTATGCTTGAGCTCGATTATCTCGTCGCACAGGTCCTCGTAGTTGCCGTCAAGGAACATGCCGACGTTCATCACGATGTCGACCTCGTCGGCTCCGGCCTCACGGGCAAGCGCCACATCGGCCACCTTCACGGCCTGGAACGTCTGGCTCGACGGGAATCCGGCCGCCACCACGCACACATCAACACCCTCGACATCGAGGTTTGTGCGGACAACCTCGGCAAAGTTGCTGTACACGCATATGGCCGCCACATGGGGGTACTGCGGATACTCGTTCTCAAAATCGTTGACACGGCGGGTAAATGCCGTCACGCTGCGCTCGCTGTCCTCGGTGCTAAGCGTCGTAAGGTCAATAGAGCCGAGCAGGAACCTGTGGACCTCGGGGGTATTGTATTCATCCCGTTTCTCGAGAATCTTTGCCACAGCGGCCTTTACGGCCTCGTCGTCGGCTGTTACTTTGGTTCTGGAAATCACTTCCTGATATCTGTCCATATATATATAGTGTTTTCTTGGTTTATAAGATTTACTTTTCTCTGTCACCGGAAGTCGGGGCCATACATCAGGGTCGCGCCTGGAGAAGGAGCGTCATCCGGAGAGATTCCTGCGGGCTCCGGTGATGTCTATAGGTGATGTCTATAAATGAGAACAATCATTTTCGGCTATAATCCGGTTAAGCACGCAAATATATTTATAATTTCCGAATATTAAAAATTTTTAACTGTTTTCCATTATTTTTCCGACTCCGGGGACTGTGGAAACTCTGTGAGACATCGTTATCATTTTGTGACTTTTTTACCAAAATTCAAAAATGTCTGTAATTTTTACTATTTTTGCATCTTGATGGAGATTCCGGAATGGAGTTAGTCCCCAATTCGGCTGCCGGAGCCTCATATCGTTTTGATTCATCAACATATGTCATTCCAAAAACACACCGGGCTATGGCTCGTAACTGTCCTTATGGCGGCATGCTCTGCCCTGTGTTCCGCCTCTCCTGACGACGGGCGCCCCCTGTCGATTCACGAGCGGGCCCAAAACATGTCGCTGCTTGAGCTGAAGCGATGGGCCGACACAACATATTACCGCCCGTCGCCCGGTGTGTCGCGCCGGGGCGATGCCGAGCCTATCTACCGTGAGCTTATGATCCGAGCGACCCGCCACCTCTCCCGTGAAGAGGAGAAGCTGATGGCCGCGGCTTATTCAAACTATGCGACTTTCCTGATTTTCGAGCGCAACAACCCCATGCAGGCCTACCCGCTTCTGCGGCGCTCGCTCGACCTGCTTGAAAAGTACCGCGACGAGGGTCTCTGCGTTATCTCGACCTATACCAACCTATCGCACATATACGCCAATTTCAACGATTCGACCAAGGCTATAAAATATCTCAAGGATGGGTTCCGAAATACACTCAATACATCCAGGCCCGACCGCTCGGGCTATATCTACGCCCAACTGCTGCTGATGTCCTGGAGTTTCGACATGCTCGACGACCCCGACCTGGCGCGGCTGATGAAGTCATTCCTAAGCGACCCTCGCCTCTCGTCGGGCCGTCTTTACCGTTATAACACCACCGTGACCCATGCCGTGGAGGATTTTATCGGCAGCCGATACCAGGAGGCAAGCCGGACGCTTCAGAATGCACTCACCATGATCGACGCAGAGTATGACCCGCAGGTCTACGAGGCGATGACACTGCTTATGGCCGCTGACGCCTCCGTGCGTCAGGGCGACGCGCGTGAGGCGAAGAGGCTTATCGGTCTCGGGCATGAGAAGCTGCAAGGCTATCAGGAATTCAACGGCCGTGACTTCCTCAACAAGATCTCGGCCTCATATTACACCCTTATAGGCCGCGACGACCTCGCGGAAAAGTGCCGGGTAGCCTCACTGATGCTTAGGGACTCCCTATACAGTGCCCGCAACATGACGACTATCGCTGATCTTGAGCAAGATCTCATCACATCACGCTACAACACCCAGCTCAAGGAGGCAGAACTTGAGCAGGAGGTGCTCCGTGAGAAAAACCGCCGCCAGCGTTCGGTGCTGCTGATTATCTCCGCGGCTTCGGTAATCATCATTACCCTGCTGCTGTTTCTTATATACAAGAGGCGCAAGCTCACCGAGTGCCGCCATGACCTTTTCCTCAAGAATGTCGACCTTATCAACAAGGACGAGAACCGCTCGTACACGCCTCTTGTCGAAACCCCGCCGCAGGCAGCAGACGCAGACTCACGCCACGAACCCGACACTGACAATCTTGCCGCCGTTTTCGATGACGTCAAGGAGTTCATGGCCCATCGCAAAGAGGTATTCGACCCCGCCTTCTCGATTGACATGATGGCCGAACTGACCGGAATGACCGTCAAGCAGATCTCGCGTTCGGTAAATCGACATGCCGCCAAGAACTTCAGCCTTTTTGTCGGAGACTACCGCGTGCGCGAGGCCTGCAGGATCCTTCTTTCAGCCGACCCCGACAACCGGCCCACTATCGAATCTGTGGCCGAAAGGGTCGGCTACCGCTCGCGCTCGCACTTCTCCCGCACATTCAAGGCCGTGACCGGTCTGACCACTACCGAGTTTATCAGGCAGTCAGACAAAAAGAGTTAGTCATGATGCCGGGCTGACTTGAGCGGGAATTCTCCCCGGCATGTGCCTTTTGCTTCCCGCACAGAGCCTTTTTGTGTCAAATCGCGATATGAAACATAATAACCGCGATAAAAGTTTGATTTGAGCCGCCATATTGATAACTTCGCAACAATACCGGGCGCAAGTGTCGCCCCACAGCCTCGCCATTTGTTCAGGAGATGCCGAAAGGCAAGGCTGATTTCAAACAGACATCTTCAATGAAACAACAACATGAAACAAAACCTTTACCTCGCGGCCTCGGCAATCATGCTCGGCATTTCGATCCCGGCTCTCGGCGCCGGCCCCGTCTTCAGTCCCGATTTCGGGGAAATGCAGTCAGTGACTGTCAGGTGCAAAAATGAAAAACCACAGAAAGAGACCACCTGGCCCGACGATATCGACTTCCGCCTCAAGGTCAGGTACAGCAACTCAAAGTATGACTCGATGCAGGTCATAATCTGCAATGACCTCTGGTCGTTCGTCAGGGATTCTGAGGAATGTGACGAAGCGGGCTTCCTCGACATCCGCGATATACCGGGGCAGTACGACTTCATTGCCATTCTTACCCACAGCGACAAGAATGCGACGACCCTGCTCATCAAGGAGAATGTCTCGGTTAGTGCCGGTGACGTCATCACCATGGATGTGGCCGACGCCACCAGCCTGATCCAGTTCATGCCGGTCTCACCTCTCGGAGAACCGCTCGAGGGTGAGACTGTCGACAGCGAGACCAACGAGGTTCTGGCCCAAGGCTGCGCGGTCGGCGGCCATTCCACCACTAAACTGTATGACAGCTCCGGAAACTGCCAGGTCAATATCCAGGCCTTCCTGGCCTCGGTCAGCGATAAAGGCAAGATAAAGTACGGGCCACGCCAGGCCGACATCTATATCAACGAACCGGTGGTTAATTCCAAATACAGGCTCGTCAACGTGACGGCCACAACGACTGCACGGGGCAGCGTGATAGTAAAACTTATCGCTGACGGACTCGGCTCTCAGACCGTCACGAACACGACTGACTCGTTCGTGGCAACAACCCATGCGTTCAATACTCATGCACTTGGCAACGAACTCGTCGGAAGCAATCCCGATATCAAGTACACCTCCACTCTGGGCTATATTCCCGTCTGGGGCAGCATTATCGATGACGTCACGCTGATCCACAACGCTTTCTCTGTGGAAATACCTGATGGCGACAAACTATATATCAGCGCCCCTGTCTCGACTGACCCGGACTCACCTTTCGAGATTCTGTCTTATATAGGCACTTATGAGCGCATCGACGGCGGAGGCACCGGCTTCTCGGGAAAC
The DNA here is from genome assembly GCA_014867205.1 of Muribaculaceae bacterium. GTDB lineage: Bacteria > Bacteroidota > Bacteroidia > Bacteroidales > Muribaculaceae > Lepagella. The sequence continues at coordinate 69,436 of WGUO01000003.1, read as the reverse complement.
GGATTCGGCATCTGCTCGGCACCGATCCGCATCACTGCCGACAACACCGCCGAGTATGTCCATAACCCGGCTGCCAATGGCATCCGGTTTGACGAGTGGACACATACCGAGGATTTCTTCAGTGCCAATACTGACGCCTTTAATGACTATCTCACAATTCCCGACTCCGGCGACCCGGGCATGACATGGGGTGAGAGCGCACCCTTATGCCTCGCGTCTATAGGATATAAGAAGAACAGCGACAGCCAGCTCCGGTTCTCCTTTATCGGCCGCTATGGCGAGGACAGGGGCATTGACAAGCAGAATACCGACTTCAGGATGACGGCTGACGCGCAGACTGTCATTTCCGAGCGTCTCGGCTTCGCGGAGTCTGACTTCTCCAACTGGCGCATGCGCGACGGCGAGTTCAATCCGACTGATGCCGAATACAAGATCACCCTCGAGGATAAGAATGTCATCGTCGATAACCTGCCCGGATACAACAGGACAACCATTTATTACGACACCAACATGACGTCGCCAAATCCCCCCTCTATCCGCTCGCTTAAGTTCCGCGACATTGACGGCAACGTGACCGATCGCTTCGACGCGCTTGAGAACGGCGTGCTCGAGTTCTATGCCGGCGACTTCGAATACTGCAATCACGGCGGCTTCAACGAGAATTTCTTCAACTATTGCATGCTCAATGATGTCGTGGTCGAGTATTCACCCTATGGCGCAGGCGAGTGGGATTCCCTATATCCCGAGGAGGATCTATCGCGATTCATGCCCGTGGCCTACGGCTCGCTCTATCGTGTGCCCCTCGCGGATGTGACTGCCGAAAGCGAGAACGGATGGTATGACCTGCGCATCAAGGTCTATGACACTAATGACAATTACCAGATCCAGGAGATAAGCCCCGCTTTCCAGCAGATGATTACCAATGCCGTCGGCGTGGTCAAGACCGATCTGGCGGGGAGCGACGTGGAGATCTATTCGACCTCCGGCATACTCGTCTATTCCGGCAGGTACGGAAGCCGCTCAACTGCCTCACTCCCTCAGGGAACATATATCGTTAAACCTGTCGGTGCCAATGCCGCGCCGGCTCAAAGACTCGTGATAAGATGAAAAGACACACACAGCTCGCGATTCCGGCTATCCTCCTGATCGCCGGCCTCCCCCTCCATGCGGAGACAACGTCAAAAATCATTTATAAGGCTCCTGCGGCCCCTGAGGCATCCGACACGCATGCTGTCGTACTCGACGTCGACTACGACTTGCCCATCTATCAGGAACTCTCCGGACTTTTCGCCCTTGAGGCCACCGGGACGGACACAGGACTCTACTATGGCCTGTCTGAGGAGGAAGGCGATCATGTATATACTTTCAACCTGCCCGACGGCGACTATGACTTCTATGTAGGCGTGATTCTCGGGGAATACGAGGGAACGGCAGTACTGACCCTCGACGACGTGCATGTGGATTCGGACATGAGCCTCAGCCTTCAGGTCTCTTCGGCAATCCACCGCACTGATATCATACATATAGCGCCCGACGGTTCCGAACTACATATGCAGTACGGCTACCCGGGAGGCTCAGTGCCCCACGCGCAACTCAATGCCTCTGTCTCTCATCTCGGCAACCTGATATACACGCAGGGGCACAGCACAGACACCGAGGGAATGACATATTTCCTCTGCAACAATCCGGACTCGAGATTCAATATCACCCGGCTTGACCTCATGATGTCGTCCTTTGGTTTCCTCAACATGATCATTCCCGTGGATTTCTCAAAGGAAATGGCCTCGACCGATACCGAGAACTGGATGACAGCCGAGGAGACCTTCACCGAGACTCCGGCTAATGCCAGGCTTCGGGAGTTTTATGCCTCTCAGGGTCAGCCCGACTATCACTATGTATTCTCACCATGCTTCATGATATACAATGGAAGGCTTAACGGATTCGGCGGCCTCGGCACCTTCGATCCGGCCTGTGAGTCAAACAGGGTGTCGGTGTGGCAGCCGGCCGGATATGATGGCGCCCATGAGATATGGCCGGTCCCCACGGGAGCCTCTCTGACCGGATGGGGTGCCGACGTGGCCGGTCTGCCGTTGCGCCGCACTGCCGACGGGTTCCGTCAGGCAGGACTCAACGTGCTTCCCAACCGCCAGATATTCATGTGTTATGACTCATCCAGTCCCGGCCCGGAATATGATGCATTCGCATTGCCCGTACCCGAGATTCCTCTCGGAAACTGCGCCCCGATGCTTGTATTCTATCCGGAGGAGGAATATTACGACTTCACCTACACTGGACGCCACGGCGAGTCTATGTCGCAGAGCAGCGGCTACTACACGCTGCCTGACCCCGGGTTCTGGGACAACATTTTCGGCTCACGTCTCTGCGACCTGAAACTCTACGGCGACCAGACTCTTGTCTGTGACAGCCGCTATGATTTCCCCTATGACATCTACTGGCAGGACAACAAGAACTACCGGATTGAGATTTTCACTGACAACGTGCTTGTAGACGGCTCGGTACCCGGCTTCAACCGCACCGAGGCTACCATGCGAAGCGCTAATCTCGAGAACTCCATGCCACCGACTCTCACCTCCCTGAGGGTTCTCGATGCCGACGGCAACCTTAACGACCGTCTGCCGCTGCCCGAGGGAAGCACCGTGGCCTTTACCGCCGGACATTTCTCCTATGGCAGCAACTATGTGGAGATGTATGAGTTTGCAGAATGTGAGGATGTGGAATGTGTCTCCGTGGAATTCGCCCCGCGGGGCACAGATGACTTCAAGCCTCTTGACGTCACTCAGGAGGGTGAGACAATCCGCCCCGGTTACGGCACTCCGTTCATCGCCGCGCTCGACAAGGTAGATGTCGAGTCGGCCGACGGCTGGTATGACCTGCGTATCAGTATCAAGGATGCATATGAGGGCACCCAGACACAGACTATCTCTCCTGCCTTCCATCTTGAGGGCCTCTCCGGTATTAACTCCGTCACTTCCGCCTCAACGGCAGATGACAAGGATTATTTCACTCTGCAGGGTCTCCGTTGCAAGGACATGTCGGCACCGGGCATCTATATCGTGCGTACAGCGGATGGCCGCACCCGCATGGTGTCTAAGTAAAACATGGGCCCTGATGCTCTTTAGAAGAATCGAAGGGGTGTCTCAGTCTTTGCCGGGAAGACGGCGTGGAGCGATGCGGTCAGGGTTCCTGGCCAGGAAGTCGGCCCATGACTTCGGGCCTTTGGCCACGGCCGGCTTGCCGGTCTCGTAATAGTGAGTGAGTGCCACGGCGAGCGCGTCGGTGGCATCGAGAAGGCGGGGCATTTCCTCCTCTTTAAGTCCAAGCAGGTGGCGGAGCATATTCGCCACCTGCTCTTTTGATGCCTGACCGTTGCCGGTCACGGCCATCTTGATGGTACGCGGCGCATATTCGGCCACCGGTATGTCGCGTGACAGCACTGCCGCCATGGCCACACCCTGCGCACGCCCCAACTTAAGCATTGACTGAACGTTCTTGCCGAAGAAGGGAGCCTCAAGTGCCACCTCGTCGGGCAGGTACTGCTCCGCCAGACCCGACACTCGCTCGAATATGCGGTGCAGTCGCTTGTAGTGGCTCTCGAACTTGCTGAGCTGTATCACACCCATGATGACTACATCTGTCTTCTTACCATTGACGCCAAGCACGCCGTAACCCATTACGTTTGTACCCGGGTCAATGCCCATGATGATGCGCTCATATTTTTTCAGATCCTTATCCATCCCTCTAAATTGTTGATTATCTTCTGCCATCTGAGGCTGTTCGGAACATCATTCCCACATCTCAGCTCTTAACGGCTCAATCAGCCCCCTTAATGTCACACCACCTCAAAGATTGAGGTGAACACCATAGCCTGGGGCCCAAAGGCCTCCTCAAATCGCGCGGCGAGTGTAGAAAATTTTTCGCTGCTCCAGCGGCGGGCCTCATCGATTGAATCAAACTCCACCTGATAGGCCACGCTCTGAGCCTCGGCCTGACGGTAGTCAACGCCCCCGGCCTCACGCATCGCCGTGATACGCGCCTGACGGCCAGCATGTATTTCCGTTTCCGCCAGTTCGCGGCGAAACCACGCTATGAATTTCTCCTCGAGCTCGCGCTCCATCATGAAAGTAGCATTATGTATTACCATATCAAGCAAATATTTAAATTAAGCCCCCCTGGCTGTCGAGTGTCAGCCCCCGGCTGTCGAGTGCCGCCGCGCCCTTGGCTGTCGAGTGCCGGCGCGCCCTTGGCCGCCGGTCATAAAGAAAAAACGGCATGCTTATCACTAAACACACCGCCAAAACAAAATTATGAAAAACATTGATTAATCTTCAGGCTAATCGCCTTTCTCTTGAGCCTCTTGTCGGATTCGAACCAACGACCCCGAGATTACAAATCACGTGCTCTGGCCAACTGAGCTAAAGAGGCAGGTGGGCGAGCGACCTACATCGCACCGCTCAACCCGCTACCCTTGCTTCGGTCAAGATCTGGGGGATTTACGGGGAGCTGGTCGTGCAGGACTCACCCGGTGCAAAATTATAACTTTTTTCCGATTCCACCAAATCTTTTTTCGGATATGAATCAAAAATCAGGTCCCATACATGTTTTTTAACATATACGGAACCTGGCTTTACATCTTTATGTCTCAATAAATGCCAGTCATGTCGACTGACCGACAAGGGCTTGACATCATCTTACCTTCTCGATCACCACGCGGTCGAGAAGGGCATGGTTGGTATTGATGTTCATGTTCTCATCCTCAGGCAGATACTCGACAGACAGCGTGTGGCGTCCGGGGGCAAGAGGCACGGTGACACCGCTCGAGAGACCCCAGTCCTGCCAGTTGGCCACGCCGCGATGCGGCATTACAAGTGTTCCGGCCTTTACCCCGTCCACTGTCAGAGTGCGTATAGCCGCCTTGTTCTCCGTATTGACCGGACCGTTGCCGTTGGCATATCTAACCCTTACTGACCAGTCTCCACCCTCGGGCACATCAACCGTGACTGTGGCCGGGGCTGTGTGCTGGTCGGTCTCGACAAAGCCGTTACCCTTCCAACCATAATATCCGTCAGTAGCGGGATATGAGAGTTCAGGCGATACGACAGCCGTTCCCTCGCCGGGGAAGTCAACTGCCATCGCCATACGGTTGCTCAGAGGCTCAGAGGCGAAGCCCGGTGTGCCGTCGCCGGCAATGCCGATGACCTGCCATTCGCCGGGCCCCGGAAGCGGCAGTTCTGTCTGACGGGTTGTCGCGAACAGTTTCCCATCTTTCAGTACCTGATAACTGCCTATATATTCAATCGGGTTCCATACGAGCAGGTCACCCTCGGCGCTACGCTCTATGCGTGCAACCGGTGTCAGCGGAGCCTTCAGGTTGGCCACGCGGTTGATTGTCATGGGTGCTATCGGCTCATCGGCCATCTCTACCTTCAGACTTCCACCCTTGGCCAGCATTTTGGCCGGAATAGTCTTCATCGGGTCGAGAGACTTGCCGTTGAGCGTCATCGACTTCACGCGGTTGCCATAGCCACTGACGGTTATGTCAAGGCGCGCCCCACGATATGGGAAGTTCGACAGCGTGCGCGTGCCGGCGAACGCCTCGGGCACGAACGGAGCGATGCGGAGACCATCCTTCTCGAAGTGTATTCCGAAGAGCACCTGCTGGGTCAGCGCTATGTTTCCGGCCAGACACCACAGCATGTTCGATGAGTTGAGCTCGGTGTATATGTCGCCGTTGTCGAGATTGAAGTTCTCCTTATTGGTACAGAACAGTGCTGCGGGACGGAAAACCGAGCCGATGCCCTCGACGACGCCGGCCTCGTTGCCGGTCTTGGCCTGCGCAAGCGTCCAGTATGCGCCCACCCAGGGCCAGAGGGCATTATTGTGGTAGTTAGGCATGTCGGCAATCTGCGGATAGAATATCGCCGGACCGAACGGTGTGGTCGGATTGCTCTGCGAGATCTCCTTCTGCCGCTCGGCTGGGGCTATGTCGTAGAGTATGGCCAGGGCCTCGCCGAGTGTCTCGGCGCGCGGATTGAGTATCAGGTTGTCGCGGCCATAAGTATACATGCCGTAGTACCCCTTGTCGGGCATATAGAATGCCTTGTCAATCGCAGCGGCGAGTTGTGCGGACTTCTCGGCGTATTCGGCAGCCACTTTTTTCTGGCCGAGTATCGAGGCCATCTCCGAGACGGCCTTCAGGGCGGCGGCATACATCACGTTGGTACCCATCGCCTCGCTCTGCGATATGTCGGCGGTCTGCATCCATTTCGGATAACTCTGCTCGCGCCAGTCTATGAACGATGTCTCGCCCTTGACCAGGCCGCGCTCACTGCGGATTGTCTTGTCATCCTTCTCGAAACTGCGCAGTGCGATCGGATATACCTTCTCGAGCCATGCCTTGTCGCCTGTCACCTTATAGACCTCCCAGGCTGCGAGCACCCAGACCATGCGGTCGGTCGATATGGGCCATGCGCCTCCCGAGCCGGTATCCTGGATGATCTGACCCGACGGATTAACCTTCTTCATCAGCGAGATCATCGAGGCCTCGGGCTGAAGTGCCGCCATAGAGAGGATAATCGAATAGCTGACGTCGCGGGTCCACACGCCGGCCCATTCCTTGCCGGTGCGGAGCGTGGTGTCAGGCTCGACGGCGTTCACCATCTCGTCGAGCGCCATATTGTAGATGGCGCGGTGCAGCAGGTTGCCTCCCTCAAGCACGGGATAGGGCGTCAGGTCGTTCTTGCGCTTCCACTCCTGCGAGATCGGCATGAAATATCCGGGACGACCCTTGTAGGTGCTCCGGATCCGGTATGGGTTCTCGGCCCACGCCTTGAATTCATTCTGATAGATTGTGTCGCCCTGCCAGCGGTAGGCATCGGTCTGCACAATGACACCGGTGCCGGTAGCGGCAAAGGCCGAGGCTGCGCCTGCGGCGAGACACAGAGGCCAGATAAATTTTCGGTTCATGATATTGAGTTGCTGTTTAAGATTGTTTTCTTCTTCTCTTGCCCTTGGGCTCATGACGCTTGCCGGGCTTGCGGGCCTCAAGAGGCTTGTTGGGATTGCCCTTGTCGTCGACAAGCGCGAAGTCGAGCTGCTTGCGCTCGAGGTCGGCGCGAGCCACCTGCACGCGCACCTGGTCGCCAAGGGTATAGCGCACGCCGTGGCGACGCCCGATCAGGCAGTAGTTCTTTTCGTCAAGGTCATAGTAGTCATCGGCAAGGTCGCGGATCGGCACGAGTCCCTCGCACATGCTCTCGGTCAACTCGACATAGAAACCCCACTCTGTCACGCCCGATATCACTCCCTCGTATATCTCGCCCAGACGGTCTTTCATGAACTCCACCTGTTTGTAGCGTATGGAGGCACGCTCAGCGTTGGCGGCAAGCTGCTCCATGTCGCTGTCGTGACGGCACTCCTCCTCGAGTTTTAGTTTATCCACGCTGCGCGAGCCGGGCGACGCATACTTGGCCAGCAGCCTATGGACCATCATGTCCGGATAGCGGCGTATCGGCGACGTGAAGTGCGTGTAGTAGGGCATCGCGAGTCCGTAGTGGCCGATATTGTCGGTGGTATAGACGGCCTTGGCCATCGAACGGATCGCAAGGATAGAGAGCATGTTCTCCTCCCCTTTTCCCTTGACGTCGCGCAACAGGCGGTTCACGCTCTTGTTGACCTCGCGTGTGCTTCCGTCGGTGACGAGGCGGTAGCCGAAGCGAGAGGCTATCAGCGACAGGTTGCCTATCTTCTCGGGGTCCGGATTGTCGTGAACCCGGTAGACGAATGTCTTCGCCTTCTTGTGACCCGACACCTTACCCACAGACTCGGCAACGGTGAGGTTGGCGAGGAGCATGAACTCCTCGATAAGCTTGTTGGCGTCTTTCGACTCCTTGAAGTATACATTAGTCGGCTTTCCGTTCTCGTCTATCTCGAAGCGTACCTCGGCACGGTCGAACTCCAGCGCGCCCTGCTGGTAGCGACGGCGGCGAAGTTCCTTGGCCAGTCCGTTCAGTGCCTCGAGCTCGCGGGCATACTCACCCTGCCCGGTCTCGATGATCTGCTGAGCCTCCTCGTAGGTGAACCTGCGGTCGCTGCATATCACGGTGCGTCCTATGCGGCTGTTGAGCACGTTGGCCTTGGCGTCGAGCTCGAATATGGCCGAGAAGGTCAGTTTCTCCTCGTTGGGGCGCAGCGAGCATATTCCGTTCGAGAGTCGCTCGGGCAGCATCGGGATTGTGCGGTCTACGAGATATACGCTTGTGGCGCGTTTCTGGGCCTCCTTGTCTATGACGGAGCCCGGATGCACGTAATGCGTCACGTCGGCGATATGCACTCCCACCTCCCAGTTGCCGTTGGCAAGCTGGCGGATAGAGAGGGCGTCATCGAAGTCCTTGGCGTCGCGGGGGTCGATGGTGAAGGTAGTCACCGAGCGGAAGTCCTCGCGTCTGGCCACCTCTTCGGGTGTAATGCCCGCGTCTATGCGCTCGGCGGCCTTCTCGACATTCTCGGGGTACTTGTAGGGAAGTCCGAACTCAGCCAGGATGGCGTGCATCTCGGCATTGTTCTCCCCCTTGACGCCGAGTATGTCGATGATCTCGCCGCGCGGGTTCATCTCGTCGTCTTTCCACTGCACGATGCGGGCAACCGCCTTGTCGCCATTCTTGCCACCCTTGAGTTTTCCGCGGGGTATGATGATGTCGGCGGCCAGGAACTTCGAGTCCGAGACGAGCGCGACATAGTTCTTGTCAATCTTGATGGTGCCGACAAACTGCTGCTCCTTGGCCTCCACGATCTCGATGACACGTGCCTCGGGGTCCTGGCCCTTGCGGGCCGCCGAGACAACCACGCGCACCTTGTCGCCGTTAAGCGCATGCATGGAGTTGCGCTCGGCCACCATGATCATCTCCTCGTCAATCACAACGGCGTTCTTGCCGTTGCTGCGGCGCACGAAGTAGCCGATGCTCTCCACGCCACGGTTGCTCTTGGCCTTGTACTTGCCCAGATCGACCTCAAGGATGTCGTCGGCCGCCACGAGCTCGTCGAGAGCGTTGAGCACGTCCATGCGCTGCGATGTCTTCTCGAGACCGATGCCGAACGCTATCTGCTTGTAATTGAAACTCTGTTTGCTCTGGTTCTGGAGAAACTCCACTATCTTCTGCAGAAGGTCCTGCTTGCGCATACGCTTTCCGCCACTATTGCCTTTCTTCATATCTTGGGTTATTTTGTCGCCTCGCTCCCCCTCCCGGGCATTCATCTGCATTCCGGTTGTGGAAATTCATACGGAAGTGTCGTCTCCACGCCCTTCCCCGGGATTTCTCAGGTGAGTTGAAGCCTTCTTATACTCAAAACACAAAAATAGCCATTTTTGTCTTAAAAAGCAACAAAAAAGAAAAAAGCTCCCGTCAGACAGCCGGACAGACAGCCCGGAATCACTACGGGCCATCACGCCACAACATTTCACGGAGCCATTTCCGAAAAATTAAATCAAAAATTATAGGTCTAAAAACTTGCGCATTATGATTTTTTTGACTAACTTTGCAGTCACAAAGGAAATCGGGGTGTAGCACAGTTGGTTAGCGCGCTACGTTCGGGACGTAGAGGTCGGGCGTTCGAGTCGCCTCACCCCGACAGGAAGCCGGAGAGCCGCAAGGCTCCCCGGCCTCTTTTTTTCCCCTGCAAAATCCAAAAACATCATCATATGTCATTCAAAAGAACCCTTATCACGACCGCTCTACCGTATGCCAACGGACCCGTACACATCGGCCATCTCGCCGGTGTCTATGTCCCGGCAGACATCTATGCCCGCTACCTGCGCCTGCAGGGACGCGAGGTGCTGATGATCGGCGGCAGCGACGAGCATGGAGTGCCTATCACAATCAAGGCCCGCAAGGAGGGCGTCACACCCCAGGATATCGTGGACCGATATCACAACATCATCAAGGACTCGTTCGCAGAGTTCGGGATCTCGTTCGACGTCTACGGACGCACCACCTCCGACACGCACCGCCGCGTGGCGTCGGAATTCTTCCGCCGCCTCTATGACAAGGGTGAGTTCGTGGAGAAGACCTCGATGCAGCTCTACGACGAGGAGGCCGGACAGTTCCTGGCCGACCGATACGTCACCGGAAAGTGCCCCCACTGCGGCGCCGAGGGCGCCTACGGCGACCAGTGCGAGTCATGCGGCACATCGCTCAACGCCACTGACCTGATCGACCCGCACTCGACCATCACAGGCAGTGTGCCCGTGCTCCGCGAGACCAAGCATTACTATCTGCCGCTCGACAAGTGGCAGCCAAGACTTGAGAAGTGGATCCTCGACGAGCACAAGGAGTGGAAGCCCAATGTCTACGGCCAGTGCAAGTCATGGCTCGACCTCGGGCTGCAGCCCCGCGCCGTGAGCCGCGACCTCGACTGGGGTATCCCCGTGCCTGTCGAGGGTGCCGACGGAAAGGTGCTCTACGTATGGTTTGACGCACCGATCGGATACATCTCCAACACAATCGACCTCGTGGGCGACGACTACACCAAGTGGTGGAAGGACCCCGAGACCCGCATGATACATTTCATCGGCAAGGACAACATCGTGTTCCACTGCATCGTGTTCCCCTCGATGCTGATGGCCGACGGCTCGTATAACCTGCCCGACAACGTCCCCGCCAACGAGTTCCTCAACCTTGAGGACGACAAGATCTCGACCTCGCGCAACTGGGCCGTATGGCTTCACGAGTATCTGCAGGACTTCCCCGGCAAGCAGGACACCCTCCGCTACGTGCTCACGGCCAACGCACCCGAGACCAAGGACAACAACTTCACATGGCGCGACTTCCAGGCCCGCAACAACAATGAACTTGTGGCTATCCTCGGCAATTTCGTAAACCGCGCCGTAGTGCTCACACACAAGTATTTCGGCGGTGAGGTTCCCGCCGCCGGCGAACTGACCGAGGCCGAGAACGCACTCATCGCCGAGATCAACACACTCAAGTCGGAGATGACCGACGCCCTTGAGAACTTCCACTTCCGCGAGGCCCTGCGCGTCGCAATGGATATGGCCCGCGCCGGCAACAAGTATCTCCAGGAGACCGAGCCCTGGAAGGTAGCCAAGACCGACATGGCCCGCACAGCCACAATCCTCAATACCGCGATCCAGACCTGCGCGAACCTTGCTGTCGCCTTCGAGCCGTTCCTCCCCTTCATGTCGGAGAAACTTCTCAAGATGCTCGGCATCGACAAGATCTCGTGGGATATGCTCGGCCGTTTTGACATCATCCCGGCCGGCGCGAAGATCGGTCAGCCCGAACTCCTCTTCGAGAAGATCGAGGATGACAAGATCGAGGCTCAGGTGCAGAAACTGCTCGACACCAAGAAGGCCAACGAGCTTCAGGCATGGCAGCCCGAGGCCGTGAAGCCCGACTGCCCGTTCGAGGATTTTGAGAAGGTCGACATTCGTGTCGGCAAGGTGCTCGAATGCTCTAAGGTCAAGAAGTCCAAGAAACTGCTGCAGTTCCTCATCGAGGACGGCATGGGCCGGCGCACTATCCTGAGCGGCATCGCCCAGAGTTATGAGGACCCGTCCGTGCTCGTAGGCAAGGATATCTGCTTCATCGCCAATTTCCCGCCGCGCAAGATGATGGGCATCGAGTCGCAGGGAATGATTCTCTCGGCAGTCAATCCCGACGGCACTCTGACGGTGGTCGGCCCCACCGGGCCGGTCGCTCCCGGCGCACAGGTCGGCTGACGCCGACGACGTGAATCCTCGCGTCAGTTCCCCATATAGGTGGCTGCCGTGTGGACGAACTCTCCCATATACCTGCGCGCCATGCGCACGACATTCACCCGGTCGTAGTCCATGACTCCGGCTGTGATTCCGGCTCCATTATCATCATGCCATTCCTTGCCCCCAAAGCGCAGGACGGGATGATGATAATGGCCTTTTATATTTATGCCGAAAGGCAGTCTCAGAGGCCAGTCGTCAACGCCTATATGATAGTACATGTCCCCGTTGAAGTTGTTCAGTCCCATCAGATGCAGCTTGTAGCTGCACATCTCGAAGGTGAACGGGAACACCTCGAGCAGGTTGCTGTGTACCCCGGCATGAACCCTCATGTCGCGGATACTCAGGTCAGACTTGTCGCGTATCATCAGCATTCTGGTGACCTGCCTGATGAACTTGTTCTGACGCACCTTCAGGTCGCGGCCCTCCACGATAGCCTCGGCCCGCAACGACGGCACGTTGAGGTACATGCTGGGGAAGATGTCCAGGCTTCCACTGACGTCGGCCGACAGCATCCCCGACAGGTTCTTCATCTCCGGCATCATCAGCAGCAGTTTCCGGAAGTTGGCGAAAAAGTTGACCACATTGACGCTGTCTATGTCGAGATGCGCCTTCATGTTCATGTCCTGAAGGTCGGAGGTGTCGTAATGCAGGTTGAGGGCGGCCTGCCCGAAGTCAGAGGATATGTGCAGCGTGTCGACCTCGGCGCATCCGTCGGCCAGACGCACCCGCGTCATCAGGTCATACAGGTGCAGGTTGATGTAGCGGGTCTGCATGGCGGTGGCGCGTATGTCGGCCACCATGTTGCGTGGCAGCAGAATCGCAGTGGAGTCATTTCCCTCAGCCATTGCCTCCTTGTCGCCACGCGCTATCGCGGAGTTGGGATGACCGTCGGTGTAGGCACGCGCCAGCTGGTTGATCTGGACCGTGTCGAGCGCGACATCAAGATTAACATACAGCGGGGACGGCCCCGGCGTACCGAGGAACTGCCGCAGGTTGCTGACCGAGGCGCTCAAATCACCCCGCGTGTCGCCCGAACTGAGCGATACCCTGCGCACCACCACCGAATCGAATGTCGCCGTGAGGTCGAGACCGCGCATACGGTTGACCGACGGGAACCCGGACACCTTTGCCTCCCCGCTCTCAATCCTCACATCGAGACGCCCTTGCCATTTCTCCATCAGTTGCCGAAGTGCGTCCGGTACCGTGACCTGTATGTACTCCGGGGTGTGAGCCGCGAAACCGAGTGTCCGCGCGTCGGCATTCCATTTCGCCGGAGCGGCGAACGGGGCTGTCTTCTGAGGAGCGCTCAATCTTGAGGCTGCCAGACGCATGTCAAGATTGCCGAGACTGATATGCGTCCCCTCCGAGCGCATGTCGAAGCCGGCCCCCGTTATGCCTATATCCATGCTGCGTATGACCCGGCCCCTACCCTGACGGCTCAGGGTGCCCCGCGCCTTCAGCGAGTTTATCCCATATTCAGCGCGGCCTCCCGTGTCGCTCACCCGCGCCATGTCGGCACTTATGTCCAGACTGAGCGGCACATAGTGAAGCACCGCGTCGCGTGACAGGGCGTCGGCATACCGCTCGCTGGTCGAGATATCGAGTCCGGCCGCATCGACGCGGCAGCCGCCGTAATTCATACCGAGGTTTCCTGACCTCGCCCTGACATCGAGAAGTGTGCCATAGAGCGTCTTGCCCTCCATCCGGAAACGAACCCCGGCGTCGACATCAATGTCACCACGCAGCCCGTAGGGCCTCAGCACGGCCACACCGCGCGAGAGCTCGCCGAGGTCTCCTCTTACCCTTACACAGGCATCGACCACCGGGACCTCGGTCAGGCCGGTCACCCGGGCATTCATGTCAAGGTCTACTCCCGGTCCCTCGACATGCATATCGGGTATGTCGACGTATGACGCCGACGGATTCCGGCCGTCGAATACAAAGTGCCCGTTCAGGCCGATATTGCTCAAAGTACACCTTTCGCTGTCTGAGAACAGGTACGAGACCGCTCCGTCTGACACCCGGAAATCGACCCGGACCGACGGGAGAGCCGTCGATGAGAACCGATAGGGGGTGGTGAGGCGCGCCGTGGCGTCAAGGCCGACGTCGGCCCGAAGATTGCGGAGCATCGGGTAATTGCCGGGAGGTAGTATCCGCATCAGGTCTGTCAGTGTCACGTTGTCGAGCCGGTAGTTGAAGTTGTTGAGGCGCATCTCGCCCCCCAGATCGACATCCATCGACATACGTCCCTTTACCTCCCCGAGGTTAATGCGGTAGTCGGTGGTGGATATGCCGAACGGACGGAACCGGAGGTGTACATCACCGTTGAGCTCGACCGGGAACTCGTGTAATATCGCGAGTCCGTCGCTCTCTGCTGAGATGCGACCCAGAAGCCGCAGGTTGTACTCGTCGCGCTCCCCCCTTGGCTCGAGCGACGCACCAGAAAGGCTTATTCCGGCTCGAGTATCGGTGGCAAGACTCCTGTATGACACGTCTCCCACTCCCCCCAGTCTCAGGCCGTCGATACGGAAGTAAGGCACTTTTGAGCGGCCCGAACCTGGCACTATGTCATAATTGTTAAGGGTGTCGTTGACCGCCACAAGGTTCACCCGAAGAGAGTCGGCGGTGACGTCGCGCAGCCAGTATTGGCCGCCGATAAGCTTCAGCAGGTTTATGCCGCCGCGTATTCCGGCTGTCGAGAGCAGGAAGTCCGCGCTGTCAGGCAGTTGCTTTCTGACAGGTGCCGGCACGCTGTCGAAATTCCTGCTGCGCACCCTCAGGGAGTCCATCTCGACACATAGATGGGGGAAGGTGCTCCAGAGCGTGTACCTGACATTGACAGCCCGCACATCGGCGCTGAGCTCACGCGAGGCCTCCTCGTTGACTATCCTCGTGAGACGCCCGGGAGTGAGCCACAGCGTGACGCCGCATAGCGCCAGCACCCCCAGCACGATTATGCCGGCAATCGTCAGTCCGGTCCATTTGAGTATCCTGACCGGCCACCTGCTGCTCCCATCTGTGTTTTTCATATCAGTGGAATCCTGAATCCCTCGCCGCACGCGGCATTTCCCCGCCTGCGCCGGGACCCCTTTCTCCTAATAACAAGAGATGAAACCTCCGGGTTTATCGGGTCCGCACTTTGACACCAACCGACAACACCTAACACCTAAATACCTAACACCTAAATACCTAACACCTAACACCTAAAAACAAAGCCGCCTGCAGCAGTTGCAGACGGCTCATGTATCTGGTATTCAACGTAATTTTGATATTCAGCCTTATTTTGACGACTTGGAGGTGCGACGCTTCTTGGGGGCAGCATCCTGAGCCTCCATCAGGTGACGCACCTCGTCGGCTGTCAGAGCGGCGGGATCTGTCTCCTTGGGAATCTTGTAGTTGACAGCCTTCTTTGCCCCCTCCTTCCTATAGGCGATATATGGGCCGAAACGTCCGCGGAGCACCTCGACTCCGGGCAGCTCGTCAAATGTCTTGATGAGCCGGTTGGCCTCCTCGGCCCGCTTTGCCTCGATAAGGGCCACAGCCTCCTGCAGGGTTATGGTCTGTGGCGCCATGTCTTTCGGTATTGAGACAAATGCGCCGGCATGCCTGATGTAGGGGCCGAATCGCCCGATGGCGGCCGTCACATCGGAGCCTTCGAACTCTCCGACCTTGCGTGGCAGCTCAAACAGTTTCAGGGCCTCGTCGAGCGTGAGGGTCTGAAGGCTCTGGCCCTCGGTCAGGCTGGCGAAGAGGGGCTTTTCGTCGTCGGTGACCTCACCTACCTGCACCACCGGGCCGAATCTGCCTATCTTGACCGACACGCGTCGCCCGCTGGCCGGATCGGTGCCCAGCACGCGCTCGCCCACCTTATGGTCCATGCGCATCGTCTCGACCTGCTCGATAAAGGGATGGAAGCCTCCGTAGAACTCTTTCATCTCGGTCTGCCAGGGCAACTTGCCCTCGGCTATCTCGTCAAATTTCTCCTCGACACGGGCTGTGAATCCATAGTCAAGTATATCCGGGAAATATTCTGTCAGGAACTCGTTGACCACCATGCCCACGTCGGTCGGTACGAGTTTGCCTCGCGTCGAGCCGTAGCGCTCGGTGCGGTCTTCCTCTGTGATATCATGCCCAGTAAGAATCAGCACGCGGTAGTCGCGGGGTGTGCCCTCGCTCTCCCCTCTGGTTATATAGTCGCGGCCCTGCAGGGTCGAGATGGTCGGCGCATATGTCGACGGACGTCCGATTCCCAGTTCCTCCATCTTGCGCACCAGGGTAGCCTCTGAGTAGCGGGCCGGAGCCTGTGTGAAACGCTCGGTGGCGGTGACAACCGCGGCTGTCACCTCGTCGCCCCGGCTCATGGGGGGCAACAGCGTGTCATCGGCATTCTCCGGTGCCTCATCGTTGTCGACGCTTGCTCCATAGACCTTCATGAAGCCCTCGAACACGAGTGTCTCGCCGGTGGCCCGGAGGATTTCCCCGCTGTCGCCTACGGCAATGTCTATATTGGTCTTCTCCAGCCGGGCCTCGCTCATCTGTGATGCCACGGCCCGTTTCCATATCAGGTCGTAGAGTCTCTGCTCCTGGGCAGTCCCTCCCACCGAACGTTTGGACACGTAGGTCGGACGGATGGCCTCGTGAGCCTCCTGCGCCCCCTTGGAGTGGGTGTGATAGCGTCGCGTCTCGAGATAAGACT
Source organism: Muribaculaceae bacterium (assembly GCA_014867205.1). Lineage (GTDB taxonomy): Bacteria > Bacteroidota > Bacteroidia > Bacteroidales > Muribaculaceae > Lepagella. Next base: position 52,949 of record WGUO01000003.1, on the reverse strand, counting down.
CGCCATAGGCCGCCGTGATCTCGCCTGCAATGTCGCGCAGGGCGAGCTCGGAGAGATTGGTTGAGTCAGTACGCATGTAGGTTATGTGACCCTCCTCGTATAGTTTCTGCGCGATTCGCATGGTCGTGTTGACCGGGAAACCGAGCTTACGGCCAGCCTCCTGCTGCAGCGTCGACGTGGTGAACGGCGGCGCGGGGCGCCGGGTGACCGGTCTGCTGACCACATCGGTCACCTTAAGGACCGAATCAGAACATGTCGTCAGGAACTCACGGGCCGCCTCCCCGCTGTCGAAGCGACGGGGGCTCTCGGCCTTGAAGCCTGCACCGGCGAGGGTCTTAAGCTGTGCCCCAACACGATAGAACGACTCGGGAACGAACGCCGACACCTCCTTCTCGCGCTCGCACACCAGACGCAGGGCGACGCTTTGCACGCGGCCGGCCGAGAGAGCCGGCTTTATCTTCTTCCACAACACCGGACTCAGTTCAAAGCCCACAATCCGGTCGAGCACACGACGCGCCTGCTGCGCGTTGACACGGTCTATGTCAATCTTGCGCGGGTTGGCTATGGCGTTGAGTATCGCCGGCTTCGTGATCTCGTGAAAGACTATGCGGTGCGTGTGCTCAGGCTTCAGGCCCAGCACCTCGTAGAGATGCCACGCTATCGCCTCTCCCTCGCGGTCCTCATCGCTCGCAAGCCACACGGTCTCCGCCTCGCCGGCAGCCGCCTTAAGTTTCCTGACAAGGTCCTTCTTGTCTGCAGGTATCTCATATTTGGGCGTGAAGTCTCCCTCGACATCTACGCTCATGCCTTTCTTCTGCAAGTCACGTATGTGTCCGAAACTCGACATCACCTTATAATCGGGTCCTAAAAATTTCTCTATCGTCTTTGCCTTTGCCGGAGACTCGACTATGACTAAGTTCTTCATATCTGCTGTCTGGTGTGTATAATATGGGTCTTTTTCTCAAAACCGGCGCCTTAATCCGGCTTCCTGACGCGCGAAAATCCATGAATCTGGGGTTCCGCCCACCTATTATAACAAGATTTGCGCAAAATTAATAAAAATTATTTAACTTTGTTGATAAAATAAGAAAACTGGCCGTAATCAGGTTAATCTTGATGCCCTGAGAGTGGTCTAATAAGAATAGAGTCAGGAATTATTCCGGTTCCGGCGTTTATACATGAAGATAACCCAATTTTAAAATAAGAAATCAACTCAGCATATGAAGAAAATCATCGCCATCATTCTTGCCCTTGTGGCCCTGGTGCCGTTTGCGGCAGATGCCAGAAAGAAACAGGCCGTAATCAAGTTTGTCGAGACGACCCATAACTTCGGCACTATACCGGAGCGGGGGGGCAAGGTGTCACATACTTTCGAGTTTATCAACGAGGGTGACGCCAACCTGGTCATAGTCGATGCCAAGGCCGACTGCGGCTGCACGGTGCCCGAATACCCGGCACAGCCCATCGCGCCGGGCAAGCGCGGCAAGATAAAGGTCACGTTCAACCCGCTCTACCGCCCGGGCAACTTCAACAAGGTCATCACCGTGCGCACAAATGCCAAGCAGAAGAAGACGCGCCTGAAGATCTCGGGCACCGTCAACCCTAACTGACCGGAGCCATGAGAAGCGCAGTTCTGACAGGTCTGCTGCTGGCGCTCGCCACAGCCGCAGGGGCCGACATACGCTGGATTGAGAAAGACCATGACTTCGGGCTGATGAAGGAACAGGCCGGCCCGGTGACGGCCACGTCGCGGTTCGTCAACATGGGGCCCGACACGGTGACGGTGTTCAGCGTGCGCCCGAGTTGCGGCTGCACAAGCGCCGACTTCTCTGACGCCCCCGTTGCTCCGGGCGACACCGCCGTCATCTCCTACACCTACGATCCATACATGCGGCCCGGCCGGTTCGACAAGAGCGTCAAGGTGCGTATGGCCGACGGTCAGCGCCACTCAATCCGCATCACTGGCAATGTGCTCGGCACCCCCGAGTCGGTGGCTACACTCTTCCCGGTCGATGCCGGAGCCATGAAACTGTCTGACGAGATTGTGAATTTTGGTGAGGTAACCTTCGGACGCGCCCCCGTGGGCTTCATCAACGCATATTCGATGCCGCTCGACTCGATAACCCCGGCTGCCGAGGAGCCGACAGGCTCCATACGCATCAAGCCCTCGAAACCCAAGGCGGGTCCCGGCGATATCGTGACATATAGCGCGACTTTCGAGTCGCGCCGGCTCGGCCAGTACGGCCCTGTGGAGGTTCCCGTACGTTTCTGCGCCAACCCTGCGGCCGACGACCCGCAGTGGGTCACTCTCTATTTCCGCGCGTTCGTGCTGCCCGACACCCAGGCGCTTGCGCTGCGCCAGGGGGACAAGCGACCCGTATGCGACGTGACACCTCTCCCGGTCGATCTCGGCGCCGACATAACCGAACCGGAACTGCGGGCCGTGATATCGGTGACAAACACCGGCTCGGGTCCGCTTGAGATACTGCGGCTCCACTCGCCCGACAAGGCAATCAGCCTCGGCAGGATTCCGAAAGCAGTAAAGCCGGGAAAGACCGCCCGTATCCAGATCAGGGTCGACACGCAGGCACTCCCCGACGGTCCGTTCCGCATTCCGCTCGACCTGATCACCGACGACCCCTTGCATCCGCATGTGCAGATACCGGTGGACGGCATGAAGAAATAACCTTGAAACAATACCATAAATCATGGAACATCCTGAAAACAATCCCGACTACAAGGGCCTGCAGGTCAACTCAGGCGTCACCTCGCAGCCCTGCGTCAATCCATACCGGCGTCCGCGCCGCAGCCGTCCGCGCCTCACCGCCGCCGACTATGTCGAGGGCATAGTCAAGGGCAACGTCACGGTGCTCGGACAGGCCGTGACCCTGATTGAGTCGACCGTCGACGCCCACCAGCAACTCGCCCAGGAGGTGATCGAGAAGTGCCTGCCATATTCCGGCAACTCCCGCCGCATCGGCATAACCGGAGTGCCGGGTGCCGGCAAGTCGACCTCGATCGACGTGTTCGGGCTCCACGTGCTGCGCGACGGCGGCAAGCTCGCCGTGCTCGCCATCGACCCGTCGAGCGAGCGCACGCAAGGCTCCATCCTCGGCGACAAGACCCGCATGGAGAAACTCTCGCAGCATCCCTCGGCATTCATACGCCCCTCACCCTCGGCCGGCTCGCTCGGCGGCGTCGCCCGCAAGACCCGCGAGACCATAGTGCTCTGCGAGGCCGCAGGGTATAACAACATCTTTGTCGAGACTGTCGGTGTCGGACAGTCGGAGACCGCCGTTCACTCGATGGTCGACTTCTTCCTGCTCATACAGCTCGCCGGAACCGGCGATGAGCTTCAGGGCATAAAGCGCGGAATCATGGAGATGGCCGACGGAATCGCAATCAACAAGGCCGACGGCGACAATGTGGAACGCGCGGCACTGGCCGCCGCCCAGTTCCGCAACGCGCTCCATCTCTTCCCCCCCACGCCAAGCAAATGGCGCCCCGAGGTCGTGACCTACAGCGGATATTTCGAACTTAACATAGACAAGGTGTGGGACATGATCGACCGCTATTTCGATTATGTGAAGAAAACCGGCTATTTCCAGCAGAAACGCAACGAGCAGGCCAAATACTGGATGCTCGAGACCATCAACGAGCAGTTGCGCAACGATTTCTACCATCGTCCGCAGATCCGCGCACTGCTCGAGCAGAAGGAGATGCGCGTGCTCAACAACGAGCAGTCGTCGTTCACGGCGGCCCAGGATGTTCTGAACCGCTATTACTCGCTGCTGCGAGAATAGACATCCAACTCGCTACCCCACCAAACCCAAACACGGTATGCCAGAACCAACAGTATTTGGAGACTTACTATCGTCGCTGACGCGGCTTGAAAGTTTCTCGCCCATAACGCACGATAATGACAAGACCGGCCACTCCCGCCTGGCAGTGTCGCTGACGCTGCATGATGGCGAGCCCTTTGTCACATTCCTCTCCCCCGACGTCAACCCCGCCATTCTCTCCGGAGCGGCCCGACGCCTCTACAATGAGATTCAGCGCGTCGGCCGCATGACGAACGCTTTCTCCATATCGTGGGACAACCGTGAGGCTCTCGGAGTCTCACTCTGGGAGAACACACAGCTCATCCAGCTTCTGCCCGGGGCAGACAGCATACTGATGCCTGACTCCGAGCAGGCGCACTTCGATGACTCAGTCACTTCGCTTGTGCTCCGCATCGAGGGTCCCGACAGCAAGGGACTTCTGACCCCGCGACTCGTGGCCCGCTATGGCGATACGGAGACAGAAAATTTATTTTTTCTCTCGGATTCGTGCGTCGCCGCCGGCAACGTGATACTCGACACCCAGCCTGTCGGACCGAATTTTCGGCACATCAGGGAGATGCTCGGCAAGATACCGCGAGACATGCTCGACACGTATCTGTCGCTCTTCCTGTCATATTTCGATGGCATCGTGCCCGAGTACAGGGGCCTCGCGGCCAAGTTCGCCAAGACTCCCGAGGAGGCGGTGCCGACCATCGTGCTCGAGAAGGTGGCACCCGACCAGGCCCTCTATCTGCGCGTCTCCGCCACAATCGGCTCGCTCGGCGAGGATTTCGCCTCGAGGATTGCCGTGACACGTGTGGCCTCGGTTGACGATAACGGCCAGATTGTGGTTCGCGACGTGGCCCATACCGACATCTCCGAAGATGCCGACATGCTCGAGTCGCTCATAGCGCAAAGCGCCCCCACACGCCAGGCCCGCAAGGAAATATACCGCGACGGCAACTTCTTCATCATCCCCGCCGAGACGGCCTCCCCTTTCCTCGTGAACCACCTCGCTGAGATTCTGCAGAAGTTCCGTCTGGTTGGCTCGGAAAAACTGAAGGAATACAAGGTGACAGCCGCCAAGCCCAGACTCAACCTCAAGATGGCCTCGGGCATCGACTTCCTGGAGGGAAGTGCTGAGGTAACCGTGGGCAACGACACGTTCTCGATCGCCGACCTGCTGAGCCAGTTCCACAGGAACCGCTATATCAAGCTCTCTGACGGCAACCGGGCCATCATCGACGAGCGGTACATGAACCGTCTGCAGCGTCTCTTCAACCGCCGCGACAAGGAGGGCAACGTCAAGGTATCGCTCTTCGACCTCCCCGAGATCGAGGACCTAATCCAGGACAAGATCAAAGGCAAGGCCGCCACACGCACCCGCGAGGTGTTCGAGGGCTTCAACCGGCTGCGCGACATGACGGCTCCCGATTACCCGGTAAACGCCACGCTGCGCGAGTACCAGAAGGAGGGCGTCAAGTGGATTGGCTATCTCTATGAGAACAGGCTCGGAGGCTGTCTGGCCGACGACATGGGCCTCGGCAAGACCCTGCAGACCATCTCGATGCTCTCCACCCTATATCCCGGCACCGACCTCCCCACGCTGGTTGTCATGCCCCGCTCGCTGCTCTTCAACTGGGAGAAGGAGTTCGAGAAGTTCGCGCCCCAGATCAGCGTCAGCACATATTACGGACCCGACCGAAACCTCGACGAGTCGCTGAAGTCGAACGTCGTGATCACCACATATGCCGTGGTACGCAATGACATAGAGAGGCTGCGCAATATCAGGTTTCAGTACGTCATCCTCGACGAGTCGCAGAACATCAAGACCGTGTCGTCGCAGACGGCCCAGGCCGTCACGCTGCTCGACTCCGAGCACAGGCTCGCCCTCAGCGGTACCCCGATGGAGAACAACCTGACCGAGATCTACTCGCTGTTCAGGTTCCTGAACCCCACGATGTTCGGCACGCTCGACGAGTTCAATGCCTCATACACCTATCCAATCCAGAAGAACGGCGACAAGGATGCCACCGAGAGCCTCCGCCGCAAGATATTCCCCTTCATACTGCGACGCCTGAAGCGCGACGTGCTCACCGAGCTTCCCGACCGCATCGACCGCACACTCTATGTGGAGATGTCGGACAGGCAGCGCCGCTTCTACGAGGACCGGCGCATTGCTTATCGCAACGAGATCAACAGCACAATAGCCAAGTCGGGAATCGCGAAGTCGCAGTTCGTGATGTTCCAGGCCCTCAACGAGCTGCGGCGCATCGCCTCAGTGCCCGAGAGCCTTACCGACGGCGCTATCCACTCCCCCAAGATCGACGAGCTGCTCGAGAACCTCGCCGAAGCCGTGGGCAACGGACACAAGACCGTCGTATTCTTCAACTACATCGCCGGACTCGACATAGTGGCCTCACGCCTCCAGTCGCTCGGCATCGAGTTCGAGAGCATGACCGGAAGCACCACGGCTGCCTCGCGCAAGAAGATCGTGGAGCGCTTCCAGTCCGATCCCAAGTGCATGGTGCTCCTGATGACCCTCAAGGTCGGCGGTGTCGGACTCAACCTTACCGCCGCTGACACGGTGTTCATATTCGAGCCTTGGTGGAACAAGGCCGCCGAGGAACAGGCCATCAACCGTCTGCACCGCATCGGCCAGAAGGCATCAGTGGTCTCATGCTCGATCATCACCGAGGGCACCATCGAGGAAAAGATACTCCAGCTCCAGCAACAGAAGAAAGAACTCTTCGACAACCTCATAAGCGATGACACAGCCTCAACGAAGCACCTTTCTGAGGAAGATATCAACTTTATTCTCTCCTAACGGCCTTATGAATATTATATCCCAACCCGAGGTCGTGCTCAGGGTCAGACGCCCCGGCGGATTCCATATGTTCGGCACAAATCTGACTCAGGTCAACAAGCCCGAACTCGTCGACTGCCTCACCGGCTTCCGGAGAATGCTGAGGCAAGTGGAACCCAAGTTCACCGACGACTCAGACCCCGACATGATCAGACTGGTAGAGGAATTCCGTGAGTCGGGAGAGGCCTCGATCAAGAAAGATGGCCTGATGAACCTCGTGGTGTCGATCGGATGCGAGATCAGCAACATCTTCAATATGGCCCGCGCCGTGGCGCCTGCCTATCTCGAGGTGTGGCAACGGCTCATCGCGCAGAGCACCCTCAGTCTCGAGGAAATAACAGAGATACTCGGACGCCGGCCCTATGTGATGCGCCTCAACACATGGCGCACCTTGGCGATCTATGACATCATGCTTGCCCTGGCTGACTACAACATCATCAGGGAGTCTTACTGGGACGACAAGAATATAAGATACGAGTTCTGGCTGCCGCAGTATATCCGCAGGCAGGCGGCACTGACACTTTTCGGCACAGACTGCCTCAAGGCGCGCACTCTCGATAAGCTGCCCGAAGACGAGGGCCTGAGAATGGAGAGTTTCGAGGGGAGCATGCCTCGCGTCATTACCTTCCTGACGTCGCTCGACAAGGCGACTCCCCTCCTGGCCGGAGGTACGTCGGCCATATCGACCACTAAGATCAAGTCTGCCGCCAAGAAACTGAACGCCGAGGAGTTCACGGTCAAAGACAACGAATTCCCCCTGAGCCGCAACCACCTCGTAATACTTGCCTTCATGTCGCAACTCAACGACATCGAGGAATCAAAGGCAAAGGGGACCTCCGTCAACCTGAAGTCATATGCCAGATTTGTAATCAATGAACTGATGCAGAACATGCCGTCGGGGGGCTACCACCTCATGATTCCGAGAATCAAGGGCATCACAAGGAAACTATGCGAAAGCACCCGCGCCCCGATTATTGCCGAGCAGGTCAGGAAACTGATTGAAAAAGCCAACGGCGCATGGCTTGACATGTCTGACTTCAAACTGCGCTACATGTGCGAGGACAACCTTATGCTCCGCACCGCCGCATATACAGGGCTGTTCAACCCGGGACAGTTCATTCGGTCAAGCGCACGAACCGACGACAAATGCGAGCCATACCGCGACGCTGAGGAACTGGACCTCTGGCAGGACGTCACCTGGCGCTTCATCGTCTCATACCTGCGGCTGCTTGAGGCCGCCGGCATCCTCGAGATAGCATACGGTCCTGACGACTCCGCGCCTGATATCGACAATATCAGATACGTGCGCTACACAGAGCTGGGACGCTATGCCATCGGAGTCATCAACGAATACAAGCCTGTGGTCGACCCGGATCTTGCCGACCGCTTTGACGTGGATTCCGACAACATGATTATCACCATCCTCAACGACAACTCCCCATACCGCAATTTCTTCGGCCAGATAAGCGACAGCATCGGCAAGCAGCGCTATAAGTTCAGCGCGGCGGCGCTCGTACGCGACATACACTACAAGGATGAGGTCGCTGAGCGCATACAGTCGCTGCGCGACGTGGTCTGCCCCGACCCCGACGGCGAATGGAAGATACTGTTGGCCAAGAAGGGATCCTGGGCCACGCTGTTCGGCGAGGCGCAACTCCGTGCGAACTCGCGCCTGCCGGTCAAAGGAAACTACAAGATGATCAGACTGAACCCCGAGGTGCCCGGTCTGCTCGAATTCATACTGAACACGCCCGAGATTGCCGCCAACACAATCAAGGCCGAGCAATCAATCCTGCTCGTTCCCGAAAAATTCATGGACCGCCTGCACAAACTCGCGAACGCCGCCGGCTACTACCTCTGACCCGCCCCGCCGCCTCCTCGACACTTGTACTGAACCCGTCTCGGCCATCTGTGCGGAGTCCGTCTCGTATACCTATGCAGAGGTCTAACAGGCTTTGACCGTTAGAAACCGGCAACAAATAACAAAAAAACCTTAAAAAATTTGCACACTAACAAAAAAAGCACTACCTTTGCAACACTTTTCGGGGCGTAGCGCAGTCCGGTTAGCGCACCTGCTTTGGGAGCAGGGGGTCGAAGGTTCGAATCCTTTCACCCCGACAACGTACCGGACAGACGGTCCGACAAACCTGGTGCCTTCGGCACCGAACAGACAAGCCCAGGTGGCGGAATGGTAGACGCGCTCGTTTCAGGTGCGAGTGCTGCGAGGCGTGCAGGTTCGAGTCCTGTTCTGGGCACAAAATCAGCGAGTTAAGATTGTGATAATCACAAACTTGTCCCGCTGATTTTTATTTTTACGTGCATATTACGTGCAAAAGGTTTGCACGCAACCCGCATTTTCAATTAAAAGATATAACAATAACAATTTTAACCAAGTTTATTTATGAAACCATTTGTTAAATGGGCTGGCGGAAAGACGAGATTGCTCAAAGAAATTGAGCAACGATTGCCTGCTGATTTTGATGAATGGGTGAATGTTACATATGTTGAGCCTTTTGTTGGTGGAGGCTCGATGCTCTTACATATGCTAAATAAACATTCTAATATTACGAGGGCTATAATAAATGACATTAATCCTGTCTTGATGAAATCGTATCTCGCAATAAAGAATGACCCATCTTCTTTGATAGAGGATTTAAAAGAGTTAAAAAGAGAGTATATTAGATTGGGAATCGGCACACTTCGAGATGAATTTTTTTACAATACTCGAAAAGAGTATAATGAAATGGATTTAGCAAATGAGAAAAAAATTGCTTTGTTTATATTCCTAAATCATACTTGTTTTAATGGGTTATATAGAGAGAATAGGATGGGATTATTTAATGTTCCGCATGGGAAATATAAAAATCCTGTTGTATTTGAAGAATCAAACCTCTTGGCATTACACGATATCCTAAAAAAAGTTGACATCAAATGCGGAGATTTTGCGAACCTATTAAATAGAGAGTATGAAAACAATACATTTATATACATAGATCCTCCATATCGTCCAATTAATGCTGAAATGACAATGTTTACAGAATATGACAAAAGTGGCTTTACAGACGCCGATCAATGTAGATTAAAGGTGCTCTGTGATACCTGCACAGAGCAAGGTTATAAAATAATGGTTAGCAATTCTGATAGCTATGATGGCGATGATTCTTATTTTGAAAATCTATATAATGAAGGCTATCATCTGGATAGAATCACTGTAACAAGGCTAATTAATCCATATAACGCTAGAAATCGAAAGCCCCAAGAAATCATTATCACGAACTATTAAGTTCAAAAACATTATTTGTTAAACATAATATCTTAAGTTATGGCATGGTTAACTGAAGCACAAAAAGACAATATCTTAAATCATATAGTTTCCGATGAAACTGTACTGTCACGAAAATACAAATCTAAGAAGAAAGAGTTTGATGAAATATCTGTAGAACTCAATGAAATCGATGATTATGAAAATGACGGTTGGGAGGTTATTAGCAAAAGCAAAAGAAAAGCTCGTATGCAGCTTGCAAAGGAGGATAGCAGACTCTTTGAAGATAACATCTGGTGCATGTTTTATGAACTAGGATTTCGCACATTAAATAGGGATGAAAATTTAAGATTGCCATGGGGAAAAGAAAAAGCCGATTCTCAGCAGATTGATGTCCTTGCCGTAGGTGAAGACGCAATATTTGTTGTTGAATGTAAAGCAGCGGGAACCCCCAAAAATGCCAATTTTAAGAAAGAGATTGATCACATAGAGCAAACTCGTGAAGGTATTGTTAAAGGATTAAGAGAGTTATATGGTCCCAACAAAAAAGTCAAATTTGTTTTTGCCACAAGAAATTATAGATTCTCAGATACGAGCGAGGATCTGTCTCGATTGAGAGCCAGAAAGATATATCACTTTAATGAAAATGCGTATAACTATGTAAAAAATTTAATTAAGTCTTACAAGGAGGCTGTCATTTATCAGTTCTACGGAATGATGTTCAACGGAGAATTGATCAATAATGAGAAAATTAGAATCCCGGCACTAAGAGGTAATATGGGCAAGCATGAGTACTATATGCTTTCTATAGAACCATCTATTTTATTGAAAATAGGATTTGTCCTTCATCGCACAAAAGTAAATGATGCAATGTCTCAACCAACCTATCAAAGGTTACTTGTTCCAAGCAGACTCAAAGGTATTGGCAAGTTTATTGATGATGGCGGATATTTTCCAAATTCTATCATTATCAATTTTGACTCAGCTGATAAGAAATTGGATATAGAATTCCAACCAGCGAAAAAAGTGTCTTCAGATAGCGATTCTCGATTTGGCACCTTAATTCTTCCAAATGCATATGGAATTGCTTACATTATTGATGGGCAACATCGCGTATACGGCTATTCTGCTTCTAAAAAAAATTATAAGGAGACAAATACGATACCTGTTGTTGCTTTTAAAAATATGGACGCAACCGAACAGCTTCAAATATTTATGGATATCAATGAAAATCAAAAAGCTGTTAGTCCGAGTTTGCGCCTTGACCTTGCGGAGAATCTTAACTGGGACTCCAGCAGAGTTGACTCTAGAATGTTGGCACTGCGCTCATCCATCATAAAGGTTCTGACTCGTGATGCCAATAGCATTCTCTATAATAAAATTTCTGTAGGAGAGGATAATGCAAAGTTGACATTCAAGCCTTTCGATGAGGCGTTAAAAAAATCTACGCTTCTACCTAAAGTAAATCAGAAATCATACATAGAAGACATGGATGTGTGCCTATACGACTGTCATTTAACCGATTATGGGATTGCCATGACAGAAAGTAAAAAGCGGATTTCAAAGTTTCTTAAGGAGGGGTATAACTTAATGCAAAAATTCCTCGAAGGGAAATATTATGAGAGCTATATCGAATCAAATCGCGGTACATTTGGTTTTATAGTTCTATTGGGGACCTTACATAAACACTTGATTCAAAAAGGAGTTTTGAATCAAAAATCTTCAATTGATCAGCAATCAGAGGCAATTGCACCTTTCCTCAATGCATTATCACAATATCTATCAAACCTCCCAGCTCAAGATAAAAACGATTTGGAAATGTATAAAGGACAGGGTGCTGACACATTTTGGCTTCGAAAATTTCAACAGGCTGTGAATAAGGAATTCAATGACTTCATTCCTGATGGATATGAAAACTGGCTTGAAACTCAAGACAAAGAATTGCAAGAAGAAGGACAAAAATTAGGTCGAGAAATTGAAGAAAAGCTAAAGAAACAGGTTGTCGAAAAGGTTCAAGAGCTTTACGGCAATAAATGGGAATCTGCTATATCGGAAGTCCGCGCACGATGTAAAAACCGCATTAACGAGAGAGAAGCTTCGGATGAAAACTTCAATGCCTCTGAAGCTGATTGGGTGGACTTTATTGATTTTACAGATGTCAAATCAATAATAGAGAAACAATGGTTCAATAAACCTGAAGAAGCCTTAGACATCATTACATTTGAGCAGGAGTTCTCAATTCAACTTTCTCCAGAAGATCCATTTAAAACAAAGAAGGATCGAACAAAATGGCTTACAGAATTAAATTCTTACCGAGATTCATGGACAAAAGCCAAAGGGAAGGCACTTAATCGATCTCAAGTAGAAACGTTAAGAACTATTTTAATATCATTACGAGCAGACTAATGTATGTTCTCTGAAATATGTCAGGTTGACCATACTCTTCGCAATTATCAACAAGATGCTAAGGACCAAATCTTTGGCCAGTGGGATTATGTGAACAATATACTTTACCAAATGCCAACTGGGACTGGTAAAACCAGGTTATTCACATCGATAATACGCGATATAACTCTATATGGGTTATATCAACATTCTCGAATAGGAATTTTGATCATCGCACACCGCACGGAATTAATCGAGCAGATCAGTGAAAGCCTTAATAAATACAGGATACCACATGGAATAATTGCTGGGTCATTCAAAGGCAAACGAAATCTTCTTTTGCCAGTACAGGTTGCTTCCATTCAAAAAATAACGCATCCATCTAATCAAGATTTGGCATACGCGTTTAATCCAGACTTCATTATAATAGATGAAGCACATCATGCAACTGCTCATAGTTATAAAAAATTATGGAGTTACTATCCCAATGCTAAGAAACTTGGTGTTACAGCGACACCCTGGCGAATGGATGGTAAAGGCTTTAATGAAAATTTTGACATTCTTTTGCCATCTATGTCAATTAAGGAATTTCTCAAAAAAGGATGGTTGGCGCCTTATAAGTATTATTCTATCCCGTTTAATAGCCAGATAAGAAAAGATATTGAATCAATCCGGGAATATGGTGTAGATGGCGATTACAAAACTGATGCACTTGAAGATGTCATAGATACAGGGCGAATACGCGCACAACTTCTTGACAGTTATTTAAAATTTGTAAAGGGGAAGAAGGGTATTATATACAGCATATCGCGCAAACATAGCAAACACATATGCTCTCAGTTTCTTGAAGCAGGAATTAAGGTCGCAGATATTGATAGCAACACACCTCTTCATCTTAGAAAAAATCTTGTACAAGATTTTAAGAATGGAGATCTTGATATTATAGTGAATGTTGATATTTTTTCGGAAGGCTTTGATTGTCCAGACTTAGAATTTGTCCAATTAGCCCGTCCGACACGTTCATTGGTAAAATATATACAACAAGTTGGCAGGGGTCTGCGTCGCAACGAAGAGAAACAGTGTATTATATTGGATAATGTTGGCATGTATGCAAGATTCGGATTGCCCGATGATAATCGCCCATGGGAAGAATATTTTGAAGGCAGAATGAAGTGTAAGATTCCACGGTTCACAAATAATGAGGACATGATTGGAAATGGGCAACCACGCGAAAGAGACTTGTCAGAGGGCCCCGATGAAATGAAACTCATTCAACAAGTTGATATTAAACCCAATCCGAAGGTGATAGATAGTTTTCCTGAGAATGACTCCTCGGAGCATATGGGAAAGTCTATCGAAATACGTTCCTCCTTAGTATATTCAAAATATAATATTATAGAAGGTAACGACGGATATTTTCTTGAGAATATAAAAACTCAAGAAAGACAATTCTTGACTAATCTAAGCGGAAGGAGGTCTATATCAATCAAGTTGATGAAGAATGATAATATTCGAAAAGGGTATGTGATAATAAGTTCCTTTAATTATGATTCAAAGCCATCTTTAAATGATCAAATAATCGGTTATCTTTTTAGAGAAGGCAGAATAATACGATTTGAATCATTAGAAGAAAAAATTGTCACGGTGAAAGTGTAATACAGAGGAACACTCGCATATGCAGTATGTCCCTCTGTTATATTTTCAAGTTATCTGATACTGTGGTTACGCAAGAAAGCGTCGAGGTCTGCGCGGTTGACGTAGATTTTGCGGCCGATCTGCGAGAAGGGAATGATGCGTTTGTCGCGATAGTTTTGCCAGGTCTTTGGAGAGACTCCGAGGATTTTACGTGCATCTTCGGATTCTATCCATTCGCTGTTGGTATCATCTGTATTGCGACGGGCAATTAAGTCCATGATGTGCTTCAGCGTATCATGGAGATTTCGCCATTCTTCTTCAGGTATGACAAAAAGCAGGGTTGATGAGTTGATATTCTGGAGTGTACTTTGCATTCGGGCGTGAGAATCTGACTCCATCCCTTAAATGGACGGAATAGGGTTAATAATTCAGTTGTCTAATCACTTGACCGCTCACTCCACCGAATACACGACTGCTTAACCACTCAATCGATTGGGCGCACGGGCGACTGATTGGGTATGGCTTCAGTCAATCAGGCGAGCGATATTCTGATTGTTCAGTCGATCGGTCAGTTGCAGTTCTGCCACTTTGGACATTAGCTATACTGAGGTTCTGACTAACCAATCAGTCACGCAATCGCTTGTTTGGCGAGGCAGGCTATCAACTAATCGGTTGATGCTTTACCCGTTCAATCAAACAGGTGCATAATCAGTTGGGTGAAGTGTCGATTGAAGTGCCGTGGGACCGCAGGGGCGGCAGCAATCGACGGTCAAAGGGTCGGTAACATTTACCATCCACGCATAGAGGGGAATCTATCGCGCTGAAAATCAATAGTGACTTGACGGAGATTGGTTGCTTGTCTGATTGGCTAATCAGTCAATCGCCGTCATGTGTCATAGTATTATTAAGAGACGTCTCGTATCATCGACCCGGTTTCAGAGCCTTCCGTCGAAGGCATTCCGTGTCGTTGACGATGCAAAGTAAGGGATTATTTCTCGTTCCGACCAAACATTTTTGGCCGGATATAGCATAAGGTTGTACATGTATATCTCAGTATACACTTGATATTCTATGCCCCAGTTCCACTCCATAGATGATGGTCACACGACCACAGCAAGGTGTCCAAACCGTTACCGTTTGGATTTCGGGTAACTCCGTCGTTACCTAGAACCCCGCAGGGCTCGGGGAGCGCATGTGACCCAAATGTCCTTGCCGTGCGAGCTTGGGACCGCTCCGAAGTCGCAGTCCCCATGCTTTTTATAAACCTAACGCATCAATTAGTGCTTTGGCAAACTCGGAGGTTGTCATGCGGATTATGTTGGTATCGGCAAGAGAGCGACCGACAAGATTCACGCTGCCATACCAGCCGATGCGCTGGTCAATGACGGCACATTGCATTCTGCACTCCTGGCGATGGAGGATGTTGAAGCCCATTGCCTGCAATTCAGATTCCTGATGGCCGGCTTCGGAGATAATAATTGTGATGCTGACGCCACGAAGGGAAGATGCAGCAAGAAGTTCTATAATTTTAGGAGTACGGTTCCAGCGCAGACGGATCGTTGAAATTACGATGCTATGTTGTGCCTTTGAAAGATCATCATGGAATGGACGTTCAAATGTCGTGGCATCAAATATTGTTTCAGTTATCGGCTCGGCGAACAGTCCTTCGTTTGCTACTGCTATGGAATAACCGACGGCTTTGTAACCGTGAAGCCGCTTCCGATACATTGAATCACAGATAGGCGCTCGTAGGTCGATATAATCATAGATGCGTGTTTCGGTTTTTCCGGGATAGTTTCGATGTAGACGCCCGGTGTATTGTGCGATAAGTCCTTTCCATGATACCGGCAATGCGAGCATCAATGTGTCGAGCCGTGGCAAATCGAAACCTTCGCCTACATATTTGCCTGTCGCCACAACAACCAATGGCTCATCGTCCGGGACATGACTCAGTTGGGCCATAACCTCACGCTTGGCTTTTGCAGAATCGTTGCCGACGAGTCGAATGACGTTTGGGCAAATCTTGCGGCATTTCTCGGCAAGCAAGTCGACATGCGCTGTGCGGGCAGTCAGAATGATTGGCGTTCGACCCTCGGCGAGATTTGAGGCGATATCATCTATTATCTGCTTGTTGCGCGATTCGCTTTCGATTAGCTCGTCTATAACCTGCGCATAATTTCCACCATCGGCTTTAAGATTTCGATGTGATGTAAAGCGAGGAATCAGAAGTCGTCGGAAAGATTGCTGAGCCTGTTGTGATTTTGCGTCAGCCGTATAGCGGATTTCACCGCACTGCATGAATATGATTGGCTGATGACCGTCTTTGCGGATAGGCGTTGCTGTCAAACCGTATACATAGCGTGCATTGACCTCGCGGAGGACTCGCTCAAAATTTACCGCCGGAGCATGATGACATTCGTCTACTATCACCATGCCATAATCGCACACAAATGGCTTGACTTCATTAGCGTTCATGCAAGACTGTAAGAGCGCAGTATCGATTTTGTCATTTAGGGTGTTTTCTGTAGAGGATAACGCTCCAAACTGCTGAAATTTCTTTCTTCGACCACGTCCTTTGTGATGCTCTTCATGTTGAAAATCGGTCGACAGATATTCCTCAAGACGTTCGCGCCACTGGTCAAGCAGGGCCTTTGTATGAACCAATATGAGTGTATTTACTTTCTTTCGCGCAATCAATGCTGCGGCGGTCACGGTCTTGCCAAATGCAGTTGTAGCATATAGAGTGCCGCATTGATGTATCTCAAGCGCTTCAATAGCTCGTTGTTGCTCTTCGTACAACGAACCGTTGAACCCGACATCAATTCTTGCCCCCGGGTTGGTTTTGTCATCAATCCAGACATCAACATTATTGCTTTTGAAAAAGTCAACAACGGCCTCTTCACAACCTCGGGGAAGTAGCAGATAATCATCCGTCATCTCAGAGCATGAGATTATTCGTGGCAGATTATATACCGGCAATCGCATTCCGAGTTTTGCATAAAATTCAGGATTCTTGAAAGCAGCCAGGCGTTTGAGATGATTGATAGCTTTTGCAGAGAGGTTTTCAGTCGGTATATAGATGCCTGAAGAACGTGTAATCGTGATTGCCTTTGGGAAATCGGCTTTCGTCATCGGTCGGGGTTGAGGGCGTTCCCATGGCGTTACTTCGCTAGACTTCGACAATTCGCCAAGTGGTCCCTTATCATATCTCGATATCAGTCTTTCAACTTCTTCTGCTGACATTTTCTCCATGTCTTGCAGATATTCCCATTGATTCCTGAACGGAACGAAATCATCATTGACAAACACGCTGTTGCCATCTTTCCTCGCTCGCCCCTGCAACGGCAAAGCTACAAGATTGCCGAAGCCTCCGGCCGGCATGAAATCCTGATTCGGGAAGAAACGGTCGTATGACTTGAACGACATCCGTCCCTCCCGTTCCATCGCCTCGGTTAAAATTGCATTACCAAGACCTCGAGCTGTTCTAGCTTTGACTGGTTCATTAAACAGAATCCATACATGCGCGCCGTTGCCCGATCTTGAACGCTCGATATACGCTGGAATCCCCCAATCGCGACAAACGCCCACGTAGGCCATAACGTCCTTCTGATAGCCATGCTCACAGCTCTTGTCATCGAAATCGCAACAAAGAAACTGGCAGGTATTGTCCGGTAAAATGGCATATACACCAATGACATCGCGCCCATTTGGATCCTTGCCTTCAAGGTGACGATAAATGTCATCATATCCCAATGGCTGAAACTCGCGGTTCGGACATTCGGCGCATTTGAATTTTTTCTTATCGCAATACTCACGGTTC
The DNA here is from genome assembly GCA_014867205.1 of Muribaculaceae bacterium. GTDB lineage: Bacteria > Bacteroidota > Bacteroidia > Bacteroidales > Muribaculaceae > Lepagella. Next base: position 35,160 of record WGUO01000003.1, on the reverse strand, counting down.
CACTCCCGAGCGCACACAGGTTGATAGCCGCTCTTGCCTGTCGTTGGACTGAACCATCGCCGAGCAAATACATCCTCGCGCCCCTGAAACATACTGCGAAACAAAGCCACCTTCTTCTCCAAAGATAGCACAGGCTTTCGAAGCGTCGCCGGTGCCGGCTCATCCGCTGCAATCCCATGACGGGCCAACAATGCCCTCAGTCGGGCATTTTCGGCCCGCAACTGGCTTAGTTCATCAGACATTGTTTCATTCATAAGAATATCCTCTGACCGTCAGGGCCATATTCCCTCAGATTACTTTGAATTCAGCATAAGTTACATAATATCAGAGGGCTATATTTTGTCAATTAACCATTGTTAACAAAGGCGTAAATCGTTCCTCTACCAATCCCGGATTTAGAAAGCACTGTTCCGATCAACTTCTCTATTTTAGTGCGAACCTGCTTGACGGTTAATTCGCCGTTCCATTCGCTAATAAAAGACGACATGGATTTAGGGCCATCCGCCAGGATATAATGCAGACGACGTAGGGTATCAGAGTCAATATGTCCTTTGAGAACAAAAGGACTATGTTCGAAGTATGGATTACCCATTTCGTATTCGTACTTTGGATGCCGTATTATTATCCCTTCATCAAGCAATCTCTTAACAGATCGGGAATGAATGCCATTACCATCCTGATGAATAATGGAATATATCGTTATCAAATCGAACACATTAAGTTGCTCCTCAGGCTTGCGAGTGTCTCTGAGGTTTATTAAGAATCTTCTCAACTGTGGATTCTCGATTCTGGATTCTATCCTTAATTTTACCTGAAAGTCATCGGATTCCCCATAATCCGGCATGGGCCGTCCTTCTGTGATGCAATTCGCAAACATAATATCTACGCCTTGACCGGAGCGTTCTATCAAGCCGGCTTTCTCGATAACTTCAGCCAATCTGCGACTGCGCGGTGAGCTATTGACTGTCAAGATATTTCCTTGGTTGACACCATAAGGAAATCCGCCGGAATTAGATACCTCTAATGCCTCAGGGGATATCTTTATCATTATGTCTCCCCCCATTTGGAAACTACGGTGCTGGATACTGTTGAGGATCGCCTCTCGAATTGTCTCTTCAGTGTATGAGGGAATATCCAGAATCTGAGGAAAGGCATCAATATGCATGAGCGGATTAATTGCATCCTGATTGATATAACTCCAGATCTTATCTATGCTAAGAAACAACGGTTCACAAAATTCCTGTCTGGCAGAATAACGAGTTTGATTCTCCGTTACTCGATATTCAACAATAATGTTGTTTTGAGGAAGATACTTCTTGATTGCCTCACTCTTTCCAAGCAATATCAAAGCTGCATAGGTAATCCCATCACCTGTAACAAGTCCCAGATCAGAAAGCAACTGACTCGTAGGTATCGTAAGGGCTTCAGGCTTATTGCGCTTTTGATGGATGAGTCTACGCATTTGGGTTATAGCCTCCTCCGACAGGTCTTCCATTGCAAGACCTTTGCAAATACGGGCAGAGAAATCCGGATCCTGTTCTTGGAGTATGGAGAAATATTCCTGGTCATCCATCTCGCGCAGACTTTCACCTACTCGCATTAGCGGGACTCCCTCAAATCGCAAAGCCTTCCCAATCGGTCGGGATGGAATGTTGATAACCAATACGCGATTGTCCTTTTCATCGTAGAGTTCCTCGCAGTGTACTCTGATATATAAGCGTCTATATATTTCATCTTCCAGTTCGCCGACTTTGTCTTTAGCGAAATCGGTTCCTACTACTTTATGTGGCATTTTATCCGCCATTCCAAGAACTAATCTGCCTCCTCTTTCATTGGCAAACGCAACAACGTACCCGAGAACGCATTTGCGGCGCTCCTTAACCTCATTATGACTTCCTCCGGCAAAGGGATAATTATGTTTTGCTTCTTTAAATTCTATGTGGTCTTCGCGTTCTCTAAGGACTGCAAGCTGAGATATCTCTGTCATGTCGATTTTTTTTGCAAATATAATATGTTTCTCTCAAAGGGCGAAATAAGTGGGCTGAAATTATTGTAGACCGGTCATAAAAACCGTATTACACTATCGTTCAAAGGGCTATAAGTATACTATTTGTTGATTGCCGAAATGATTGCCATGATTTATTCCGGTGTGATACCCTTCAACGGCTCGACAGACTCCTACACTTGTTCTTCATCGGTCAGCCCATCGGTTTGTCGATTGGTCAAATTTATTCTGGAAGACGCACAACGAGCCATTCGGTTGTCCGGATGGCTCGAGTCTTAAGACGAACTTGTTAACGACGAAAAGTTTATTTTAGCCGATTCTGATGCACCCTGTCGGGATGCCATTTGTCCATCGGAGCATGGTCGGCCAAGGGCTGTCCGATTGGAATAAGATTGAAGGGAACTATGTTGTCGGGTAAATTGAGTATTGTCTTGACCGGAGCCATTCTTTCCGGGTGAGGATAGATGCAGGTCCACACTCCTCCGAGACCGACGGCATGTGCTGCAAGAAGAATGTTCTCCGATGCCGCAGACAGGTCTTGCTCCCATAGCACATCATCGACCCCGTCAAGAAACCTGTCCTTATTGCCGCATACGACAATGGCTACCGGCGCGTGCGCCGTCATTTTAGCGTATGGCAGAGCATCGGCAAGTTGCCTCAGCAGTTCCGGGTCATCGACAACGATAAACTCCCACGGCTGTTTGTTCACCCCGGTCGGCGCACTCATGCCGGCGTGCAATATTGCCGACACCTGCCCGGAAGACACAGGCTTGTCCGAATATCTTCTCACACTCACACGCCTTATGATATTCATATAGGCGTCATTATCCTCATATTCCTTTGGGATTGCATTTGTTATCTCCATCATTCCTTATTTCGTTTAGAGTTACGTCCCTTATTCTTGATTATAATCAATGCTTTCACCATTCAGCCACTTATCGGGTATCAGCATTCCACCGTGATGGCAGAACCGGCGCTTCGTCATAGCCTTCTCTGCCGAGGGCGTGCCGGGATAGTCTCTTCTGTCCTGTCAAGAAGAATCTTCATATCTTGATTGCAGTTAAAATAATCAGACAATAAGGCATATGCCTTCTAAAAAGGGGGTGACATTTATGTTGTAAACATATTCCGAACTTGAAAAGTTGACGGTCGAATGCACTCTTTCCAGCCGAAAACATAAAGTTTTGAAAGTCCTGTGAGCGGCCCAGACCCCGATTAGAATCCGGCACACTTCTCAATTAATTTTTATTGGATTGCACTCTTTTCGGAGTGTGTCCTTTTGATGTATCTTGCAGACAAATCAACAAAAATCAAAATGGCTTCGATAAAAGTAAAGTTCCGTCCCTCGACTGTCGCTGACTACGAGGGCACAATCTACTATCAGATTATCCACGAGAGGAAGGTGCGACAGCTTCTGACCGAGTATAAGGTATTCCCTGCCGAGTGGGATGAAGACCGCTCAATGGTTACTACCACTCAGAAAAGCGAGCGAAAATCATTCATCCTCTCCATCCGTGAGCGTATCCGCTGGGACATGGAGCGGTTGACAAAGATTGACCGCAAATTAGATGCCAACGGCCTGATATACACTGCCGATGATGTGATCGACGAGTTCAGTCGCTATGCGCATGAATACTCTCTGTTCAACTTCATGGAGGGCATCATAGCCAAACTGAAACAGAAGGGCAAGATCCGTACTTCCGAGACATACAAGTCCACTCTCAACAGTTTCAAGAGATTCCGCAACGATGAGGACATAATGCTCGATTGCATTACCTCTGAGACGATGGAGGATTATGAGGCATGGCACAAGAACCGGGGTGTCGCTCCGAACACCATCTCTTTCTACACCCGCATCCTCCGGGCCGTCTATAACCGTGCGGTCGAGGATGACATCATCGAGAACCGCAATCCGTTCCGCCATGTCTATACTGGCATTGACAAGACTGTCAAACGTGCCCTCCCGTTGGCCGTCATCAAGAAAATCAAAGTTCTTGACTTATCCATGACTCCGGCACTCGATTACGCCCGTGATATGTTTCTGATGAGCTTTTATCTCCGAGGAATGAGTTTCATCGACATGTCCTTTCTGAAAAAGACTGACCTCAAGAACGGCTATCTCACCTACCGCCGTCGCAAGACCGGTCAGCAACTCATCATCGAATGGACAAAGGAGATGCAGATGATCCTCGACAAGTATCCTGAAAACAAAACCGACTACCTTCTTCCAGTCATACGCAATCCCGGACTCAACGAGCGTTGCACCTACCGCAACACAGGCTACAACATCAACCACAACCTGAAACGAATCGCCGGGATGGTCGGAGTAACAATCCCTCTGACACTCTATGTTGCCCGCCACAGCTGGGCGTCCGCCGCCAAAGCCAAAGGCATCCCCTTATCTGTCATCTCTGAGGGCATGGGTCACGACAGCGAGGCAACCACCCAAATCTATCTCGCGAGCCTCGACTCTTCCGTCGTTGACAAAGCCAACTCCCTAATTATCAAAAGCCTCTGACTTCAGCCTCAGTCTCCTTACTTGGAGATTGAGGCCATATTTTGTTTAGCGACCATCCAAATCTCTAATTAAGAGAGTCTTATTCCGGGTGCAAATATAATAACTTCAGCGCAAATTTGCAATATCCTCTCTAATTAAGAGATTTGGATGACAATTAAGTCTGTTAAAATATGCGTGAAAGAGGAGCGGTTGGCCTTCCCTTACTAAACAAATTTGTTTTTTAACATGAAAAACGGACAGAATGCCGTATTTTTTTCAAAGAGTTAATATTCTTATTCTTAGAAATATAAGGATATGTCGTCTTAATTCTCAGACTCTCTTAATTAGAGATTGTGATGCGAGTATCGATACACTTTCTCATCCTAATGCATAATTTCAAGAAGAAAACCATAATTATGAGACGAATCTTATATATTATTACAGTTATAATTTCTGCGTGCTATGCCACCCAAGGTGTAGCTCAGAATCGTATTGCCATAAAGAGCAATATCCTATACGATCTCTTTTTGAGTCCGAATCTGGGCATAGAGATGGGGGTAGCCTCAAAGTGGTCGTTGGATATTTCCGGAAATTATAACGACTGGAAAGTGAATGACCATTTATGGAAACATTGGTTCTTACAGCCGGAGGCAAGATATTGGCTTTGCGAACGATTCGGCGGTCACTTTCTGGCCCTACATGCCATAGCCGGGGAGTATAATTTCGGCAACATCAAGAACTCCGTAAAATTTCTTGGGAGCGATTTTTCCAAATTGAGCCATCAGCGCTATCAAGGGTGGGGTGTCGGTCTGGGAGCAGGATATGGTTACTGCTGGATGCTGTCGCGCCATTGGAGCATAGAGGCTGAGATCGGGTTTGGGTGGATATATACACGTTACGACAGTTACCCATGCCGAAATTGCGGAAACAAAATCGATAAAAACCGGGTGCATAACTATGTCGGCCCCACAAAAGCCGCTGTAAACTTAATATATGTGTTCTGAGCCATGAGACAAATCATTCATAAAACTTTTACAGCGGTGTCGTTATTCTTATTATCGACAGCCGCTTCGGCCCATGACATGGAGCCCCTGGGCATATATGATCTTGGGCTGGAAATAGATAGAGCAAAAGGGGCTGCGCTGGTCATGTCAATACATCCATCCGGGATCCGAGTGTCATCCGAAACGGAAATGACGCTGACACCTGTATTGAGGTCAGCTGACGGCAACGCGGAGTTCAGGTTTCCCTCAGTCATAATAGCCGGACACAACCGCCTGATGCGCTATCGTCGGGGGCAAGCGACAATAGACGAGGGGTGTAAAATACTTTCTTCCGCCACGCCGGTCACAAAATATTATGAGAAAGTCGATACATTACTTCCATGGATGGAGCGCTGTTATCTGGAAATGGATGTGGACTTCAGGGGTTGCTGTGGCAAAAAGGGCAGCGATACGCTCATGCCTGTGGCTGAGATCAATCTTCAGCCTGAGCCCCTCAAGGCCCCGGAAGGGTTCACACTCTCCTCGTCGGTCAAAGGTGAGCCCAAGATTATAAATCTCGAAGGCTCAGCATTCATCGATTTCAGAGTGAATCGCACCGAGATCGACCCCACATACCGCAACAATGTGTCAGAACTATCCAAGATACTCAACACCATCGACATCGCGCATGAGAATCCCGATGCCACCATAACAGGCATTTTCATCAAGGGATTCGCTTCCCCCGAAGGGGCCTGGGACAACAATGTGAGACTTGCCAAAGGGCGCACATCCTCTCTCAAAGATTATATCAAGCAAAAATACGGCTTTGACGAGAACCGGTTTCATACCTCTTTCGAGGCTGAGGACTGGCAGGGTCTGCGCCAATATGTAGACACCTGCAGCCTCGCCTCGCGCACGGGACTTCTTGAGATTATTGACTCAGGAATGAAGCCGGACGATAAAGATACCGAGATGAGACGCAAGTATCCTCAAGACTATGCCTTGTTGCTCAAGGAAGTGTATCCATTGCTCCGTCATTCCGACTATGTCGTGCAGTATCAGATTAAACAATACACAAGTGTTGAGGATATTCGGCGTGCATTTCGCGAGCGGCCCTCGAATCTTAACGAAAGTGAGATGTTTACTCTGATTGAGGCATGCGACCCCGGGGGCTCGGAATACAACAATGTCATGGAGACCGCGATAAGGCTTTTCCCGGACAATCCCCGGCTGCAATATCTTTATGGCATAACCCTGATGCAGAAAAAGGATTACGCCGCGGCTCGCGGATACTTCGAGAAAAGTGCCGCCGCCGGAATCAAAGAGGCATCCGAGGCGCTCCCCTACGTAGACCGCATTCTCAATCCTGTACCTGCCGTGCGCTACATTAATTAAAAATAAACAACACCAAACAACAATTTAAATATTTTTATTATGAGAAATCTCAGCAATTGCTTAGTGGCCATTGGCCTCGCTGTCTCTCTCCTCTCCTGCCGCAGTGATGAGCCGGCCAGCAGCGGAGGAGGTGAAACAGGCTCTAAAGACGGAGTATATTCGTCTATTAAGTTCACGTTCCCCAAGACTCGCTCGACCAGATCCTCTGCCAAAGAAGGAGACGAAGTGGGCAAGGACTTCGAGAACAACATCGGATCAATCCTTGTCGTGCTGGCTCAGAAGGGGACCGGTGACAACGAATATAAATTCGTTTCGTATGCCATGAACGATGCGCCCATCACCAACACAACCACGAACACCTACACGGTGACCTTCCAGGATAAGGAGGCTCTGGCTCGCAAGGCCGAGCAGGATGTGTACGTGTTCGCCTACTGCAACCCGAGCGAGTCTCTACGCTCAAAAGTAGCCGGGACACTCGGTGCCAACGGGCAGTACACCGGTGGAATGAAGGTCGATGATCTTTTCACCGACGAGATATTCCATGACGAGGACGTCTATAACACCTGGAGGCGCAACGGCTTTTTGATGACCAACTCTTCGATTGTGAAGAGCACGCTTCCCTCGGAGGATGACCTCAAGAATAAGTATAACAGTCCGGATAATGCCTGGCCTCTCGGAACAGTTCCCGTGATGCGCACCATGAGCCGGTTCGACTTCCGCGACGCATCAAAAAACAGTGACTATACCTATGATGTCCTTGATCCCAATGACAACACAAAGGTTCAGGGCAAGGTGAGGCTTACACGTGTCGCGCTCTTCAATCTCGCCGACAGGTTCTATTACCTTCCCCGCATCGGTACAGCCGATACCTTCACGCTATGCCCCGGCTTCGAGCAGATGGAGGTCACTGGCGAGGACTACGTGCTCTCCCCCGCCGGGCGCACCTATCTGGAGCAGCTGCCGAGCGGAGATCTTGACCCGGCCAATCTTCCCGCCACGCTGAAATGGAACACCTTGGCCCAGATAGCCGGCAAAGACGTGAACAATACCGAGGGATGGGGCACAGGCCTTGAGGACTCAGAAAAAAGCGGATACCATATCTGGCGCTACGCCACCGAAAACACTTTCCTCAAAAACGGGAACACCCCGGCCAACACGACAGGCTACGTATTTGAGGCCGAGATCCTGCCCGACGAGAATTTCGGAAACGTAGTGGACGGCGTATGTCAGACAATGTATCTCTACAACGGCATACTCTATCCCAACGCCATGGCAATGTATACCGAATCGCTCAAGACTCCGATATCCACGCTAACCACAGCAATCAACGAGGCCTTTGACAAGACCACCGATGATGCAGGTAACGTCACTGCCCTGACGCCTAAGAGCGATGACCTGGTGAAGGCCATGGGCTTCGTAGCATACAAGCCGCTGGACAAGAAATATCTCTGCTACTACTTTGCATTCAACACTCACAACGAGGGAAGTCTCGCATCGGAGATAGAGCCTATGGAGTTTGCCACAGTGCGCAACAATGTCTATAAACTCGCCGTAACGAACATCAAGCGCTTCGGTACCTTCACGCCTCCTGCGGAGGTGGATGACTGGGACACCTACTTCACTCTTTCGGTCATGGTGCGTCCTTGGGTCGTGCGTATAAACAATCTTGATTTCTGATTCGCGACAGCACAGTTAAAGACAGGCGGGCCGGAGAGGTCCCTGACATATCCGGTCCGCCATTTTTTATATAATGAACTGTATGACAAGAATGAAGACCCGGAACATGCCGCTATGGGCACTCGTATCGCTGATGATGTCGGCGCTGAGTTCATGCGGTGTTGTCTTTGACGACCTTCCTCCGTGTCCTACGGGAGTGTCTTTGCGTTTTGTGTATGACTACAATATGGAATCGGCCGACGCCTTTGCAAGCCAGGTGGATTGTCTCACCGTGCACGTCTATGACAGCGAGGGCAGACACGTGGCCGACATCACACCCCCGCCTCAGGATCTGGCCGATGAAAACATGCGGGTGCGCGTCGATCTTCCCGCCGGCAGTTACCATGTGGTGGCCTACGGCGGAATATCATGCGGGAAAGCCTCTTTCGCGCACACTTCCGCGCCTGTGACAGGCTCCCATTACACCGACATCTCCATGCATGTCAAGGAGACGCATATCGGAACGCTCCTGCATGACCATTTCCACGGCATCCTCGATTTTACAGTTGAGGACACGGGCCCTGAGTATAAGGAAGAGACAGTCGAGATGACCAAGACCACCAACAATTTCCGTATACTCCTCAAGCAACTCAATGATGAGCCGCTCCGCGGAGAGGACTTCGAATTCCACATCACCGACGACAACAGGGAGCTCGACCACACCAATACCCCCGTGCCTTCGGGTCATGACATAACATATCCTGCCTGGACACGCGGCGAGAATTCCGGAGTGGCTTACGGCGAGATCTCGACATCGCGCCTACACCTCAGCACCACACCGCATCTGATAATAAAATCAAAAAACGACACCAGAGTCTCCGATTCAGACAACGTAATTGTCGACCTGCCGCTGAATAAATATTTGCTCATGACCAAAAGCGATGCCTCCGGATGGGGTGACCAGGAATATCTCGACCGATGCAGCGCCTGGAACATGACCTTCTTTCTCGACTCAGACCTGCGCTGGAGTCAGACACGCATAATCATCAACGACTGGGTAATACGGATCAACGATCTGGAACAATAAAAAGACAACTGAGAGTAGTGATTCCTGGAGTTAGAACATATCTGCACTTCCTGTGGGCGGTCCTATTGACATCCGTGTCCGTCGCCCTGTCAGGATGTACTGTGTCTGAGGAGCCCGATAAGGGATGCGCATCGGACACCAAGGCCGTGTTGACTCTAAAGATCAACCTTGACAACAGTTCGCCGCGTCGCGGCCATGCCTCCACACGCGTGGGCGAGGAATATGAACCCGACAGGCAGCCGGCCAATGATGATGAGAAGATCCATACTGTCCGCATCATCATTGTAGACTCGTCGGGCGTGCTGGAGCACAACTCCCTGTGGGATCTCACCGCTTCCCCCGCGCTTCTGGCGACCGGACAGGACTTTTTAGTAAAGGCCGATGACACGAAGGACATCATTCTTGTGGCGAATGAGTCCAATGCCTCTATAAGACTCGGAGACGGCACACCGATGGCTGCGTCCGATTATTTCCGTGACCTTAACCCGGCGGTTGGACAACATGTTGATGTTGACGAGCTTCGTCGATTGACATATCTTACATCCGACAACACCACGGATGGGACTTATTCCGGCTGCATGGGCGGACCGCTCCCAATGTCGGCAGTTCATAAATATCACATCGGCACGGACACCGACCATTATTCGGCGTCGTTCCTTATACACCGCGCCGCAGTGAAATACACTTACCGCATCACCAATCGCGACACCATTTCTCACACTATCGACGATATAAGGATCAACAACGTGGCCTCGAGGCAGTATTTTTTTCCGGTCGCAGACTTCACCGACGCCGAACAATATTTTTTCTCAACCTACTCGACACCCGTCGGAGCCGGAGCCCGCGAGGTGACGCTCGAGGTAAGACAACAGATCGCACCCGAGACCACCAGGGAGGTGGGACCATTCTATTTTCCTGAGGGAGTAGTGCTTGATGACAGGAATCCCTATGGCACTGGACTTACCTTCGACGGATATTTCAGCGGTTGGAACAATCTGAAATGGGCCATGCCCCAAACCCCGGAGAATCAATATCTCATGACAGACATGCCGCGTAACACACACGTAATTGTAAACGTCACCTTTACATTCACTCATTTTGCCATAGACTACGAGGTGTGTCCATGGGACAACCGCGAGGCCGATATTCCCTCCTTCAATTAAGAGATTAAGATGAAAGTTTCAAAATATATCCAGACCCTGCTTCTGGCCCTCACATGCGCCTCACTTCCCTGCCTTTACGGATGCTCCGATGATCTGGGCTATCCCGGGTCAGACTGTCCTGAGGGAGAGAAGGCCAGGGTCACCATAGGCCTTGATCTTGACAACCGGGCCATGCTGACGCGCGGTGAGCTGCAGGAAGGACTCGACTATAAGATCAACGACCTGTGGGTGGCGATCTACAACGTTGCCACAGGGCAGCGGACCGGCGTATATTATCTCAACCGCAGCGAAGACAACAGCCCCCATATCCCTCGGGAGATCACAATCGACGCCCTTTCGGGCAGAAGCCACATAGTCGGAGTGGCGAATGCCACCCACCGTTACGGCATGGATTCCTCCTCTTCCGAGGTCAGGGCGTTGCCTGACCTGCTCGCTGAGGCGGATACATGGGAGAAATTCTGCAATATATCCGCAGGCTTTGACACCAGAGGCAACGCTTCGGTGGAGACGCCGCTCAACGCTCTGGTCATGACCGGAACATTTACTTCCTCAGTACATACGGACGGGTCGCGCACGGACGATGAGCCTGTGGATATAAGGCCGGGGATGTCTAAACCTGACGGAGCACTCCATCTACGCCGCCTGATCTCGCATGTGAGTTTCAGAGTCAGATATAATCAAGCCAATATCAAGGATTTCAAAATAAAATCATGGCGGGTCGTGAATCTGCCCAATCAGACTTGGCTACACGAGCGGCCTGACGGGGAAGCCGACGTCAATGTCGCCGACGTCAGAAGCCTCGGCGGCAAGTCATACGTTTCCTCCGAGCCTCTCACCGAGGTCTCGGAATCTGGCGACATCACAAGTTTCGATTTCTGGCAGCTTGAGAACAAGAGGCAGGGGCTGGCGCCTCCGGCAACTGAGACGGATCCATACCACTACCGGGAACGCCAGTTCAAGGACCCCGCGACGGGTGAGAATACCGGGAAGTTCATCTCACTGGTAAATTCAGCGCAGAGTGATGACCCCAACAATAACGCCACATATGTGGAATTCAATGTTGAGATGAGGATGAGTGTCGATGAGAAAGGCCGACCCCTCAGCGACACGGATATATCCATGCGCCGTGTGGAAACAAGATATTATGTCCATCTGGGATATATAGAAGGCGATGACTCCGGCAAGGTGCGTGACTTCAACTGCCGCCGCAATTCCAAATACATATATAATGTCACGATCAACAATGTCAGTGACATTCTTGTGGAGGCAACGGGAGAAAGCGAGCGCAATCCGGCTGTGGAGGGTATAGTTTCCGATGTAATGGAGGCGCAATATGACGTGGACGCCCATTATTCGGCAGTAAATGTCTATATGACCGCCGCCGAACTGCGTAATTTCGAATATCTTGTCGTAGCCTACGATCTGAACGGACGCGAGATCTATATAGACTCGCAGCAGACCGGCTCAATTCCCGACGATATGAGGAGGTATATGTCATGGGTGGAGTTCCGGCCCACGTCAGGAGAGAATGTCCTTGCCGACTATAAGCCGCGCACAGGCAGCAACAGCGACGGCAAGACCTATCGGCTGGACGAGATGAAGGGAAAGACAGCCGGATGGTACACTATGTTTGTAGACGAGTATGTCTATGAGGATGTATCCGACGGCAACGAATCAAATTCAACAAATTGGCACGGCTACGTCAACAGGCCGGACCGGCGCGTATGGCTTAATGTCCAGGCCGAACGTTCGGCCGATGGCCAAAGCCTTTACTATAAATCGAAATACTCTCTGTCGCAACGCTCTATCCAGACTTACTACAACATGACGTCTAAATCCGGGCTTGGGGTGGAGCACATCAATGAATCCTATGGCCTTAACCTGCGCAACAACTATAATGCAGGCGGCAATGGCAACACATTGTCCGGACGCTACAACCTTGCGTATCGTCTGGCCGGACATACATCATGGTCGTCGGCCAGCTTCACATGGAGCGACAACTCTTATCGTTGGAACACATTCTTATCCCTGAACGAGTTTCAGAAAGTAAATGCCATAAACAACCAGGGTATAAACCGGAGCGCACGGACCCATCATCTCCCCAGGATCAGGACCATCAGCGGAAGTTATTCGAAATACGATCCCGACAGATCGTCATCGGCCATGTACATAGAGGCGATTACGGCGTGTCTGAACCGAAACCGCGACATTGACGGCGACGGCCGCATTGACGCTTCCGAAGTGAGATGGTTTGTACCCACGCGAAATCAATATGTAAGAATCATTCTGGGACGCCGTTCGCTGGTGACTCCGATTCTCGACGTGGAGTCTGTGACGAAACTGCCATATACCGACAATGGGGAAAACTCGTCGATGCTTTTCTATACAAGTGAGGGACGCCAGATCTGGGCGATGGAAGGCACGAGCGATTCCCCGTGGATGGCTTACGGTGGAGGAGCCCCCTGGGAAGTGAGATGCGTCAGGAATCTGGGCGGAAATATGTCGGTAATAAACACAACCAATATCACGGAACCGGCCTTCGAGCTGCGGGCGGGGACAAATATAGTCGATCTTGCACATTACGACAGCAAGTCGGTGCGGAGTGAGGCATACGTCTCTTCGAACAGTCCTATGCCGGTGCATCATCTCTACGATCAACGTTACAACCGATGCTATAGGGCTTTCGAGGTGGCGGCTCCCGAATATGACATACCCTGCGCCTCCATGACCGGACTCGATATAGACTCTTATGATTGGGCGGCATATCTCACCACGCATAATCCCTGCAGTTCCCTGGTGTCAAAGACCGGGAAAGAGGGCTGGCGTGTGCCTAACCAGAAAGAACTGACCATTATGAGCATTCTGGGGGTCGCGCCCTCGTATTATTACAATTATTCCTCCACTGTATCCTACTTCGACAAATCGGGGTATGCCTACGGACAAAACCCTTCGGACCTGCCTGGTTCACTTGGAGTAAAATTCAGGTATGTGATGAAGACAACCGGAAGCGGAATGGCCACACAAGGGGGCGATGGAGCAAAGAACTTCGGCATAAGATGTGTACGCGACTATGTGGAATAAAAATGCCTTACTCTCCATTCCCCTGATGTTTCTTGTCTCCTGTGCAGGCAGTGGGAAAGTCTCGGACCATGTCGCAGAAGAAGACACAGTCCGGTCAGAGGGCATGTTTGCCATGCCGACTGTGCCCGACTCCATTACTGACCCGCAGGCTCGCGCTGATTATCTATTGTATCATTTCTGGGATAATGCCGATTTTTCTGACCGGGGGTTGCTGAGGGATTCGGTGATGCTTGAACAGGCTATGAGCAATTTCATATCAGTTATGGATTTCACTTCCGGACCCGGTTTGCAGCGTGGCGTCAACCGACTTCTCGAAACGTCAGAAAAAGAGTCAGGCAAAACTTATTCAAGGATTATTGAGATCGCAGATCTGTATCTATGGAATGCCGAAAGTCCTTTCCGCAACGAGGTTTACTATCATGCCTTTGTCAGTTATGAGATCATGAGAGGCGGAGAAGGCGCCGAAAGGGCCCGGCATCGTCTGGACGAGATAGAACGCAATCCCCCCGGAAGCATGGCACCCGGTTTTGAGCTGGAGAGTATCGGCGGGGGCACAATTGCCTTCAGGCCGGGAACGGGGGGCCGTGTCACAGTGCTGATGTTCTACGATCCGGACTGCGACCATTGCGGCGATGTGATAGAGGCCATGCGGGCGGATATGGGGTTAAGCCGCGCTATCGGAAGCGGAGAAATTCGCATGATAGCCGCCTACATCGGCACGGACTATGAATTATGGCAAAGGCATGCCGTAACGTTGCCGGCCAATTGGGAAATTGGAATTGACCGCAAGATGAAGATAGATTCCGAAGATCTGTATGTGGTACGGGCCACCCCCTCCATATATCTTATTGGTCGGGAAGGAGAAATTATACTCAAAGACTCCGACTTCGCGCATCTTGCGGAGGCGCTTGGTCTATAAGGGATTTTTAACAAATTGAAATCATGACGACAACTTGCTCCGTGTGGCGGCCGGTCAGTCAAGGGTCTGGATGCCCCCGCCGTTGACGAAAATCACCTGGCCGCTTATCCACGCTGATGCGGGCGAGGCGAAGAAAAGGACTGCCTGCGCCACGTCTGACACTTCTCCAAGCCGCCTGATGGGTGTATGCCGCAGCATCTTCGCCTGCAGTTCAGGCGTCATGATTGACATTAGCGCGGCAGTCCGCGTGGCCCCCGGACCTACACAGTTGATTCTGACTCCATAGGGCCCGAAATCGTATGCGAGATTGGCCGCGAGATGGTTCAGCGCGGCCTTGGAGGATGAATATACGCACATGTCGGGCTCTTTGTTGACAGAACTCATCGAGGTTATGTTGACTATGCTTCCGTAACCCGATTTCTTCATCTCCGGCACAGTGAGCTGGCACAGCCGCAACGGTGCGAAGACATTGATACGATAGACACGCTCCAGATAATCCATGTCTATCTTAAATGGATTTTCTCTACCTCCGCCACCGATACCGGCATTGTTGACAAGTATGTTGACGGTGCCGTAGGTCTTTACCGCCGTGTCGATCAGGTTTACCAGATCCGGTTCATGCAGGACGTCGCATACGACCGCAACCGCCTTCCCTCCGGAGGCGATTATGCGGTCGGCGACTCTCATTGCCTTGGCTGCGTCCATGTCACTGACTACAATCGCTGCGCCTGCAGCCGCCAATATCTCGCAACAGCCGGCTCCGATGCCGTCGCCGCCTCCTGTGACAACGGCCACCTTTCCAGTAAGGTCAAAAAGTTCGGATATGTTCATTACAAATGGTTGACTGAATTTAAACAATGAAAACTGTTGAGAGAGTCCTGCGCAAGCCTCTCACTGTCGTGCCTACTCCCCTCACACTCTCACAGCAAGAATATTTTATTACAACAACTTAACCTTGTAGAATGTTTTGGCACCTGACCCGAATATTTAATCCTGAAAATTTGCAGAAACGATTATTATCAGTAAATTTGCACTGATAATGCCTTACAGTTATGTTCAAGTTTGAGAAAGTACTGATATCGTTTTTCATGATGCTGATCTTCGGAGCGGCGCCGGGCGTCGCCCAGACTCCGGAGCTGAAGGTCGAGTCAATGACGCTGCTTCTCGACCCGATGACCGTCGAGATGCAGCGCCGCGACCTCAATGAATCCGTGTGCGCCCTGCTGAAGGTTGTGATTCCGGTCAGCGGCTGTGAGTTCGAGGGCAACGTCATAGGCGATGTCGCGTACAAGGTCAACGAATACTGGGTATACCTTTCGCCGGGCAGCAAGTGGCTGCAGATCAAGTGTCCGGGGCATTATCCGCTCCGGTTCTCGTTCAGCGACTGCGGCATCCCGGCCGTCAAGGAGAAAAGCATCTACCAGATGGTTGTAAATTCGACGGGCAACTTCGGGCAGTCGGCCGAGTCAGCCGACTCGCCGCTTATGATGCCGTCGCAAGTGAAGGACATGCCTCTCGACGCGGACGTCTCCATCGATTACAATCAGGCTATCTCGGTCGCGGACATCTTGCGCTACCCGATGGGTTTCGTGAAGGTCAGCAACCGCTCAATCTGGGATGTTTCTTTCGACACCTATACTGTCGCAGCTGAAAAAGCACTGCAACTCGGCATATTCACGTCAATTCGCGAAGGAGAACTCAACTGGTCAGGCATGTACATGAAGAATGAGCGAAAGCCTGAGTCGACACTCACGGTCGACGGCAAACCGTTATGGCAGTCATACCCTATCATCGAGAACGGAAACAAACTGCAGGGATTCGGGTATATGTTCGCGCCGTTCTATGGCGCGACCGTTGAAGAGGAATTATCGCCCAAGAAGATAATGAAACTTCTCGCGCCGATATTGGCAAAAATCAAGTCCGAGACCGGATTCAAGCAGATCAAGCGGCCGGATTATGTCAAGCTTATGGGATACGCCTTTGGCGAGGAGGGGGCCTTCTTCCATAATCCGTCCACATCAGAGGTCATCTCCTTTACTGTAAGCGGCAACATCGCCCTACTGGAACTCCGCAAGTTATAAGTCAACAATATAAACTAACATAATCAAGACATTATGAAGCAATTAATTCTTTTTCTACTGGCTGTTCTCTCGCCGGTAATGGCCTGTGCTGAGTCGTACGGATGGTTCGAGGTAGATGGCCGTCGTGTCAACCTCAACTATGCTTATGTCACCGAGCAAAACGGCAATCTGGTGTCGGTAATATATTCCGACAAGGATGTGGCCCCCTATCTGTCAAACCATGGTCTTGTAGGCAAATTTGTATTCTCGGGTCTACTGGTCGAGTATAACCTTGAGTGCAAGAAAGACAACAGTTATACATGTCTCAATGAGTTCCAGTTCGTGGTTTCCGCCACACCCCTGATTCTGAGCACCGAGATAGAGGATATCAAGGATGTGCAGCCCGACATGCTGTGGGGAGGCGAGGTTGATTTTGACAACAAGGACTTCGTTTATACGAAAACCAAACTGTCGGCATCCGGCAAGAACTGTCCGGTCGAACTCTGGTACCGTGGACGGACAGAAGTCAACACCACCTCCCGTATCTCATTCAACATCCACGGCTACCCCTCGAACTGGAAGCGCTAATAGCCCCATGACCCAAATCACTATTTCTTCGCGCTGATCCCGACACACTCATTACCTCCTCCCGGTTAGAGGAAAATCGAAAGGAAGACCGGGAGGAGGATAATGTCACCTTCCCGACGCTGGTCTTTTGTATATACAAGATAGTTCCACAAGATCCTGTCGGAATATTTCACCTTGAAGGCATCAAGAGAAGCATGTGTCTTGTATCCGGATGATTTTACCTCGACCGGACATATTTTGTTTCCCCGCGTCAGAATGAAATCAATCTCATAGTTGCGCTTGCCATTTTCTGTTGGCCAGGTGTAATAATAGAGTTGATGGCCGTTAGCGGTCAATATCTGAGCCACGATGTTTTCATAGACATAGCCGAGGTCGGCCGAAAGTTTGTCAGACAGCAATTTCCGGTATATCAGATTGTCAGAGGCATTCCGGTCCCAGAAAGCGAGCGTTATGAAAAGCCCGGTGTCGGCCAGATACATCTTGTAACGGTCATAATCTGCGTGGAGCGCGAGGCCGACATTGGGGTCGTTCGCATGATGGGATATATTGACGGTCAGACTGTCCTCCATTTCCTTCAGCAATTCGGCACTCTTGTCATCTTCCATCCCATATCCTATTATCGTACGCGACTGGAAACGCGAGGCGTTCTTTGCGAGTTGAGCCGGTATGGACTTAAAGAGACGTGCTGCCTTACCGGTAGGATCTATCTTTTCAAAATCATCAAGGTAGAGTTCGATTATTTCCCGCTTTTTCGAATCCACTTCTCCCAGATTATTTGTATCGAGATAGGTCTCTACCGCCTGGGGCATCCCCCCGACGAGCATATACAAGCGGAATTTGCGGAGCAGATCCCTGACTACAGCGTCGCCAAATGGCTTATGCGACTCGAACATCTGTCTCAGAAGCGGCATATTGCCGCCGTTACCCAATGCCCACTCGAATTCCTCATAGTCCATCGGATACATGGTAAGGCGCGTCTCCTCGCTGGGGATCACAATTCCGATGGTATTCTTTTTGATTGATAGCAACGAACCGGTCTCGATATAGTCATATCTATGGTCTTTGACCAGATACTTGATAGCCTGCCTGACTTCGGGACACTTCTGTATCTCGTCGAAGATTATCACCGATTTGCGTTCCTTCAGCTGCACGCCATATATAAACTGGAGTTGCATGAAGAAGTTGTCGCGGTCTGAGATGTTTTTGACGGCCTCCCACACTGCCGCCGGGGCATCGGCGAAATCTACCGCGATATAACTTTCATACTCATTTTTAGCAAACTCCTCCGCAATAGTCGATTTACCGACACGCCGCGCACCTTTGATTAGTAACGCAGTCGAGCCGTCACGCTTCTGTTTCCACTCCAACATTTGGGAGTATATTTTTCGTCTGAATATCCTCATCTCGATAGTCATTCTGTAATTATCGCAAATTTAAGCATTTAATACCATTCCGCAAAATTTTAATGTAAGAAAACCTACAAAATCTCACTTTTTATTTCCGGGAAAACCTACAAAATCTCACTTTTTATTTCCGGGAAAACCTACAAAATCTCACTTTTTAGGGTCTTACTGTGTACGGGTAGCAATCGGAACTAAAAGCAGACTACCGGAATACGCCGAAAATTTATTTGCCCCGGATTATAAACCGTTTGGATATTTTTTGTAATTTTACGGTCTGAACTATATTTATCAACTTTTTAACTTTTATAGACAATGAAAAGAACTCTATCCCTTTGTGCTCTGTGTCTATGCTCTGCAGCTGCAATGCTCGCGCAGAAACCCGCCAACGAGGCCTTCTACCTCGTCGGCAGCATGACAGGCTGGGAATATCCCGCAACCGAGGAACTCGCCTCCGACTGGCAGTATAAACTCACCGACCCCGATGGTGATGGCATCTACACCGGGTCTTTCGATCTGCAGGACACCTCCGTAGAATTCAAGGTGTTCTCCGATCCGGGCTCCTGGGCAGACACCGATATCTATTTCGGCTGCGAGGAAGGTCAGGTCGATGTCTACAATACCCCCACCCCTACCCTGCTTGGCAGTTCCTTCAGTGCAAATGTCGCTCTCAACAACTGGCAGGGAGGCACCCTCGACATGTCGATCGAATGGGTGAATGAGAATAATGAGTGGCATCCGCTTCTGAAGATGTCCGGCGCCGCCCAGCCCGATAAGCCGGCTACATCCGAGTTCTATATGATCGGCGAGTTCAACGGCTGGCAACTCCCGACTGCTGATTCCGACAACGGCGCCCGCAAACTCAGTCCAATCGGAAACGGCAACCGTACGAAGGATGAGATCGAAACTCCGGCCGGCGACATCGAAATGGCTCTTTGCCGCTATGACCGCGTTGAAAAAAAATGCTATGTTTTCGTCACCGACGCTGAGGATGACTGCCCGTTCACTCTCTATAACGTCAATGACAAGGCCTATACCTACCATATCTATGGCGAATGGCGTGCCGTGGCCGACCCCCGCGATGGTACTATAAGTATCAACGACTGGAAGGGTGGATCTTACCAACTCATAGCCTCCTACAGTTCTACCGGCAATAACAACCTGGTCAGCTTCAAGCCCATCGACACACCGTCAGTCAGCGTTCCCCAGACTCTGTATATAATTGTAAATCGCGGAGGAATATCGGAACTATACCCCTATGAAAATTTTATTAATATCTCAGATTCTTACCAAGTGGATTCCAATAGCAATGTGCGCCTTACGCTTACCAGCGAGAATAGCTTCAATCCCGATCCGGCCAATTGCTGGGGTATATCGACATCGCTTTACGAGGAAGGCTTCAATGAGGACAAACTGTCAGGCCGACTGCCGCTGGTAAAGGGTGGCAACCCGGTAGGGTTGCGCTTCCCGAAGGGAGGCTTGTTGTCCGCCTCTTTCGACCTGGCAAGCAGCACGGTCGATATTGATCTCGCATATTACGGCGTGCCTGTCGATGCGGAACAGATGTATGTCTGCGGTAATGTCGTTTCCGGCGAGGTTGCAAATGACTTCTTGTCACCCTCGAAAGCCAATCAGGAGACTTACGACAAGTATTTCCGCCTGAGGAAGGTTGAGCCGGGTGTGTTCGAGGGCACCTTCTGGGTTCGCAAGGATACGGATAACACAGAGCCCGACATCGACAATCTGCCTCAGTTCCGCTTCTTCTATGAGTTGCTTGGCTGGACTAAAACGGCAAGTCTGGGTTCGTATCCGGAAGACTTCCGCTGTATGCCTGTCAACCTGAGCGAGGGTCCGCAGGTACTGGACATCGTAAACCGTGGTCTGGGCAACTGGGGTCCCTGTTCGGCTCCTGACTATGTGTGGATGCCAAGTTGGGTTAAGATGACAGTCAACGTCAACACGATGAGACTGCGTCTTGAGAAGACCGACAACAACGGTGTCGAAGACATTCCAGTCGACATGGGCGTGCAGGAGGAGAGATGGTACAACCTTCAGGGCCTGAAGGTCGAGAAGCCCGAGGCGGGCATCTACATCCACGTCATCGACGGCAAGTCTCGCCTCGAGACCGTGAAATAACCATCCACCACGGAAATTCAATCGGGCCATAGTCCGATCGATCACCATGGGGCGTATCCTGCCGGGATACGCCCCATAATTATATGCTCGGGGTATAACCCTTAATTCATGATTATATGCTCGGTGCTATAACCCTAATGTCACTAAAATAACGGTTCAGGCCTCTACCTGTGCAGAGGTCTGTAAAGACCTCGAGCATGAGTAGCCGGGCACACGAACCGAGAAAATGCCGCAACTTGCTGCGAAAGCATTTTCTCGGTTCGTATGCCCGGAAGACGATAAGAACGCATGTGTCTGGCAAGACACCTCGTTACAGTTCCAACGACTTCGGCACAGAGCCTCTTCACGATGTAACGAGATGTCCTCCAGACATATATTATCTATTCTTCTACCGGGCACACGACGACGAAATGCGTTATCGGCTTGCGCCGCGCATTTTGTCGCCGTGTACCCGGCTACTGATGGTCGGAGTCTTGCAGACTCCCGCACAGGTGACACTACGCTTCATTATGTCTCAATGTTCTGTTCATAAATATCTAAATTTCGGCTTATTTTAGTGACATTACATCTATGAATTACTTTACGAACTCGGTGTCATAGAGAAAAATAATGGTGTATCCACACTTTTCCGGCACACTTTTCCGGCACACTTTTCCGGAAATAAATATTCTAAAATGGGTGCTTGATTGGTTGGTTTCAGATTTTTTTGTAACTTTATGCCATAATTTTCACACGAAGGCCGGTGGCTTACGGTCACTGACTTCCTCAACTTAAGACGACAATATGAAGAAACTGTCAGCAATCGTTATGGCGGCCCTGCTCGCCTCCTCAGCCTGCATGGCCCAGACTCTCTACGTACACTCAAACGACGGCAACGTCAACCTGCGTACCGCGCCGTCGAAGACGGCCGCAAAGGCCGGAACCCTCGCAAAGGCCGCCCTGCTCCCCTGCGTCGAGGAACTCGACGGCTGGTACCGCGTCATCAACGACGGCAAGGAGGCATACGTATCGCAGGAGGTCGCCTCAACCTGCGACGCCATCATCCCCGAGGAAATGTTCGGCAAAGAAATTACTTCGAGCGAGCCGCTCGACCGTATACGCTTTCAGGGCTCTCTGCTGATTGAGCCCATCGATGCCGCGCATGCGCTGATCACAACCACATGGATGCGCGAGAACCTCCCCGCTGAGACGAGTTGCTTTGTCGCTGACCGCAAGGATGGCACTCTGGTCGCCACCCACGCCGCCGGCACATGGGTCGACGCGACCTCTCCCCTTGCCGACATCATGGAGGAGATGTCTCCGCTCGACACCCCGGTTCCGGTTGGCTTCGACGAATTTGGCAATACCATCTATTTCGACGGAGCGGTTTACTCTGAATACGAGTGACCGACAGACCCGGTGCACCTGTACACGGCTCCTGCATATCGATCTTAAAACAGCCACGAATTATGAACAAGGCCCTACTCTCTCCCGCTACCTTACTGCTGTCATCGGTATCCCTGCTGGCCGGGGACCCGCATTTCGTGGCAGTCGACTGGGAGACATTCTTCTGCAAGCCCACCGCCGACAATGTTAACGTCCGCACCGCCCCAGGCGTCAATGCACCCATAGCGACAGACCAATACGGCAACAGACTGACTGTATGCACCACCCACCGACTGGTCGGAAGGTACTCACCCGTTGACCGCGACTGGGTCGAGGTATTCGACGGCGCGACCTATGACCAGACAGAATCTCTGTTCGTCTCGGCAAAGTATATCTGCCCCGAGATGACGGTAGGCTTCCCCAAGCCTGCTCCCAATTCCACACAGTTCAGCATCGGCTGCCGCCATATCATGCCTGAAGATGACGAGACCGGCTGCTGGCAGCCTGAGGTGAACGTATTCTATATCTACGACAACGGCATCTGCCTCGACGTCTCGACAGGATTTAACAATATCTTCAGGTTCGGCCATCTCCAAGAGGATATCGTCTATTGGGATGGATCCATCACCGATGTGGAGTTTGCAGACAATCCGGACAACCCGGGCTCACTCTCTGTCGATTTGATAACAGACCCCGAATGGCCGCGCATGAAAATCAGCACCGGAAAGAACGCCTCCTTATCCGGACAGAAATTAGTGCCGTCTGACTACTTTTTCGAGGCCCCGGATTTCTCATTGATGCGCGGCGAGCAGATAGAGAAGATGCTTGAGGACGCAAAGGCAAAAGGACTGGTAGAGCCCGCCGGCGACTACGACATTACGATTGTCGAGGACATCGAGGAGAGGAACAGACAGACAGACTTCACCGACACCAGGACAAGAACCTTCAACAACTGACTGCGCCGCTGAAGCAAGTGCCGCACTCAGGCGCGGCCCGTGCGGTTGCGGGAGAGAAGATACAGAGCGGCAATTACTATCAGTGTCAGGAACTCGGAGACGGGTATCGCCAGCCAGAGGCCGGGCACGCCGAAGAGGCGCGGCAGCAGCACGAAGCCGGGCACCATGAATATCACGCCACGCAGCAGCATGTAGAAGATGGAGCGTCCGGCCTGCTCCCGACTCTGGTAGAAGCCGATGAACGTGATGTTGAGAGCGAAGAAGAGGGCGCAGAGACCGAGTATCGGCAACCCCTGAACCGCAAGCGTATAGGCCGCGTCGCCCGGCGGCAGGAAGATCATAGTCAGAGCCGGAGCGCCGAACCACATGGTTGCCGTGATGACCACGCCGCACAGGCAGGCCGTGATCAGCGCGATATTGAGTGTCTGGCGCACGCGGCCGTCATTTCCCGCGCCATAGTTGTAGCTGAAGATCGGCTGCGAGGCCTGCGCCACCGCGTTACTGATAGAGAATATCAGCGGGAACAGGTAGCAGCCCACGCTGAACGCAGCCACTCCCGGCTCGCCAAGATACGACAGGAACATATAGTTGCCCGTCACCATCATCACCCCGATCGAGAACTCGGCGATAAATGTCGCAAGACCTATCTTGATCATGTACCAGGTGTTGCGCAGCGACAGAAGCAACGACTTCACCGACATCTTCAGCCGGTAGAACTTCAGTTTATCGGAGAAGAAGATGAAGTATGCCAGCACCATGAGTCCGGCCACGATGCACGATATCGAAGTGGCGATCGAGGCACCCTTGATGCCCATGCCGAGCGGGAACACCATCAGCCAGTCGAGGAATATGTTGAGCACCGCCGCCACTATCTGTACGCTCATGGCATACTTGGGCGAGCCATCGAGGCGAATCAGCATCATGCCCGCGCATTGCAGATAGAAGAACAGCAGGCCGGGCAGAAGCCAGAGCAGATAGTCGGTGGCAAGGTCCTCAAGCGCCGGACTGCAGCCTAACGCGTACAGCACAGGCCGCGTGAACAACAGCGACACCAGTATGACAAGTCCAAAAATCACACCGCCGGCCAGATAGGCCTGCGTCATGATGATGCGCGCGGCCTTTACATTGTTCTCCGCAAGACGTATGCCTCCGATCACAGAGGCGCCGATGCCGAACATCAGGCCCACGCCGGTACAGACCAGAAACAGGGGCGCCACGATATTGATCGCGGCCAGCGCGTTACTGCCCACCCCATGGCCTACGAACATGCCGTCGCAGAGGTTGAGCACCGAATTAAACAACATTCCTACGAGAGTAGGGAAAAACATGGCGCGGAACAGGCGGTCTATCCGTCCGCTACCGAAGTCAAGTTTATCTCTTTCCATAGCAATCCGGGCAAATTAACAGACCCGTTTCCATAGAACGCCCCGCCCTTCCAAATGTTGTATCAGTAAGAAATAGTTTAATTTATCCCTCATTGGGGGACGTTTTTTGTTGATTTCTTCCCTCAATGAGGGATTTTTAAGATTATTTGAGACAACTATGGGCTTTGCGATATTGTTATTACAGGCAGGAAAGGCTCCTTGTTGCGCCCGGCCGGGGCGGACGTCCGTTTCCGCAGTCATTAAAAACGAATATTATGAATAAGTTGACTTCACTCGTTTTCGGAATTGCCGCACTGGTCGGCATCACAGCGCTGTTCGCCTGCTCGAGCGACCCCGGTTTCATAGGCCGCTGGAAATCGGTATCGCCCGACAATATCACGGCCTCGGTCGAGGGAGCCTCGACAGCGACATCTCTCATGACCCTTGACTTCACGCAGGACGAGAACCGCGACGGCGGCAACGTGCAGTTCAGCAGTGACGTCGACATAACCAAGATGGAGGCACCGGACAGTTATTCCGACGGGGTGCCTTTCCGCGTAAGCGTGCGCGCCAAGGCGACATGCTCAGGCAGGTGGACCTATGACGTCGATGACCAGGACGACCTGCTTCTCAGCCTCGACCTGGCCGGCATGAAGGTTGACCTTAATCCTAATGACATAGTGCTGCCTCCGGCTTATGTGGCCGGAATACCCTCCGCGAAACTCGACTCAATCAAGAGCATCATGGTCGAGAACTGCCGTCATGAGATATCACGCGCCGTCGGAAATGAGTTCTCACGCTACGGTGTCATCGAGGACATCGAGACTGACAAAGGGCGCCAGATCCTCAAGTTTGAGACGAAATCGCCTGAGACGGAGCATCACTTCACCAGAGTAGGAATCTGACAGCCTGCGGCAGCATAAATCAGGGGCGTGAAGACAACCGGTTGTCTTCACGCCCCTGATTTATGTGTCTTATCCCAGATAACCGGGGTCAGTTGGCGAACTGTACAGAGACCGCGCGCCATCCGAACACCTCTTTCTTCATATGATAATAGAGCACGGCGGTAAGCGATACATCAACACCGCCATCCATGCCGGGAGCAAGCAGCTTGCCGTCGATGAAAATGTCGTCGACAAAGGCGAAGGCCTGTCCGGGGCGGCGGTTTAGGCGTCCCGTGACACGCTTGAAGAAAATGCCGTCATAAGGCGTGATATCCGTGACGCGCTGACAGGTGGCGAGTCTCGCGGCGCTTTTCTCACCCGGCTCGGCGGCGAACCGCACCCTGTAGATCTGGCACTCGGCAAACCGCTCGCGCATGTTCTTGGTCATGAAGAATCCACGGCGACGGTCCTCGGTGATGAAACTGCAGGTATTCTTCTGCTGGTTGACGCCGGTAATGAGTATCGCCACCTCGGGCTTGTCGCCGAACAGGAAATCCTCGGCCGGACCGAGATGTGCCATGTAGAAGAGCACGTTCGACTCGGCCTCCTGCGTCTCGGCGAACCATTTCTGCGAGGTGATGGCCGTCAGGTTGGCGGGTATGTGCCACCCCTTTGCGCCGTAGAGGTCCAGGATGTTCATGAACTCACGCTTGGCCTCGGGCAGACACCCGCAGTGATACATCATCACGGCGAGCTTGTAGCGGACCTTGCCAAGGAAGGCGGGATTGGCCTTGCAACGCAGGGCGCGGCAATAGCACGACAGCCGCAGGTCTTCGTCGTCGGAGAGGTCTCCGAGTGTCGACCACGCCCAAAAATCATTCTGACGTCCGCGCACGAAATCGCGGGCCACGGCGGCGGCCTCCTCAGTGCGTCCGAGGGCCTTGAGAAGCTGTATCTTCTGATAGAGTGTGTTCTGGAACTCGGGATGCTCGGTGAGATGCGTGTCGAGGATGGCCAAGAAGTCCTCGGCGTCATCCGCGCAGCGGCCCTCCTCGAGACATGCGATCAGGCTTTTGCTGTATGCCGTGAACAGACGCTCGGCAAGCGAGGCGACAGTCATGCCGTTATTCAGTCTGGCGCGGGTATAGTCCTCCGGCGTAAGGTTGCCGATGCCCCACCACTTCACGAATGCGGTCAGACCGGGCCACGGAGCCCCGTCGGCATCCTTGGCCCTCAGGAAAGAGTCAAGCAGTATTGAATAATAGCGGTGCGGGGCGATGAAGGCTATCTTCTTCACGGCATCGGCGAGGCGGTCTACCGCCTCCGGGTCATACCGCTCATTCTCCTTCATTCCGATCATGAACGCACGCACTGCCCACGCCGCGCGGTTGTTCATCTCCCCCTCCTCGATATCCTCGAGGTGAAGGGCACCATATTCCTCAAGACGGTCCGCCAGCGACTCCACGTCGCCTTCGGACGCGGCGCGTTCCATCAGTGCCTTTACACAATGTGCAAGGGCAACGCGCGCATAACGGTCTTCAGGATCCGATTCATAAAGCACTCTTGCCTCTTCGTAAGCGCGGTCGAGCTCGCCGCTCTTCCGCAACTCGGTAATATCTTTCACGGTCATCATAGGTCTGAAAAAAATAAATAATTAAGGACAGCATGAAGGCACGATGTCGCCCCATGCGGCAGTTTCAAACAATTCCGCATGCAAAAATACAAATTATCTGTCTACAATCCTATAATGTACGCATGTTTCCGCCATTATAAAAAATATGTTATGCAACACATTTCCTCATCCTATCCCCGTGCCTCACGCGGGTCACTCCACGACGACCGGGCGTCCGGTGGCTCCCGAAAGCAGCGTGCGGACACTCTCGGCAGCGGCCTGACGGGCGCGTCTCACATCGCCGCGGCGGTAGACTCCGCGCACAGCCGACTCGGTGAAACGACGCTTGAGCGCGTTCTCCTCGGCAGTGGTAAACTGCGCAGAGCCAAAGGGATCGTCGCTCCATGTGTCGATCACTGTGTACGATCCGGGCCGCGTGGACTCTCGCAGGGTAACCCGCTCCGGCGGAAGCTTGACGACTATGGTGTCGCCCCGCTCCGTCACCTTGAGCCGGTCAAGGTCAAAGCCTACTGAGCCCTCCATCACGACTCGAGCCACGAGATGCCTCTTGCCGATGCTTGCCTTGAGGGGAAGTTCCTCATAAAGCTCCACCGTCGAGAGCTCCACCATAGAGCGGATCTCGCTCACCTTGGCCGGAACAAGGCGCACATTCTCCGCCTCGGGGGCGGTCATCCATTCCCTGACCGCCCAGAAACCGGCCACGGCGACCGCCACGACGGCCAATATCACCAGGAAAACATATATCTTCTTCATCGGTAACTGATCTCTACATTATAACCTAAGTCGCCGAGCAACTCACGGAAATACGAGTCCGCCCGGCGCCGCGCGTTCGCGTCGAGCATCCTCGCGAACTCAGGGTTCGTGCTTACCTCCTGTTTCAGATGCTCGTTCATCTTCTCCTTGAGGGCCGCGCGCTCGGCAGGTCCGATGGCGGTGCGCAGCCCAGTGACACGGTAATGGTCCTCGCGTATCTGCATGTCGCGCCCGGTCAGCTCGGTGCGGGGAGCCGGCAGTGTCAGCGACACCGTGCGGGCCGCCGTGTCAACGCGCACGTCGCCCGGGCCGAGGCCCGAGAGGTCGATATATGCGCTCATGTACGTGTCGTAGGAATATGCCCCCTTGCGGTCGCCGATCTTCACGGCGTCGACCAGGGCCGCGACGACCTGCTTCGGCCCCTGCGCGTCCTCAAGCCTTATGTCGTCGATGGTCGCCATCTTGGTGATCCGCATCTGCGCGAGTGTCAGTCTGTCGACCGACCGGACACGCGAGAGCACGATCTCTTCGGAGGGGGCGCTCACCTTCGGCTCGCTGCGGCCGCATGAGCAGGCCGACAGCAGCAGCACCGCCGCCGAGGCGCCCGTAATTATATTTCTCTTCATACTATCCATACCTGAAAAACAACGCAAACACGAATTTTATTACAGCCATGACAGATTTGGACACGAAAATATAGCAAAAAGGACCGCGCCACCCGGCGCAGTCCTTTCAACCAATGTTAACCAATCATCTTTTCCAATTAACCATTCGTTTTCTTTCAGATACTTCAGCGGGCCTGAAGCCTCAGCACACGCGAGGCGTAGTCGCGCCGCTTGTGGTAGTCAACGTCATGCTCGAGCGGCATCTCCAGGCCGTTGTCCATAAGGTAGCGGCCGGTAAACGACCGGCCCTCGAACGACAGCGGCGAGTTGTCGATGCGGTCGAGCTCGGTCACTACATATGTCTTGTCGGGGTCAAGGCCGGCCATGGGCACGCGGGGCAACTGCTGGTTGACGAAAGTCTCGGTCTTCCACCAGTAGAACACCGCCTCGTCCTTGTCGGGCGCGACATACATCAGCGAGGCCGCACCCTTCTTGTCATAGGGCGAGAGGAGCCTGTAGATGTCGCCCTGCTGCACCACGGGGCGTATCTCCTTGTACTCGGCGATGGCCTTGCGGCAGAGTTCCTTCTCCTCGTCGGTCATGTTCTTGGGCTGTATCTCCATGCCGAGGCGTCCGCTCATGGCCACGTCGATGCGGTATTTCAGCGGAATAGTGCGGAATGTCTGGTGGTTGGGGGCGGCGCTGATATGCGAGCCCATCGCTATGGCGGGGAAGAAGTAGCTCGTGCCCCACTGCATGTAGACACGCTGGAGCGCATCGGTATTGTCTGATACCCAGAACTCGTCGAACCAGGGAAGCACGCCCCAGTTTGCCCGTCCGCCCCCGCTGGCGCAGGCCTGTATGGTCACGTCGGGATACTTGGCGCGTATGCGGTCGAGGGCCCGCGCCAGCCCGCGGTGATACTCGATGTAGAGATGGCTCTGGTTGTCGGCCGTGAGATATTGCGAGCCATGGTCCATTATCGGGGCGTTGGCGTCCCACTTGATATAGTCGATATCGGGGTATTTCGTCATCAGCGTGTCAACCACGTCGAAAACGAGGTCCTGCACCTTCGGGTTGCCGAGGTCAAGCACGAGCTGCGTGCCGCCACGTCCCTGAGTCGGCGTGCGGTTGGGGGCCTTGATGACATACTCCGGATGCTTCTCGTAAAGTTCGGAGACGGTATTGGTCATCTCCGGCTCGATCCAGATTCCGAACTTAACGCCATGCTTGCGCGCACTCTCGAGAAGGCCGTTGATGCCGTGGGGAAGCTTGCGCGTGTCGACGGTCCAGTCGCCGAGCGATGACGAGTCATTGTCGCGCGGATACCTGACGCCGAACCAGCCGTCGTCCATCACGAAGAGCTCGCCGCCCATCGAGGCGATGTCTGCCATCATGTTGTCCATCCCCTGCTCGTCGATATCGAAATAGACGCCCTCCCAGCTGTTGAGCAGGATCTTGCGCAGGTCGCGGCCATGCGCGAGCTTATGGTTGCGCCCCCAGCGGTGGAAGTTGCGGCTTACGCCGCTCAGGCCCTCGTCGCTGTATGTCAGCGCGAGCGGGGGTGTCACGAATGTCTCCCCCTTGCGCAGGTGATATGCGGAGTTCTCCTCGTTGATGCCGGCGAAGAAGTGGTGATAGTTGCTGTCGTCGGTGTCAAAGCGGAGCTTGTAGTTTCCCGAATACTCGAGAGCGGCGCCTATCACACGTCCCGAGTTCTCGCGGGGCTTTCCGTCGAGCGACATCATGACCTCGGCGTGCGCCGTGTGCGAGTTGCGTGCGCCATCCTTGTTCTTGATTACCTTCATGCCGTGCTGCAGGGGAGCCTCCTCGACACGAGCCTCGTTGGCCCACGAGCCATAGAGGCTCGACAGCCACACGTTGCCATACCTGACGGGCAGATAGCCGGAGTCGAAACGGGTCAGCGTCACCGTAGACTTCTCGCCGTTGACAGTCTCGGTCCAAGTCTCTATCACGTCCTCGCCGTCATATGTGCGGTAGTTCACGCGCAGCGTCAGCGGGTAGACCTTGTCGCGCAGCGTCACGACAGTCTGCGTGCCGTCGGCAAGCCTGAGGGTCGACCAGTCCTCGACAGCCATGTCGAGGGTCATGTTGCCGTCGGCATGCACCACGCTCATGGCGCACTCGTTCTGCGGGAAAATGCCGTATACGGGATAGGCGTCAATGCCCTTGTTGCCCGAGGCCTCGACAAAGGCGGCATCTGCGTCGCTCAGCCGGCCTCCGTAATGCAGCATGCGGAGACGTCCCCCACGCTCGGCGTCGAGCAGAAGAGATGTGTTGCCGGTGGTGACGTGGAGCAGTTCGGCCTGCGAGCACACAGGCGACAGAAGACCGGCAGCAAGGGCCGGAATCAGGAATAAGCGTCTGAATGAGATATACATGTTGAGGTTGTTTTAAGGTTAATGCAAGATCCGCGCCGGGGTCACCCCGGCAGAGTGAATCTGATCAGGTCTCAAAATTATGTAAAAAAACGGTCACATACAATTATTAAGCATTATCGGCAAATCATTTGTTAAAAAAGTGTATGGATAACGGCACAGCGCATAATTTCTCCGGTAAAAACCATAATTATTCCGATAAAAAGCACAAGATGCTTTGAATTTTACGATAATTCAGTTATTTTTGCATATGACAAAGACTATATGCCAGATCTACGGCATGATATCCCTAAAAGTTAACCTTAAATTACAGACTTATATCCTAAGCTTATGAACAAGACCATAACCGAAGTTACCCCTCTCTCCGACCGTGATTTCTTTTACCTCGTGGACCGTACCAAAGACTCATTCACGTTTCCGATACACCGGCACGACGAGTTTGAGCTCAATTTTGTCGAGAAGTGCAGCGGCGCGCGGCGCGTCGTCGGCGACTCGGTGTGCGTGCTCGACGATTTCGACCTCTGCCTGATAGGCCATGGCATCGAGCACGCCTGGCAGCAGAACGAATGCACGTCAAAGAACATTCGCGAGATAACCATCCAGTTCTCCTCCGGACTTTTAGGCGAGGAACTCCTCAAGAAGAACCGCATGGCCTCGATACGCACCATGCTCGAGCGGAGCTCGAAGGGAATAGCATTCAGCAAAGCCTGCATCATGGATGTCTACCATTATCTTATACGCCTTGCCAACTCGGAGTCCCCGTTCGAGCAGATGCTCGACTTCCTGCGCGTGCTCCACATCCTGTCGAACGACACAGAGGCCGTGACACTGTCGAGCTCCGCATATTCCAACGCGAGTCCGGCAAGCGACTCCCGCAGGATTCAGAAGGTCCAGGACTACGTGGAGCAGAACTACAGCAAGGAGATACGCCTCGAACAGCTCGCGCAGCTTGCCCGCATGGCGCCAACGTCATTCTCAAGGTTCTTCAAATTGCGGACAGGCCGCTCGGTCCAGGACTATATAACCGACGTGCGCATAGGCCATGCCACACGTCAGCTCATGGACGGCACGGAGACAATAGCCGAGATATGCTATGAGTGCGGATTCAACAACATCAGCAACTTCAACCGCATCTTCAAGAAGAAAAAGAACCTGACCCCGCGAGAGTTCCGCGAGCTTTACCGCCGCAACCAGATCATCATCTGACCCGACGCCGCAGGAGTTTTCTGCACTATTTTGTCTATTGCTACGCGCATTAGACACATTTCTTGCATCCGTATGCCGATATCACTATTTTTGCGCCGTGCGACAGGAATGGCGCACACATTGCAATTCAACCTTACAGACGGACCTTACGGATCAACAAGACATGAAGAAGACTCTACTGACACTATGTATGCTCGCCGCCATGCCGATGGCCGCGAGAGACTCTCAGTTGCGGCTGCCCGGCATCATCGGCGACAACGCCGTGATACAGCAGAACACCGACGCCCGGTTCAGGGGATGGGCAGCCCCAGGAGCGGTCGTAACGGTCACCCCCTCCTGGGGTTCGGACGTCACGGCCACCGCCGGGAATGACGGGCGCTGGGAACTGGCCCTGCCGACTCCGCCGGCCTCCATGACCCCGCTCTCTATCCGCTTCAGCGACAGTGACGGGGGAGAGAAGACGATATCGAACCTGCTGAGCGGTGAGGTATGGCTCGCCTCCGGACAGTCGAACATGGAGATGCCCCTGCGCGGTTTCTGGACACAGCCCATCGAGGGGGCCGCGCAGGCTATCGCATACTCGGGCCGCTACCCCGGCATACGGATGGCACTCATACCCAAGAAAGGCTCCTACACTCCGCTCGACGACACCGAGACCTCATGGAAAGTCAGCAACCCGGCCAACGCCCATGACTTCTCGGCACTCGCCTATTTCTTCGCCACCTCGCTGACAGACATGCTCGGCGTGCCCGTCGGCATAATCAACTGCGCCTACGGGGGGAGCAAGGTCGAGGGCTGGCTCCCGGCTGACATCATAGCCACCTATCCGGAATGGAGCATTGAGAAAGAACAGAAGGACAACAACCTCAAGGAGTGGGAGCGCATCAACGTGATGTATAACGCCATGCTTCTCCCTGTGTCCGGATACACCGTCAAGGGCTTTCTCTGGAACCAGGGGGAATCTAACGTCGGGCGTCATGACACATACCCGGCCCATCAGGCCGACATGGTGGCGCACTGGCGCAAACTGTGGGGCGACGACTCGCTGCCGTTCTACTTTGTGGAGATGCCGGCATGGAACTACGACAATCCCGACGCCACGAACGCCGCGTTCTTCCGCGAGTGTCAGCACCGCGCCGAGACGATGATTCCCAACTCCGCGATTGTGTCGACGACCGACCTCATCTACCCCTATGAGCTCGAGGACATACACGCGCGCAAGAAAAAGGAGATCGGCGAGCGGCTGGCCTTCAAGGCCGCCGCGCTGACCTACGGAATCGAGGGCGTGCCTCATGAGTTCCCGAAGTTCAGGGATGCTGAGATAAAAGGCAACCGCGCCGTGCTCAACTTCACCGGCGCCGAAGGCGGGTTCACTCCCAATGACGTGCTTGAGGGCTTCGAGGTGGCCGGCGATGACCACATCTTCTATCCCGCCGACGCCACCGAGGACTGGAACACACGCCAGATCATAGTGACCTCCGACAAGGTCAAGGACATAAAGGCTGTGAGATACTGCTTCCGCAACTTCGCCATCGGAAAAGTAAAGAATATGTACGGACTTCCCCTCGTGCCATTCCGCACCGACGACTGGGACAAATAACCGCCACTCAAAGTTATGAAAACGAGTATTAAGACAACAATCCTCTCGGCGTCGCTCTGCTGCGCGGCAGCCGTTACGGCTACAGCCGGCGTGCCCGCCGGATTTGTCACCGTCGACGACGGGCGGTTCATGATCGACGGTAAGGAATACCGCTATGCCGGCACCAACTTCTGGTATGGCGCGATACTTGCCTCCGAAGGCACGGGGGGCGACCGTACACGCCTTGAGCGAGAACTCGACGCCATGCAGAAAATAGGAATCGACAACTTGCGCGTGCTCGCCGGAGCCGACGGCGCGCGCAGCATCGCCTCGCACGTGGAGCCCAAGCTGCAGACAGCGCCCGGCGTCTACAACGACACTATACTGCGCGGACTCGATTGGCTGCTCTGGAGACTCGAGGAGCGCGGCATGAAGGCCGTGGTCTACCTGAACAACTCATGGGAATGGAGCGGAGGATACGGCACATACCTTGAATGGGCGGGCGCCGGAGAGGCACCCGTGCCCCTGCGCGACGGCTATGACAAGTTCATGAAGTTTGTGGCGCAGTTCCCGCTCGACGAGCGGGCGCGCCAGCTCTCGCTCGACCATGTGGCCAACATCACAGGGCGCGTAAGCACCGTGACCGGCAGGCCATACAGCGAGTCGCCGGCCATAATGTCATGGCAGATCGCCAACGAGCCGCGCGCGTTCTCAGACGAGGGGAAGGAGGCCTTCGCCTCATGGATCCGGGACTGCGCCCGGACAATAAAGCGCAACGACCCCAACCATCTCGTCTCGACCGGCAGCGAGGGCTCCTGGGGATGCGAGAACGACATGGAGCTCTGGAATAAGATACACTCCTACCCTGAGGTCGACTACGCCAACATACACATATGGCCCTACAACTGGTCGTGGATATCGCGCGACGACGTGGCAGGGACAGTCGACGCCGGCATCGAGAAATCAGAGCAGTACATATCGGAACATGAGCGCGCGATCGCAGGCACCGGCAAGCCCATAGTAATCGAGGAGTTCGGATACCCGCGCGACGGGATGGAGACAGCCGAGGGCACACCCACCACAGGACGCGACCGCTACTACGACTACATTCTCGGGCGCGTGGCCCGAGAGGGAACTGCGGTCAAGGGCGTGAACTTCTGGGGATGGGGCGGCGAGGCCGTGCCGGAGCACCGCTCCTGGCAGCCCGGCGACCCGTACACCGGCGACCCGGCGCAGGAGGACCAGGGGCTCAACTCAGTGTTCGACGGCGACCGCTCGACACTCTCCGTAATCGAGCGCAACATCAAAAAAATCAAACAATACTAAAATAGTATCGCAATCAGATAAAATTACATTAACACATAGGGCAGGCGGGATTGTAACTTTGCGCCACCTTAGATTTGCAGCGGCAAACCGAAACTGAAATAGAAATGATAAATTTGCAGT
>WGUO01000029.1 GCA_014867205.1 Muribaculaceae bacterium | reverse complement strand
GAGATCAAGCATATATCGCGTATGCTCGGCATCCAGCCCGACTCGGTCAAGAAGCAGATGCGGCGACTCCGCACGAAACTCGGCCTCGCCCCGGGCGCCCCGCTGGCCCCCTTCCTGGCCCGCTACTGACGCCGCCCCGAAGAGGCTCCCTCCCATACTGGTAGAGCCAGACCAAGCCGACTGCTGACATCCATGACGGTTCCAATTGAAATTCAGAAGCGGTACTGGATGGAGGCGAGGATGCCCCTTTGCCTTATCCCGAAATGATGTTCTGAACGCGAGAGGGTGCCATAACTGATGTATCGGTAGGTGCGGCTGTTCAGAAGATTGTCGGCTGTCAGTGACAGACGGACCTTGCCGTTGACCCTCCATACAGCCGACGCATCAAGAAGTACCAGACCGGAGGTATCGCCCTCGGGGAACCGGGTCAGGAAATGCTCCGCTCCCACTGTAAACTGTATGTAGTCATTTGGAATTATGGTGGCAAAGACGTTTTGCCTGAAGTTATGGCAATTGTTGGCTATATCGTTTATTTTCAGTCTTGAGAATCCATAACTTGCCTCGTAGCTGACAGAGAGCCATCCTGTGATGCTCCCTTTGAAATATGGTTTCACTCCGGCTGCAACCTGTCGGTAGGGTACCACCTCATTATCGCGCATGGATGATGCGGACGACACGGAGGCCTCCATATCACAGCCGACCACCATCCTGCTGTGACCGAGACCTTTGCTGAAGCCGCCCCTGGCATGCCATGAATCACTGTTGTTGAGGTGGTCAGCATAGGTCGATACGATGAAATCGCCGATGAACAGCTGATCTGACATTAGTGAACTGCGGCTATGATCATAGGTTGCCGAGATGTTGAAGAACAGCGACCTCAATGGATTGCGATAACGATATGAGAGGGTGGCGGTAACATTCTGTGAATATCTGTCGGGGTTTTCGGCAATGAAAAGGTTGCGGTAATCTGAAAGCACCGGAACCGTGATATTCAGATATGGCCGGGGAGAACCAAGACGATAAGTTACCGAAGCGGATAGATCCGATTTCGCCGTCATCTGACGCCTGACGTACAGCCGTGGCGAAGCATTAATGTAGTCATGTCGGCCTGCGATCGAATAGTGAAGCCATTTCAAAGGAATGTCAAACGAAGCACGCCAGCCGTTGCGCTCATAATCCACTTGCGGGGTTGCATAAAGATTTGACAGGAATGCCTCGTGGATTCCGGTATTGTCAAACGCGCCAAGTCCCGCAAGAGTAGCGTTCATGCGGTGATAGTCGAGGTCAAGTCCGCCGGATACATAAAATTTCCAGAAACGTGTCATCTTTCCGAATCTGGTTTCAGTGGTGCTTCGGAAATCGGTTGTGCCCAGACTCTGCTCCGCATTTTCAACTCCTGCCGCAATCAACCTATCCGGACGATGCTCAAAGGTGTTGCGCGAGATAAGCGTAAACAGTTTCTTCTCATTGCGCTTCACAAACTTCAGGTCGTTGCTGGCTGAGAGACTCTTTCGGCTGACGCGCTGCGCGAGGTCAAACGAGCCTGTTATCTCGGAGTCTGACTTATCATATACGCCAGCCACGGTAAATTTCTCCTTCAGATAATAGCCCCGCCTGTTTGTCTGACTGAAAAACTGTGCCGACAGATCATGAGTCTGTGTGCGTTGTGAATTGTTCTGGACAAACTGAGGAATCTGAGAACTGAAATAGTCAGTAGTCATTCCCGAACTGTAGTCAAGACGATCGCCCATGTAGTTAAGTTTAAGACGCATCGAGGTGTCTCCGGACTTCCATGCCGTTATCGCGTTTGCAAGCCACGACAGATTGTCTCGTGTACGCTTCTCCGAAAGGGGAGCATTTACAA
This sequence comes from Muribaculaceae bacterium, assembly GCA_014867205.1. Lineage (GTDB taxonomy): Bacteria > Bacteroidota > Bacteroidia > Bacteroidales > Muribaculaceae > Lepagella. The sequence goes on along the minus strand of WGUO01000029.1, from coordinate 38,049 downwards.
TATCAGCAGAAATATATTCAGGCCAAAGGTCTGAGGTGTAATCTGAAGAGAACATGTCATCGAAATCATGCTCCTGGATCTCATTGGCAGGATTCCATCCGGTGTTGTCGGCCTTGAGGGTTATGATATTCTGATTCTTCGGGGCTATGCGCATTGTGTAGAGCGAGCCGTCATATAGAAACGGCTGAACACCTGCCGCAGCCTGCGCTACGCCAACCCATCGACTTCGTGCATCCTCCTTCAGTTTGAGGTTTATACCCGCCTCCTCAGGGAACTCAATACCTTCGAGGGCCTTGATCGGCTGATGATTCTCCATTACCTCGACCGAGGCCACATCCTTATGCGAGATATTGTTGGTGGCCAGTCCATACTGACCGCCGATGAAATCATTTCCGTCGAGATAAAACTTATTGATGGGCTTACCCTGATATTTAATTGTACCGTCTTCCTCGACCTTTATTCCCGGAAGCCGCCTGATGACATCTATGATGGCATTGTCCTTGGCATTGGCATATTTAGCCACATTGAAGACTAATGTATCGCCCTTGGCATATATGTCCGGAGCCTCGACTATGACATCGTTGAGCCGAGTAGCCTTGGGGTTAAGAGGCACACAAGAAAAATCGGCAGTGACGGGCAGAGAAATTGACTCATAACCCATGAAACGGAACGATATGGAGTCGGCACCTGCTTTGGGTGTTATGGCAAAGCGTCCTTCTTTATCGGTTGAGGCGAAAGCACCTTTTGATTTCACTATACAACCGACTATCGGCTCATCAGTGTCTGCGTCAACAACTTTTCCGCAGACCTCTCCCGGGTCTGCTGCCTTTGCCGACAGCAGACCGAGGAAAGCGCAAACTATAAAAGCACAATATCCGTTCATTTCCTCCAGTCGCGCTCAAGATAATCGAAAGGCAATTCTATAGGGTCATAAGCATCAAGCGAGGGGTTGCCGGCTTCATCGGTGAGCGTTATCTGTCCGCCCGTAGTGGCTTCATAATAAGCATACGGATTTATCTCATAGCGATGTCGGGCATCGTAATAACCCTTACGGTCAGTCTTGTTAAACGGCACTTTATAGATAGTGATGGGGCGGTCGGCCTTCGATTTTATACCTATGCACTCGAATGTATAGTGGCCCTTGGCATCAGAGGCCCTCATGATCAGACCCGGCAGACCATGGAGTTTCCACGGACCCTCCATGAGCGGGATATCCTCGGTGTAGAATACCGTCCACTCCCTGCCACGAAACTTACACCTGGCGCTCTGACATTGATAGCCGAGCACTGTCGCGACCGAGTCGATAAGTTCCCAGTCAAGCGTAGGCATCTCCTCCTCGTAGCGGAACCAGTCCTGACAGATTTTCTCGGTATGGGTCAGGCGTCCCGCGGGCCAGTTCTTGTAGATGGTCATGAATTCGCCAGTGCTGAGCTTACCCTCTATGGCTGCATCGGCTATCTGCTCCTGGGTGGAACGCATAAGGATCGAATCGACGGTCAGATTCTTGTAGCTTGAGAACTTCGATAGGCCGTCGGGACCAATCTGTAGCAGCATATTGTCAGAGTCGTAGTTATCTTCAAGCGAACCGGTGGTGTCGACGCAGCAGCGGTAGTCATAGACGAATTCCATATTCTCCGGAGCGAGGGTCTCGGTCTCAGGCACCGAGGCCTGAAATATGCTGAGCTGACGGCGAACTATCTTGCCTGAGGCGACGGCTGCCGCACTGGCTACGATGACGAGGATCAGAAATGTTTTCTTCATATTGATTGAGTTTTGTTGATTACGATTGACGCCGCAAAGTTAGCACATCGAAAGGGCCCGATCATAAAATAATCATTACTCAAACATTAAGGAATTATTACTAAATTATTACTGTCAGGGAAATGGCCTGGGGCGGAGGCGATATGTGCGGCGATATTTTTGTAATTCTCCGCGATATAATACGGGAAAAACCGGGATAAAATTAAAAGCAAGTGGATAAACGGATTAGCAAGATGCTGTTTTTCCGCGATTTGCCTGCAAATGGGGCGATTTTCTCAAAAAGTACACCTTTTGTACCCTGTTTCAAGAACATTCGGGATAAGTGAATTGTTAAGGACTGTAAACGGCGATTTTCAAAATGTTATGCCCGCGCTTATCTTTGCGGGAAAATTCATGATTATGGCAAAAATAGAAAATCGCAAGAAACAGAATCCCAAGCTCCAGCAGTCCGAACTGAGCGACGGACGCGCCAGCCTCTATCTGGAATACTACATAGGAAGAACCGAGACTCCAGTGCTTGACGAGAACGGTGAGCAGGTGTTCTACACCGAGGGGGCAATGGCGGGCAAACCCAAATTCAAAATCAAGCATACCCGTAAAAAGGAGAATCTCAACCTCTATATCTGGCTGCATCCAAGAACCCCGCAGGAGCGTTTGCAGAACAGGAACACACTTGCGCTTGCCGAGAAGATACGCTTCGAGCGTGAGCAGACATTCCTCGAAGACCGCGAAGGCTACCGGCTGCGCAAGGAGATGGACGATGATTTCATCGAGTTCTGCCGTGAGTTCTGCAAATCCCCGACCCTTACCAGACACATTCAGGATGTGCAGCTTCGCGGACTCAAAAAATTCATCAACTTCCTTGCCTCCACACCGAGATACGAGAAATTCAAGGACAGCCTGAAGATGAAACAGCTCACACCCGAAATGGTGGGTGCGTTTGTTGAATACCTGAAAGCCAACGGACGGGGCGACGGGCCGAAAGCCTATTTCCGGCTGTTCAAGCGTATGGTTACCGCCGCTGTTGACAAAGACCTCATCAAGAAGAACCCCTGCCGCGGCTTCGTCATCAAGAACGACAACATGACACTGCAAAAGGAGATTCTTCTCCCCGAAGAAATAGACCGTCTTGTGGCGACACGTTTCGACGGCGAGAAAACCGAGATACACCGTGCCTTCATCTTCGGACTTTACACCGGGGCGCGCTGGTGCGACACAAGCAAGCTGACTTACCGCAACGTGGACTATACCACAAAGACCCTGCGTTTCCAGCAGCAGAAAACAAAGGGACACAGCAACTGCAGCTGGGTGATAGTTCCGCTGAACGACACACTGATCCGCCTTATCGGGCAACCGGAGGGGGATGACTACGACGAGCGCATATTCAAGTTGCCGCTTTATGATACCTGCAACCGCTATCTGGGCAAATGGGTTAAACTGGCGGGCATCAAGAAAAAAATATCATGGCACTGCGCCCGACACAGTTTTGCCGTGAATGTCCTGAACCGTGGAGCCAACATCAAGACGGTATCAAGTCTTCTCGGCCACACATCGCTCAAAATGACGGAACGGTATCTCCATGTCGTTGACAGCCTGAAACAGGACGCCATAGACTCGCTCGGAGAAATCAAATTCAGTGCCGTAGGCAGCTGACGGAAAGTATCATCCAATAACATCAAAGAACCGATGAATCGTAATGATTTGTCGGTTCTTTTGCCATATATGCCTTACAGATGACAAAATAACGCCAATCTCCTGCCATAAGCATATTTATAAAATCAAAACAGTTGTTGACATTGTTGTTTTCATTGTGCTGCGGGAACCCCGTGATTCGCGGGTATGCCAAACCCTGTAAACTATATAAGCATATCAGTCCTGATTGGACACATTCACCACATAGGAACGTGGGATTTTTATAAATACACACCGCAGCGTCCGCTTTTACGATAAATGGATAATACAAGTTTTGTGATTCTCCCTGTCGAAAAGGTCAGGGAGATGATAGAGATTGCCGTGTCCGGTTGCTTCGACAAGGTACTTGCCGCATTGCAACCCAGACATGAGTCGGAATCGGTTGACATAGAGGGAGCTTTGGAGTTTCTCAATTCCAACGGCTACCGTATAGCCAAAGGGCAACTTTACAAAGAGACATCTGCGGGAAACATACCATATCACAAATTCGGGCACCGGCTGCATTTCAAAATATCGGAACTGCGGGAATGGGCGGAAACACGACTTGTGAACGGCAATTCCGTGGGGTACTACTGCAACGGCAAGTTTAACAAACGACGATGACAGCCGGATATTGCGCGTTGGCAGAATGTTGGCAGGACAACGGCAGACATCTGTCAGGGAATCTTACACATATACAGCGTTTTATCACTGAAAATCGTCATAAGAGATAATTAAAATCAGTACAGACAATGATAGATAATCAAAGACCCCCTCCCGGATGCAAAGCCATCCTAAAAAGGCATAGATACTGTGCCACTCCGAAAAAACAATAAACATAATTGGAGCGAAATCGTCAGATAGGCTCCCTAACACCTAATCACTACTTCAAATGACTGAAACAGTAACCGTTTCAAGCAGCGAATTAAGTGCTATGAGAGCCGAACTGAGGGATCTCCGGGGCACTGTCGCATCGCTGGCGACAATCATTCATAAAATGGTTCACTCGCCGGCAGTCATCAGACAGAACAAAGATGATGAACACCGTTCACTCACCGATGCGGAACGCGAATACCGAATCGACCGTCAGGAGCTTCAGGCACTCCTCGGCGTAAGCGAGAGGACCGCATACCGCAGGATAAAGGAGTACGACTTCCGTGTATTGCGCGAGAACGGCGACACAAAGTTCATCCTCGGAGAAGTCATTGACATTATAAGTCATCATGGCCTCGGCTGGCACCGCTCCTCACTTGACAGGATACTGTCAAGACGCTCCATAAAATCAAGGACACGACTGGCATGAACCGGACATTTGAGAAAACCGTCCTCGGCCTCCTCCAGACAGTTCTGGAAAGAATGGACTTTCTTGAACGGAAGATAACATCCAAAGGAAACTGTCCGCAGGAGGAGCCGAGAAGATGGACACCGAAAGATGTTGAGCGCAGGTTCGGCCTCGGTCTTCGCCAGCAGTATAATCTGAGAGCCAAAGGAATCCTGCCGTACTTTCAGAAAACTCCCAACGGCCCGATCTCATATCTCCCGGCTGATGTTCTTGACTACTATTTCGGAGACGGCGGAATCCCGCCGCAAAAACAACCATAAGTGAAATTACAATATGGCACAAGACCAGACTAACGAGAAAGACCAGGTGCTTATCGCCCGCAACAACGAGACGGGAGAAACCGGCGCAGTAAAAGGTCTTAAACAGGACGGCACACCGGACATGACGCCGTCGAAGTCCGCCAAACTGAGCGATCTGGTGGTATTCAATATCCACAAGAGTCCGCTGGAGGCTTTTCTGTCCAACTTCGTAAGACAGTGCAAGAATCCCTCGGTGTTCAGTTTCTTCAAAGTAGATGCCGACAACGTGAACAGTGTCGGGCAGGTCGTCGAAGACGCGCTTAAAGACCCGGAGGCGAATAAAGCCATGCTTTCAGATCTGAAAGTCGAAGCGAAGGCGACAAATCGTAACAGCCATGCGATAGACGAATCCAAAATCGACTGGCAAGGGCTGAAGGACCGCTGGGGCATAGACCGCGAAACGCTTGAAAAAAGCGGAGACCTCAAGGAGATGCTCTACAATCGCAAATCCCGGCTGGTAACCATTACCCCGACATTCGCCGGAGAGAAATATTCGCTGGAAGCGCGTCTGTCATTCCGCGAGGACGCCAACGGGAATATCAAGGTCGTACCCCATTTCATCCGCAAGGAGCCGAATCTTGATCAGGAGTTCAACGGGGTCAAGTTCACGGACGAGGACAAGCAGAACCTCCGTACCACCGGCAACCTCGGAAGGCTCGCCGATGTCGTTGACAAGGAGACCGGGGAGGTCATCCCCTCGTTCATCAGCATCGACCGCCAGACAAACGAGATACTCAGCGTACCCGCCAAGTCCGTGTTCGTCAAGGACACCATCGGGCAGACAAAACTTGACATGGGAGAGATCAACACCCTCAAAAGCGGCAAAGCCATTACGGACAAGGAGATCGTTGACCGCAAGGGCAATAAATATACCGTAACGCTTCAGGTAAGCGCGGACAGGCGCGATGTGGAGTTTGTGCCTTCATACTCCTCTCAGAAACAGGCGCAGAGTGAAAGCAACGGTCAGAAAAAATCCACATGGCTCACACAGGACGGTAAAATCAAGCCCATCACAAAATGGGCCGGAGTGCCGATGACCGAGAAGCAGCAGGCGGACTATGTCGCCGGCAAGACCGTTGTCCTCGACAATATGGTTGACAAAGATGGGAAACCCTGCACCGTCTATCTGACATTCAACATGAACAAGCAGCGTCCCACCACCTCCTTCAAGGATCCGCGTCAAGCTGAGTCGATAACTCCTGCCAACGAAAGCCGCACACAGATGGCTGTCAACAATGACGGAAAGACCGACGAGGCGACAAAGAAAATCAAGGAGCCTCTCGACAGAGGACAGACCGGTCCGAAGAACGAGAACCAACAGAAAAAATCAAAGGGGCGCAAGATGTGACCTCCCGCACAGCCCCGTCCACTTTATCCAACATCCAAAACTAAAAACAACCGTAAAAATGAATAATATACTTATAATCACAGAAAGCCGCACCGTGGCAAAGACAATCGCACAGGCGCTTGGCGCCAACGTACTCCACAAAGGATACTTCGGCAAAGGACAGATCGCCGTCACATGGACAGGCGGCGGCATCATCTCCTCGCGTCCCAAATGCAAATTCCAGTTCACAGTGTCCTCGGACATGACGGCCGACGAGACATTTGCCGCCAACTTCGACTTCTCTGTACGCAAGGACAGCAAGGGTAAAGGCAATCGCCGCGCCAGCGAGAAGGACGAGGCCCAGATAGGCGTGATACAGCGTCTGTGGCGCAACGCCGCGACAATCGTCAACGCCATGAAGCCCTCCGCTCCCGGAGAAGTGATATTCACTTCATTGAGCAACTATATCGGCATCGACCGTCCCGTCGTGCGGATGTGGCTGACATCCATAACCCGCAAGGAGATTGTGGCATCACTGGAGAACGGCGGCAACGCTCCCGAATATTATGCAGAGTTCCATGACAACGCGATTGCGGAACATACAATCGGGGCGCATCCGATAGAACCCGACTATGCCGGGCTGGAACCATCGCAGGGACTGTGGTGCATGGCGGACCTCAAAGCCGCCGCCCTGACACTATGGGGCTGGGCGCCGGCAAAAACAGCCGGGGTAGCGTATGCACTCTATAACAAGGGACTCATCAGTTATCCTTCCGACAACACATCCACGCTCCCCCTCTCGCTGACGGCAACCGTCGGGGACACATTCGCCAACCTGCGCCATCATCCCGTTCTGGGCAAGAAGGCGACTTCGGTGTCAGTGACAGGAGCCGAAAGCGTATGGTCCGACGACACTGACGCGCTCCATGCCGTAACGGTAACCGGACTCTATCCCGTTGACCTCTCACGGGAGGAAGAAATGCTCTATATTGTCGTCGCAGACCACATCCTCGATGTTTTCAGCCTCGGAAAAAGCGAATGAGAACTGAAAATCCCGGATTTATTTCGCGCTCTGCGGATAAATGACTAATTTAGCCACTGAATCACAGTCTTAAAACGGTTATTTTCGTTCTGGCTGTGGATAAAGTGGCAGTAGGCGGGAGGGAAACCCGCCTACTTTTTTACCGGCGCATAAGCCGGCCATTCCCTCCATAATCAAAAAGCAGGAGGGCAAAGCCATCGGAAAATCCACACTGAAATGGAAACACCGAAAAAATACGGTGAGCCGGATTTCTATATCGGCTATCTCCGTGAGCATCTTAAAGAACATCATTTCGATAAAGAGAACACACAGAAATTCATAGATAACCGCGTCGATGACGCACTTGACACATACACCAGAGAGTTCACATCCGGCAGACCGCCTTATATCTGCCATGAGCTTGCGATGCGGACACTGCTTGAAAAGCTGTATGTATCCCGCTTCGACATAATATATCATATCATAGAAGAAGACTGCTGGCTGCGTCTTGACCCGTCTGTATGGGAAGTGACGGCTGTGCATTTCGCATCGGACAGGGAGATAAACGCGATACTTGACAAGTATGGCGCGGACGGCGGTTTTCTTGAAAAGGAGGGTTACCCGGCGATGCGTCTGGAGCTTCTCGGCATCTTGAACGAGAAACTGGACGGCTATGAGTTATAACCGGCTTCAGACAATGCGAGACAACATCGAGGCGATACGGCTCGCCCTGAACCTCGGTGTTGTCGGACGCGCCGCCCAGACTCCCGAAGAACGGGAGGTGCTGAGAAAATACGCCGGATTCGGAGGTCTGAAATGTATCCTCAATGATGCAAACGAGCTGGGCGATGCCGCCAAGTGGAGCAAATCGGACATAGAGCTGTTTATGCCCACGGTTGAACTGCGCCGCCTTATCCACGACTATTCAAAGGATGACAAGGAGTTTGCACGGTATATGGACTCGCTGAAAGCATCAGTGCTGACGGCGTTTTATACCCCGGCTCCCGTCATTGACGCTATTTCGGACGCTCTGAAAAACTCAGGTATTGAGGTACGGAGTTTCCTTGAACCGTCTGCCGGACAAGGGGCTTTCATCGACTCTTTCCTGCGCAATGACCGTTACCCCGGTGCGGAAGTGCTGGCGTATGAGAAGGATTTGCTCACGGGCAAAATCCTTTCAGCCCTGCATCCGTCGATACTGACCCGTATAGAGGGATTCGAGAAGATTGAGCGCGACTTCGACGGCTATTTCGATGTCGCCGCCTCCAATGTCCCTTTCGGGGATTTTGCGGTTCCGGACCCGGCGTATGCCGTGAGCAAGGAGATTGCCTACCGTCAGGCGACAAAGACGATTCATAATTATTTCTTTCTCAAATCGCTCGACCAAGTGCGCGAGGGTGGTCTTGTGGCATTCATAGCCTCACAGGGGGTAATGAACGCCGCCAGTCCATTCGTGCGCATGGAGCTTGTGAAACGTGCCGACCTTGTGGCGGCTCTGCGTCTGCCAAACAATATTTTCTCCGACAATGCCGGAACCGATGCGGGGTCTGACCTGATTATACTCCAGAAGCATACGGGAAAGAAAGCGTTATCGGCAGATGAGGAATTCTTCATTCAGTCGGTAGTTGACCGGGGTACGAAGGTACCGGGCAACAAGTTTTTTCAGGCATTTCCGCAGAATGTTATATGCACGGATGCCAAAGTAGGCACAGACCAGTATGGCAAACCGGCAATCATCTATAAGCATGACGGGGGTGTTGACGGCATAGCCAATGATTTGCGGACTGCGCTCGATGACTCGTTGCATCTCCGTCTGAATCTCGAACTGTATAATTCCAACGGAATAAAACCGCCTACGCCTGATCCTGTCAAGCCGGCACCTCCGACTCCAACGTCGGAGGTAAAACCGGAAGCACCTGAGCAAAAGCCTGTCGCCGAAAAAATAGAGCAGAAAAACGAACCGTTGCTCAAACAGTATCAGGAAATGAAGAAGAAACATCCTGATGCAATACTACTGTTCCGTGTCGGGGATTTCTATGAGATTTTCGGCGAAGACGCGGCACAGGCCTCGGAAATACTCGGCATTACTCTCACGCGCCGTCAGAATGGCGTTGACAGCCGGATTGAATTGGCAGGATTTCCCCATCATGCCCTCGATATGTATCTGCCCAAACTTGTGCGGGCCGGTCATCGTGTGGCAATATGTGAGCAGTTGGAAGATCCGAAGCTGACAAAGGCTGCCAGACAGAAAGCTGTTGAGACTGTTACACCCAATCAGCCGCCGAAGTCAGAGCCTAAGCCCGCAGAGTCTCCAAAATCTGAAGCTGCACATATCGAACCTCCAAAGGTGGAGCCTAAGCACGAACCGGTCAAGGAAATAGAGACCGACGGCAGTCCGGATTATTCCGATAATCCAGACCCTCGCCTTTTCGCATACAATCTTTTCGGGGAGCTGGAGCCGATACAGAAAAAGAACAACCGCCGCCAGTATAAAGAAAAACCTGAAGAAAAGACCGGACCTGCACCCCGCACAGAGTCCCAACCCGTAAAAGCACCGTCGTTCCGCAAACTCAGCGAGAAAGAACTGGAGTTTTACGGTTCACTGAATTGGGATGACAATCCTCCTATCAACGGGTTTTACGAGGCCATGATGTCGATTGCCCACCGCCAGATGGAGGAAATGCGACTGGAGCGTGAATCGCAGGAGGCGGCACAGGCAGCCGGCATTGCTCCCGGAGAAACATACATTGAAAAGACCGAAGGCGATTTCATACCCGGTGGCCGCGCCCGTCAGCCTAAAGTCACTGCAATACCCATTGAACCGAAAATGCCGGAGCGCGATATGTCGCCCCGTCCTTTCTCGGAGGATATTCAGTTCTTCCACAAGAACGGCTCTATGGTGGCGCAGGACGGTATGGTCGGAGTCCTTTCGGATGTCCGCAAGACCGGCGCGACATTCAACCCTCTTGAAATGAAACCCGAACAGGAGAAACGCGCCATGCTTTACATAACCATATCGGAAACATACCAACAGCTTTATAATTATGAGGCGGAGACCCATGAGCCAAGCGAACATCTGCGCGAACACCTCAACCAGTATTATGATGAGTTTGTCGAAAGATACGGTAATCTGAACGACAAACGTAATGTCCGGTTCATCATGGGCGATGCCAACGGGCGCGACGCGCTGGGTCTGGAGAGAAGCGAGAACGGGATGATTGTCAAGGCGGACATATTTGACCATCCTGTTTCCTTCTCCGTTGACGAGGTTACAAGTGTCGATACTCCTATGGAGGCACTGACCGCATCGCTCAACAAATATGGCGGTGTCAATCTCGAATATATGTCGTCACTGGTGGATATGGACGAGGATACCATTATCCGGAATCTTGAAGGACACATATATTATAATCCCCTTGTGGAGAACTACGAGATAAAAGACCGATTCATCGCCGGCAATGTCGTTGCCAAAGCTGAACAAGTCAAAGCATGGATAGACCGCGAGGAAGAACGGATAAAGGACTTTCCCGGTTATGACGGCGTTGAGCCGTTTATAGCCATGTCGCGGGATTCTCTCAAAGCATTGGAGGAAGCCCGGCCCCGCCGCATCGAGTTCGACGAGCTGGATTTCAACTTCGGAGAAAGGTGGATCCCGGCAGGAATATACTCGGCTTATATGTCCGATTTATATGAGACGGATGTGAGAATAGCCTATTCTTCATCTATGGATGAATATTCGGCCGAAGCCTCCCGCAAGAACATGAAGATATGGGAGGAATTTTGTGTAAGGGGTTATTACCGTACTTACGACGGCATGAGCCTTCTCAGACACGCCCTGCACAATACCGTACCCGACATAAAGAAGTCAATCGGAAAGGATGACGACGGCCACGACATAAAGGTGCCGGACAGTGAGGCTATACAGCTTGCCAATACCAAGATTGATGAAATCCGCAACGGATTCTCGGAATGGCTGGAGGCTCAATCGCCGGAGTTCAAGGAACGGCTGGTGCAGCTGTATAACGACAAGTTCAACTGTTTCGTCAGACCCCGGTATGACGGAAGCCATCAGACATTTCCTGATCTGAACATGAAGATGCTTGGAGACCGCTACGGAATCAGCTCCATATATCAAAGCCAGAAAGATTGCGTGTGGATGCTTTTGCAGAACGGCGGCGGAATTTGTGATCATCAGGTGGGAACCGGCAAGACGCTGATAATGTGCATGGCGGCTCACGAAATGAAACGCCTCGGCCTCGCCCACAAGCCCATGATTATAGGAATGAAGGCTAATGTGGCGGAGATCGCCATGACATATCAGACCGCTTATCCCAATGCAAGGATTCTCTATGCCGATGAAAAGAGTTTCAAGGCGGACAACCGTGTCAATTTCTTCAACCGGATCAAGAACAACGACTATGACTGTATCATCATGTCGCATGACCAGTTCGGGAAGATACCTCAGTCGCCGGAAATGCAGCAGCAGATTCTTCAGGCTGAACTTGACACGGTGGAGGAAAATCTTGAAGTGGTTAAGCAGCAGGGGCATGATGTGTCGCGTGGTATGCTCAAAGGTCTTATCAAGCGGAAAGAGAACCTTACCGCCAAGATTGCAACCATCCAGTACCAGATGGAACAGAACAAGGACAGCGTTGTGGATTTCAGGCAGATGGGTATAGACCACATCTATGTCGATGAATCACAGAACTTTAAGAACCTAATGTTCAACACCAGACATGACCGTGTGGCAGGGTTGGGCAACAGTGAGGGAAGCCAGAGGGCGCTCAATCTGTTGTATGCAATACGCACCATTCAGGAGCGGACAGGCAAAGACCTCGGCGCAACATTCCTGTCTGGTACTACAATCAGTAACTCGCTTACCGAGTTGTATCTGTTGTTCAAGTATCTGCGTCCGAATGAACTTGAAAGGCAGGAGATTAGATGCTTCGATGCGTGGGCGGCAATCTTTGCCAAAAAGACAACCGACTTCGAGTTCAATGTCACGAATAATATTGTACAGAAGGAGCGTTTCAGGTACTTTATCAAGGTGCCGGAGTTGGCGGCGTTCTACAACGAGATAACAGACTACCGCACGGCGGAGGATGTGGGGGTTGACCGTCCGCACAAGCATGAGATACTCCACAATATTCCTCCTACCCCGGCGCAGGAAGATTTCATTCAGAAGCTGATGGAATTTGCCAAAACAGGCGATGCGACAATTCTCGGCAGAGCGCCGTTGTCTGAAACCGAAGAAAAGGCGAAGATGCTTATCGCCACGGATTATGCCCGTAAGATGTCACTCGATATGCGTATGATTGACCCTGAATATGGCGATGATCCCAATAACAAGGCCAGCCACTGCGCACGGATGATAGCGGAATATTATCACAAATATGACGCACAGCGTGGCACACAGTTCGTATTCAGCGATTTATCGACATATAAACCCGGCGAATGGAATATCTATTCTGAAATCAAGCGAAAACTGATTGAAGACTACGGTATTCCGGCGCATGAAATACGCTTTATACAGGAGTGTAAGACAGAGCGCAGTAGAAAGGCTGTCATTCAGGCTATGAATGACGGCGATGTGCGTGTGCTGTTCGGCTCGACAAGTATGCTCGGAACAGGCGTAAACGCCCAACGCCGTGCAGTCGCTGTTCATGAATTGGAATGCCCCTGGCGCCCAAGCGATCTGGAGCAGCGCGAGGGCCGTGCTATCCGTGCGGGTAACGAGGTTGCCAAACTTTATGCTGACAACAAGGTGGATGTAATCATCTATGCTGTCGAGAAATCTTTGGACTCCTACAAGTTCAATCTTCTTCACTGCAAGGCTACCTTCATTGCCCAGCTCAAATCCGGCGCGCTCGGAGCGAGAACCATCGACGAGGGCGCGATGGATGAGAAGAACGGCATGAACTTTTCGGAGTATATGGCTATTCTGTCCGGTAACACTGACCTGTTGGAAAAAGCGAAGCTCGAAAAGCGTATAGCGTCGCTTGAAAGCGGTCGCAAGGCGCATAACAAGGGTATCTCCGATTCCAGATTCCGTTATCAGACAGTCACCCACGACATTGCCAACAACGAGGCAGCTATTGAAAGGATGAAAGCCGACAATGCCCGGTATGAGGCTGTCGTGCAGCGTGATAAGGACGGCAATCCAGTCAATAATCTCACCATCGACACCTGCAACCTGTCCGATGAGAAGAATATGGGCATCCACCTGCAAGGGCTGGCGCAACGTACCGACACCCACGGACAGTATCAACGTATCGGCGAGGTCTATGGATTCCCGATTTCCATTATCTCGGAGCGCACGCTTGTTGATGGTAAAGAGACTGTTCAGAACCGTTTTGTTGTTGAAGGCAACTACAAATACAAGTTCAACAACGGCTTCATCGCCATGAGCGACACACACGCCGCCTGCATGAACTTTGTCAACGCTCTGGAAAAGATACCCGGCATCATCGCTCAATACGAGGAACGTACGGCCAGACTCAAAGCCGATGTTCCTCAGCTCGAAGCCATCATCTCGAAGCCGTGGGGCAAGGAGGATGAACTGAAACAGCTCAAATCCGAACTTGCCGCGCTTGACCGAAAGATTACGGCGGAACTTGCGCCAAAGCATGATGAGAAGTACGGTGTTGAGAACAGCCAGACCGCCGCGCAGACAGTCGATGCGCCCTCACAATCGGAGGACGCTAAAAAGAGTATGGTCGCGGAACCGGCCACAGACTATGCTGTCCCGCGCAGATTCAGTGCCGTGCCGGAAACAGGAATACCGAGGCACGCCGGAAGAGAATGTAAGAGAGACAGGGAGCATACGGTCAATCCGATGCTCCCTGCCTTATAAAATGAAGAACGCTCCTCAAGTATGCTGTCTTGCGACTCGCCTGAGGAGCTTATTATCTTTAAGGGTTTGAAAAAAGAGCGGCGAGTTGCCGCTCTTTCCAATCGACTACTGTCGGTTTCTAAAATCGTTGCTTTCGCACTCGAAGTATTTCGTTAAAGAGGAAACTACCCTTTGTGGATACAAAGTTAAGAATAAAATCTTTATCCCACAAATAACTAACGTATTTTTCGGAGAAAAAGTTTTAATGGGATTTTTAATGAGGTATTATCTTGAATCCCAATCTCGCCCCCTTGTAGGTGTAGATATGTTTGGCGATTACCTGAAACGCCGGATTCGGTCTTTCGGGATTAAGCACATACCGGCTTATGGGATATGCAATAAGGTCGGCAACCTGCAATCCGATGATGTTGTCGGCTTTGTACTGGAACTTGAAATTCTTGATTCGGTCCGTCAGTCGCTCAGGTGTTATCCATTTGGTGCCTGTCACACGCAGTCCGTTGTAATATTTCAACAGCATCTGGTTCTGATTGGGATTTCGACGCTCGACAACTATTGACAGCTTGCAGTTGCCGTTATCGCAGTCATCCATGTGAAAAATGGCACGTTCTATCAGATATTTGAGGGAAAGCCCATACACATCCTCACCCGTATTGAATCTTTCCACAAACGGCTCTTTCAGTATGCAGCAGCAAACTATCACATAGATGTCTTCGGAGCCGAGTATTTCATTTATGCGTTCATAAAACCGTTCTTTGACGGTCGCGTCAAGCAGGTTGACGAAAGCACGGCTGTGATTCCTGATTTCTCTGGAATGGAAAATTACGCTCTCGTCCTGCCAAAGCTCTCTTTTCAGACCGTTGATTTCATTCTCCAGCCATTTCAGTTTATCCGATGACACGAGTATGCCGCACAATGTGAACATCGGGAAAGTCCTGTCGTACTTTTCCAGATTCGGGTCGCCGCACTCGTCTATGAACAGCGTATAGTGTTTCCTTCTTTGCTCAATCTCCATAATAATCTACAAAGTTAATAAAAAAGCGGCAATATCGTATGGTTTCGGAATTTACAAATATATATTCGGCGAAAATGTACCGTGTTACACTTTCGCCGAACAGACTGTGTGCGCTCTGATGAATCAGCGGCGTTTGAGAAGATGCTTCAACATCGGGTCGGCCGCGATGCGTTTGATCTCGTCGAAAACGATTTTCTTGACCTGCCTCTTGATGCCGTCGTAATTGTCCTGTATGGTACGCTGCATCACACATTCCCCGGTTGCTTTGTCGATGAAGGGATTTATGACCGGAATATCCGCATATCGTGCTGTCTCCGCCTTGACCTTGTCGTTGTCAACCACGATTTCCGCATGAAAGATCTTCTGTTCAATGCGCTCGTCAAAATTGTCGCTGACTGCCCCGACGAACATACCCTGTGTCAGTGTCGATATTTTGCTCGGAGGAATCAGGCTGTCCATCTGGGTGTTGAATGAGTGGCTCACATCCTGCCGGTTTACCGATATGGACTGTCGCTTCTGCAATACCTTTCCGAACCGTTCCGAGAGTGTCTTGGCAGTTTCGCCGACAACCTGGCCGGAGAAGATGTTACCGACGGTATTCATCACAACCGCCGCCTCCTTGTCGCCATAATCGCGTTTAAGCTGCGAGAAGTCCTGAAAGCCGAGACACACGGCAACCTTGTTGCTTCGCGCAGTGGCGATGAGATTGTCCAGACCCTTGAAATATATCGTCGGTAATTCATCTATTATCACAGCGGATTTGAGCCTGTTCTTCTTGTTGATGAGCTTGACGATGCGGGAATTATACAGTCCGAGTGCGGCGCCATAGATGTTCTGGCGGTCGGGATTGTTTCCGACACACAATATCTTAGGCCGCTCCGGATTGTTTATGTCAAGCGAGAACTCGCTGGCCGACATTACCCAGTAGAGCTGCGGGGAAATCATCCTCGTCAGAGGGATTTTCGCAGACGCTATCTGGCCTTGGAGCTGCTCCTGCGCCCCTCCGAGCCAAGCGTCCATGAATGGGGAAAGATAGTTTTCAAGTTCGGGATACGATGTGAGTATCGGAAAAATATCCTCGTATGGCCGGCATAGGAACTCAATCGCATGGGGGAAGGTGCAATACTCGCCGTCCTTGTATATGCGGAGGAACCATATTATAGCGGCCAGTAATATTATCGGGGATTCCACAAAGAAGTCGCCCTGCTTGCTCACCCACGTTTTGTTAAGGTTGAGCATTATGGTGTAGGCCGACTCGTATGCGTCGGAAATGTCTGTCATAAACTCCGGGGCTATCGGATTGCACCGGTGTGAGCGCATCGGGTCATCGAAGTTGATCACACGGAACTCAGGCACAACTCCTTTGTAATCTTTTGTGTGCGCGTTCAGATGATTCATCGCTATGACAGACAGGTCCGGAAACTTGAAGTCATAGATATAAGCACTGTAACCCTTTTCTATACACTGTTTTATATAGTTGTTCACTACGGCGTATGACTTGCCGGAACCGGGAGTGCCGAGGACTATTGTGGCGCGGAACGGGTTTACCACATTTATCCATCCCTTGTTCCACCGCTTATTGTAGTAGAAACGAGTGGGGAGATTCACGGAATAGTCATTGGTCTTCAGTTCCGTTTCCTGCATGAACGATTCGTTCTCGTTGTTGAAACGGTCGTCCATCAGGTTGCCTTTCAGCATACGGCCCATCCATACGCCTCCGAACAGCAACGCCACATATCCCGTGACGGTACATATTATATAGGAGTAAAGCCATTCTTTGGCCGGCATCCACCAGCAACCGAAATAGAGGAACATACCTGCGGTGATGGCGATTATTATATGTTTCCACCTGATGCTCTCTTTCTTGACCCCTTTCGTGCCGAAACACGAAAGGGCGAGAAGGAGAAGCGCGAACCATTTGGCATTGTTAGGATTGTGGAACAGCCCGCAGGCATTGTCCAGATTGCTCAGTATCTTGTACGCGGTGGTATAGAACCAGCCGCTTTCCACGGTCTTTATGCCCGTGAACCAAAGCATATTCGCGGCCACAAGTACAAAACTTATGCCGCGCATGAAGTCCATTATTTTGGCTAACGCCCGGAGGTCGTCTTCCTGTTGGCTCATAATATATTGAAATTGAAGTTGAAAATTACAGTCTGGGGCCACGGCGTTTTTTCTTCTTACGCCGCTGCATGGCGCGGTAGAAGGCTTCCTCCTCCGCATCGAATCCGGGGCCGGTATGGAACAGATCAAGACCGGGAATTGAAGGCATCTCGTCATAAGCCGATGTGTCGCCCTGCCGGAACTGCTGTTGCGCCTGACCTTGACCGGGCTGCTGCCCCTGAGATGTGCCGCCGGTTGTCTGTTGCCCTGCCGTATTGGATTGAGCATTGCCAGAATCGGGTTGCCGGCTGTCGGATTGCGATGGTTGAGTATCAGGCTGCGGTTGTTCCTGTCGGGTATCCGGCTGAACGGGTACAACAGAAGGTCTTTCTCCAGCTGTGAACCACTGTTCAAGAGCGTTGGCGGAGAACTGTCTGCCCAGACGCGAACCGTTAAGGACAGTCCTTGTATTGTGGTCTATGAATGTCGCGCCGTATATGCGCCCGGTATCGGTATGGCGCAGAATAAGGTCGATGTTCCTCTCTTTGAGTCTGGCGATGAAATCATCCTTACCCGAAGATTCCGCCATTGCCTCAGATACGGATTGCTTGGTCGGACGGATGTCGATGTTGTCTTTTGCACGCTCCATCTTTCCGTCTATCGCCGTGCGGCTGGCGAACTTGCCGAGGCGCGATGCCTTGAACGGCGATGCTATTGTATTGCCGTTGTCGTCGGTGGCGAAATAGACCAGACCGTGATACTCCCGTCCGTTGACCCTGCCGTCGGTCTGCTCACACCTGATATTATAAAGACCGAGTATGGCGTTATACTCACCGATGGTCTGGAACTTGTAGCGCATACCCACCATTTTGACCGTGTTGGCAACCTGCCGCTTGATGTCGCCGGATGGGTCGATTTTCCTGATGGGCATATCGGGAGTGATTCTCTGACGCTCTGCGGTATGAAGGTTGTATTTTCTCTCCAACTCCCGTGTTATCTCCTTGCTGCGGTAGAAATTGTTTTTGTCGGATACCGCCTTACCGTCAGTTCCCACACGGAGCGCCACTATATGGATATGATGCCTGTCGATGTCCATATGTTTGAAAATCAGATAAGGCATATCCCCCAGACCCATTTTTTGCATATACTCGTGGGCCAATGCAGTGTAGTCTGTGTCACTCAGCCGGTCATCGGGATGCGGATTAAGGGATATGTGCATCATCGGTCTTTCGGTCTTTGTATGAGAAGGCATCCAGCGCATGAAGTCCTCATATACACGGTGGATGTTCACAGAGCCGGAACCGTCATTATATATTTTGTTGGTGTCGAGCAACCGGCCTTTTTCCTTGTTGATTTTCTCCCCGTTGTAGCAGATGGCACCGTAAAGGGATTTGCCTAACGAGATTTTTGCGACCATGCTTCATCGAATTGCCGGGCCAGCGAGACTATCTCTATGCTGATTCTTACCAGCTCGGTGGTCTTCTGTTCCAGATTATACAGGGCCTTCATCGCCTTTCTCTCGTTGAAATTCTCCCTCAGCGTCTTTACAATCAAGGCGTATTCAACGCCGACGGTACGGTAAAGGGCGTTAAGCGAGGATAATTTATCTATGAACACCCGTGTGTTCTCGTCCACATAAAAGACCTTGAACGGCTTTTCAAACAGCACCATCTTGATGAACGCCGACATGGATTCTACCTGAACTTTATCATACATCGACATCAGTATGGCCTGTTCTGTGGCAGTGAAGTTGACGGAACATCTGAAAACGGTGGTGTCGGCCTTCGGTTTTCTGCCGGCCCTCTTTCTATTGTCAGTCATAAATCGTGCAATAAAAAGTATAATCAAATCTGCGGAGCGCAGAATCGAGAACGGGGAGAGCGACTCTGGAGCCATCCCAACCCAAGCTCGCTTGGCAAGGGTGATGTGCTGCAAATTGCATTTGGTGCAGCACATCACATACCTTGCCATGCCAATGTTGGCATCGTAAATCGGTAAAAATCAGATGAAGCGAATGTGTCTGTGCGCTTGCGATGGAATCCCGGAATCCTGTGTGTCAAAGCCCGGAATCGTAAGGATCAATCAGCCGACATGAGGGATTGCGATGAGAAAAAACGGATCCCCGACGCGGCTGAAAAGCGTGTCTGAGGAATGTGTTGTGTGTATCTGCGTAACAAAATCGGGAGTTTTTGGTTTGCCGAGGGTGGAAATCGCCGGCAATCGGTCGGCAATCGTCGGCACTTTCGGAAAACTATAAATCTTTTTCTGAATGACCGTCGTTATGATTGCAGTTCCGGTCAGTCAAACGGCCGGTCATCCACTCCGACGGAAGGATGTGCTGAAAGTCATCCTTATGACTGAAAGGTCATGCGGACATAAATATGAAATTAAAGATGAACAGACTCCCGGCTGTACCTCCATCCGGTCATGATTATGGCAGTAAGTTCATACTTCCTTACGAGTGGACAGATGAATGAATGTGTTTCTGTGTGTATTGAAGGTCGGCACAACGGCAGTTCATTCAGATGTATGCCTGAACAAACGGAAATACGGATGTATGACCGTATGAACATCTGAATGGCTGAACAGTCAGACGCATGAACGTACTGATGTACTGACGTAAGGAAATACTGACGTATTGATGTACTGACGTAAGGAAATACTGACGTATTGATGTATTGACGTATTGATGTATTGACGTATTGATGTACTAACTGATTGCAGACCTCTTATTGATTATATGCCGGAGTGAACGGGCTGGCGATTTTCAGTTCACTCCACGGATAAGCCGGACATGGTTATCAAGCCGGACATTCCACAAGGCACGGGAAAAGTGCCGCACGGCTGACGTCGTATTACATTACCCAATCCCACCTACTATAAATGCAAGACCCGATTTATGTGGCTTTCGCCACACAGAAAGGGGGAGCCGGCAAATCCACCCTTACGACACTTGTCGCAAGCTACCTGCACTATGTCCTCGGAAAGAGGGTGCTGGCTCTCGACTGTGACCCCAGACAGCACAGCATGGTCGAGTACCGCGAGAAGGACAAGCTGCTGATACGGGAGAATCCCGTTGTCAAAAGGCGTTTCGCCAGATTCATGGAAAGCTTCCGTGGGGATGCCTATGAGATTATCAAATGCTCTCCCGCCACTGCTCTCGACCATGCGGAGAAAGCTATTCAGGAAGGGGAACCGCCTGAATATGTATTCTTCGACATCACCGGTACGGTCAACGACCGCGAACTGGTGAACCTTTTGGCCGCGATGGATTATCTTTTCGTGCCGATCACTCCGGAGACCGGAGATCTCAAAAGTTCAATAGGATTCGCACACAACGTGAACGAACAGATGCTCTTCAAGGAAGGCACCAATGTCAAGGGGATGTTCCTTGTCTGGAACAAGGTGCAGCCGAAAGACCGCAACAACCTCTGTCAGATCATCAACCGTTATGTGGCCTCTCTGTGCATCGAATCGCTGGACACCATCCTGCCCATGAGCGTAAAGTACACCAAAGACGGCGACACATCGGGGCGCTGCGGGATATTTCGCTCCACGTTCATGCCTCCGGACAAGAGCCTTCTGCGCAACAGTCAGCTCCCCGAACTGGTGGACGAGATTCTGGCAACCATAGAACCTGACTGATTATGGCAAGGAAAAGAGAACAAGGCTTCGATCCCGACAAGTTCCTTGAAAGATACGAGGAAAACGCATCGCACACGACAGCCGCGTCCGAAATTCCGGCGCCGTCCGAAGCATCGGTTTCTTCCGAAAAAGCGGCGTCCGACAAGACCGTGGCCGACAGCACGCCGCTGTCCAATCGGGAACTTGAATATATGGAGAGTTTTATCCTGAAAAATAAGTACCGGCGCATAAGCCGCAAAGGGAAACAGGTGTACATAAGCGAGGAGTTCAAGCTCAAAATGCAGAAGATGATGCTTTTCTTCTCCGATGGAGGCTCCATTACGGAATATGTCAACAATGTGCTGGAACAGCATTTCAAGGAATATGACGACATCATAAAAAGGATGTTCAACGATTCATTAAAATTCTGAAAGATATGGCAACTGAAAACAATAGCGCCGCTGCGACAAATAAAAAATCCGCCGCAGTATCCGCAAAAGAGACGGATTCCTACCGATCACTGTTTCTGGAACCGGGAGAAGTCGGGGCGAGAAAAGGAATATTCGTTCCCCGTGAGCTGGTTGACAGACTCAAAATGACCGTGCCGCTACTCGATGTGGAAGGGCTGACAATCGGAGTGTATGTAACACGGATTCTTCTTGATCATCTGAAGGGCAACGCCGACATACTCAATGCCCTTATGGAGAAGGGTAAGAAAAAGACGCGCCTATGAACACAGCATCAATCCTGATTATTTGCGCCTTTGTCTATCTCGCTTTCGTCACATGGATGTTCCGGGGAAAGGGAAACAAGACCCAGAACAAGACCGGGAACGGAAAGACAGTGCGGAGTCCGGCGCCGGACGACACTGACGAAGATACAGAGAAAAATGTAGTCACGGTTGTTCCGCAGAGCGATTTTGACTTTGACAAATTCCGGGAAGTGCTAACCGAATCTATGGCAGCAGCAATGACCTATGTGCTGAACGCCAAGATGGGGGATGTAAATCCGCAGGATGTCGAGTTCAAAAAGACTGAAACGGAGAATTCCGGGAAAGCGGAAGATGACAGCGGCAATGACATGGCGGACGATACCCCCGACATGGACGACTTTGAGCCTGACAGCGTTTCTCCTCCCGCGAAAGGGGAATCAATCGACGAGATTGAGGCGGCGGTGTCCGTGGCGGCAAATCCCTCGGCGACACCGGAACAGAAAGCCGAGGCAGGGAGAGTCCTGACTGGTATGCGCGATGTGGTATTCATCGGCAAAATGATGGAGACAGATGAAAGAATCAACGCCGGAATAATGAACTGCATCGCCGAGAGTGTGCGGGCGGCGCATAAGAAAAAAATCGGCAGGCCGTCCGCGACAAGGCGCAAAGGTCGTGAAATTGATGTTGACGGCTCGCTCCGGAGACCGGATAATACTGACAAATACAGTGAAAAAGATGAAGAAGATTGATTACGGCTGACCGCATTGAGTCATACCATCCACCACACAAGCCGAAAAAAGGCGTTACCGTGGCTGGTTTTGTATCCCGGCCACATTCAAACACTGATTCTTATGAAAACTGTAAAAGACAAGTTTATGATTCTGAAAGGACGTGTCGTCCTCGCCGTTCTTATGATTCTCTGCTCTGTCGAGTTTGTCAGTGCCGCCGGCAACGGTCTTTCGGGCATCAACGAGGCTACGACGATGGTGACATCGTACTTCGAGCCGGGAGTGAAACTTATCTATGCGATCGGGGCGGTCGTGGGTCTTATCGGAGGCGTGAAATGCTACTCCAAATGGTCGAGCGGAGACCCCGACACCAGCAAGACCGCCGCGTCATGGTTCGGAGCCTGCATCTTCCTTATCGTAGCCGCCACAATCCTCAAGTCATTCTTCCTCTGATGTCCGAGTATTCCATCAACAAAGGCGTGGGGCGCAGTGTGGAGTACAAGGGTCTGAAAGCGCAATATCTTTTCATATTCGCCATCGGCCTTCTGTCCCTGTTCGTCCTGTTTGTGATAATGTATGTCGCGGGTGTCCCGCAATGGTTCTGTATCGGCTTCGCCGCAGTGTCTGCCTCGGTCCTTGTCTGGCTCACATTCCGGCTTAACGCCAGGTTCGGGCAATACGGACTTATGAAGCTCGGCGCCGTGAGATACCGGCCCCGCTACATAATCAACCGACTGCGTATCACACGCCTGATAAAAACGTGTAGGAAACATCATAAATAAAAATGAGAAATACCCTGAGAGCGACGACTCTTGAATCGAAACTCCCCCTCCTTGCCGTTGAACACGGCTGCATCATCTCAAAGGACGCCGACATCACGGTGGCCTTTGAGGTGAGGCTACCGGAGCTGTTCACGGTAACATCCGCCGAATACGAGGCCATGCACTCGGCATGGTGCAAGGCGATAAAGGTTCTGCCGCATTTTTCGGTTGTCCACAAACAGGACATATTCATATCGGAAAATTACCGGCCGGAATTGCAGAAGGAGGGACTGAGCTTCCTTGACCGCTCTTTCGAGCGCCATTTCAACGAGCGTCCGTACCTTGACCACAGGTGTTATCTGTTCCTGACTAAGACGACGAAGGAGCGGATGCGCCAGCAGAGCAATTTCTCCACTCTGTGCCGGGGACGCATAACCCCGAAGGAACTGAATCACGAGATGGTGGTGAAGTTCATGGAGAGTGTGGAACAGTTCGAGCGCATCATCAACGACACCGGCTGTATCAGCCTGCGCCGTCTCTCTGACGACGAGATTCTGGGAACGGAGACATCATCGGGCATCATAGAGAAATATATGTCCCTATCCATGTCGGATGTTACCTGTCTGGAGGACATCGACCTATCGGCGAAGGAGATGCGCGTCGGAGACAAGATGCTCTGCCTCCATACCCTTTCGGACACCGACGACCTTCCGTCGAAGGTCAGCACGGACAACCGCTACGAGCGTCTTTCCACCGACCGCTCCGACTGCCGCCTGTCGTTTGCCTCACCCGTGGGGCTGCTCCTGCCGTGCAACCACATATACAACCAGTATGTGTTCATCGACAGCCACGACGAGAATCTTGCCCGCTTCGAGAAGACGGCCCGCAACATGAACAGTCTTTCCAAGTACAGCCGCAGCAATGCGATCAACAAGGAATGGATAGACCGTTACCTGAACGAGGCCCATTCCTACGGACTGACAAGCGTCCGGGCGCACTGCAATGTCATGGCGTGGAGCGACGACGCCGAGGAATTGCGGCGCATCAAGAACGATGTCGGCGGTCAGCTTGCGACAATGGGGTGTATGCCCCGGCACAACACCATCGACTGCCCGACGCTGTTCTGGTCTGCCATGCCGGGCAACGAGGCCGATTTCCCTGCGGAAGAATCGTTCTATACCTTCATAGAGCCGGCGGTGTGCTTCTTCACTGCGGAAACGAACTACCGTTCTTCGCTGTCGCCATTCGGGATAAAGATGGTTGACCGTCAGACCGGGAAACCGCTGCACCTCGACATTTCCGACGAGCCTATGAAGCGCGGCATAACGACAAACCGCAACAAATTCATACTCGGCCCGTCAGGTAGCGGCAAGTCGTTCTTCACCAACCATCTGGTACGCCAGTATTATGAACAGGGCGCCCATGTGCTGTTGATAGACACCGGAAACTCTTACGAAGGTCTGTGCAACCTTATCCACAACCGTACCCACGGTGAGGACGGCATATATTACACATACCGGGAGGACAGCCCCATATCCTTCAATCCCTTCTATACCGAGGATTATGTTTTCGATGTGGAGAAGAAGGACAGCATCAAGACGCTGCTTCTCACGCTCTGGAAGTCGGAGGACGACAGGATAACGAAGACGGAATCGGGTGAGCTTGGCTCTGCTCTGTCAATGTTCATCGACCGCATGAAGAATGACCGGGACATCGTTCCCTGTTTCAACTCGTTCTACGAGTTCATGCGCGACGAGTACCGCGAGGAAATGGCGAAACGTCCGATTCCGATACACCGTCAGGATTTCGACATCGACAATTTTCTTACCACTCTGAGGCAGTATTATCACGGAGGGCGTTTCGATTTCCTTCTCAATTCAAAGGAGAACATCGACCTTCTCAACAAGCGCTTTGTTGTCTTCGAGATTGATAATGTGAAGGATAACAAGGAATTGTTCCCGGTGGTGACGATAATCATCATGGAGGCTTTCATCAATAAGATGCGGCGCCTGAAGGGTATCCGGAAACTCCTTATATGCGAGGAGGCGTGGAAGGCGCTCTCCACCGCTAACATGGCCGAGTATATGCGCTACATGTACAAGACCGTCCGCAAATATTTCGGGGAGGCCGTGGTGGTTACGCAGGAGGTTGACGACATCATGTCGTCGCCGATTGTCAAGGAGACCATCATCAACAACTCCGACTGCAAGATTCTTCTGGATCAGCGCAAGTATATGAACCGCTTTGACCAGATCCAGTCGCTGCTGGGTCTGACCGACAAGGAGAAGGCGCAGATACTCAGCATCAATCTCGCCAACAATCCGAACCGACTGTATAAGGAAGTATGGATAGGACTCGGCGGAACGCAGTCTGCGGTTTATGCCACGGAGGTGAGCCGGGAGGAATATTTCTGCTACACCACCGAGGAAACGGAGAAAATCAGGGTGCTGGATACGGCACGGAGACTTGGCGGCGACATCGAGGCCGCGATAAAGCAACTCGCAAATGAATGATGTATGACGGTTTTACGGATATTGCTTCTAATCATCACGGCTGTGATCGCCGTTGCCGCGCTCCTCCTGCGCATGGCACTCTACCTTCTCTCTTTGGGAGTGAGGTTAATCGGAGGATGCGCCTCCAGAATTTACTGACATAAAGAATCATTATAATGAGCAGAATTAAATTTATAATTCCCGTGGTCGCGGTGCTGATGTTCCTGTGCGCCGGCAAAGCTAACGCGCAGTGGACGGTCATCGACCCCTCCAACATAGCGCAGAGCATCGTGAACAACTCCAAGTCGCTTGTCCACGAGTCGAAGACTGCGACGCACATGGTAAAGTCGTTTCAGGAGACAGTCAAGATTTATGAGCAGGGCAAGAAATATTATGACGCCCTGCGCTCGGTCAACAATCTTGTCCGCGACGCCCGCAAGGTGCAGCAGACCGTCCTGATGCTCGGTGACATAAGCGAGACCTATGTGACGAATTTCCGCAAGATGCTGACTGACCCGAATTTCACTGCCTCGGAACTGTCGGCTATCGCGTCGGGCTACACCCGCCTTCTCGAAGAAGCCAACGGGGTGCTGGGCGAACTGAAGAACGTGGTGAACATTACCACTATGTCGATGACCGACAAGGACCGCATGGATATTGTTGACAGGTGCTATAAGGAGATGAGCCGCTACCGCAACCTGACCTCCTATTTCACGAACAAGAACATCTCCGTGTCCTATCTCCGCGCGAAGAAGGAAGCTGATACGCAGCGTGTGATAAACCTTTACGGCAAGGGTGCCGAAAGATACTGGTGATTATGCTCTGCGCGATTGATTTCTCGAATCTCCATACGATTCTGCGCTCGCTCTATGACGAGATGATGCCTCTGTGTTCCGACATGGCGGGTGTCGCGCAGGGAATCGCCGGACTCGGCGCGCTGTTCTATGTCGCATACCGGGTATGGCAGGCGCTCGCAAGGGCTGAACCGATTGATGTGTTCCCGCTGCTGCGCCCGTTTGCAATCGGCTTCTGCATCATGTTCTTTCCGACCGTGGTGCTTGGCACGATAAACTCCGTGATGTCGCCTATCGTGCAGGGAACCGCCGGTATGCTGGAGGGCCAGACCCTCGATATGCAGAAATATCGGGAGGAGAAGGACAGGCTCGAATACGAGGCGATGATGCGGGATCCCTCCACGGCGTATCTTGTCGATGACGCGGAGTTTGACCGTCAGATTGACGAACTTGGCGTGACTGAGGTAGGCACAGCTGCCGGTATGTATATCGAGCGCGGGATGTATAAGGTGAAGAAAGCCATTCAGAATTTCTTTCGTGAGCTTCTTGAACTGCTTTTTCAGGCCGCGTCGCTTACCATCGACACGATAAGGACTTTCTTCCTGATAGTCCTCGCCATCCTCGGCCCGATAAGTTTTGCGATTTCGGTGTGGGACGGGTTCCAGAACACCCTTGTCCAGTGGATATGCCGCTATATCCAGACCTACCTATGGCTGCCGGTGGCAGACCTGTTTTCGACGATTCTGGCGAAAATACAAGTGCTGATGTTGCAGAACGACATTTCGGAGCTGACAAACAATCCTAATGTCGATATTGACGGGAGCAACACCGCGTATATACTATTTATGATAATCGGAATCATCGGATACTTCACAATTCCGACGGTTGCCGGATGGATCATACAGGCCGGAGGCATGGGCAGCTACAACCGTGCGGTCAACAACACGGCTATGCAAGCAGGTTCCGCCGCCGGAAGTGTCGGTGGCGCGGTTGCCGGGAATGTGGCCGGTCGTGTCGGCAAACTCCTTAAATAAAGTAATAACTCATAGTTACGGGTGACGAGGCTCACTTCATAACTCATAACTATGACTTAAAACCTAAAATGAATGGAATTCAAGTCATTAAAAAACATCGAGACATCCTTCCGTCAGATACGCCTGTTCGGAATAGTGTTCGTGGCGATGTGCGCGGTCGTGGTCTCGGTAGCGCTGGTGGCGGCTTTCAATTTCGCCGAGAAGCAGCGGGAAAAGATTTATGTCCTTGACAACGGCAAGAGTTTGATGCTGGCTCTGTCGCAGGACATGAGCCAGAACCGTCCGGCGGAGGCGCGGGAACATGTGCGCCGCTTCCATGAGCTGTTCTTTTCGCTCTCCCCGGACAAGTCCGCCATCGAGCATAACATCAACCGTGCGCTGATTCTTTCCGACAAAAGCGCATACAACTATTATTCGGATTACTCCGAGAAGGGCTACTACAACCGCATAATTTCGGGAAACATCAATCAGGTGTGTCAGGTTGACAGCGTGGTGTGCGATTTCAACAACTACCCCTATGTGGCCCGGACTTATGCCCGCCAGATGATTATCCGTGAGAGTAACGTGACCGAGAGAAGCCTCGTGACGGTGTGCCGCCTCACAAACTCCTCGCGCTCCGACGACAATCCAAACGGATTCATCATCGAGAATTTCAATATCCTTGAGAACAAGGACATATCAACGGTAAAGCGATAACCGATGAATAAATTTCAATCAATGCGCTCCGCCATATATAATAAGGTGTGGGGCAAACCTAAATCGGCTCTGGGCGAGTATCTGCGCCGCAAGTGCGACGGCATCCCGGCAAACCGCAGGCTTACACTTATAACCGTCCTGCTTTCACTGTTCATCTTCACGGCTTTCTTCGTGTTCGGCAACGCCTGCTACCGCATAGGGCGCGGACAGGCCCTGATGGAGAGAATCGAGCCGGAACACATAGAGGGGCTGGAACTCCCGGCCTTCGACAACGGCGATACGCCGGATATTTGGCAATTCAAGGATTCCGAATATGAACCTTCAGGAACTGAAAACGAAAATCAATGACTGGTTTGAGTCAAAATCGGCTGCCGAGAGGCAGAAAATGAAGAAATACCTGCTTGTCATTCCCGGCGCGGCGATCATCTTCCTCGGCTCGATGTGGCTTATCTTCGGCTCGTATATGTCTGATGACGGCGCGGTAAAGGGAAAGGCCAACATGGAGCTGCCCGACGGGGACAGCGACAAGTTGCAGGGCAACAAGCTCAAAGCGCTTGCCGAGGCGGAGATGCGCAGGGAGAAGGCCCGTCAGGACAGCATTTTGAGTGCCGCGTCCGTAAGACAGGATTCCGTACCGGCGGACACAACGGCTGCGCCCGAACCCTCCCCGATTGAACAGTCGGCCATGCAGTATCAGGAGGTACAGGCTTCCCTCGATGACTTCTTCGTACCGGAAAACTCCGATGCCGTCCGCATGGCGGAATTGCAGGAACGGATTGACGAGCTGGAGGCGCAGAACGCTATGGCGGCGCAACAGGTACAACAGCCGGATCAGATGGAACTTCTTGAACGCTCCTACCAGCTCGCGGCGCAGTATATGGGCAACGGCAATGCCGTGAATCCCGCTCCGGCGCATTCTGTCGAGGAAAAGGGCAAAAGGAATGTCCATCCTGTCGCGCAAGTAAAAAGGAATGTTGTATCGACTCTTTCATCCTATGCCGCCGGACGCGGTTTCAATACCTCGGTAGGGGCAAAGGCAACAAGTCCGAAGAACACAATCGCCGCTGTCGTGGCAGGGCACCAGAGCGTTACCGACGGTCAGACAGTAAGACTCCGGATTGTGGAACCGATGTGGATAGGAAGCCGCCTTGTTCCGCGCAACACAACAGTTGTCGGTGCCGCGAGATTGCAGGGAGAGAGACTTGAGATCGCCGTGTCATCGGTGGAGTGCGAAGGCTCCGTGTATGAGGTGGAGCTGACAGTATATGACACCGACGGACAGGAAGGAGTTAATATTCCCAACTCAATGGAGTCGGACGCTCTGCATGAGATTGGCGCCAACATGGGGTCAACGATGGGCAGTTCGATAAATATCTCCACCGATGCCGGTGCGCAGATTGCCTCCGATGTGGGGCGCGGACTTATCAACGGTGTCAGCCAGTATCTGACAAAGAAGATGCGGACTGTGAAAGTCCACCTGAAATCCGGATACCGGGTAATGCTTCATCAGCCTGAAGATGTGTAACCAAAACAGAAAACTATTATGAATTTCAAGACTATAATTCTTTTCCTTGTCGCCGTTATAGGCATGGCTTCCTCGGCGTTTGCCAAGACCAAAGCGGTCAAAAACACCGATAACGATGTGTCGTCTGACACTGAGCAGGTGGCAGAACACGACATCAACGTGTACGGTTCCGGCTACACCGACGGAGACAAGTTCGTGGGTCTGACGCGCAAGGTCGGTTTTGACCGCATGATTCCCCCTCACGCTCTGGAAGTGGCGTTCAACAAGACTACCCATGTCATTTTCCCGTCGGAAATCGTGTATGTAGATTTGGGCGACGAGAATCTTGTGGCAGGGCTGGCCGACGGCGCGAAAAACGTGTTGCGTGTGAAGTCGGCTGTCAAGTCGTTCAAGTCCGAGACGAATCTCACGGTCATTACCGATGACGGATGTTTCTTCACCTTTAACGTGAAATTCGCAAAGGAGCCGCTGTTGCTCAATATCGAGATGACTGACTTTATCCACGACGGGGAGGCGGTCAACCGTCCCAACAATGCGCAGGAGATATTCTTGGAGCGTCTGGGTCAGGAGTCGCCGATGCTTGTAAAGCTGATTATGAAATCAATCTACAAGCAGGACAAGCGCGAAATCAAGCATATAGGCTCCAAACGTTTCGGTGTACAGTTCATTCTGAAAAGCATATACACCAACAACGGTCTTCTCTATTTCCACACTGAACTGAAGAATACATCGAATATCGCTTTCGATATTGATTACATCTCGTTCAAGATTGTCGATAAGAAGGTTGTCAAACGAACCGCCATGCAGGAGCATGTGCTGGAGCCGCTACGCGCCCAGAACTATGTGACGGTGGTCAGCGGCAAGAAATCGGAGAGAACGGTGTTTGCCCTTGAGAAATTCACTATCCCCGACGACAAGCAGCTTGTCATCGAGGTCGCGGAGAAGGAAGGGGGCCGCAATCAGTCTTTCGTGGTCGAGAACGGCGATATTGTCCGCGCAAATGTAATTGACGAGCTTTCAATTCAGTAAACATCAGCTTATGAAGAAGATTCTTATAATCTTCGCTGCCATGCTCACCCTCTTCGGAGGGCGGGCAATGGCCCAGCGATGCCTCCCCGGAATGTCGGCAGTCGAAGTCCGTGCCGACATGGTAAACGGTTTCTATGCCGGTAACTCACGCAACTGCGGATATGATTTCGGAGTATTCTATTCCGTTTTCAAAGGTAATGCAAACACTTGGTCTTTCGGTGGAGAATATCTCCAGACTTACAGACCCTATGGGGAGAAGGGCCGCATCCCGGTGGCGCAGTTCACGGGAGAGGTCGGGTATAACCTCCATATCGTCAGCGACTACTCTCAGACCTTCCATCTTTATGGCGGTGTGTCGGCTCTCGGCGGATATGAGACAGTCAACTGGAGTAAGCATATACTTTCCGACGGCTCTACAATAAAGAACGGTGATGCCTTCATCTATGGCGGCGCGTTGACCCTGTCGGCTGATTTTTATCTTTCGGACAGGCTGGCGCTCGGCGCCCATGTAAAGGAACGGTTCGTGTTCGGCAACGACACCGGCCATTTCCTGACCCAGTTCGGGGTACACGTTAAACTCACAATCGAATAATCCATGCCTACAATAGTAGATCTTGACATTAAGAACATTCCGCTTACGGAGTTTATGAAGGCTCTTGGACAGGAACACCCGGTGGCAGCCGACGGCAATCTGCGCGTTTACAATGCTCCATACGATGACAATCACGCCGCGACTATGGTCATAAACACTGAAACAAATTTGTGGCGTGATACAAAATCAGGAGCTTATGGCGGAATATATGACCTTGCATACGAAATTATGGGCAGTTGCAGTATGTCGGAGCTGAACCGGTTTATCGCCTCTGAAATGTCTGCCATCCGCAAGGTTGACATTCGCCATGAGCCTGATGTACCGAAGCCACAACGAAAATTCCGTATGTGAAACATGGACAAGGAATATTTCAAGGGAATATCCCTGCTT
This sequence comes from Muribaculaceae bacterium, assembly GCA_014867205.1. Lineage (GTDB taxonomy): Bacteria > Bacteroidota > Bacteroidia > Bacteroidales > Muribaculaceae > Lepagella. Next base: position 6,283 of record WGUO01000029.1, on the reverse strand, counting down.
GATTTCATGCTGCATTTAGGTGCGGAGATGAAAGGGAAAGACCGCAAGGGGTTCTGGTTTCTGGCTCCGTACCGCAGTGAGAGAAACGCCTCCCTGCATATCGGCTATAATAATCTGTGGTACGACTATGGTATCGGAAAGGGCGGCGATATCTTCACTCTGGCTGGGGAGATGATCGGCAGTGGCGATTTCATCAAGCAGGCTGAATATATCTCGCAGGTCATGAAGATTCCGATGCCCAACGGTTACAGACCGGAACCTATGCCGAAAGTCAGACCGGAACCGGCATTTGAGAATATCGAGGTGGGGCCACTGTGTTCCCGGAGGTTACTGAACTATCTCGCGGGGCGCGGAATCCCGGAGAATCTGGCCCGACGGTATTGTGTTCATGTCGATTACAGGCTACACGGCAGGGATTATTATGCCGTCGGCTTTGAGAATGTCGAACATGGATTTGAGTTGCGCAATCCGTTTGCCAAGCTCTCTTATCCTCCGAAGGCAATATCGCATATAGCCGGTGGCAATTCCCGATGCAACGTGTTCGAGGGGTTCCTCGACTTTCTTTCGGCTGAGAGGCTGGGCTTCAATGACGATGTGGATTCGGTGGTACTTAACTCGGTTGCCAATGTCGGCAAGGCGATAACGCCTCTTTCGGATTACTCCTTGATTCTGTGCTATCTCGACAATGACGATGCAGGGCGAAACGCCCTTTCAAGACTCCGCCGGGAGTTCGGCGACAAAGTGGCTGACAAGTCGGCTCTTTATCCGGACCACAAGGATCTGAATGACTACCTGATGGCTACACAGCCCAAAATCTCCAACAATTCAAAATTAAGACTCTGAATTATGAATACAATTCTCAATAAAATCGGCGCGATGCGCCTCACTCCTGCCCGGTTCTTCGGGTTCTGGATAACTCTGTTCGCAATCATCCTCGCGCTAACTTCATGTTCCGAAGACCTTGAAGTCCAGCAGTCGTATCCGTTCACGGTGGAGGTTATGCCCCATACTGACAAAATCGCAAAGGGTCAGACCGTTGAGCTGCGTTTCGAGATTAAGCCGGAGGGCAACTATTCCAACACGCTCTACACCATCCGATATTTCCAATATGACGGAGAGGGAACGCTGAAGCTGGTGGATGGACCGGTGCTTGTCAACAACGACCGTGTGCTTCTCGAAAGCAAGACTTTCCGGCTGAACTACACGGCCCGTTCATCGGAGGCTCACAAACTCCTGATAGTGATTGAGGATAACTTCGGCTCGACTCCGTGGGAGCAGACCTTTGAGTTCAACGGCAAGGACAGCGGCGATGATGGCGGCGATATTCCCGGAATCGTGGGCCCGATTGTTGGACCTGTAACTCCGATTATCCGATGATGAGAAAAATTTTAATCTTACTTATGGCGATAGTGGCGTTCTCCTCCACTTCGCCGGCTTTCGCCGCGAAGAAATCAATAATGGAGTTGCCTCCATACGAGAGAGCCGTTCTGATTATCAAGCACCACGAGACTTTGCATGATTCTCGCCGTCATTGGCCATATCTGGGCTACGGTCATAGAAAACTTCCCGGTGAAAAATATTTCCGAGGCTATAAGATGAGTGAACGGGAAGCCGATATGCTTTTACGCAAAGATCTCAATAAGTTTATCGGTATCTTCAATGACCTCAAACCGATGGATGCGCTGCTTTTGGGGGTGCTGTCCTACAATATCGGACCGGGAGCGGTAAAGAAAAGCTCGGTATATCGGAAACTGAAAGCCGGAGACCGCAACATATTCAAAGCCTATACTGCCCACTGTAAATATAAGGGTAGATTCCATAAAGGACTTTACAAGCGCCGCTGTCAGGAGCTTGCCGCCCTTTTCATTCCGTAAAATCACCGTCTAATGTTGTACCGAGGGGATGCGCTCTTTTGGAGTACATCCCCTATTGTACTTGATATTATCTTCAACTTGCTATTGTATTTTTATGCAAGGCAATAAATAATAAGACCGTCTTTCTTTTATTGCCTATTACTGCTGAATTATCAATTTCCTATGTATGTTTATTTTTTTACAATCTTCATACCTCGCCATTCGTTTCCAAAACGCGCACAAACATATACTTCTCCACTTGTAAGTGTTATGTGCTTCTGATTAAACAGGCCTATTATCATTTTAAGCCAAGCTCCCAACTGGCTAACATTGTGTTGTGTCACATTATTAAGAAAGAACCCATTTGTATTAGACCACCCTATGTTGAAATACATGAAGTTTTTTGCGAATACATGGCAATAAGACTTAGTGTTATATTTTACTATATCATCATCGTTTGCGACGAATTGCAACTCAGATGGAGTAGCTATTATACATGCATCTGCTTTATCCAGATCTTTAGCCTTATTCCCCCATTTTGATTTAGCGTAATTATAGATGGCCTTAACTCCTTGCGCGATTATTTTCGATTTCAAGTCTTTTGGGATTTCCGGCATTACCAATGTGGCTGTATTAGCAACTTTTCCATTAATATTGACATTTTGCGGAGGAAGATAGCCTATGTCTTTGTTTCCAGATAATGCCTTTTTAAGATCAGAAGATAAAGGTAATTTTAAGATTACATTACGCCACCCGACTCTTAGTTCATCGCAATTTACTTTTGTCCATCCAAACCAATGTTTGCGTTTTCTGTCTGTCCATCCTTTAACCCCAATTTCACCATATACGCCGTAATTATAAAAATAGAATGAACCACGTACTCTTCTTTTTTTATTGAAATTAACGGTGCATGCTTTTGTCGAACCAATAATATTTTGAATTAGTTTTCCAATGAGTGTTTTTCTATCAGCGGAGAAAGTTTGAAAGCCATTGAAATCTGGCTCTGGGATTGATGAACGTGTCGAAGCCAATAATGGAGTAGCCGAATCATCGTCATCATCTCCAAAGAAATCATCAGGCAAGTCAATATAATTGCCCATAGAAAGTAATGAATAATCTGCATCTTTTTCCTGAAATGTTTTGATCAGTGTTACTTTTTCATTCAATTTATACGTGTCGTCACTTACTCGCTGACCTTCAACATTTGGATTTTGGGAGATAAATTCGATACAATCCTGTGCATCTTGCTTTGGGAACCTATATGTGCCTTTGGGTGTGATTTTTATAATCTCGTTCCCCACCTCAACTTCACCACGAGTATTTAGTAGCTGGGCAAACTTGGGATTTGGCACAAGCGAATCGTAGCCCAGAGCTTCATAGTAGGTTAGACGCGGTTGAGTGACATCAGATACAGGTTGCATTGCCATCATGCTAATGAATTTGGGATTTGAAGGTGTTGCTGATTGTACCTTTTGCACTGAAGTCACTGAAGTACCCTCCATTTCATCTTGCATTGAAGAAATAGCTTCTGAAAGAGCCAACTCGTCAGAGAAAGCCAATCGTACAGTAGAATCGGCTTCCTCTGCTACACTTCTTGTGAGTGGGAAGCTTCCCATTTCTTCAGGAGGGACCATATCATCGGAGCATGACATCAAAGATACCCCAATAAATAATATGTAGACTAATATTCTACACAACTCTTTAATTTTCATCTTATTTGATTTTTGATTGGGCTTGCCTCGGTTACGGGTTAAAAACTTGTATAGTCCGAAGCAAGCCCAATGAATTGTTGTTATTTTACCAAAATATTGGTAATCGTTTTAGAAACTTTATTGTTGTTATTTCGAGTAGATGAAAAGTTTGTCATCTTCATGTTTACTCTGGGAGTGTAGGCACTTGCCAAGGAGTACAATTTCCAATCACCTTTACCATTGTGGATTATTGCCTTTTCAGACTTGCCGTTGCTGTAGATTTCGAGATTCCCGTCATAGCAGCAATTTTTGTCAGACTTCTTGATTCCTAAGATTCTGCGGTAGGTCTCTAACTGGAAGGCCATATTCACGCCGATACGACCTAATCTGAAATAGCTGGTATACTTGCCGTTCTTGACTTTAACTTCGGCTCCATATTTAATGAAGCTTCCATTATAAACCGGACCGGGTGCAGCTGCTTTGGGAGCAATGAGGTTGTCTCCGACCATTACATAGCCATTCTTGTTGCCCAGCAGTTCTGCCTTCTCATCGACAAATGGCAGTGAAGGAGTCACATCTGAAGGGTCTGTCTCGTTGAACGTCAGAATGCCACTATACTTTTCTACGCACTCGCGGATGATTGCCACACCGGAAATCGAGTCTGTGGTTTCTGCAAGGTCGAAAGCCTTGTCAAGCTCTTCATCCGCTTTGTTCAAGAGCGTATATGCTCCGTCGAAACCGATTTTGTTGAAGAACTCCAGTCTGGCAGCTCCATCCATTGCCTTGACCGATGCTAAAGTTCGGTCATAGGCGGCCTGATCCTTGAACTTCAGGATTTGTTCAGATGTCTGAGTTGCATCCACGTTTGCACGTGTGGTCGGGGTGGAGAGGTCTCCTACATAGACTACCTCGTAGTCCCTTTCTTGAGTAACCGCAGCTATTTGCGGTTCGTCGGCATTGCTACACGACTGCATGCCGAGCACCGTCGCGAGGACGGTGAGGAAAAAGAGAATCTTTTTCATTGTTTGTGATTTTGATTTATTTGGTTGATATTATGCCGTGTTACCGGCGTTTGCTTTTTTGATATTATAGCTTGCCGTCTCTGTTGAATTGTATTCTGAATGTCACAGAGCCTCCGCTACGCTTGTAAGTCATACCTTTGTATTCGACTTCTTCAAGAGTGATGGAACCGCCTACTGTTGCCGGAGGTCGATTCGCGATGTATTTCAAAAAGCATTTCAACGATGCTTTCTGCTTGCCAAACTTGACGGTCATCTTTGATATGCCCGTAGCCTCACTTCTGTCTTTAGACCACTTCATATCGTCTTGGTCAGGAAGGTCTGCCTCGAAACAAAGATGATTGTTATTGACCGTGAACTTGATGTTGGAGTGGGAGTTCTCGCCCTCGATTTTGATTTTGTCGGTGAAGGATTTGTCTGCGAGAAGATTCTCGCCGGAAGCTCCGACACATTCAATCTCGATGTTGCATGACTTTGAACTGACCGGCACCGGCACGTACTCTTCCTTGCTGCAAGAAGACAACAAGAGGGCTGAGATAAGCGCGATAACGCTTATCCCGAGTAAGGAATATTTCATTATTTATTCTGTTATTTGATTGTCTTGTCGAATGTTACTGAAACCTGTTCGGCTCTGTTGGACGGGTCAATACGCATAGTGGCGCAGGAAGATACCGACACCAGCATGGCAACAGCTGACATTACGACAATGAGTCGTGATTTAGGGGCTTTCATTTTTTAACTCTGCCGACAGACATATTGGTGTTCCCCGTTTCCTTGCCGTTTCTACCGTCAGCCGAAACGAATTCATATATTCCATTATCACTTGTTGCCTCTATTGGCTCAAAAGTGATTTTAAGAGTGTTGTCATTAACCTTTATTACCGTGAATCCGGCCTCGGCACTCTTAAAAGTACCATCAGCGTTATTCGCATTGAGCGTAATCTGAGGGTAATTGGTGCATTTCAGAGTGATGTCACCGCTATACTCCGGAGGTGCAGCGATTGCCACCTGATTGACAAAATCAGGAGCATAGACTGCCGAGACAGCCTCTCGGTCATAGTCGGAGAACTCCCAAATCATGGGAACTGGATCATCTTCCTTGCAGGAAGAGAACGAGAGAACCGTGAACAATACGGTTGCGATAAAAAGTAACTTTTTCATTGATATTTACATCCTTAGTTTTGTTTTTGCTTTTCTATTTTATTGAGGTTTATTTTCAAAATCACTTCAAGCGGTTGTTCTGCTTGTACTTCTACATTTACACTTTCGAGAATGATGTTGTCATCATCGGTATTGGGATTAACATATTCGGCGCTTACGACATATTTGCCGGGTTTGCAATCAACCGTAAATGTATCCCCGTCTATTTTGTCAGCATGACGGACTATGAAATTACCGTCTTCATCAGTAATGAATATCGCTATTCTGGATAATTCACCTTTAAAATCATCCAGACCGATATATTCAAGACGGATTGCTATTTCAGAGAAAACAGGTGGTGGGTCTGGTCCATCAACGCCCTCACATGATGGGAGGGTTAGTATCGTGAACAGCATAGTTGCGATAAAAAGTAACTTTTTCATCTTATCTGTTGTTTAATGTTGTTTTTAGAAATTCCTTCAAATCTATTGTATATTTGGATGAGGATTTTGCTGCCACGACACCTGCGCCCGTGGATACATTGCTGTATCCCCACTTTGATTCAGCAAGACCGATGTCCG